>NZ_JAASTZ010000009.1 GCF_014322765.1 Listeria immobilis | reverse complement strand
CGAAGGCATAGAAGACGCAAATAAGATTCATAAAAAAGCAGACAAGGTGAAAGAGGCTGAAAAGAGTACGAAGAAAGTCAGTGGGGCTATTGATGATATTCCAAAAAATATTGAAGATAAGCTAACCCCAGCTCAGAAAAAAAGTGTGAAGAAGATAAATAATAACGTTAATGATCATTTAACTGAGGGTGATTTTAGTGGAACAAAAAGAGATTTGGAAGGGAATCCAGTTCCTAAAAAAGGAGAGCCCGGAAAACATTGGGATCATTTGGATGAAATGCTCAATACCCATAAATCTCTTAAGAGCTCAAAGAGAAGCATTGAAAACTCACTAAAAAACCCTAATCTACCTAAAGATGTTAGAATTTTTCTTCAGAATGAATTGAAAAAAGCAAATGATAGTCTTAAAAAGATAGATGACTTATTTAATGAATTTGGAGGTATAGATAAATGGCTGAAAAAATAAAAGATATTTATCATGTAAGCGATAATTTTCCTACTACAACTGAAAAATATGATATTTGGTTTAGAGAATTATTAAATAAAACTGAAGATGAAATAGATGAAAATGATGTTTATACAATGTTTTCACAGCATGAATTAGAAAATCTTGCAATAAAAAAAGCTATAGAGTTTATTTTGTGTGATCCATTAGCAGGCGAGATGTGGGACGGACAGTTTTTAGAGCAGTTAGCAAAAGAGCCTATTGAGAAATTGGAAGTATATAAAAAAGAGCTGAAAGAGTTACCTTCTCATATAGATCAAAATATAGATAATTCCTTATGGGATTTTGATTTTGAAAGAGATGAGTTTATGAAAAGATATGAAGAATTTAAAAAAGTGATTTCTAAATTGTGAACTGTAAAAAAATGATGCGAAAAGGTTCTTTATCTCGAAACGTATAATTAATTTTTGAAGTAAATGAAAGAACAAGTTGTTAAATCGGCTTGTTCTTTTGTTAGAATTCAAATTGTATATACTTTTTTGGCATAGTAATTTCTTTACATGACATAGTCTTCGGCATAGAAAAATTTGAAACGCAGTTAATTCCATTTAAATGAATTGACCTTAAAACTCAAAAAATCAACATTTAGTTATATGGAATAAACTTGGTTTAATCGTATTTAAAAAACAGCATGAAAGAACGTAAAAAATACGGATTGAAGGCTGCGCGTCGTGCACCTCAGTTCTCAAAACGTTAATATCAACGTTTCAAAGCATGTCCCTTTTAAAAGGAATTGCTTTTTTTGTTTTTTACTCCGTGAGATATCAACTATAAAATTACACAGCGGAAGTTGAAATAGTGGCAAAGGATATTGGCTTTGCTACAATTGGTAGTAAAATCAAGGGAGGATTACCTTGGCAACTCAAAAGGCGCTATTTATTGTGTTACGCTAGTGATAAGTATGTATAGATTAAGAATAATAAGGACCCCTAATCGCGAGTTTGAAACAGGCGATTAATCAAGGTCTAGCCCAAACAAAGACCGCATGGAATTCGACAACGGGGACCTTTGTAGTGCCGAGCCAGGATAAACTAGCATGGGCCAATACCATTCGAGATTTTAAGCGGACCCTTGGTAAGAATATTTATAAGAATTAGCCACTAAAAACCCTCTTGACAGAACCAAACTATCCAAGTAGAATAAACCAAACAAAATCAACCTATTTTGCTGAAATTGGTTAGAATTTTTACAATTAGGGTAAATCCAATAAGAATAAATAAAGTTTTTTCAACTAAAAGGAGATAAAACAATGAATGGAAGTGGCGCTTTTTTTCCAGTAAGTGTTAAAAAATTTTTGGAAAAAGGGATTACTTCGTTGTCAGAAGATGAGTTAATGAGCACGCTAAATTATTTGGAAAACGCGTATCATCAAGAACCTTGCAACGAAGAAATTGTACATAGATTAATTAAGTTTTATAATCAAACAGATAAAACGAAGAAAGCACAAGAAATAGGGCAAAACTTTTTAACAATGAATGGCTATAGTAAAGAAATTTTAGGAGAACTATCCGTTACTTTTATGAAAGAAGATAATATGGATACCTACTTTACTTTAGTACGACATTATATGGAAGAAGAACTAAGCGAGCCGAACGAACCAATGGCGGATAATGTGATTCAGTTCCCCAAAAAGTTTGTTTCTCGAAAAGATATTCGCGAATTTGCATCTTGGCAAACAGCGGAGCAACTTGAATTTTTACAAGAAGCTAGATTTTTAGAAATTGATACATTTTTACCAGTTTTTAAAAATTTCCTAGCTGATGAAAATTTTTCACCATTTGTACAGTCAATGATTTTTGAGCTAATGCAAGAAAAAGAAGTAGATGAAGAAATACAAGTGCGAAAAATAGCGAAAACAGGCTTTTTTAATCCGACAACTGTACCTATGCTCGCAGAAAATGATTTTGCACAAGCTATATTTGCTGGATTAACAGAAGAACTAGAAAATAGCAATCCTAGTTTACTGGAGCAGGTTTTAGGTATCATACAACAACATTTATTTTTGCTCTATCCATTTGAGCTAGAACCAAAAGATTCCGAAATATGGGTGAGTGCATATTACCAATGGGCAAATGCTTTGTATGGTGATAGTAGTGTTCTTTCGGATAATGTAAATCCTAGCAGCGTAGAGGAAGCAATTTTGTTTATTGAAGAGTTGGAAATAAGGCAGCAATATTATTTAATATAATGATATTTGTTGTTTTCAAGTCAGGGATATCTGTGTTATTATTAGTAAGTATGGCTGAAACTTGTCATGAGAGTAATTAAATTTGATCTAAATAGATGATGGAGGGAATTATACCATGTCAGTAAAATGGGAAAAACAAGAAGGTAATGTTGGAAAACTTACTTTTGAAATTGAACAAGAAAAAGTAAAAGAAGGTTTAGATAGAGCTTTCGTAAAAGTACGTAAAACTCTTAATGTGCCTGGATTCCGTAAAGGAAAAGTTCCACGTCAAATTTTCAATCAACGTTTCGGCGAAGAAGCTCTTTATCAAGATGCACTTGATATTTTGCTTCCAGAAGTATACTCTGCAGCAATTGATGAAGCTGGAATCGATCCAGTGGACACTCCTCAAGTAAACATTGAATCTATGGAAAAAGGCGAAACTTGGGTATTAACAGCAGATGTCACTGTAAAACCAGAAGTTAAACTTGGAGACTATAAAGGTCTTGAAGTAGAAAAACGTGAAACAGAACTTACAACAGAAGAATTAGAAGAAGAATTGAAACAATTACAAGAGCGTCAAGCTGAGTTAGTTGTAAAAGAAGATGCCCCAGCTGAAAATGGCGACACAGTAATTCTTGATTTTGAAGGATTCAAAGATGGTGTAGCTTTCGAAGGTGGACAAGCTGAAAATCATTCGCTAGAACTTGGTAGCGGACAATTTATTCCTGGCTTTGAAGAAAAATTAGTTGGTTTAAAAGCTGGCGATGAAGCAGATATTGAGTTAACTTTCCCAGAAGAATATCATGCGGAAGATTTAGCTGGACAACCTGTAGTTTTCAAAGTGAAATTACATGAAATCAAAACAAAAGAAGTTCCTGCTCTTGATGATGAACTTGCAAAAGACATTGACGAAGAAGTAGAAACTTTAGATGAACTAAAAGAAAAAATCTCTAAACGTTTACAAGAAGCAAAAGAAGATTCTGTAGCTCAAGCTAAGCAAGAAGAAGTGATTGCTAAAGCTGTTGAAAATGCAGAAGTGGACATTCCACATGCAATGGTTCATCATGAAGCAGATCACTTAATGAATCATTTTGCACAAGATTTACAAGCTCAAGGATTAACTCCTGAATTATATTACCAATTTACTGGTCAAACAGAAGAAGCAATGCATGCACAAATGGAAAAAGACGCTGAAAAACGCGTAAAAATGAACTTAGTGCTTGAAGCAATTGCTGAAGCAGAGAATATTGAGCCAACTGAAGAAGCTATTGATGAAGAAATTGCAACATTAGCTGAAAAATATGGTATGGAAAAAGATGCAGTTCGTGCCGCACTTGGTGACATGAGCGAACTTAAATCAGATCTTAAAATCCGTAAAGCTATTGATGTATTATTAGATAGCGCTGTGGAAAAATAAGCCAAAGTTGATTTAATAATTTCATTCAAAAATGAAGGACATGAGTTATACTCGTGTCCTTCTGAATGTAGAAATATGAATACAGATGATTGGCATTTCTATAAAACAAATGCTATTATTAACACACATAGGAGATGAAAAATTCACCTATATGAAACATACCTATGCGAAGGGGTGAAATATTATGTTTAAATTTAACGATGAAAAAGGCCAACTTAAATGCTCCTTTTGCGGAAAGACTCAAGATCAAGTACGTAAATTAGTGGCTGGTCCAGGCGTTTATATTTGTGATGAATGTATCGAGCTTTGTAACGAAATTATTGAAGAAGAGCTAGGTGTTTCTGAATTTGTTGATTTTGGTGAAGTGCCAAAACCACAGGAAATTCGTCATATATTAAGTGATTATGTTATAGGGCAAGAGCGTGCCAAAAAGGCTCTTTCTGTAGCTGTTTATAATCATTATAAGCGTGTTAATTCTAATGAAACTAAAGAAGATGAAGTAGAACTTTCAAAAAGTAATATTTGTTTAATTGGCCCAACCGGTAGTGGTAAAACGCTACTTGCTCAAACATTAGCACGAATTCTTAACGTTCCATTTGCAATTGCAGATGCGACTTCACTTACAGAAGCTGGTTATGTTGGAGAAGATGTGGAAAATATTCTTCTTAAACTTATTCAATCAGCAGACTACGATGTGGAAAAAGCCGAAAAAGGTATTATCTACATTGATGAAATTGACAAAGTAGCTCGTAAATCTGAAAACCCATCTATTACTAGAGATGTTTCCGGTGAAGGCGTTCAACAAGCTTTACTGAAAATTTTAGAAGGTACTGTTGCAAGTGTTCCTCCACAAGGTGGTAGAAAACATCCTCATCAAGAGTTAATTCAAATTGATACAGGAAACATTCTATTTATCGTTGGTGGAGCATTTGATGGAATTGAGCAAATCGTAAAAAATCGAATGGGTGAGAAGGTCATTGGATTTGGTACGGATAATGCAAAACTCAAAGAAGACGAAACTTATTTGTCTCGTGTTGTTCCAGAAGATTTACTGAAATTCGGTCTAATACCTGAATTTATTGGTCGTTTGCCAGTAATTGCAACTTTGGAACAGTTAGACGAAGCAGCATTAGTCTCTATTTTAACAGAACCAAAAAATGCGCTGGTAAAACAATATAAACGGATGTTAGAGCTAGATGATGTAGAACTTGAATTTGAACCTACTGCATTGATAGAAATTGCGAAAGAAGCGATTGAACGTAAAACAGGTGCACGTGGTCTTCGTTCTATTATTGAGCAAATTATGCTAGAAGTAATGTTCGAAATTCCTTCTCGTGATGATATTACAAAATGTATTATTACTGAAAAAGCAGCACGTGGGGAAGAAGAACCACAGCTACAATTAGAGGATGGTTCCATAATTCCAATTAAAACATCAGCATGATTTTAGATGCGCGTCATAATTGGCGCGCATTTTTCTATTAAATCAGCTTTTTTATTACAACATTTGGCTTGTTTCGTGCTATACTTTACTAATATTAGTTGGAGAGGATAAAAAAACATGAAAAATGAAAATAAATTTTTTTCAGGGGCATTTGGATGGATAAAAATAATTATCATTGCGCTTGTGCTAGCTTTCGGCATTCGCTATTTTTTAATTTCTCCAGTTACTGTTAATGGTGAATCAATGGACCCAACACTACATGATGGGGAACATTTATTTATTAATAAAGTATCAGAACCAGATCGTTTTGACATCATTGTGTTTCCAGCTCCTGATGAAGAAAATGCAGAATACATTAAGCGGGTAATTGGACTTCCTGGAGATAAAGTAGAATATAAAGAAGATCAATTGTATATTAATGATAAAAAATATGATGAACCTTACTTAGATTCGGAAAAAGATGCGTTACAAAGTGGTTATTTAACAACAGATGCGAATGGAGATTCTAATTTTACTATGGCTGAAATCAAAGGTTCTAATGGCGCACTTACTGTTCCTGAAGGCAAATTATTTGTATTAGGTGATAATCGCCAAGTGAGTAAAGATAGTCGTTATATTGGCTTTATTTCACAGGATAGTGTACTTGGAAAAGTAATTTCATTTGGAAAATCATTAAAACGATAATTAAAACTGCAGCAAGCCTAGGAGGAGACATGGATGCAAGAAAATGACAAAGAACAGCCCAAGAAAAAAAACAGGGCGCAGCAATTATTAAGTTGGGTGCTTGTTATTGTAGCGGCATTGGCAATAGCTTTAGTAGTTCGCAATTTTGTTATTGCACCCGTAAAAGTAGAAGGCACATCTATGGAGCCGACCTATCAAGATGGTGATCGGATTTTTATCGAAAAAATAACGAATCCAAAGCGTTTTGACATTATTGTGTTTGATGAGCCGCCAATGATTGGAACTGGAGAACATTTCATCAAACGAGTAATCGGTTTGCCCGGAGATAAAATAGCATTTAAAAATGGAGAATTATACTTGAATGGTAAACGTAAAGTAGAAAGTTATTTGCCAGAAAGTACATTAACATTATGGAATCCGGATCCAACTCAAAAACCTTATATTGCGGACTATACATTAGAGGATATGACAGGTGAGAGCAAAGTACCAGAAGGAAAACTGTTTGTGCTTGGAGATAATCGTGGAGGAAGTTCAGATAGCCGCGTTTTTGGATTCATTGATGATACAACTGTAAATGGAACAGTTTTGCAATTTGGAAATTAACTAGAAATCCGTGAAAGCTACTTTTTCACGGATTTCTCTATTAAATGAACGTTTTTTCGTATATAATAATACTATTAGTAAAAAACAGGGCGGTGCAATTTCTTGAAAGAAAAGAATTTAAAACGGTTATGGTCTTGGATTTGGGCGGCTGTTTTAGCAGTGTTAATTGCTGTTATAATCCGTTTTTATTTATTTGTCCCTATCCTAGTAGATGGAATTTCGATGATGCCGACACTCCATAATGATGATCGCGTAATTATTAATCGATTTGGACATGTAGATCGTTTTGATGTCATCGTTTTTCGTGAAAATGATGGAAAAGAATACATTAAACGAGTAATTGGTCTCCCTGGCGATACGGTAGAATACAAAGCAGATCAACTCTATATTAACGGTAAAAAATATGATGAGCCGTATTTAGATACTTACAAGGAAAAACTAAAAGACGGTTATTTAACAGATGATTATAGTTCCAAAGATCAATTGGAGGGTGGAAAAGTACCAAAAGATACTTATTTTGTTTTAGGTGATAATCGTAGAGCAAGTAAGGATAGTCGCATTATTGGTCCTATTCCACAAAGCATAATACTCGGAACAACACCAATTTGTTACTGGCCAATTGAAAATGCCAAACTTATAGATTAGGAGTAAATAATGACAATTCAATGGTTTCCAGGTCATATGGCCAAAGCTCGTCGTGAAGTAACTGAAAAATTAAAACTAGTTGATGTGATTTTTGAATTAGTGGATGCACGTATTCCGCTTTCTTCTTCTAATCCAATGCTAGAAGAAATTATTCATCAAAAAAGACGAGTGATTATTTTAAATAAAGCAGATACAGCTGATGAAAAAACAACGAAAGAATGGATAGATTATTTTGCTGAGAAAGGCTTACCGGCAGTTGCGGTCAACGCGCAAGAAGGGAAAGGTCTATTCAAAATTGAACAAGCAGCTGAAAAATTAATGGCTGAAAAATTTGAACGCCTAAGAAGTAAGGGAATGAAACCACGTGCAATACGTGCGATGATCTTAGGTATTCCTAATGTTGGTAAATCCACATTAATAAATCGACTTGCAAAGAAAAATATTGCGCGCACTGGTAATAAACCAGGTGTAACAAAAGCGCAACAATGGATTAAAGTTGGGAAAACTTTAGAACTTTTAGATACACCAGGAATACTGTGGCCTAAATTTGAAGATCAAGAAATTGGTTATAAATTGGCATTAACTGGTGCAATTAAAGATGACTTACTTCAGATGGAAGAAATTGCAGGATATGGCTTACACTTTTTAGAAAAACATTACCCAGATCGATTAGAGAACTGGTTAAAAGTGGAGAAAGTGTCTGAAAATCCTATTAAAACACTAGCTTTTATTGCTGAAAAAAGAGGACTTTTAGATCGATATAATGATCCAGATTATTCGCGTGCCGCCGAAACAGTAGTTAGAGAAATTCGTCAGCAAAAATTAGGAAGAATGTCCTTTGATTTCCCTAATTGGGAAGAAGATGCAGAATGAGTGACTCTATTTCAACTATTCAAAAAAAACTAAGTCAAGTGTCTTCAAGAAATGATCCTTTTTTTCAATTGTGTTTAAATGATAAACGCAAAGGAGTTCAAAAGCTACTTATTTCTGTTCAGAAGAAATGGGAAAAAGAAGCCCAATTAAAAGAAAAATTGCTTGAAATGAAACAATACGAAATAGACTTATATAAACAAGGTTATAAACTAATTGCTGGAGTAGATGAGGTTGGGCGAGGTCCACTTGCTGGTCCAGTAGTTGCGGCTGCTGTGATTTTGCCAGAAGATTTTGCTGTGGTTGGAATTAATGATTCTAAACAGTTAAATGAAACGAAAAGAGAAGCGCTTTTTGAGTTGATAAAACAGCAAGCCATTTCTATTGGAGTAGGTATCATTGAGCATGATATAATTGATAAAGTAAATATTTATGAGGCGACTAAATTGGCTATGAGAAAAGCATTAAATGAACTAGAACCTAAAGCAGATTTTGTATTAATTGATGCAATGCCTCTAAAATATCAAGATTCAGAGTTATCGATAATTAAAGGCGATACGAAAAGTATAACCATTGCTGCTGCTTCCATAATAGCTAAAGTAACGCGAGATAAGCTAATGAAAGAATATGAGATTTCTTACCCAGGGTATGATTTTGCGCAAAACATGGGTTACGGAACAAAAAAACATTTGCATGGGTTAGACACATTGGGAATTTGTCCAATCCATCGTTTAAGTTTTTCGCCAGTAAAAGAAGCAAAGTTACATTTTGACAGTTTAAAATAGCATTTTCTTTTAATAAAAAAGCCTGTTTTCTATTTGGATAATAGGCTTTTTTTTGTTGTATAAGGAATTTTGCTCATTTTACAAATAAAGCAGATATTTGTACACTCTATTTAACTACTAGGAGGTGCATTTATTGAATTTTAAAGAACGAACAACTTGGCTGAAAATAGCATCATGCCCATCAATTTCTGCAAAAAAACGAGCTAGAATTTGGCAGAAGCTGTCTGACTTTAATCAGTGGGATATACAAGTGACAGAATTTGTTGCTTCTTTTTTTAATGAGGATAAAGCTAATCAGATAATTAACGAATTAGAAAATGCTGCACCTTACACAAATGATGAAGTAACAATAATTTTTATACTGGATGATGAATATCCAAAACTACTAAAAGAAATTTATGAAGCACCACCACTACTTTTTTGCAAGGGTGATGTGGAATTATTCCATAGACAAGCCGTTGCAGTAGTAGGAACTAGAAAAATGAGTGATTATGGTCGTAAAGCTTGTATGTCGATTGCAAAACAATTAGCTCGTCAAAATATAACAGTCGTTAGCGGACTCGCGAATGGGATAGACACCGAGGCACATTTAGCAGCTTGTAAAACAAATGGAAATACAATTGCTGTGCTTGGTTCAGGTGTAGAAAACATTTATCCAAAGAAAAATATACATTTAGCAAAAGAAATTTCTCAAAAGGGCTTAATTATGAGTGAATATTTACCAACAGAAGAAGCGAAGCGTTGGTATTTTCCTGAACGAAACAGAATTATTAGTGGATTAGCACTTGGAACAGTGATAATTGAAGCTGCCGAAAGAAGTGGCTCACTTATTACAGCTGACTTTGCCCTGGAACAAAATCGGCAAGTTTTTGCAGTGCCAGGAAGTATTTTTAGTGATACATGTAAAGGGACAAATAATTTAATTCAAGAAGGTGCAAAGTTAGTTATAAATGCAAACAATATAATAGAAGAATTTTTTCAAATAAAGCTATAAAAGTAGTGAAAATACTATTTATAAGTGATTTGACTTGCAATTCCTGATTTTTTAAGATAAGTTTGCTAAAGAAAGCTGAAAAAACATAAATTAATGATTTTTTATTTAAAGTCATTGACAAACGCAGTAGGAAGGGCTAATATTTACTACTGAATTATGTGAAAATAAAGCATGCAAAACTTATTGAACGCGAGGCTAGGGCTTAAATCTTTTTTAACACCACTAGTAAAGCCCGTGTATTGACCCAAATCAGGGAGGAATATATTAATATGGCAGATTATTTAGTGATTGTAGAGTCACCTGCAAAAGCAAAAACGATTGAAAAATATTTGGGAAAAAAATTTAAAGTCAAAGCATCTATGGGGCATGTACGAGATTTACCGAAAAGTCAGATGGGTGTTGACACAGAACATGACTACGAACCAAGATATATCACAATTCGTGGTAAAGGTCCGGTTTTAAAAGAATTAAAACAAGCAGCAAAAAAAGCAAAGAAAGTCTATCTAGCAGCCGATCCAGATCGCGAAGGAGAAGCAATCGCGTGGCATTTGGCGAATAGTCTTGATTTAGATCAAACAGATGACCTTCGAGTTGTATTTAATGAAATTACAAAAGAAGCAGTGAAAGAATCATTCAAAACCCCTCGAAAAATCGACATGGATTTAGTAAATGCCCAGCAAGCACGGAGAATATTGGACCGGTTAGTTGGATATAATATTAGTCCGATCTTATGGAAGAAAGTGAAAAAAGGTTTAAGTGCAGGACGGGTTCAATCAATTGCACTTCGCATTATTATTGATAGAGAGAAAGAAATTAATAATTTTAAACCAGAAGAATATTGGACAATTGATGGTAATTTTCTTAAGGGTAAGAAGAAGTTTCAAGCCAATTTTTATGGAGTAAATGGCAAAAAGAAAAAACTTTCAACAGCTGATGATGTAAAAGAAGTCATGTCTGCCATTAAAGGAAAAAACTTTGACGTTACAGATGTAACCAAAAAAGAACGGCTTAGAAATCCCGCAGCTCCTTTTACGACATCCAGCTTACAACAAGAAGCAGCACGAAAATTAAATTATCGAACTCGTAAAACAATGATGCTTGCACAACAACTGTATGAAGGTATTACACTTGGTAAACAAGGTACAGTTGGGCTAATTACCTATATGCGTACCGATTCCACCCGTATTGCAGATTCCGCTATTTTAGAAGCTGGCAATTACATTAAAGAAACTTATGGATCTGAATTTTCCCGTGAGCATAAACGTTCCGATAAAAATGCAAAAGGCGCTCAAGATGCCCATGAAGCAATACGTCCAACGAGTGCGATGAGAAGTCCACAAGCAATGAAAGAATATTTAACGCGCGATCAACTTCGCTTGTACCGTTTAATTTGGGAACGATTTATTGCTAGTCAAATGACTCCAGCAGTCCTTGATACAATGCGTGTCGACCTTGATAATAATGGCGTGAACTTTAGAGCAAACGGGTCCAAAATTAAGTTCCATGGTTTTATGAAAGTATATGTTGAAAGTAATGATGATAACACAGAAGAAAAAGAAAATATTTTACCAGATTTAAAAAAAGGCGATACAGTGCAGTCAGAATCACTAGAACAGCGTCAGCACTTCACACAGCCACCTCCACGTTATACGGAAGCTAGATTGGTAAAAACACTTGAGGAAATAGGAATTGGTCGTCCATCTACCTATTCACCAACGTTAGACACTATTCAACGTCGAAATTATGTATCATTGACGAATAAACGTTTTATCCCAACGGAACTTGGCGAAATTGTCAATGAGATGATTGAAGAATACTTTCCAGAAATTTTAGATGTAAAGTTCACAGCTAACATGGAAAGCGAGTTAGATGAAGTAGAGCATGGACAATTGGAATGGGTTAAAGTAATTGATGAATTTTATAAACAATTCGAACCAAATGTGATAAAAGCAGATGCTGAAATGGAAAAAATTGAAATCAAAGACGAACCGGCTGGAATCGATTGTGATCTTTGCGGTGCACCAATGGTATTCAAAATGGGGAAATATGGTAAATTCTTAGCATGTAGTAGATTCCCTGATTGCCGAAATACTAAAGCAATTGTAAAAGAAATCGGTGTTACTTGTCCGAAATGTGATAAAGGACACGTAATAGAAAGAAAGAGTAAGAAAAAACGAATTTTTTACGGCTGTGATCGTTATCCAGATTGTGATTATGTTTCATGGGATAAACCAGTAGAAAGAGCTTGTCCAAAATGTAATGAGCGAGCATTGGTTGAAAAGAAACTTAAAAAAGGCGTACAAATTCAATGTACAAATTGTGATTATAAGGAATCAACACAACAATAAATAGAAAAAATGGCAGCACTGGGAGTTCCTTTGTGTTGCCATTGTTGCGCGAGGAGGCGGACTAATGGAAAAAAGAGTAAATGTAATTGGAGCAGGTCTTGCAGGAAGTGAAGCAGCATGGCAACTAGTAAAAAGAGGCGTAGCGGTTGATTTATATGAAATGCGGCCGGTGAAACAAACACCAGCGCATCACACAGATAAATTTGCAGAACTCGTGTGTACCAACTCATTAAGAGCTAATGGGTTAACTAATGCAGTAGGTGTAATAAAAGAAGAGATGCGAATACTTGATTCTATTATTATTGAAGCTGCTGATAAAGCTTCTGTACCAGCAGGAGGAGCGCTTGCAGTAGATCGTCATGAATTTTCTGGCTATATTACTGATAAGGTGAAAAATCATCCACTGGTTACAGTGCATAATGAAGAAGTAACAACTATTCCTGAAGGCCCAACAATTATTGCAACAGGTCCATTAACAAGTCCAGCCCTTGCAGAAGAAATAAAACAATTAACTGGTGAAGAGTATCTTTACTTTTATGATGCAGCAGCACCAATTATTGAAAAAGATAGTATTGATATGGAGAAGGTATATTTAAAATCTAGATATGATAAAGGTGAAGCAGCATATTTAAATTGTCCTATGTCGGAGGAAGAATTCCACGCTTTTTATGAAGCTTTAGTAACTGCAGAAACAGCAGCATTAAAAGAATTTGAAAAAGAAGTGTTTTTTGAAGGATGCATGCCAATTGAAGTGATGGCAAAACGTGGAATTAAAACAATGTTATTTGGTCCGCTAAAACCTGTGGGGCTTGAAAATCCGAAAACAGGCAAAAGACCATATGCGGTATTACAATTACGCCAAGATGATGCAGCAGGAACACTCTATAATATGGTAGGTTTTCAAACACATCTTAAATGGGGCGAACAAAAACGAGTTTTTGGAATGATACCTGGGTTAGAAAATGCGGAAATTGTCCGTTATGGAGTAATGCATCGTAATACCTTTATTAATTCGCCAACAGTACTGGAACCAACTTATCAACTTAAATCAAGAAATGACTTATTTTTTGCTGGTCAAATGACAGGTGTTGAAGGATATGTTGAATCGGCAGCTAGTGGACTTGCAGCTGGAATTAATGCAGCCAAGTTTGTAGAAGAAAAAGAACTAATTATTTTTCCAAATGAAACTGCGATTGGGAGTTTAGCAAATTATATTACAAGTACAAGTAAAAAATCATTTCAACCAATGAATGTCAATTTTGGACTATTTCCTGAATTAACATCCAAAATCAGAGCGAAACAAGAACGTAATGAAAAGCTAGCAGAAAGAGCACTAAATGCAATTAAAGGGGTTGCAGAACAAGTATAAAAACACTATAATGATTTAGGGCAATTAGTTACTGTTCTTTTCATCATGATTTTCATTTTTAGACTTTTCTAAAGAGTAAATTGGGATGAAAAGGCAGTTTTTCTTTCGAGTGAATAGTTAAAGAAACCTTTTGTATATAAATGTTGTTTTTTTCACAAAAGAAAAGCTAATTGTTTAAATTGAATATAAAACGTGATTAATTCGAAAAGTTGCGAAAAATGGATAAAATCATTGCAACTAGTATGTTGTTATGTTAACATGAGAGTGTTTGAGAGGTGTATTAGCATGAATCAGGAGGGAAAGTGGGAGCAACTATTTCTTGACTATCTCCATTCAGAACGAAACTATTCAGACAATACAAGTACTGCCTATGAAAATGATTTGCTTGATTTTCGTCGTTTTCTAAATGAACAAGCTATTACGCACTATGAACAAGTTACGTTTCTAGACGTTCGAATTTATTTAACCGAATTGAAACAGAAATCTTTTCCACGAACAACTGTTGCGAGAAAGATTTCAAGTTTACGGAGTTTTTACACTTTTCTTTTAAGAGAGAATGTAATTGCTGAAAATCCGTTTACTTATGTATCACATGCGAAAAATCAGCTAAGGCTTCCCAAATTTTTCTATTCAGAAGAAATGGAAGCTTTGTTTCAGGTAGTTTATGAAGATAATGAAACGCTTACACTGCGAGATAGAGTGCTTTTAGAAGTATTATATGGCACTGGAATACGGGTAAGTGAATGTGCAGGTATTTTGTTAACAGATATTGATAAAAGCTACCAAGCAATACTTATTCGAGGAAAAGGGAATAAAGAACGGTATGTGCCTTTTGGTGTATACGCCGAGGACGCGATTACAGATTATTTGGATAAGCGATTAGAATTAATGAAACGTTTTAACAAAACACATGATGCACTATTAGTTAATCATTATGGAGATCCACTTACAACTAGAGGAATCCGTTACTGTCTTACAAAAATAATAAGTAAAGCATCATTGACTCGAAAAATTCATCCTCACATGTTGCGTCATACTTTCGCGACTGATTTACTTAATAATGGCGCAGATATGAGAACTGTTCAGGAGTTACTAGGGCATGCTAGCTTATCATCGACACAAATTTATACACACGTTACAAAAGAACATTTAAAATCTACCTATATGAAACATCATCCGAGGGCTTAAATTTGGAGGAGGTAAAGGAAATGGAACTACATGCTACAACGATATTTGCAGTTCATCACGATGGAAAAGCTGCAATGGCAGGAGACGGTCAGGTAACACTGGGAGAATCTGTTGTTATGAAGCACACCGCAAAAAAAGTTCGTCGTCTTTTTCATGATAAGGTAATTGCTGGATTTGCTGGCTCTGTTGCAGATGCTTTTACATTATTTGAAAAATTCGAAGCAAAACTTAATGAATATAATGGTAATTTAGAAAGAGCATCTGTAGAACTTGCACAACAATGGCGAAGTGATAGTGTTTTACGCAAATTGGAAGCAATGTTAATTGTTATGGATAAAGATACATTACTACTTGTTTCGGGTACAGGAGAAGTTATTGAGCCTGATGATGGAATTTTAGCGATTGGTTCTGGCGGAAATTATGCTCTTGCGGCCGGTCGAGCGCTAAAACGCCACAACGGTGGTCAAATGGAAGCAAAAGATATTGCGCGTCATGCATTAGAGATTGCTTCAGAAATTTGTGTTTTTACAAACGATCATATTACGGTAGAAGAGCTTTGAAGGAGTGATTAATTTGACAAATCAAATGCTAACGAGCCAGTTAACACCAAAACAAATTGTTGAAAAACTGGATCAATATATTATTGGACAAACAGGCGCTAAAAAATCAGTTGCGGTAGCACTTAGAAATCGGTATCGTAGACAACTTATGGACGAAGCTATTCGTGATGAAATCATTCCGAAAAACATCTTAATGATTGGACCAACAGGGGTTGGGAAAACAGAAATTGCACGCCGAATTGCCAAAATTGTTCGAGCGCCATTTTCAAAAGTGGAAGCAACTAAATTCACAGAAGTAGGCTATGTAGGTCGCGATGTAGAATCAATGGTTCGTGACTTAGTAGAAGTTTCTGTTCGTTTAGTAAAAGAAGAAAAAATGCAACTTGTTCGTGTTAAAGCAGAAAAAAATGCTGAAAAACGCCTGATTAAATTATTGGCACCAAGTCAGAAGAAAAAACAAACGAC
Organism: Listeria immobilis; assembly: GCF_014322765.1. Taxonomy (GTDB): domain Bacteria; phylum Bacillota; class Bacilli; order Lactobacillales; family Listeriaceae; genus Listeria; species Listeria immobilis. The sequence goes on along the minus strand of NZ_JAASTZ010000009.1, from coordinate 137,168 downwards.
ATCACCAAACCCATTAGAAGCATTGTTTGGTGGCATGAATCAACCAGAAGAACCAGTAGAAGAAGAAGTGGACCAAGAGCTAAAAAATAAACGCAGCCAAATCGAGTGGCGTCTTCAAAATGGCGAACTTGATGAAGAGATTGTAACAGTGGAAGTTAAAGAACAACAAAATCCAATGTTAGATATGATGCGTGGGGCTGGAATGGATCAAATGAATGGCATGCAAGATGCGCTTTCAGGAATGTTTCCAGCGAAGAAGAAAAAACGAAAAGTAGCTGTACGAGAAGCGAAAAAAATTCTTTTTGAAGATGAGGCATCGAAATTAATAGATGCTGAGGAATTAGCAGCAGAAGGAATTCATCGTGCAGAACAAATGGGCATGATTTTTATTGATGAAATTGATAAAATCGCCAGCAAAGAAGGTGGCGGAAATGCGCAAGTTTCTAGAGAAGGGGTCCAGAGAGATATTTTGCCTATCGTTGAGGGGTCGCAAATTTCCACTAAATATGGTACAGTCAACACGGAGTATATTTTGTTCATTGCAGCAGGAGCTTTCCATATGTCGAAGCCAAGTGATCTCATTCCGGAGCTTCAAGGTAGATTTCCAATTAGAATCGAACTAGATAAATTAACACAAGAAGATTTCTACAAGATTCTCACGGAGCCTGATAATGCGCTAATCAAACAATATAAAGCCTTACTTAAAACAGAAGGAATTGATTTGATTTTTACTAAAGAAGCTGTTGAACGAATTGCAGAAATTGCTTTCCAAGTGAACCAAGATTCGGATAATATTGGCGCAAGAAGACTTCATACCATTTTAGAAAAATTACTAGAAGATTTGCTTTTTGAGGCTCCAGAAATCAATATGGAATCAATAAAAGTAACTGAAAACTATGTAAATGAAAAACTTGCACCAATTATGAAAAACAGAGATTTAACTCAATTTATTTTATAAAATACTAGGAGGATCTAATAATGACTTTATTAGAAAAAACAAGAAAAATTAATGCAATGCTGCAAAACGCTGCAGGAAAAACTGTAAACTTTAAAGAAATGGCAGATACACTAACAGACGTAATTGAAGCAAATACTTATATTGTAAGTCGTAAAGGTAAGTTATTAGGCTATTCTGAAGCACTTCCCATCGAAAATGACCGTATGAAACAAATGCTTACAGAACGCCAATTCCCAGAAGAATATACGCAAAGTCTTTTTAATGTTGGTGAAACTTCATCAAATCTAGAAGTTTCAAGTCAATATACAGCATTTCCAATCGAAAATAGTGATTTGTTTACAAAAGGCCTAACAACTATCGTACCTATCGTTGGTGGTGGTGAACGTCTTGGAACATTAATTTTATCCCGTTTAGAAAGCAATTTCACTGATGATGATTTACTTTTAGCTGAATATGGTGGAACTGTTGTTGGTATGGAAATCTTACATGAAAAAGCAGAAGAAATTGAAGAAGAAGCTCGTAGCCGTGCTGTTGTACAAATGGCAATTAGTTCTCTTTCTTACAGTGAATTAGAAGCGATTGAACATATTTTTGATGAATTAAATGGCAAAGAAGGCCTTCTAGTTGCTTCTAAGATTGCAGATCGTGTAGGAATCACCCGTTCTGTAATCGTTAATGCACTTCGTAAATTAGAAAGTGCTGGTGTTATCGATTCTCGCTCTCTAGGAATGAAAGGAACATTTATCCGTGTATTAAATGATAAATTCCTTGTAGAACTTGAAAAATTGAAAAACAACTAAAAATCTTTAAAATGCTTTCTCTGTAAATATTCAGGGGAAGCTTTTTTTTATCGGCTTTGGTAAAATAAGGAAGAGGAAGTTGTGACGGGAGGAAATACAAATGGAAATTGCTGAAACAACAATTGAAGTACGTTATGCCGAAACAGACCAAATGGGAGTAGTTTATCATAATAATTACCTAGTTTGGATGGAAATCGGTCGAACAAGATTAATCGAACAATTAGGTTTCCGTTATTTTGATATGGAAGAAGCAGGTTATTTATCACCAGTATTAGACGTGCATCTACATTACGGAAAACCGTTACGTTATGGCCAAAAGGCAGTTGTAAAAACATGGATAAAAGGGTATGATGGACTTCGTGTTACTTATGGCTATGAAATTTGCTATGAAGATACGAAAGAAATTGCCATTACAGGAGAAACAGAGCATGTATGTGTAACAAAAGAGGATTTTCGCCCTGTATCCTTAAGAAGAACATTTCCGAACTGGCATAAAGCCTATCTAAAAGCGTTAGAATAAATAAGACTGGTAGTGATAAAAATGGCTTTTGGCGTAAAGCGTGATGAAATGGAATTATGGAAAGAAAAAGCAAGCCGTGGTGAGATAGCGATTATTACACATTATTGGCTAGATGACCGTTTTCCCGACTCTAAAACAGTAACAAAAGTTGCTTGTTCTGATTTGAAAAAATTACAACTATGGGGAAAACAATATGGGCTTGCACCAGACTGGATTGATAATCGTCGAAAAAATATTCCGCATTATGATTTGTTTGGTGAAATGCAATTAGTTGTGCTGAAAAGAGAGCATGAATGGGAACAAATTGAGCGGTTTCATTTGGAGGAGAAAGAAAATGATTAAACTAGAAAACGAGTTCATAATTGTAGAAATGAAAGAAGCAGGAGCTGAATTAACACGAATTTTCCATAAGGATACGGGTTTAGAGTATTTATGGAATGCAGATAGTGAATTTTGGGGACGTCATTCGCCTGTATTATTTCCAACAGTGGGAAGGCTTATAGAAGATACTTATTTTGCAGAAGGGAAACCATATCATTTAGGTCAACATGGTTTCGCTCGTGATCGTAATTTTCAAGTGGTTGAGCAAACAGACAACATGATTCGTTTTGATTTAGACGCAGATAAAGACTCGTTAAAAATTTATCCATACAAATTCAAATTATCTATTAGTTACAAAATAGAAAAAAGTACAGTTTCTGTTTTTTATGAAGTAGAGAATACTGATACAAAGCGGATTTATTTCTCTATCGGAGCACATCCGGCTTTTAATTTACCGCTTGTTGAAGGAACGGCATTTGAAGATTATTATTTGGATTTTGGAACAGAAGAAAAATTAGAAACCCTTTGTTTAGAGGGGCCTTATCGTAGCGGCGAAATTCAAGATATTACCGGAAAACCAACGCAAATTTTGCCACTAAGTTATGACTTGTTTAAAAATGATGCACTTATATTTGAAGGTTTACACAAAAAAGAAATTACCATTAAATCTAATAAAACGCCTCATTTTGTTCAAGTTGCTTTTCAGGAATTCCCTTTTGTTGGCATTTGGACTGCCAAAGAAGGTACGCCATTCCTTTGTATTGAGCCATGGTTTGGTATTGCTGATGGTGTTGGAAATTCAGTAGAACTCCGTGATAAAGCTGGGATTGAACATTTAGAACCAGAAGCAGTTTTTTCTTCTGAATATCAAATAACGATTGGATAAATGAAAAACCCAGAAGCTAGACAATGCTTCTGGGTTTTGTACTACATCCATTTAATTTTCGGTTCTTCCCCGCTACGAATCCGGCGAATATTTGCTCGGTGACGCCAAATAACAAAGCTTGCAATACAAGCAACAAGGATAATTAAAATCCAATCTCCTAAAAATAAAGAAATAATTAGAGCTGCAAGTGCGCCTATCATTGAGCTAAGTGATACATACTTACTTAATTTTAATGTAATCAAGAAGACAGCTAATGCAGCTACAAATAATAATGGGGCATAAGCGAGAATAACTCCTGCCGATGTAGCAACTGCTTTTCCTCCTCGAAATCCAGCAAAAAGTGGAAAGCTGTGACCAATGATGGCAAATGCGCCAGTGAGTAACCAGAAGTGGTGATCTACATTTAATTGGAAGAAGAAAGGAAGCAAAGTAGCGACAGTTCCTTTTAAAATATCCATTAAAGTGACAATACTACCAGCTTTCATGCCTAAAACACGAAATGCATTTGTAGCCCCTAAGTTACCACTACCAAAATCTCGAATATCTTTTTTGTAAAATATTTTTCCAATCCATAAACCAGATGGTATCGATCCGATAACATAGGCTAATAATGAAAGCAAAATCAAGTTAATAGTCATTTTTAAACCCCTCAAGTAGAAATGATGTTTTCCATAAAGAATTATAGCATAAAAAAGAGATATTTGGCTAAATTGTATGTAGAAATCACAAGGAAAAGTTGAAAAAAACCTAAAAATAGCTTATGATTAAAAAGAATAGTGAGGGGGCGATTAGACTAATGCAAAATCCAACAAAAGAAGAGATCAATCAGATTTTAAAGCAAGCAAAAGTAATCGCAGTCGTTGGCCTGAGTGATAAGCCAGAACGTACAAGTTATCAAGTAACGCAATTAATGCAGCGTGCGGGCTACAAAATCATACCAGTAAACCCTAATGCAGAAGAGATACTTGGCGAGAAAGCTGTAAAACAATTGAGCGATATTGAAGAACATGTTGATATTGTTAATGTATTTCGCCGTTCAGAGTTTTTACCTGAAATTGCTAAAGCGTTTGATAAGGTAGACGCGGATGTGTTTTGGGCACAACTTGGCATTTTTAATCAAGAAGCATTTGATTTTTTGACAGAAAAAGGATATCCTACTGTCATGGATTATTGCATTAAGGTTGCTTATCAAGAAATGGAATAAATAACAGACCATTTTGGGAGGAAGCAGGTTCTTATAGCAGAGCCTGTTTTTTTATGAAAAAGAAATTGTCACTAAACTATCACTTTATTAATTAGCTAGTTAATGCTATTCTGATAAAGTGGTTTTCAGAAGATAACAACAAATGAACAACAAACGCTAGAGATTGATGGAATGAAGGGAGTTTTGAAATATGAATCGGAATGAGTATAATGATGATTCTATTCAGGTGCTTGAAGGGCTAGACGCTGTTCGAAAACGCCCAGCGATGTATATTGGTTCAACAGATGTACGCGGGTTGCACCATTTAGTATATGAGATTGTGGATAATTCGGTCGATGAGGCTCTTGCAGGTTTTGGTAAGAAAATAGTTGTCACACTACATGATGATAATAGTGTCAGTGTGAGTGATGAAGGTCGTGGAATGCCAGTTGGGATGCACAAAACTGGTAAATCTACTGTAGAAGTTATATTAACAGTACTTCATGCTGGTGGTAAATTTGGGCAAGAAGGCGGTTATAAGACTAGTGGTGGTCTCCATGGTGTTGGTTCCTCCGTTGTAAATGCGCTTTCTGAATGGTTAGTAGTAACAATAAATCGAGAAGGAGCAACGTACGAACAAAGATTTAAAGATGGTGGGAAACCTGACGGAAAGCTTAAAAAAATCGGTAAATCTAAAGCAACAGGGACAACCATTCGCTTTAAACCGGATCCAGCAATTTTCCCAACAACTTCTTTTAATTATGAAACACTTTCCGAACGATTAAGAGAGTCTGCATTTCTTCTAAAAGGCATGCTCATTCAATTAATTGATGAACGTGTTGGCATGGCAGAGTCTTTCCATTTTGAGGAAGGTGTGAAAAACTTTGTAGAATATATTAATGAAGGCAAAGATGTACTTCATCCAGTAGCAAGTTTTGAAGGGGAAAACGCGACTATCGAAGTCGAAATGGCATTCCAATTTAATGACGGCTACTCAGAAAATATATTAAGTTTTGTAAATAATGTACGAACTCGTGGAGCAGGTTCTCATGAATCAGGTATGAAAGCTGCTATGACGCGTATTTTTAATGACTATGCTCGCCGTGTTAATTTACTTAAAGAAAAAGATAAAAATTTGGAAGGTAGCGATATTCGCGAAGGTTTATCAGCTGTACTTTCTATTCGCGTGCCGGAAAAAATTCTTCAATTTGAAGGCCAAACAAAAGAAAAACTAGGGACGCAGGAAGCTCGTCAGGCAGTGGATGCTGTAGTAGCGGAACATTTAGCTTACTTCCTTGCAGAAAACCCTGAGACAAGCTCTCTTCTTGTTAAAAAGGCAGTAAAAGCTCGTGAAGCAAGAGAAGCTGCCAGAAAAGCCCGTGAAGAAACTCGAAACGGGAAAAAGAAGAAACGCTCAGAAACACTTCTTTCCGGAAAATTAACTCCTGCTCAATCGCGAAACCCAAATAAGAATGAGCTTTATCTTGTGGAAGGAGACTCGGCGGGAGGTTCTGCCAAACAAGGTCGTGACCGTCGTTTTCAAGCAATTTTGCCACTTCGAGGAAAAGTAATCAATACAGAAAAAGCAAAACTACAAGATATTTTAAAAAATGAAGAAATTAGTACGATTATCCATACGGTTGGTGCAGGTGTGGGTACAGAGTTTGATGTAGAAGATTGTAATTACGACAAAATAGTAATTATGACCGATGCCGACACAGATGGTGCTCATATTCAAGTACTATTACTAACTTTCTTTTATCGTTATATGAGACCACTTGTTGAAGCTGGTAAAGTATTTATTGCGTTACCACCACTTTATAAAGTAAGTCGCGGCTCAGGGAAAAAAGAAGTAATTGAATATGCTTGGACAGATGAGGAGTTAGATGCAGCAATTCAAAAAATTGGTAAAGGTTATATGATTCAACGTTATAAAGGTCTTGGTGAAATGAATGCAGACCAACTTTGGGAAACAACAATGAATCCAGATACGCGTACTTTAATTCGAGTCCGCGTGGATGATTCCGCACGTGCAGAACGACGCGTTGCAACATTGATGGGAGACAAGGTAGAACCTAGACGTCAGTGGATTGAAAAGCATGTTGAGTTTTCTATGGAAGATAACCAAAATATTTTAGAAAATGAGAACATGATGGTTGAGGAGGCGAAAGACATTTGAGTAATCCAGAACAACATATCCAAGACTTAGCACTTGAAGAAGTTATGGGCGACCGTTTTGGTAGATATAGTAAATATATTATTCAAGAACGTGCTCTTCCAGACGTGCGTGATGGGCTAAAGCCGGTACAACGTCGGATTTTATTTGCAATGAATGTGGAAGGAAATACAGCGGAGAAAGGTTTCCGTAAATCAGCTAAAACAGTCGGAAATGTTATTGGTAATTACCATCCGCATGGTGATTCTTCTGTTTATGAAGCAATGGTACGGATGAGCCAAGACTGGAAAGTTCGAAATATGCTAATTGAAATGCACGGAAATAATGGTAGTGTTGATGGTGATCCACCTGCAGCAATGCGTTATACCGAAGCACGTCTTTCGCCAATATCCGCAGAATTATTGCGTGATATTGAAAAAGAAACTGTCGATTTCATTCCCAATTTTGATGATACTTCTAGTGAGCCAACTGTTTTACCAGCACGTTTTCCGAATCTTTTGGTGAATGGATCTACTGGTATCTCGGCCGGATATGCAACTGATATTCCGCCTCACAATTTAACCGAAATTATTGAAGCAGTTATTAAACGCCTGGATAAGCCCCTTTCAACAACAGAAGATATTATGAAAATTGTCAAAGGTCCTGATTTTCCAACTGGTGGAATTATCCAAGGTATTGATGGAATTCGTAAAGCTTATGAAACAGGAAAAGGCCGTGTAGTTGTTCGTTCTAAAACCGAAATTGAAGAAATTCGTGGTGGCAGAAAACAAATTACCATCCATGAAATTCCCTATGAAGTCAATAAAGCTAATTTAGTCAAACGAATGGACGAACTTCGTATTGAAAAGAAAATTGAAGGGATTTCAGAAGTTCGTGATGAAACAGACCGTACTGGACTTCGCATTGCTGTAGAATTAAAGAAAGATGCAAATGCGGAAGGTGTACTTAATTACTTATTTAAAAATACAGATTTACAAGTAAGTTATAATTTCAACATGGTAGCAATTAATCATAAACGTCCAGAGCTAATGGGGATAATCCCAATGCTTGATGCTTATATTGAGCACCAAAAAGAAATTATTACGAAACGTTCAGAATATGACATTAGAAAAGCACGTGCCCGTCAACATATTTTAGAAGGATTAATTAAAGCTTTATCTATTTTAGATGAAGTGATTAAGTTAATTCGTGGATCTAAAGACAAGCGCGATGCAAAACTAAACTTGCAAACAACGTATGATTTTAGTGAAAAACAAGCTGAAGCGATTGTATCTTTGCAACTTTATCGTTTAACAAATACAGATATTCATGAACTTCAAAGTGAAGCAAAAGAATTGGCAGAACAAATTAGCGTTCTGGAAAAAATATTAGGTGATGAATCGGAGCTAGTTGCTGTTTTAAAATCAGAACTAGCAGACATTAAGAAAAAATATAAAACACCTCGACGTACAGAAGTTCAAGCAGAAATCACCGAAATTAAAATTGATACAGAAGTACTTGTCGCTAATGAAGATGTGATAGTATCTGTAACAAAAGAAGGTTACGTTAAACGTACAAGTCAGCGTTCCTATGCGGCATCTAACGGTGCAGAGCTAGCGATGAAAGAAGCGGATCATGCCATCTTTATTAAGAAAATGAATTCACTGGAGACACTCCTTTTATTTACTAGCAAAGGGAACTTCATTTATCGACCAGTACATGAACTACCAGATATTCGCTGGAAAAACTTGGGGGATCATGTTAGTCATCTTGCAAGTGACTTATCTGCGGGAGAAGAAATTCGCTCCGTTATTAACATCCAAACGTTTACAGAAGAAAAACGCCTTTTATTTATTACAAAAAATGGAATGACCAAACAATCCTTAATAACCAACTATAAACCGCAACGTTATTCAAAATCAATGATGGCAATTAAATTGAAAGATAACGATGAACTTTTGAGTGTACATTTAATAGATGGAACAGAAGATGTTTTTCTTGCTACTAAATGTGGTTATGGTCTTCGTTATCCTATTGTGGAAATACCGGAGTCAGGTGCTAAGACAGCTGGAGTTAAAGCAATTAACTTAAAACAAGAAGACAGTGTGGTTGATGGTGTTGTTCTTGCACAAAATAATGATAAACATATCTTACTCGCGACACAAAGAGGTTCTTTAAAACAAATGAAAGCTAGTGAATTTGAACCTATATCTAGAGCGAAACGTGGCTTACTAATGTTACGAGAATTAAAAAATAATCCACACCGCTTTATTGGTATCACACTTGCTGACAATAAAGATCATTTGTTTATAGAAACCAATACCGACCAAATAGTTGAAATTGATGTTGCTAATCTTCGTGTAACTGATCGTTATTCTAATGGTTCCTTTGTATTAGATGAAACCATGGAAGGCGAGCCAACAGCAATTTGGCTAGAAATACCTGAAATAAAAGATACGACAGATTCTAAAGATGAGTAAAAAAAGAATCTTTGCTTAGAAAATAGGCAAAGATTCTTTTTTTTGATATAATTGCAGGAAATAAAAGGAGGGTACATAAGTGGCAGAAAAAATGAATGTAGAAAGTTTTAATTTAGATCATACGAAAGTTAAAGCACCTTTTGTTAGGTTGGCCGGAACAAAAGTAGGCGAGCGTGGTGATGAAATTTATAAATATGATGTGCGTTTTAAACAGCCCAATAAAGAACATATGGAGATGCCAGCACTTCATTCGCTTGAACATTTAATGGCTGAACTTGCTAGAAATCATACTGATCAATTAGTGGATATTAGCCCAATGGGATGCCAAACTGGTTTTTACGTATCTTTCATTAACCATACTGATTATGATGATGCGCTAGAAATCTTAGCTACTACTTTAGAGGATGTACTAATTGCAACGGAAGTACCAGCATGTAATGAAGTGCAATGCGGTTGGGCAGCGAGCCATAGTTTAGAAGGCGCTCAAGCTTTAGCAAAAGACTTTTTAGCCAAAAGAAATGAATGGAAAAATGTGTTTGGTGAATAATTAATTTAAATAACGATCCGCCCGTTCATTGGGCAGATCGTTATTTTTTCATCGCATTAGTAAGCAAGTTAACATATGCTTTAGCACCAGATTCAGTAAGATGAACACCATCAGGAGCAAAATACTGTGGATTATCAACAGCTAATGAATACCAATCAACTACAGTTACATTAGAAAGTTCAGCTGCATTAGCGATACTGTTATTTACTTCGGATTCCCATCCACGTGGTACTTTTGTATTGACCAGATAAATGGAAGCATTTTTAAATTGATCTAATAAAGTATTTAATTGAGATTCTGTAAAAGGTCCATTTGTTCCAAGTTCCAGAATAACTGCACTATCAGCACTATTATATTTTTTATAGCCAGTTGCGGTAGTTATAGCATCTCGCAATTGCCGCCCGATAAGCCCATTAATTGTAATATTAGGAACTGCATCTTTTAAATAAGGCTCAATATCTAGCATTAGAGAATCGCCAATAGCTAATGTTTGTGTATAAGTAATCGTTCCAGAAGACGTTTTGCTTTTTTTATCTGAATTATTCACTTTTGGTGGATTGGATGATTTGTCTTTGCTATCAGCTTGTTCTTTATCGGCAGTAGCTTTGTTAGCTGGTGTTTTTTCTTTTTTTGGTGAAGCTGTTTCTGTCGATGTAGCTTGTTTTTCTGCATTTGTACTAACAGGTAGAACATTGGTCATTCCAAGAGAAAATAGTGTTAAAACGGTCACTAGCCCAGCGATACCTAGCCATTTTCCAACTGGTTTATTTTTCCAAACAAAATAGTTTTTGCTTTTGAAACTTTTGAAATAGTTAATAAAACCGTTTTTACGAATGGGTGTTTCAATAAATCGGAAAGATAACTCAGCAATAATAAAAGTAGCTGCAACTTGTAAAATTGCTCGCCAAATATTAGTTTGGCCAACCTCGAAAACTGGTGTGGTTAATGTGATAATCGGGTAGTGCCATAAATAAATACCATAAGAACGCGTTCCAATCCATCTAAGTGGTTTAAAACTAAAAATTCTACTTAAATAAGATGCCGGATGAGAGATGGTTGCAATCATTGTCACACCGATGATTGCTACAAATAACAAACCACCACGATATAAAAATGGCTGGTACTCACTAACTAAAGCTGTAAATGCAAAGAAGAGCATAATACTAAGGGTCCCAGCTATGTTTAAAGCAGCCTTACTTCTTTTTGGAACAACCGGACTTAGTCGATTAAAAGGCCAAACGAAGGCAAGGGCGCAACCTGCAAGTAAATCGAATGCCCGTGTATCTGTACCGTAATAAACACGACTAGGGTCGCTACCTGGGTCATAGAGAACAGTCATCCAAATAGCAGAAAGTAATGCAAGCCCAATAACGATTTTTAAAAGTAATTTTGGATTTTTAACCCAGCGCAAAAATCCAAGTAAAAATACCGGCCAAACGAGATAAAATTGTTCTTCTATCGCAAGTGACCATAAGTTTTTTAGAGGTGAAGGAAGCCCAAAAGAATCAAAATAGGAAACATCGTGGAAGATAAACCACCAATTACTTACATAAAAGAAAGAAGCAATGGCATCACCACGCAGATTTTTTAAAATTTCAGGATGAAATAAAACGGAATAAATAACAACAACGACAATCATTATATATACTGCTGGAATAAGTCGTCTAAAACGTCTAAGCCAAAAGGTTTTTAATTGAAGGGTTTGTGTTTTTTCCCATTGTGTTAATAAAATATTGGTAATTAAATAACCAGATAATACAAAAAATATGTCAACTCCAATAAATCCGCCTTTTGCCCAGCTAAAATTCAAGTGATAGGCTATAACAGCAAGTACAGCGAGTGCTCGAAGTCCGTCAATACTCGGAACATATTTTCTACTGTAGCGAGTAGTTCTTTTCAAAATAACATCTCCTAAATGTGATAAGTGAATGTATATGCGACTTAAGACAGAGAAAAAAGCTTTCTGTTTTTAGCTCAATACTATAATAACACAGATAAATCAAGAAGTAAGTTAAAAAGACGATTTTATAGATTGAATTTAATAATTTGAGTATATTGGCTTATTTTTGTTATAGTAAAAATAAGTAAATAGTTTGGAGGGAGTACAGTGACGGAGATTTTTGCCCATCGTGGTAGTAGTGGAACTCATCCAGAAAATTCTTTACCAGCAATAAAAGCAGCCATAAATTCAAAAGCAGATGGCATAGAATTAGACATCCATTTAATTAAAACAGGAGAATTAATTGTTATGCATGACGAAAAAGTAGATCGGACGACCAATGGTTCTGGTTATCTAAAGGATTTTACACTTGCTAAACTAAAAAAATTGGAAATTGGCAACCGGTTCTTTCGGAAAGTTCGTGTACCAACCTTAGAAGAAGTTTTTAAATTAATCGGAGACGCTGAGATAATTTTGAATATTGAGTTAAAAACGGATGTCTTTGAGTATGCAGGAATAGAACAAAAAGTGATTGATTTAGCTAATAAATATCCTCACATCAATGTCATGTACTCTTCCTTTAACCCAGCTACATTAGTCCGTTTGAGAAAAATCGATAGTACATCTCGATTAGCACTTATTACACATGAAAATTTGGATGCTGTGCTAGATTTACATAAAAAAATTCAGCTAGATGCCGTACACCCACCAATCAAAGCGAAAGATAATCCAGTTTTAAAAGAAATACCTGCGAGATACTGGACAGTGAATAAAGAGGAAGATATAGCCTATTTCTATGCTATTCATGCTAAAGGAATGATGACAGATTTCCCAGAAGTAGCCGTATCAATAAGAAAAAAGGAACATATACAATGAGCAAAACGCTTTCATTCTAAACTATTAAAAGCTATAATAACAGCAAGTTAATAAATATTATTGTCTGAGATATGGAGAGACTGCAAAAGACGAGCGCAATCGTCTTTGTTTGCAGTCTCTTTTTTTGTTTTTTCAGCTTAATCAAGTTTCAGTTACTTTGAAAAGTGGAAAAGTGAAGAGAACGCCGTAATGCAGATAATAAACAATTTGAAGGGGGCAATTCATAATGGTACAATTATTTTCAGCATTTGATAGAGAAACAATAGAACGAAATCTGCAAGAAGAAAAATTTGATTTAGTGATTGTTGGGGGAGGAATTACTGGTGCGGGTATCGCGTTAGACGCAACCGCTAGAGGTATGAGCGTAGCACTTGTTGAAATGGGGGACTTTGCTAGCGGAACATCCAGCCGTTCTACCAAATTAGTCCATGGGGGTTTACGTTACTTACAACAATTTGAAGTAAAAGAAGTGGCTGATTTAGGGAAAGAACGAGCAATTGTCTATGAAAATGGGCCACATGTGACAACTCCTGAATGGATGATGCTACCGTTCCATAAGGGTGGAAATATGGGGAAAACAACCGCATCATTTGGTATTCGTTTATATGACTACTTAGCGGGTGTAAAGAAAAATGAACGTCGTAAAATATTAAATGCAAAAGAAACATTAGCGAAAAATCCATTTGTAAAAAAAGATGGCTTAAAAGGATCAGGTTATTATGTCGAATACCGTACGGATGATGCACGTCTAACTATTGAAGTCATGAAAAAAGCCGTTGAATTAGGAGCTAATGCAATTAACTATACAAAAGCGGAGAACTTTTTATATGATGAAAAAAAACAAGTGGTTGGTATAACTGTAACAGATCGATTGACAGGAAAAGCATATGATATAAAAGGATGTCGAGTGATAAACGCGGCAGGCCCATGGGTGGATAAAGTACGAAAATTAGATTACGCTACTAACAATAAACATCTACGTTTAACCAAAGGGATTCACTTAGTCATTGATAAACAAAAATTCCCAATGGAACAAGCTGTTTATTTTGATACGCCAGACGGTCGAATGGTGTTTGCAATCCCACGTGATAAGAAGGTGTATGTAGGAACGACAGATACGGTTTATGATGAAGCAATTATTAATCCAAAAGCATTAGAGTCAGATCATAATTATGTGATTAAAGCAATTAATTACATGTTCCCAGAAGTGCATATTACGGAAAAAGATATTGAATCAAGCTGGGCAGGCGTTCGACCATTAATTTATGAAGAAGGCAAAGATCCATCTGAAATTTCTCGTAAAGATGAAGTATGGTTTTCTGAAAGCGGCTTAATTACGATGGCTGGTGGGAAATTAACTGGTTACCGCAAAATGGCTGAAAAATTACTAGATGATGTCTCTAAAACCTTAGCAAAAGAAACTGGAAAAAAATATAAATCAGTACAAACAAAACATTTACCAATTTCAGGTGGAAATATCGGTGGTTCAGAACATTTAGAGGAATTCCTTGCTAAAAAAGCAAAAGAAGGAAATAATCGTTTTGGCTGGACACTTGAAGAAGGACGAGAAATTGCGAAACGTTTTGGTAGCAATATCGATCAATTATTTACCTATGCACAAGAACATAAAGACACAAATGAAACTACTCTACCAAATAGTTTATACGCCGAATTACGTTATTCTATTCAACATGAAGCAGTAACTACACCTGTAGACTTTCTGTTAAGACGGACTGGGTACTTACTTTTCGATATGCCATATTTACTTGAGTGGAAAGAGGCAGTTGTGGATGAAATGGCCAAACAGTTTCACTGGAACGAAGAAATAAAACAAACTTATATGGAAGAATTAAATCAACAAATAAAAGATGCTAGAGAACCAGCAGATTGGCATGATAGATAAATAAACATAAATAAGAAAAACGCATTTCTATCCAGATGTGCGTTTTTTTTTTAATGAAAATACATTTTCGCTATTCTCAAGATAACTTTTTCATGGTACATTGATTACAGACGAAAAAGGAGGTTTTTTTTTTGGGTAGTATTCCTGTCATCGTCATTGTTGGTCCAACCGCTGTCGGAAAAACAAGTCTGAGTATCGAACTAGCAAAAAAATTTAATGGGGAGATTATTAGTGGGGATTCTATGCAGGTTTATCGTGGCCTGAATATTGGTACGGCGAAAATCACATCAGAAGAAATGGAAGGGATTAAACACTATTTAATAGATGTGACGGAACCGGTTGAACCATTTACTGCTGCGAAATTCCAATTAGAAACAAGACGCCTTATAGAGTTGATACATAAACGAGGAAAAACACCAATTATTGTCGGTGGAACGGGTCTTTACATACAATCCGTTTTTTATGACTATGATTTTGGTAATTCCAGTGGAGACAAAGCTTATCGGTTGGAATTAGAACTTTTAGACAATGATGCTTTATGGCAAAAGTTAAATCAGCTTGATCCGAAAAGTGCTACACTAATTCATGCAAATAATAAACGGCGTGTCATTAGAGCGCTAGAGGTGATGCATTCAACTGGAAAACCATTTTCAGAGTATCAAATCCATCACGAACAAAATAAATTATATAAGCCCCTTTTTTTAGGATTAGATTTAACAAGAGAAATACTTTATCAACGAATCAATGACCGTGTAGATGAGATGTTTAAGCAAGGGTTAGAAGCAGAAGCAAGAGCTTTATATATGCAAAAGCTAGTGGATGTTCCAGCCATTAAAGGCATTGGTTACAAAGAATTATTTGCGTATTTTGAAGGTAATATTTCTTTAGAAGAAGCAAAGTCGTTAATTCAGAAAAATTCGCGTCATTTTGCTAAACGACAATTAACCTGGTTTAGAAATCGTATGGATGTTAATTGGATTGAAGCAAATACAAAGACAACATTTACCGAAGCAATAAAACAAGTAAATGAATTTTTGGAAGCGAAATAAGCTTTTCTGTTTGGTAATAAGAAATAAAGGGTATTTGAAATTAGCCAACCAAAACAAAAGTTGGGTTTTTGGGAAAAATTTGTAGAAGATATAGAGATTGGAGAGGGAAATTATGAAACAAGGTGGACAAGGCTTACAGGACTATTACTTAAATCAATTACGTAAGGAAAAAATTCTTGCAACGGTATTTTTAACAAATGGTTTTCAATTAAGAGGACGCGTTGTAAGTTTTGACAATTTTACGGTATTACTTGATGTAGAAGGAAAACAACAACTTGTGTTTAAACATGCAATTTCAACTTTCTCCCCGCAAAAGAATGTAGCTTTAAATCCTGATGCGGAATAAGTAATTCATTTAAAAGGCAGGAAACTCGTGTTTGCGATGTTTCATGTCTTTTTTTTATGCAGAAAATATGCTACGATTAGTTTTGTCTGAAAAAGGGAGAAGTGGTTATGGAACAGGAGAAAATAATCCTCGTTGGAGTTTTTTTGCCAAATAGAACAGAAGAAGCTTTTTGGAATTCCATCAGGGAGCTTCGTAGCCTCACTAGTACTGCTAATGGAGAAATTGTAGATGAGCTGATTCAAAAATTAGAACGAGTGAATCAAGCTTCTTTTATCGGTTCAGGAAAGTTGTTAGAATTAGCTGAATTAGTGGAAATGCATGAAGCGGATGTAGTTATTTTTAATAGTGAACTAAGTGCTACCCAAGTTCGAAATATCTCTAAAGTTGTTGCCGCTCGTGTTATCGACCGAACGCAATTAATTTTAGATATTTTTGCGATGAGAGCTAAGTCAAGGGAAGGTAAGTTACAAGTAGCATATGCGCAATATAAATATTTACTTCCACGGTTAAGTGGGCAAGGAGCTTCCCTATCTAAACTAGGTGGCGGCATAGGTTCAAGAGGTCCTGGTGAATCAAAATTAGAAATGGACAAACGACATATTCGTGAAAAAATGGATGATATTCGAGCGCAATTAACTCATGTAGAAAAACATCGAAAACGTATTATTAATCGGCGTAATGAGCAAGCGATTTTTCGTTTTGGCTTGATAGGTTATACAAATGCTGGTAAATCCACTATATTTAATCGACTTACACATGAAACAACGATAGAAGAGGATAAATTATTTGCCACACTTGATCCAACAACTAGAAAAATTCGATTCGCTGGAGGATTTCAAGCGCTTATAACAGATACGGTAGGTTTTATTCAAGATTTACCAACCACATTAATTGCAGCATTTCGTTCAACACTAGAGGAAACTGCTAATGTAGATGTCTTAATTCATGTTGTAGATGCATCCGATTCGGATTATTTGCAGCACGAAACGACTGTACTAGCACTATTAACTGAATTAGAAATGAACCATATTCCAATATTAACTGTCTATAATAAAATAGATCAAATCACACAAGGTTTTATTCCGGATAGACCAGAACATCTCCTAATTTCCGCTCTATCTTCAACCGCACCTACTAGCTTGAAACAACGAATGATTGAATTAATTGAAAAGAATTGGCACTATTTTTCAAAAGAGATTTCAGAAGAGCAGGGAAAAGAATTAGCACAAATAAAACAACGAGCTTGGATTACTAAACTAGAATATTTAGAAGATAACAAAGCTTATTTAGTCGAGGGTTATCAGCCTAGGAAGGAGCCTACTAATGACTGAAATTCAAAAAATTAGGGCAAAAGTAGAACAACAAATTTCTTTTTTACAAAATGAAACCGATCAAATTGCAGAATTCAATCAAGCAAAAGTACTACATGCATTTCAAGAAAATAAAGTAAGTGATTTTCATTTCCATCCATCAACTGGATATGGCTATGATGATGAAGGAAGAGACACTTTAGAACGAGTCTATGCCACAGTTTTTCGTACAGAAGCTGCTCTAGTTCGACCACAAATCATTTCTGGTACGCATGCGATTTCAACAGTACTTTTTGGTATTCTTCGTCCTAATGATGATTTGCTTTATATCACTGGCAGCCCATATGATACATTAGAAGAAATCGTTGGAATTCGTGATAAAAAACAAGGTTCATTACGAGATTTCAATATTGGATACGATGCCATTCCTCTCACTAAAAGTGGCGAAGTAGATTTTATAGAAGTAGCTAAAAAAATAACGAGCAGAACAAAAATGATAGGGATTCAACGCTCCAAAGGTTATGCTAATCGACCTTCTTTTACCATTGCCAAAATTGCTGAGATGATTACATTTGTGAAAAAAATTAATCCGGAAATCATTGTTTTTGTTGATAATTGTTATGGAGAGTTTGTAGAAAAATTAGAACCGACAGAAGTTGGCGCTGACATTATAGCAGGATCTTTAATTAAAAACCCGGGTGGTGGACTCGCAAAAACAGGTGGATATATAGCCGGGACAGAAAAATTGGTCGAATTATGCGGGTATCGATTAACTACCCCAGGAATTGGTAGAGAAGCAGGAGCCTCTTTATATAGTTTATTAGAAATGTATCAAGGTTTCTTTTTAGCTCCACATGTTACGGCTCAAGCTGTCAAAGGAGCTAGATTCACTGCTGCTATGCTTGCGGAATTTGACGTAGAAGCAGATCCGGTTTGGGATGCGCCAAGAACAGATTTAATTCAAAGTGTCTCCTTTCATAATAAAGATAAAATGGTTGCCTTTGCACAAGCAATCCAAGCCGCATCTCCTGTAAATGCACATGTCTTACCAATTGGTGCATATATGCCAGGTTATCAAGATGACGTGATAATGGCAGCAGGTACCTTTATACAAGGAGCGAGTTTAGAATTGACCGCAGATGGACCAATTAGAGAACCATTCCAATTATACGTGCAAGGGGGGTTAACCTACGAACATGTTAAAATTGCCGTCACACGAGCTATTGAAAATACACTTTTAAAAAGTAACATTGATATTTCAAAAAAGTTTTAAAAATTTTACCGCGAATTTAAAGTTCGCGGTTTTTTGGTGCGTAAAAGACTGGTATATAAAGGTTTTGATTGATGTTAGATTATCTTACATAAATTTGACAAAACATCTGACGTACATTATAATGCTACTATCATCAAAAAATAATTATGTTTTGAGGAGGAATTGTCGTGAGTGAAAAGGAAATACGCAGATCTATGCCGCTTTTTCCAATTGGACCTGTGATGAAGCTAACCGATCTCACCGCTAGACAAATTCGCTATTACGAAGACCAAGAATTAATCCACCCAGCTCGCAATCAAGGAAATCACCGTTTGTATTCACTTCAAGACATTGATGTTTTACTGGAGATTAAAGATTATTTGAATGACGGTCTGAATATTGCGGGAATTAAGAAAATGTATCAAATGCAGCAAAGAGAATCCAAAGAACCATTAACAGATGAAGATGTTCGAAAAATACTTAGAAAAGAAATGCAGCAAGCTGGCCGTTTTGTTAAGCAAGATTCAACAGGCAAACAACAATTACCAAGGTTTTAAAAAGATAAAAAGAGGTATTTACTTTATTTAGAAGTTAATATAATTAGACTATTTAGGAGGAATTTAGATTATGGCAAAATATACAAAAGAAGACATTTTCCGCTTCGCAGATGAACAAAACGTAAAATTTATTCGCTTACAGTTCACGGATATACTCGGGATTATAAAGAACGTGGAAATTCCTGTTAGCCAACTAAAGAAAGCACTAGACAATAAAATCATGTTTGATGGTTCCTCCATAGAAGGTTTTGTACGAATTGAAGAGTCTGATATGTACTTATTCCCAGACCTAGACACTTGGGTTGTATTCCCTTGGACTGCTGAAAAAGGGAAAGTTGCAAGAATGATTTGTGATATTTATAATCCTGACATGACACCATTTGCAGGAGATCCGCGTGCTAACTTAAAACGTGTACTTAAAGAAATGGAAGAGCTTGGTTTTACTGAATTTAACTTAGGACCAGAACCAGAATTTTTCCTATTCAAATTAGATGAAGATCGTCGTCCGACACTTGAGCTAAATGATAGTGGTGGTTACTTCGATTTAGCACCTACTGATTTAGGTGAAAATTGTCGTCGTGATATTGTACTTGAATTAGAAGAAATGGGCTTTGAAATTGAAGCTTCTCACCATGAAGTAGCTCCAGGTCAGCATGAAATTGACTTTAAATACGAAGATGCTATTACGGCTTGCGATAGTATTCAAACATTTAAATTAGTTGTTAAAACAATTGCTCGTAAACATGGCTTGCATGCTACATTTATGCCGAAACCACTATTTGGTGTAAATGGTTCAGGGATGCATTTCAATATGTCATTATTTACCGAAGAAGGTAATGCATTTTTCGATAAAGACGGCGAACTTGAATTAAGTCAAACAGCTTATCATTTCTTAGGAGGTATGTTAAAACATGCTCGTGGGTTTACAGCTGTTACTAATCCAACCATTAACTCGTTTAAACGTTTAGTTCCAGGTTACGAAGCACCATGTTATATCGCTTGGTCAGGTAAAAATCGTAGCCCGCTTGTACGTGTACCAAGTTCTCGTGGTTTAAGTACCCGTTTAGAATTACGTAGTGTTGACCCGTCCGCTAATCCGTATTTAGCGATGGCAGTACTATTAAAAGCTGGTTTATCTGGAATTAAAGATGAACTGACTCCTCCAGCTCCAGTTGATCGTAATATTTATGGAATGAATGAAGAAGAACGTGAAGCAACTGGGATTTATGATCTTCCGGAAAGCTTGGGTCATGCTTTAATTGAACTTGAAAAAGATGAAACAATTAGAGCTGGTTTAGGTGAACATATTTTCGAACACTTTATTGAAGCGAAAACAATTGAGTGCGATATGTTCCGTACTGCAGTTCATCCGTGGGAACGCGATCAATATCTGGAAATCTATTAATACTAAAAATCTCGCTTCCTAATTTAGGAGGCGAGATTTTTATTTAGGATGAAAAAACACTCTGCACAAAAATATGCAGGGTGTTTACTTATGCTTTATAAAGAACATGTGGCTTTAACGGATCTCCATCGATTAACGCTGGATGTTCAAAAGTAGCTATTTTTGTTAAATTGATTTTTTTCATTACTTGTTCGGAAGGCTTATTTAAAGCAGCTGTAAAACTATATATTTCAGCTATGGATGTTTCTTCTTTTGCGAATGTCAGAGCTCTTAAGGCGCCTTCAGTGGCATATCCCTGATTCCAGGAGCTTTTTCTTAAGCGCCAACCTAATTCAATACAGGGAGTATAGTCGGCTTCGAAAGCAGCTTTATGAAAACCGATAAAACCAATAAATTCACCGCTTGATTTTTCTTCTATAGCAAATAGTCCATAGCCAAAAGAAGTTAACTCTGCTTGATTTCTAGCTATTAAGGCGTTACTTTCTTCTTTCGTTAAAATAGAAGGAAAGTATTTCATAACGTCTTTATCAGCATTCATCACACTAAATGGGGCATAATCGCTTGGTAAATAATCTCTTGCAAGTAGTCGTTCCGTTTCAAAATAGATCAACATAGACACCACCTGTCAAAAATAAGACTTGTTAGCGAATATCGCGATATAGACCAATCACTTTACCCAGAATAGTTACATTATTAAGGATGATTGGTTCCAATGCATCATTTTCTGGTTGCAATCTAAAATGATTAGATTCTTTATAGAAACGTTTGCAGGTTGCTTCATTTTCATCTGTCATTGCCACAACGATTTCTCCATTTATAGCGGAATTTTGTTGGCGAACAATAACTTTATCTCCGTCTAGAATTCCAGCATTAATCATGCTTTCTCCGTCAATTTCTAACATGAAGACATTTGTCTCACCAGCAGCCATATATTCAGGTAATGGAAAATACTCATCAATATTTTCGATTGCTGTAATAGGCATACCAGCTGTTACTTTTCCGATAATGGGAATATTAACCACATTTGGCGTTTCGGCTTCGTCTTCTAAGGACAATATTTCTATTGCACGAGGTTTAGTTGGATCACGTCTAATTAATCCTTTGCCCTCAAGACGAGCAAGATGGCCATGGACAGTTGAGCTAGATGCAAGTCCAACAGCTTCACCAATTTCACGTACGGAAGGTGGATAGCCTTTTTCTTTTACTTCGGACTTTATAAATTCATATATATCTTGTTGACGTTTAGATATTTTCATGGTTTCACCTCATTGATTTAATGGTTATTTTATAATTCAAGTATAGCAAAAGAAAATCCAATATGCAAACAAAGGTTCGTTTTTTTATTGACATATACGAACGAATGTTCTATAATATAGAAAAGCGAACATACATTCTTTTGGAGGGATTATTAATGACTTTAAAATTATTTTGGGATAAATTCTATGTTTCTATTATATTTGTAATTACTTGTTTAGTTTTGGGGATTGTTTTGATGTGTACGGTTGTTGGAAGTAGCAGTGATTATTCAAAAGTGAATGTAGATGAGGGAGATTCACTTTGGGCATTAGCAGATCAATATGCCGGAAAGAGTGATATGGCAAAAGCGGATTTTGTATCTTGGGTGGAAAAAGAAAATAATCTAACAGACGGGCATATTAAAGCAGGAGAATCTGTGGTTATTCCAGTCCATGAAACAAAGCTATTAAATAGTGATACAAGTATTCAATTAGCAAATCAATGAGCAGGTTTTGGCTTTTATATATGATATAATGATAAGAAAGTGGTGACAATATGCTGCTTTCTTATTTTAATATAATAAAGAAAAGGATGAAGCGCTATGTTAGAGAAAGCTAAAATAGACCGTATTAATGAACTTTCAAAAAAGAAAAAAGCAGGAACCTTAACTGCTACTGAAAAAATGGAACAAGAGAAGTTAAGAAAAGAATATATAAAATCATTTCGAACCCATATGAAAGGCACGATTGAAAATACTACGATTATTGATCCTAAGGGAAATGACGTAACGCCGCATAAAGTGAAACAAATGAGAAAGAATAACAACTAGAAATTAGCACCAAATGAACAAAAATGTGCAAATGAACAAAAATAACAATCAATTAAGCAATTTAAAGCAATTTTTAGTTGTGTTAATTGCTTTTTAGGCTTATTATTAAAAGTAGTTAAAATTATATTGAAGAGAGGATGTTTCATTTGTTCGATAACACAGATACTTTAGCAGTGAATACAATTCGCACATTATCAATGGATGCAATTCAAAAAGCAAATTCAGGTCATCCAGGCTTACCTATGGGAGCAGCACCAATGGCTTATGCACTATGGTCTCGCGTACTAAATACCAATCCTAAGAATTCTCATTGGTTTAACCGTGATCGTTTTGTACTTTCTGCTGGACATGGTTCAATGCTTTTATATAGTTTACTACATTTAAGTGGATTTAAATTAGATTTAGAAGACTTAAAAAACTTCCGTCAATGGGAAAGTAAAACTCCAGGACACCCAGAATATCGTTATACTGATGGTGTAGATGCAACAACTGGCCCACTTGGTCAAGGGATTGCAATGGCGGTTGGTATGGCAATGGCAGAACGTCACTTAGAAGCCAAATATAATAAAGATGGCTTCCCAGTAGTAGATCATTATACTTATGCATTATGTGGAGATGGCGACTTAATGGAGGGTGTTGCTTCAGAAGCGGCTTCCTATGCAGGTCATCAACAATTAGGTAGACTAGTATTATTATATGATTCCAATGATATTTCGCTTGACGGTGATTTAGATAAATCTTTCTCTGAAAATGTAAAACAAAGGTTTGAAGCATATGGTTGGGAACATTTACTAGTAAAAGATGGAAATGATACTGCAGAAATTTTAGCAGCAATCGAAAAAGCAAAACAAAATACTTCTCAACCAACGATGATTGAAGTAAAAACAGTTATTGGTTTTGGTGCTCCTAATGAAGGTACTAGCAAAGTGCATGGTGCTCCACTAGGTGAAGAAGGTATTTTAGCAGCGAAAAAAGCATATGGTTGGAATTACGAAGAAAAATTCTTTGTACCTGAAGAAGTAACTACACGTTTTAAAGAAACTATTGCTGAGCGCGGAGAGAAAGCAGAAGCAGCTTGGAATGAACTATTTACCGCTTATAAAGCAAAATATCCAGAGCTTGCTAAACAATTAGAAGATAGCTTAAATAATAAATTACCAGCGGATTGGGCTGCTGATTTGCCAGTATATGATGATACAAAAGCATTAGCTAGTCGTGCATCAAGTGGTGAAGTAATCAATGCACTAGCTGCAAAAGTTCCAACACTGTTTGGTGGTTCTGCTGACCTTGCTGGTTCTAATAATACAACAATTAAAACGGATGGTGAATTCACAAAAGCAACACCTGCTGAACGAAATATTTGGTTTGGTGTGCGTGAATTTGCAATGGGTGCTGCTTTAAATGGTATGGCTCTTCATGGTGGTTTACAAGTGTATGGAGGAACATTCTTCGTCTTCTCGGATTATGTTCGTGCAGCCATTCGTTTATCAGCTATACAACATTTGCCAGTAACATATGTGATGACACATGACAGTATTGCGGTTGGGGAAGATGGACCGACACATGAACCTGTCGAACAACTTGCTAGTCTGCGTGCAATGCCAGGACTTTCTGTTATCCGTCCTGCTGATGGTAATGAAGTTGTGGAAGCTTGGAAATTAGCTATTACATCTGTTTCTACTCCACATGTGCTGGTACTAACTCGTCAAGGTTTACCAACACTACCTAATTCTGCTAAATTATCTGCAGAAGGTGTTAAAAAAGGTGCTTATGTTATCTCACCGTCTACAAAAGAAGTGCCAGATGCTATTATTCTTGCAAGTGGTTCGGAAGTTAACTTAGCTATCGAAGCACAAAAAGAACTTCTAGCGGGAGGAACAGACGCATCTGTTGTAAGTGTACCTTCATTTGACCTATTCGAACAACAGTCAGCTGAATATAAAGAAAGTGTTCTACCAAACGCGGTAAGAAAACGTGTTGCAGTAGAAATGGGCGCTAGCTTTGGCTGGGAACGTTATGTTGGTTTAGATGGAAAAGTAATTGGTATCGATAAATTTGGTGCTTCTGCTCCAGGCGAAACAGTCATTCATAATTATGGCTTTACTGTCGAGAATGTTGTAAAAACAGTTAAGTCATTATAATTATTCGAAACAGGTCGCTACTAGTTTTTCTTGTAGGGCCTGTTTTTTATTGCGATAATTGATTGCGTGGTATTCCCTTTAATGATATAATTACGAGGTTGTTTGAAGCTTTTATTGCTAAATTGATCAAGATGATATGTTTTAATGAAAAGTATTGTCTGTTTAATATAAATCAAGTACAATAAAAGAGGATTTTGTTTCAAGGAGGAGAAAAGAGACTATGTGGATTTACATTCTTGTCGGTATTATTTGTTTGCTAGCTGGTCTTGCGGGAGGATTTTTTATTGCGAGACGTTACATGATGAGCTATTTAAAAAACAATCCGCCAATTAATGAACAAATGTTACAAATGATGATGGCTCAAATGGGTCAAAAACCATCACAAAAGAAAATTAACCAAATGATGAGCGCGATGAACAAACAGCAAGAAAAAGAAAAACCAAAAAAAGCGAAGAAATAATATTGAACAAGCTAAAACCCTTCTAAAAAGTATGCGTAGTTGCTACTATGTTTAGAAGGGTTTTTTATTTATATTTTTGTAGAAGAAATTATCAGCATCATAGGGCGGCGGTATTCATCTTGCATTTCGGGCAAGTTTTTTAATTCCGGTGCTGGTTGTGGCTCAATAATACTTTTAATTTGGAAACCATTTTGAATGAGTGTTTGAATATAACTAGTTAATGTTCGATGATACTTTTGAACTTTTTCACCCAAAAATGTAGTGGTTCGTAGTGATTCATTAAAATACTGATCTACTGGCCAGTGCAAAGAGGTACCGTGTGAGTCTGTGAAAAAAGTTTGTGAACCTTCCGCTGTAAATACAGGATGCTCTACAGAAAAGACGAACGTGCCATTTGGTTTTAAATTAGTGGATACTTTTTGGCAAACAGAGTGAAAATCTGCAACATAGTGAAGAGCAAGAGAGCTTAAAACAACATTATAGCTTTCTGGTTCAATATCCATATCTTCTATTGCTTTCTGTTGATAGCTAATCACGGGAGAAGTTGTTTTTTGCCGTGCTTCTGTTAACATTCGATTAGATAAATCTACTCCTACAACTTTTTTTGCGCCATGTTCGGCAGCATATATACAGTGCCAACCAAATCCACAACCTAAATCAAGAACAGTTTTTCCGTTAAAATCAGGAAGCAACTTTTTTACTTCATGCCATTCACCAGCAGCTTTTAGGCCTTTTTTGGAACGGGGCATTTGGCTATATTGATCAAAAAATGTTTTATTATCATATTTATTTTCTTGCATGTTAATCCTACTTTCTTTGGTTAATCGGATGCTTGACTGAATTCTTTATCCAGGAAGAGGTGAGCAAGACCACTCACTTGTTTTAAACGCAAGATTTCATTGGCATCCATTCCGATATTTTTCATAATCCAGTTGTCAGACATTCCACTATCTGCAAGTTCTCCGACAATATTCGACATTAATTCGACATTATGAAATCCTCTTGCTCGGTTATGACGAATAGTAGAAGCAATTCGATTAACTGTATTTTTTTCTAAAATAACCACAGGAACCATTTCATTTTCTCGCTCTCGAATACGTTTCGAAGTTTTCATTATAGTAAAACGATGAAAACCATCGATTATTTCGTAATTGCCAGAGTCTTCTAGTGGATAACAAACAATAGGCTGCGTAAAACCATCTTCCCAAATAGATTTTTCAAGTAATTTTAATTCAGTTGTGGGGACTTTGTTCGGATTATAATTATTAGCTTGAAGTTTGGAAAGATGAACAGGGATAACGTTGTAAACAGGGCTTTTGTAATTCATCAAATCACCTCATAAAATATTATTATATTTTTCTAATGCTCTTTTTCGCTTTTCTAATTCCAATTTCGTTTGGCCAAATCCCATATATTTACAAGAATAATCATTTTTCAAAATCGCTATACACATCCGTTTATATGTGGGGACGCTCGAAAATTCTTTGATTTTAAGGTCATCTGGATATTCTTTAAAACGCACAACCTCCATTTTATTCGTATAGGTTCGTTTGCTTCTTGGTGCACCGAGGAAATCAGCTTGTACATTTAAGTCTTTTAATTCTTGTACCGTTTCAACTTTTAATGCACCGCCCGTTTCGGTCCAGTAGTTGATACTAGTTTTAAATTTTTTTAGATAGCGTTCTCTTGTATAGCTTGGTAAAGTTGTCAATAAAAATTCTAAATAGGATTTCCATGTATGGTTTTTTGGTAATTTAATTTCTTTCCAAGCCATCGCGGAAGTACCTCCATAGATAGCGGTGAAATTGGCTCCGTTCACTCTACCGACTAGTTTTGACCAAAGCGCTGGTTCGATAACTCGATATAATTTGAGACTTTCTGTAGCAGAATCATTAAAAGGACTAGCGACACGCATATCACTTATAGTTAAACCAGCGTGAAAGAACAAATCATAAATTTTGTTATAATCCCAATTGAATTTGGCATTTGCAATCCAAATATCTTCTACCGACCAATCGTGGATAGGATAGCCATTATAAATATTATTTGTAATCTCGGTTGTCCAATTGTAGGCTTTATACATTCGTTCTTTTTTATGTATGGCATTGTACCGATTTAATGATTCTTGTTGTCGAATGCCAATTAATGCTATCGTTTTTTTTGCTCCGCTATGCTTATGTAACCACTGGATAATTTTCCGATTAAATTCATAGTCCCAAATACCGTGGAAATCGAAATCAAAGGGGGCGTTGTCTTCATTAATAACAAAAGGAAAATCAGGCATTTTTCTTACCCAAATAGGTTGTTTTGCTTTTTCCCAAGGTATCCAATGATCTGTGAACATTGAAACTGCTGACTGTGCAGCAATAGGAAGGCAACACCATAGCGGTTCGATAATATCTAGATTACTTGTTAATGTATCTGTTACAAAGTCTGTTGTTGCAGTATATTGTCCTTCATAATCTAAATGATAAACATAGATTTTTTTGCGAATTTGATGTTTGCGCATATAATCAATAACTAACTGGAGCATAACAGCACTATCTTTTCCACCTGAAAAGGAGACAATTATATTATCGAATTCATTAAATATCACATCTAATCTTTCTTGGGATGCTTCAAGAACTGTTTTAGAATACATTCATTATCACCTCAAAGGAGTTTTTTTGTGAAAGTTCTTTTTTTATTTCATGTAATAAATTAGTTTTTTGGGATATATTTGAGTCAATGATATTATCAAGCCCAACGTTGCCACTTAGATCATGATAGTAACAATCATTTATTTGTCCAGTGCGATAAATACGACGTTCGGATTGATCACGTTGAGAATAGTCAAAAGTTTTATCAAAATAGATAATTTGGTTATATGCTTGTAAATTAAGTCCGTATGCAGATTTTGCAAAAGTAGTTACTTTAACATTTGGAAATGCTTTGAGAAGTGCTTCTTCAGATCGTTTATACTTACAAAAAATAATAGTTGTGTCTTCTTTATCTGCAATTAAAGATTCTGTTATGGTAAATTTTTCTGAAGAGAGGCAATAACTATGTTGCATGACTTGGGACATTTCTAGAAAATTTATATTTATTGTGTAAGCAGCTGCTTTTTGAAGATAATCTTCTTTTAGCTCATAATATTTTTTTAAGAGATCCTCGTCGATGTTATAATCGTGCCGGATATAATGCCAATCAATTTTTAAGTCAAGTGAGGACGAGAAAATAAACGGAGTAATTAAGTTATATAAGTACTCTAAATTATGATACTTTTTAATAATATCAATGGATTGTTTTTTCGTTTCAGTTAGTTGAGTAATGGTGACGTATTCGCAAAATGTTTTTTTGAATTGAGAAAAAGATAAATTTAATATTTTGGGAGATAGAAATTCTAACTGAGACCATAAATCTAAAATATTACGACTTAATGGAGTTCCATTCATAATTAGACGATAATTTGCCAAACGAGCAAGCTTAATTGCTCTTTGGGTTCGAAGTGCATGTTTGTTTTTAATTTTCAAACTTTCATCCATAATAATGTAACTATTTTTAGAATTCTTTAGTTTTTCTCGACAATGTAGATAAAGTTTGTCTGAATTAGAGAGTGATTCAATGCCAACAATATCTTGTGGAAAATGATAGTCCCATTTTTTAATTTCGTTTGCTAAATTTTCTTTTGTTTGAAAAGGAGTAAGCCAAAGTACATAATCAGGTTCTACTTCATTGATTAATTCGCAAGCAACTCTTGTTTTTCCAGCTCCTGGTTTCATAAACAAGGCGCCAACTTTATATTGCCGTAATTTTTCTATTGCTAATTGTTGATTATCTAATAAGGTCATTATTAATTATCACATCTTTTTTCAGTTTTTTTGGTATGTGTGTTTGGACTCTAATAATCGTATCATTGACTTTTTTAGTATGAAAGGACTGCATAATAACTTTATTATTTTTTTCAAAAATGTCTATCATTTCAGTTGCATCAATTACTTTTTTTTCTGTATGCTTCTTTATTTGAAACTTCCAAGTATCCGGAAAGTAAAAATAACTGAATTTGGATGAAATAGAAAAGACCATTTTTTTAGGGAGTAAGAAAAAATAACCTTGATAGAGGCTTTCAGACGGCATTTCTATTATGGCTTGTTTATCCCATGTTTCAATTTGTTCGCTATATGTATAAAGTTTGTTCCATTTAACCATAAAAAGCAAATCTCCCGAGCATTTTGTCATTTTAGTTCAATTTTATCTGTTTTATGTATTCATTTTATCACAAAAATTATAGCTATACGTTAAAAAAAAGGTATTTATGTAATTTTTTTTACTAAGAGTTTTTAAAAATGAAAGATTTATATTGTTAAAAACTGGCTAATTACTCCTTTTTAAAATGTTTTTTCATTTTTTAGTAGAAAACACTTTTGTAATAGCCAGCTTTTTAGTAGAATAGATAATGGTGGATAGAGCTTTTTCTATCTATGAATAGAATATGAAATTGGAGGCTATTATGGATACCCCAGATTATAAACGAGTTGTATTAAAATTAAGCGGTGAAGCACTTGCCGGAAATGACGGCTTTGGAATTAACCCGAGCGTTGTCAATTTGATTTCTGCTCAAATTAAAGAAGTGGTAGAATTAGGAGTGGAAGTAGCTATTGTTGTTGGCGGCGGAAATATCTGGCGTGGTAAACTTGGTAGCGAAATGGGAATGGACCGCGCGGCAGCTGACCAAATGGGTATGCTCGCTACTATTATGAATTCACTATCCCTACAAGATTCTCTGGAAAATATTGGTGTAGCTACACGTGTACAAACGTCCATCGATATGCGTCAAATTGCTGAACCTTATATTCGCCGTAAAGCGATTCGTCATCTTGAAAAAGGACGGGTAGTTATTTTTGCAGGCGGTACAGGAAATCCGTATTTCTCAACAGATACAGCAGCAGCACTTAGAGCAGCTGAAATTGAAGCAGATGTTATTTTAATGGCAAAAAACAATGTTGATGGTGTCTACAATGCGGATCCAAAATTAGATGAAAATGCTAAAAAATATGAAGAACTGTCCTACTTGGATGTTATTAAAGAAGGTTTAGAAGTAATGGATACAACGGCTTCATCATTAAGTATGGATAATGATATTCCGTTAATTGTCTTTTCGTTTACAGAACAAGGTAACAATATTAAACGTGTTATTTTAGGTGAAAAAATTGGAACAACTGTTAGGGGGAAAAAATAATGAGTAAAGAAGTATTATCAAAATCAAAAGAAAAAATGGAGAAGGCAGAGCAAGCACTAACTAGACAACTTGGGACAATTCGTGCCGGTCGTGCAAACGCCTCACTACTTGATCGTTTATCTGTAGATTACTACGGAGCAGCAACACCAGTAAATCAAATGGCATCCATAAGTGTTCCGGAAGCTAGAATGTTACTTATCACTCCATATGATAAAACAATTTTAGGGGAAATTGAAAAAGCTATTTTAAAATCCGACTTAGGATTAACACCTAATAACGATGGCTCGGTTTTACGTTTATCTATTCCGCAATTAACAGAAGAACGTCGTAAAGAACTTGTTAAAGAAGTGAAAAAAGAAGCAGAAGAAGCAAAAGTAGCTGTTCGTAATATTCGTCGTGAAGCCAATGAAGACTTGAAAAAATTAGAAAAAAGCGGTGATATCACAGAGGATGATTTGCGTTCTTATGGTGAAGATGTACAAAAACTAACAGATGAAAGTATTAAAAACATCGACAGCATCACGAAAGAAAAAGAAGCGGAAATCTTAGAAGTTTAATTGATACTTATACTAGTAATAACAAATAAAGGAACGAACCTTTTAAGTTGAACTGACATTCCTAATTCTTTCCATATGTGTTGGGTTAGGAATGTTTTTTTATGAGTAATTCCATCTTTCTCATGAAACTCTCATTTGTTCACATGGAATTTTTAGTACATTAATTGATTCTTTTTTGTTATTATAGGTATAGACATGCTCTAAGAAGTGTATCAATTGGAGGATTTATGATGTTTAAAAAGCTATTTCGACAAGATGAAAATATATTAAATAGTGAACTTGCAGAAGATTTGCCTATCCCTCGCCATGTTGCCATTATTATGGATGGTAATGGCAGATGGGCGAAAAAACGTTTTTTGCCGAGGATTGCTGGGCATAAAGAAGGTATGGACGTTGTGAAACGTGTGACACGATATGCGAATGCTATTGGTATTGATGTGCTAACCCTTTATGCTTTTTCAACTGAAAATTGGAAACGACCTACAGATGAAGTGGATTTTTTAATGAAGCTACCTGTAGAATTTTTTGATTCTTTTGTACCAGAGTTGATTGAAGAGAATGTTCGTGTTAATGTGATGGGATATAGAGAAAATTTACCAGACCATACGATGCGTGCCGTTGAAAAAGCAATTGCTGATACAGCACACTGTACAGGGCTAACGCTTAATTTTGCCTTGAATTATGGTGGACGTTCAGAGATTGTCACTGCAGCGAAAGAAGCTGTGAAGGAATTAGTATTAGAAGGAAAGTCAGCAGATGATTTAACAGAAGAAATGTTGAATAACCACTTGATGAGTAGTGGACTTGGGGATCCAGACTTATTAATAAGAACAAGTGGAGAGCTTAGATTAAGTAATTTTATGTTATGGCAATTAGCTTATAGCGAATTTTATTTTACAGATACACATTGGCCTGATTTTTCAAAAGAAGATTTTTTACAAGCGATGATTGAGTATCAAAATCGTTCGCGCCGTTTTGGAGGGCTTTAGGGAGGAAACAGGATTGAAAACAAGAATTATTACTGCAGTTGTTGCGTTGATATTTTTTATTCCTTTTGTTATTTACGGGGGGATTCCATTTGAATTATTAAGTATTTTATTGGCGACAATTGCGCTTTATGAAGTACTTGTTATGACAAAACAGCGAATTTTTTCAGTGAATGGAATAGTCACTTTGCTACTTATGTGGTTAGTTGTCGTTCCAGATCGATATTTGAACTTTCTGGAAGAATTGCATATTACCGAAATGGAAATTATTTTTATTTTAATGGCATTGTTGCTTGCTTATACTGTGTTTTCACGAAATAAATTCCATTTTGATCAAGTGGGAATTAGTATGGTTGCCGCTTTTTATACAGGATTTGGTTTCCACTACCTTACATTAACTCGTGATGCAGGTTTAATGTTTGTGTTATTTGCACTATTTATTGTTTGGTCTACTGATACTGGGGCTTATTTTATTGGAAAAGCAATGGGTAGACATAAACTCGCGCCAAATGTTAGCCCTAATAAAACAATCGAAGGTTTTATTGGTGGAATTGTATGTGCATTAGTTATTGCAGGTGGTTTTTATTATTTTGCTGATTTGCCAGGAGATATCGCTATCATTTTAATATTACTTGTATTTTTATCTATATTTGGACAACTTGGAGATTTGGTAGAATCTGCATTAAAACGGTTTTATGGTGTGAAAGATTCTGGGAAAATTTTGCCAGGGCATGGTGGGATTTTAGACAGATTTGATAGCTTATTGTTTGTATTACCGCTGTTACATATACTTCAAATTATATAATTGGAGATGGGATAATGAAAAAAATCATTTTACTGGGAGCAACTGGTTCTATAGGTACACAAGCATTAACGATTGTTCGGGATAATCCAGATAAATTTCAAGTTGTCGCTATTAGTTTTGGGCGCAATATGGAACGCGGTCGAGCAATTATTCAAGCATTTAAGCCACAAATGGTTGCGGTCTGGCACTCAAGAGACAAAGCAACTCTAGAAGCTGAATTTCCTGATGTGAAAATTTTTAATGGAATGGATGGGCTTAGAGAAGTGGCGACTTGTCCTGATGGGGATGTATTGCTAAATGCTGTAATGGGAAGTGTTGGTTTACTGCCTACTTTGGATGCAATTGAAGCTGGTAAAAATATTGCGATTGCGAATAAAGAAACACTTGTTACAGCGGGACATTTAGTAATGAACGCAGCTCGAGAAAAAAAGATTTCATTATTGCCCGTAGACAGTGAACATTCAGCTATTTTACAAGCGTTAAACGGTGAAAACTCTGAAAGAATAAAAAAAATCATACTTACAGCAAGTGGTGGAAGTTTTCGTGATAAAAATCGTGAACAACTTAGCGAAGTTACGGTTAAGGAGGCGCTTAAGCATCCTAATTGGAACATGGGAAATAAACTAACGATTGATTCCGCAACGATGTTTAATAAAGGGCTAGAAGTTATGGAAGCACACTGGTTGTTTGACGTCAGCTATGATGCAATTGATGTTGTGATTCAACGTGAAAGTATTGTCCATTCTATGGTTCAATTTGTTGACGGTAGTTTTATGGCTCAACTTGGGACACCAGATATGCGCATTCCCATTCAATACGCACTTACTTGTCCTGATAGATTCCTAGTACCGTTTGAAAAGGAGTTCCAAATAACGGATTTTTCTGCACTTCATTTTGAAAAAGTAGATTATGAAAGATTTCCGGCATTGAAACTCGCGTATAATGCTGGTAAAATAGGTGGAACAATGCCGACTGTTTTAAATGCGGCAAATGAAATTGCTGTAGCTGGCTTTTTAAATGGCCAAGTTGCGTTTTATAATATTGAAGCACTTGTTGAAAATGCAATGAATCGGCATGCTAGTATTTCGAACCCTGATTTGGATACTATTTTGCAGGTAGATAAAGAAACTCGAGCGTATGTAAAGACACTTTTATAGAGGTGAAACTATTTTGACAACTATTATTGCTTTTATTTTTGTATTTGGATTGATTGTATTTTTCCATGAGCTTGGGCATTTTTTGTTTGCAAAACGTGCTGGAATTATGGTGAAAGACTTTTCCATTGGATTTGGACCGAAAATTTTTGCTTATCGAAAAAAGGAAACACAATACACGATTCGCTTATTACCAATTGGTGGATATGTACGGATGGCGGGAGAAGATGGCGAAGAGATTGAGTTGAAACCTGGTTACCGAGTAGGTTTAGAGCTTACGCCAGAAGAAACCGTTAGCAAGATTATTGTTAATGGGAAAGATCAATATGTAAATGCACAACCCATTGAAGTATCCGCTTGCGATTTAGAGAAAGAACTATTTATTGAAGGTTATGAAGACTACGATGATACGAAAAAAGTGCGTTATCAAATAGAACGTGATGCGCTTGTCATTGATGGGAAAATCGAAACAATGATAACACCGTATGATCGTTCCTTCAATGCTAAATCATTAGGTAACCGAGCAATGACTATTTTTGCCGGTCCGCTCTTTAACTTTATTTTAGCAATATTAATATTTACGGCACTTGCTTTTGTACAAGGTGGGGTCCCGAGTACTGATAATACACTTGGAAATGTTCTTCCAGACGGTGCTGCGGCTGAAGCAGGACTTAAAAAGGGCGATGAAGTTCTTTCTATTAATGGGAAGGAAACTAATTCTTGGGCAGATATTGTTCAAAGTGTTTCTGAAAACCCGGGAAAAACGCTTGATTTTAAAATAGAGCGAAATGATAAAACGCAAGATGTAGATGTAAAACCTGAGACACAAAAAGAAAACGGTAAGGAAGTCGGCAAAATTGGAGTAGAAACGCCAATGGATACTTCTTTCTCTGCTAAAATAACTAATGGCTTTACACAAACATGGAATTGGATTGTACAAATATTTACGATACTTGGCAATATGTTTACTGGCGGATTTTCATTAGATATGTTAAACGGCCCTGTTGGTATTTATACAAGTACACAACAAGTCGTTCAATATGGCTTTATGACCGTCCTAAATTGGACAGCTGTTCTAAGTATTAATTTAGGTATTGTAAATCTATTACCGTTACCAGCACTTGACGGTGGACGCCTCATGTTCTTCCTTTATGAACTTGTTCGCGGAAAACCTATCGATCCAAAAAAAGAAGGAATAATCCACTTTGCTGGATTTGCACTTTTGATGGTTCTAATGATTCTTGTCACTTGGAATGATATCCAACGAGCATTTTTCTAAACAATAAATAAAAAGGGAAAAAGGGGTGTTTTAAATGCGTCAAACGATGACATTTATACCAACATTAAAAGAAGTCCCAGCTGATGCAGAAGTAAAGAGTCACCAACTACTTCTTCGCGCTGGTTTTATAAGACAAACAGCTAGTGGGATTTATAGCTATTTACCACTTGCAACGTTGATGCTACGAAAAATCGAAACAATTATCCGAGAAGAACTTGAAGCAATCGGGGCTGCAGAACTCCTAATGCCTGCACTTCAACCAGCGGAACTTTGGCAAGAGTCTGGACGTTGGAATGATTATGGTCCAGAGTTAATGCGTCTAAAAGATCGTGCTTCTCGTGACTTTGCACTTGGACCAACACATGAGGAAGTTATTACGGCGCTTTTACGTGATGAAGTGAAATCATATAAACGTTTACCATTAACTTTATACCAAATTCAAACAAAATTCCGTGATGAAAAACGTCCGCGCTTCGGTTTATTACGTGGTCGTGAATTTATTATGAAAGATGCTTATTCTTTCCATGCAACAAGTGAAAGTTTGGATGAAGTCTATGAGTTAATGCACCAAGCTTATTCTAATATATTTACTCGTTGTGGACTTGAATTTCGTTCTGTTATTGCGGATTCTGGTTCAATCGGTGGAAATGAATCCAAAGAATTTATGGCATTATCTGATATTGGAGAAGATACAATTGCCTATAGTGATGCTTCCGACTATGCAGCGAATACAGAAATGGCAACCGTTTTATATATGGAGAAAAAATCACATGAGCTAGAAAAAGAACTTGAAAAAGTGGCGACTCCAGACCAAAAAACGATTGCGGAAATTGTTGCATTTTTAGAAGTTTCAATCGAAAAGACGATGAAATCAATGCTTTATCAAGTAGATGATGAAGTGATTATGGTACTAGTTCGTGGGGACCATGAAGTAAATGATATTAAAATCAAAAATGCTTTAGATGCTACCAATGTAGAGCTAGTTGATCCAACTGTAGCAATTGAACTATTAGGTGCTAACTTTGGGTCACTTGGTCCAATTGAAGTACCTGACAATATCCGTATTTTTGCTGATAATGCTGTAAAAGATATGGTTAATGCAGTGGTTGGTGCTAATGAAGATGGTTTCCATTATATTAATGTGAATGCGGCACGTGATTTTAACGTAGCTAGTTATTTTGATTTACGAATGATTCAAGTAGGTGATTTATCGCCAGACGGTCAAGGAGTTATTAAATTTGCTGAAGGAATTGAAGTAGGTCATATTTTCAAACTAGGCACCAAATATAGCCAAGCGATGAATGCTACAATTTTAGATGAAAATGGACGTGCTCAACCAATTATTATGGGATGTTATGGAATTGGTGTTTCTCGTATTTTATCCGCCATTGCAGAACAGTCTAATGATGAAAATGGTCTAGTTTGGGATAAAAAAATCAGTCCATTTGATTTACATTTGATTCCTGTTAACATGAAGAGTGAAGAACAAGTTGCATTTGCTGAAACGCTTTATGATTCCTTACAAAAAGCTGGTTTTAGTGTCCTAATTGATGATCGTGCGGAACGTGCCGGTGTTAAATTTGCGGATGCTGATTTGATAGGCTTACCGATTCGCATCACTGTTGGTAAAAAAGCAACGGAAGGTATTGTAGAAGTGAAAATTAGAAAAACTGGTGAAATGATTGAAGTTCGTCAAGAGGAACTTTTAAATACATTGCCAATTCTTTTTGGAGATAAATAATTACAAGCAACACTTTGCCAGATGAAACTTTTTTACTCGTTCGATAACGAGTTATAAGGGACGTCTGGCTTTTATAAATTTGGAAAAAGGGGTGTTATTCGGAATGACAGCTAAAGAAGAAGAAAAACAAGAACGATTTCAGCTGCTAATGGCACAAATTGGCTTAGAAAACGAGTCCGCCTATGAGGAATTTACAAAAGAAGCAAAAATAGAAAAATTAGTTGCTGATAAAAAAAATAAAACTTGGCAATTTCATTTACATGTACCGCAAATTTTCCCAGCAGCACTTTTTCATATGATGGATGTTGGTATGAAAAGAGCTTTTAGTCAAATAGCTACAACTGAAATGCAAATAGTCCCTCAAAACCAATCCATCAATGAAAAGCTTATTCAAGACTATTGGAATTTGATTATTGAGCCAATTTGCAAACAATCTCCTATGATTGGAAACTTGCTATTAGAGCAAAAACCAACCTTTAAAGAACCGCATTTTATTGAAATTGCCGTTCATAATGACATGGAAGAAACAACTATTCAACAAAGATTCCAAGCAAAAATCATGGAAAGTTATGGAAATGCTGGATTTCCGCGTTTAGCGCTTAAAACACATATTTTAGATCAATCAGAAACAGAGGAATATAAGGCATTCGCACAGGCCAAACAAGAAGAAGATCAAAAAAAAGCAGCCGAAGCCGTTCAAGTGATGCAAAAACGACAAGTGGAAGCTCAAAATGGCAATACAGCAGCTGCACCACTTTCTGGCCCATTCCAAGTTGGCTATAAAATTAAAGATGACGAAGAAATTAAACGACTTGGAGATGTATATGACGAAGAACGTCGCATTACGGTCCAAGGTTTCATTTTTGCAACTGAAATTAGAGAGCTCCGTAGTGGTCGTAGTCTGTTACAATTTAAAATTACAGATTACACTAGTTCGATGATTATAAAGATGTTTTCTCGTGATAATGAAGATGCTGCCATGTTTCAGAATTTGAAAAAAGGCATGTGGGTTAAGGTTCGCGGTAGTGTCCAAAACGATACATTTGTCCGTGACTTAATTATGATGGCACAAGATATTAACGAAATCGCCGGAGTGAAACGTCTCGATAAGGCCGAAGAAAAAAGAGCAGAACTACATCTGCATTCCCCAATGAGCCAAATGGATGCTACCTCTTCTGTTGATTCGCTTTTTAAACAAGCAGCAGACTGGGGCCATAAAGCAATTGCGATTACAGATCATTCTGTGGCTCAATCTTTCCCAGATGCCTATGGAGCAGGGCAAAAATATGGTCTAAAAGTCATTTTTGGTATCGAAGCAAATTTAATTGATGACGGAGTACCTATTGCCTATAACGACCAACATATTTTACTAAAAGATGCTACTTATTGTGTATTTGATGTGGAAACAACTGGTTTATCGGCAGTGTATGATACGATTATTGAATTAGCTGGCGTAAAAATGAAAAATGGTGAAATTATTGATAAATTTGAAGCTTTTATTGATCCAGGGCATCCACTATCGGCAACTACCATTAATTTAACAGGTATTACGGATGATATTGTAAAAGGCTCTGATCCAATGGATGTTGTGCTTAAGCGATTCAAGGAATGGAGTGCAGATGATATACTAGTTGCCCATAACGCTTCTTTTGATATGGGATTTATTAATACCGCTTATGAAAAAGCAGGCATACCAAAAGCTGAAAATGCGGTAATTGATACACTTGAACTAGCACGTTTCCTATACCCACATTTCAAAAATCATCGTTTGAACACCTTAACGAAAAAGTTCAATATTATTTTAGAACAACATCACCGAGCTGTTTTCGATGCAGAAGCTACTGCCTATTTAGGTTGGAAATTAATTAAAGATGCCAAAGAGATGCATGATATTGATTACCATGATTCTTTAAATGATTACATGGGAGAAGGCGATGCATATAAACGCGCAAGACCTTTCCATGCAACTATTTATGCTCAAACTGCTGTAGGTTTAAAAAATCTATTTAAATTAATTACGATGTCAAATATTAATTATTTTTATCGTGTTCCGCGTATTCCTCGCTCACAACTAAAAAAACTTCGAGAAGGTTTAATTATCGGAACAGCTTGTAGCCAAGGGGAATTGTTTGAAGCAATGATGCAAAAAGGAATGCAGGCAGCTGAAAAAGTAGCGGAATTCTATGACTTTATTGAAGTGCAACCAAAACCAGTATATGCACCATTAATTGAGCGAGAACTTGTTCGTGATGAAAAAGCATTGGAAGAAATTTTAAAAAATATTGTTCGTGTTGGTGAAAAAACAGGAAAACCTGTTGTTGCAACTGGTAATGTACACTATAAAGATCCTGTAGATAAAATTTACCGTAAAATTTTAATTCACTCACAGGGCGGAGCAAATCCATTAAATCGTGCTGAATTGCCAGATGTTCATTTTCGTTCAACCGATGAAATGTTAAAAGAATTTGCTTTTCTTGGTGAAGATAAAGCAAAAGAAATTGTAGTTACAAATTCTAATTTAGTAGTCGATTGGATGGAAGAGTTAAAACCAATTAAAGATGAATTGTATACTCCAAAAATTGATGGAGCAGAAGATGAAGTTCGTAATATGAGCTACAATATGGCCCACCAATTATATGGCGAAAATTTACCAGAAATTGTCGAAGCAAGACTCGAAAAAGAATTAAAAAGTATTATTGGCCATGGTTTCGCGGTTATTTATCTAATTTCACATAAGTTAGTTAAAAAATCTTTGGTAGATGGTTATTTAGTTGGTTCACGTGGATCGGTTGGTTCTTCCTTTGTTGCCACGATGACAGAAATCACAGAAGTAAATCCACTACCACCACATTATCTCTGTCCGAATTGTAAAGCCTCAGAATTTTTTGATGATGGTTCGATTGGTTCAGGATTTGACCTACCTGATAAAGACTGCCCGCATTGCGGAACAACCTACCAAAAAGAAGGGCAAGATATCCCGTTTGAAACATTCTTAGGATTTAAAGGTGATAAAGTACCCGATATTGATTTAAACTTTTCTGGTGATTATCAACCAGTCGCCCATGCCTACACAAAAGAAATTTTTGGAGAAGATTATGTTTTTCGTGCTGGAACCATTGGTACGGTGGCAGAAAAGACAGCATTTGGTTATGTTCGTAACTATGAACGAGATATGAATATGACAATTCGGGGAGCGGAAATTGACCGCCTTGTAGCCGGCTGTACAGGGGTTAAAAGAACAACCGGGCAACATCCAGGGGGGATTATTGTTATTCCAGATTATATGGATGTATATGATTTCACTCCAGTACAATTTCCCGCCGATGCAACAGATTCAGAATGGAAGACAACTCACTTTGATTTCCATTCTATTCACGATAATGTTTTAAAATTAGATATACTTGGACACGATGATCCGACCGCTATCCGAATGTTACAGGATTTAAGCGGTATTGATCCTAAAACTATCCCAACAGACGATCCCGATGTGATGAAACTATTTGGTTCTACTGAATCGCTAGGTGTCAAACCAGCAGATATTGATTCTAAAACTGGAACGCTAGGTATACCTGAATTTGGGACACGGTTTGTACGTCAAATGCTTGAACAAACCAAACCAACCACGTTTTCTGAGTTAGTTCAAATTTCCGGACTTTCTCATGGTACAGATGTTTGGCTTGGAAATGCCGAAGAACTAATAAAGAATAAGACTTGTGAGCTGCCAGATGTAATTGGGTGTCGTGATGATATTATGGTATTCCTAATTTATCAAGGTCTAGAAAGTTCCTTAGCCTTCAAAATTATGGAATCTGTTCGTAAAGGGAAAGGTTTAACAGAAGAAATGGAAGAAGCAATGATGGAAAATAAAGTGCCAATTTGGTACATTGAATCTTGTAAAAAAATCAAATATATGTTCCCGAAAGCCCATGCGGCAGCTTATGTGCTTATGGCAGTGCGTATCGCCTACTTTAAAGTACATCATCCGTTGTTCTTCTATGCCACTTATTTCACTGTTCGTGCGGATGATTTTGATTTAACTTCGATGGTAAACGGAAAAGAAGCCGTAAAAGCGACAATGAAAGAAATCAATGATAAAGGAATGGAAGCTTCTACAAAAGAAAAAAATCTATTAACAGTTTTAGAAATCGCTAACGAAATGCTAGCTCGTGGTTTCCATTTCCAAAAAGTAGATTTGTATAAGTCTTCCGCTGATGAATTTATTATTGATGGCGACTCCCTTATCCCGCCGTTTAATGCGATTCCAAGTCTTGGAACCAACGTAGCGAAACAAATTGTAGCAGCTCGTGAAAACGGGGAATTTTTATCCAAAGAAGATTTGCAGCAACGTGGGAAAGTCTCTAAAACAATTATTCAATATATGGATGATCAAGGATGTTTAGAAGGACTGCCAGATCAAAACCAATTATCACTATTCTAAAATAGAGCAAAACTTGCTTGTAGTCACAATTTGTGATAAACTTATTTAAGAAATACTACGATAACTCAGCCAAGCGTGGGCCAATGCCCACGCTTTCGTTTTGCAAATCTGTCAAAGAGTCACCTATGGCAGGAATAGAGACGAATTAGCTGGAAAAGCGTATCTCTTAAGGAGGCTGAAATGAGTAAAGTACTAGATCAAGTAGAAGCAATTGTTGCACCGATTACGGACGAACTTCATTTGGAGCTCGTAGACATTGCCTTTGAAAAAGAAGGTCCAAACTGGTTTTTGCGAATTTTTATCGATAAAGATGGTGGCGTAGATATTGATGAATGTGCGGTTGTCAGCGAAAAAGTCAGTGAAAAAATGGATGAATCAGATCCGATTACCCAAAATTATTTTTTAGAAGTTTCATCTCCAGGGGCTGAACGTCCACTGAAGAAAGAGCAAGATTTTGTTAATGCAGTATCTAAATATGTCCATGTTACTTCTTATGAGCCAATTGATGGTCGTAAAATGTGGGAAGGTACTTTAGAAAGTTATGATGGAGAAACGCTGGTCATTACTATTACAGATAAAACACGCAAAATCACTTGTGAAATTCCTAAAGAAAAAGTAGCAAAAGCAAGGTTAGCAATTCAATTTTAAAAAGTGAATAAGGAGTTGAATCAAAAATGAGCACAGAATTATTAGATGCTCTTCATGTGTTAGAACATGATAAAGGTATTT
Organism: Listeria immobilis; assembly: GCF_014322765.1. Taxonomy (GTDB): domain Bacteria; phylum Bacillota; class Bacilli; order Lactobacillales; family Listeriaceae; genus Listeria; species Listeria immobilis. The sequence continues at coordinate 95,108 of NZ_JAASTZ010000009.1, read as the reverse complement.
CAAGAGAGGTATTAGTGGAAGCGATTGAAGCCGCTCTTACTTCTGCATACAAACGAAATTTTAAAGATGCTCAAAACGTTCGTGTAGATTTAAATATGGAAAATGGTTCTATCCGAGTTTTAGCAAGAAAAGAAGCAGTAGAACAAGTATTTGATTCTCGTCTTGAAATTTCGATGGAAGAAGCACATAAAATCAATCCAGTCTATCAACCTGGTGATGTAGTGGAGCTTGAAGTGACACCGAAAGATTTTGGCCGAATTGCTGCACAGACAGCAAAACAAGTTGTTACCCAACGAGTTCGTGAAGCAGAACGCGGTATTATTTACGATGAGTTTATCGACCGTGAAGATGATATTATGACAGGTATTGTAGAACGTCAAGATTCTCGTTTTATTTATGTAAATCTAGGTAAAATCGAAGCTATTTTATCTCAAAACGAGCAAATGCCAAACGAAACATACCACGCACATGATCGTATTAAAGTTTATTTAACTAAAGTAGAAAAAACAACAAAAGGACCGCAAATTTTTGTTTCCCGTACGCACCCTGGACTTTTAAAACGCCTTTTCGAAATGGAAGTTCCAGAAATTTATGATGGTGTTGTGGAAATTAAATCCGTTGCACGTGAAGCAGGAGATCGCTCTAAAATCTCTGTTTATACAGCTAATGAAGAAGTAGATCCTGTTGGTGCATGTGTTGGACCTAAAGGCGCACGTGTTCAAACCATCGTTAATGAACTAAAAGGAGAAAAAATCGATATAGTTGAATGGTCAGAGGATCCTTTCACTTTTGTTGCCAATGCACTTAGCCCTTCCAAGGTATTAGATGTTATTGTAAACGAAGCAGACCAAGCAACAACAGTTGTCGTACCAGATTATCAACTATCCTTAGCAATTGGTAAACGTGGTCAAAATGCTCGTTTAGCAGCGAAATTAACTGGTTGGAAAATTGATATTAAAAGCGAAACTGTTGCAACTGAACTAGGAATCTATCCTCGTAATAACGAAGAAATGGCTCCGGTAGAAGAAGTAGAGAGCGAAACTTTTACAGAAGATGAAGAGTAAAAAGGAGAATTATCATGCGTAATAAAAAAATCCCCCTTCGAAAATGTATAATTACCGGTGAACGCTTGCCAAAAGGCGAACTTCTTCGTATTGCGTATTCGAAAGACGGAGCGCTAACGATTGATCCTACAGGCAAAGCACCTGGACGCGGCTTTTATATCGTTAAAAATGTAGAAGCATGCAAAAAAGCAAAAAAGAAAAACGCTATCTTTCATCAACTAAAAATGCCAGAACAAGAGGCCTTTTACGACGAGCTAATTGATTACGTAAAGTCTCTCGAGGAACCTACTAATGGATAAAAAAGCACTTTCCTTATTAGGCCTTGCAAATCGAGCACGGAAAATTACAACTGGTGAAGAATTGGTATTAAAAGCAGTTAGAAATGGGAAAGCAAAAATGGTTCTCATTTCAGAAGATATATCCGAAAAAACTGAGAAAACAATCCGCAACAAGTGTGAATATTATAATGTTGTCGTGAAACAAGCCGGTACCCGGGAAATGATTGGGGGTGCAATCGGCAAAGATACACGTGCAATAGTTGCCATACTTGATAAAGGATTTGCTGTTAAATTAGCAGAATTACTCGGTTGAATCTTATACGGAGGTGTACGACATGAGTAAAGTTCGTGTATATGAATATGCAAAAGAACATCAAGTATCAAGTAAAAAAGTTATTGAAGCTCTTCAAGGTTTAGGTATTGAAGTGGCGAATCATATGTCCACTATTAATGAGAACGCCTTAAGACAATTAGATAAAGCCGTTGATGGCACAAATAAAAAAGCCGAAGCACCTAAGAAAGAAACAACTAGCAATGAAAACGGAAATAGTAAGGGGCCAAACAAACCAAATATGACAAATAGTAATGAAAAATCGAATAAACCAAATACAAATAAACCAGCAGGACAAAATACAAAACCTGCAGCGGGTAACAAAAGCCAAGGTGCCAAACCAGCGTCAACCAAACCAGCAAGTACATCTAATCAAACGCAAACTGGTGGACAAAAACGTAATAATAATAACAATCGTCCAGGTGGTGGAAACTCTAACCGTCCAGGCGGCAACAATCGTCCTAATCGCGGCGGGAATTTTAATAACAAAGGACGGAACACCAAGAAAAAAGGTAAATTAAACCATAGTACTGTTCCACCAACTCCACCAAAACCAAAAGAACTTCCTGAAAAAATTGTTTTCAGCGAATCTTTAACAGTTGCAGAACTGGCAAAGAAACTATATAGAGAACCATCTGAACTAATCAAAAAATTATTTATGCTTGGTGTTGTAGCAACAATCAACCAATCATTAGATAAAGATGCAATTGAACTTATTTGTTCCGACTATGGTGTAGCCGTAGAAGAAGAAATTAAAGTCGATGTAACCGATTTAGATGTTTACTTCGAGAATGAATTGAATGAAGCAATTGATGAATCAAAACTTATGGAACGCCCACCAGTAGTTACTATCATGGGACACGTTGACCATGGTAAAACAACCTTACTAGATTCCCTTCGTAATACTAAAGTGACTCTTGGAGAAGCTGGCGGGATTACGCAACATATCGGTGCATATCAATTAGAAATTCATGATAAAAAAATCACTTTCCTTGATACACCTGGACATGCGGCATTTACCGCAATGCGTGCTCGTGGTGCGCAAATCACAGATATTACTATTTTAGTTGTTGCGGCGGATGATGGTGTTATGCCACAAACAATCGAAGCAATCAATCACGCAAAAGCAGCTGGTATGCCAATTATTGTTGCTGTAAACAAAATTGATAAACCACAAGCAAATCCAGACCGCGTAATGCAAGAATTAACCGAATATGAATTAGTACCCGAAGCATGGGGTGGCGATACTATTTTCGCACCTATTTCCGCTAAATTCGGTGAAGGCTTAGAAAACTTATTAGATATGATTTTACTTGTATCTGAAGTAGAAGAGTTAAAAGCAAATCCAGATCGTCGTGCCATTGGTTCTGTTATTGAAGCAGAACTTGATAAAGGCCGTGGCCCAGTTGCTACATTACTAGTACAAGATGGAACACTAAATATTGGTGATCCAATTGTTGTTGGTAACACATTTGGTCGTGTCCGTGCAATGGTCAATGATTTAGGTCGTCGCGTGAAAAAAGTCGGACCAAGCACACCAGTTGAAATTACCGGTTTAAATGATGTACCTCAAGCTGGCGATCGTTTTGTTGTTTTTGAAGATGAAAAAACAGCGAGAAATATTGGTGAAACTCGTGCCAGTCGTGCCTTAGTAGCGCAACGTTCGGCAACCAATCGTGTAAGTTTGGATAACTTATTTGAACATATGAAAGCTGGCGAAATGAAAGAAGTTAACGTTATTATTAAAGCAGACGTACAAGGATCTGTAGAAGCGCTCGCTGCATCGCTTCGTAAAATTGATGTCGAAGGTGTTAACGTTAAAATTATTCATACTGCCGTGGGTGCAATCAATGAATCAGATATTACTCTAGCGGCAGCTTCTAATGCGATTGTTATTGGGTTTAACGTTCGTCCAACAGCACAAGCACGTGAAGCCGCAGAAAATGAAAGTGTAGATATTCGTCTACATCGTGTTATCTATAAGGCGATTGATGAAATCGAAGCAGCAATGAAAGGAATGCTTGATCCAGAATTCCAAGAAAAAATTATCGGTCAAGCACAAGTGCGCCAAACAATCAATGTTTCTAAAGTGGGTACAATTGCTGGCTGTTACGTAACAGATGGTAAAATTACTCGTGATAGTGGCGTCCGTATTATCCGTGATGGAATCGTTGTTTTCGAAGGTGAAATTGCTACACTAAAACGCTTTAAAGATGATGCGAAAGAAGTAGCAAAAGGTTATGAATGTGGTATTACAGTACAAAACTTCAATGATATTAAAGAAGACGATGTAATCGAAGCATACGTTATGGAAGAAATAGAAAGAAAATGATTCAATCAGTCATTAGTGAATTTTTCATGCAGGAACCACAAAACCTCAAAGAAAAACGCGCTATACTGAAACGAATTTTAACGAGAGCAAAACAAAAATTCAATATCTCTATTGCCGAAACGGATTATCAGGATTTATGGCAGCGAGCTGAAATTAGCTTTGCTGTCGTATCTGCCTCGCACATCCAAGCTGAAAAAGAAGCGAGGGAAGTACTTGCTTTTCTAGATTCTTTTCCAGAATGGGAGCGAGCCGAGACAGTAATGGAGAAGTTATAAAAAGAGGTGAATACACTTGAACGTAAGAGCAAATCGTGTCAGTGAGCAAATGAAAAAAGAATTGGGCGATATTTTAAATCGCAAAATTAAAGACCCGCGCTTAGGGTTTGTGACTGTAACTGGAGTAGATGTTACTGGTGACTTACAAGAAGCTAAGGTGTTCATTTCCATCCTTGGTACCGATAAGGAGAAAGAAAATACATTACTTGCACTTGCAAAAGCGCATGGCTTTATCCGCTCAGAAATCGGTCGCCGTATTCGACTTCGTAAAGTTCCAGAAATGTCTTTTGAAATAGATAATTCCATCGCTTACGGAAATCGAATCGATGAATTGCTTCGTGACTTAAATAACGATCAATAATAAATAAAAGTTTAAGGCAATCCCTTTATCTTCTCATTCAAACGGGATGTAAGCGGAAATTGTCTTAAACTTTTTTTGTTAGAAGGAGGAGCCGGATGAACGGAATTATTCCACTGTGGAAAGAACGCGGAATGACAAGTCATGATTGCGTTTTTAAATTAAGAAAAATTTTACATACAAAAAAAGTTGGCCATACTGGTACACTGGATCCTGAAGTAGAAGGTGTACTCCCAATTTGTGTTGGACGTGCGACAAAACTCGCGGAATATGTAACGGATGAAGGGAAAGTTTATGTAGCCGAAATCACGATAGGTAAATCAACTACTACAGAAGATGCTACTGGTGAGACGGTTGAAACCAAAGAGCTAACAGAAATCACGGCCGAAGCACTTCAAGTTGCACTAACAAAACTCACTGGAAAAATCACCCAAATTCCACCAATGTTTTCAGCTGTAAAAGTTAATGGTAAGAAATTGTATGAATATGCAAGAGCGGGAATAGAGGTTGAACGCCCATCCAGACAAGTGGATATTTATTCATTAACCCGTTTAGATGACGCCACTCCGCTAAATGAAGCAAATCCGACTTTCCGTTTAGAAATCGCATGTGGCAAAGGAACGTATATTCGCACGCTTGCTGTCATGATTGGCGAACAGTTAGGGTACCCTGCGCATATGTCTAAGTTAGAGCGAGTACAAAGCGGCTTTTTCAAAAAAGAAGATTGCCTAACCCTGATAGAAGTGGAAGAAAAGTTTCAAAAGAATGAAAATGATTTTTTATATCCGCTTGAAAAAGGGATTGAATCAATGGCAAAACTAGTCATTGATGAGGAAGTGCATAGCAAAGTTTTAAATGGCGGATTATTACCAGAATCTTTATTTATGACAGTAGAAAATGAACCTCGTGTTGCGCTTATTTTTAAAGAAAAATTAACTGCAATTTACAAACCGCATCCAGAGAAAAAAGACATTTGGAAGCCAGAAAAAGTCATTGAATTAAATCAAGCATAGTAATTGCGACTGCAACTTTCTTATATTATGATATTAAAGGAATTCAAATTTAGAGGAGAAGTGGCAAAAAATGAAGACGATATACTTGCATCATCCGCTTACAACGGATGAGTGGACAGACGTAAAAAAAGTAATGGCGCTTGGTTTCTTTGATGGCGTGCATTTAGGGCATCAAGCGGTCATTAAACAAGCAAAACAGATAGCTACACAAAAAGGACTTCAAACAGCGGTTTTAACGTTTGATCCGCACCCATCTGTCGTTTTAAGCAATATCCGAAAACAAGTAAAATATCTAACCCCACTGGAAGATAAAGCAGAAAAAATGGCTGGCCTTGGTGTTGATATTATGTATGTAGTTCGCTTTACTACACAGTTTTCCGAATTATCTCCGCAAGCATTTGTTGATAAATACCTCGTTGCTTTGAATGTAGAACATGTTGTTGCTGGCTTTGATTATTCTTATGGTAAAAAAGGGGAAGGAAAAATGACCAATTTAGAAAGTTATGCAAATGGTCGTTTTGAAGTTACTATCGTGGATAAACAAACCGCATCTAGTGATAAGATAAGCTCGACTAATATTAGACGAGCAATTACAGAAGGTGAATTGGAAGAGGCAAATCAGTTATTAGGCTATCCTTATACAACAAAAGGAACAGTAATTCATGGAGATAAACGTGGTAGAACAATTGGATTTCCAACAGCGAACATTCTTGTTAATGAAGATTATTTGATTCCAAAGCTTGGGGTATATGCAGTGAAATTCCGTGTTAATGGGGAAACTCATCTGGGAATGGCAAGTATCGGCTATAATATTACATTTAAGGATGATCAAGCATTATCTATTGAGGTTTATATTTTAGATTTCCACCGCGAAATTTACGGCGAAGAAGCTGAAATTGAATGGTTTCAATTTTTCCGACCAGAACTTAAGTTTAATGGAGTAGAAGGTTTGATTACTCAATTAGAAAAAGACGAGCAAGATACAAGAGCATTTTTTGCTGATTTAGAGGATTAAACTACTATTTCTACTTGCTTTTGAGCGTTAAATAGTGTATCTTTAAATCTGTACGAACAGAACCATTACTTGGCTTTTTGCGAGTCACCGACGCTAGGCTCAGTAATTGGGGATATTTTAGAAGGAGGTGGAAAGAAATGGCTTTAACTCAAGAACGCAAAAATGAAATTATTGCAGAGTACCGTGTTCATGATACAGATACTGGTTCACCAGAAGTACAAATCGCTGTATTAACTGCTGAAATCAATAGCTTAAATGAACACGTTCGCGTACACAAAAAAGATCATCACTCTTACCGTGGATTAATGAAGATGGTAGGTCACCGTCGTAACTTATTAACTTACCTACGTAAAAAAGATGTTCAACGTTACCGCGAACTTATCAAACGTTTAGGTTTACGTCGATAAAAACCAGATGAAAGCGGGATACCAAAAGTTCCCGCTTTTTTTTGAGTAATAAGTATGCCAAATTTTGGAAAACACGGCGAAGAAATGAAACTTTATCGCATGAATCCAAAAACGTGTTAAGAAAATCGCTTGTTCGTAACAGGTTTTTGGATTCATGTGTGCTTTAGAAATTCTAAAGTGTGCGTGAACATTATTATGCATGGTAAAGTTTCTGGTTCGTGTTTCCTCACAAAAGGAGATTAAATTATGTCTGAAAAAAAAGTATTTTCAACAGAATGGGCAGGTAAAACGTTATCTGTCGAAGTAGGTCAATTAGCAAAACAAGCAAGTGGAGCAGCATTAATTCGTTACGGGGATACAGTTGTTTTAACAGCAGCAGTAGGTTCCAAAAAACCTCGTCCAGGCGACTTTTTCCCACTAACTGTTAACTATGAAGAAAAAATGTACTCTGTCGGGAAAGTTCCCGGTGGCTTCTTAAAACGTGAAGGACGTCCAAGTGATCGTGCAACATTAACAGCACGTTTGATTGACCGTCCAATTCGTCCACTATTTGCGGAAGGTTTCCGTAATGAAGTACAAATCACATCCACAGTTTTTAGTGTGGATCAAGATTGTTCTCCAGAAATGGCAGCAATGCTAGGGTCTTCTGTGGCTCTTGTAATCTCTGACATTCCGTTTGAAGGTCCTATTGCTGGTGTAGATGTTGGTCGTATCGACGGGAAATACGTTATTAACCCTACAATCGAGCAAGCAGAAAAAAGTGATATCAGCTTAACTGTTGCAGGGACTTATGATGCAATCAACATGGTAGAAGCTGGAGCAAAAGAAGTATCAGAAGAAGCAATGCTTGAAGCAATTATGTTTGGTCATGAAGAAATTAAACGTCTTTGTGAATTCCAACAACAAATTATTGCTGCTGTTGGAAAAGAAAAGCGAGAAATTGAATTATTTGTAAGTGATCCAGAACTTGAAGCAGAAGTAAAAGCAGCAAGTGAAGGGAAAATGAAAGCAGCAATCAAAACAGAAGAGAAAAAAGCCCGTGAAGCTGCTATTGAAGAAGTAAAAGAAGAAATTTTAGAAAGCTATAAAGCGAAAGAATTAGAAAACGAAGCAGAAATTCTTGGTGAAGTAGCACATATTTTAGAAATGATTGAAAAAGATGAAATGCGTCGTCTTATTTCTCAAGATAAAATTCGTCCAGATGGTCGTAAAGTAAACGAAATTCGTCCGCTTTCTTCTGAAGTTGGTTTACTTCCACGTGTCCATGGCTCTGGTTTATTTACTCGTGGCCAAACTCAAGCATTAAGTGTATGTACGCTTGCACCTTTACGTGAACATCAAATTATTGATGGTCTAGGAACCGAAGAATACAAACGCTTTATGCATCATTATAACTTCCCGCAATTTAGTGTTGGTGAAACTGGTCCTCGTCGTGCGCCAGGTCGTCGTGAAATCGGTCACGGTGCTCTAGGTGAACGTGCTTTACAATATGTAATTCCGTCCGAAGAGGATTTCCCGTACACAATTCGTCTTGTATCAGAAGTGCTTGAATCGAATGGTTCTAGTTCTCAAGCAAGTATTTGTGGCTCTACGCTTGCCATGCTTGATGCAGGTGTGCCAATTAAAGCGCCAGTTGCAGGTATCGCAATGGGACTTGTGAAACTTGGCGATGATTACACTATTCTTTCAGATATCCAAGGTATGGAAGATCACTTTGGCGACATGGATTTCAAAGTTGCAGGAACAAAAGATGGTATTACAGCACTTCAAATGGACATTAAAATTGACGGATTAAGCCGTCAAATTTTAGATGAAGCTTTAACACAAGCTAAAGAAGGCCGTTTACACATTCTTGACCATTTAACAAGTACAATTGATGCACCACGAGAAGAACTTTCAGCGTATGCACCAAAAATTATTACGCTTAACATTAAACCAGAAAAAATTAAAGATGTTATTGGACCTGGTGGAAAACAAATCAATGCAATTATTGAAGAAACAGGCGTGAAAATTGATATTGAGCAAGATGGTACAGTTTATATTGCTTCTCAAGATCAAGCAATGAACCGTAAAGCAATTGCGATTATTGAAGATATCGTTCGCGAAGTTCAGGTAGGGGAAGTTTACACTGGTAAAGTTCGTCGTATTGAAAAATTTGGCGCATTTGTTGAATTATTTAAAGGAACAGACGGTTTAGTTCATATCTCTGAATTAGCCCACGAACGTGTAGGAAAAGTAGAAGATATTCTAAAACTAGGGGATGAAGTGACTGTAAAAGTTATCGAAGTAGATCATCAGGGTCGTGTTAACTTGTCACGTAAAGTATTGCTTGAGAAAAAGGAACAACCAGAAGGCGATAAAAAGCCACAAGCAGAGAAAAAATACTATCCTAAAACAAAGAAACCAGAATCTAAATAATATAAAAAGGAAGTAGCCGATGAAAAGAGCTACTTCCTTTTTTACGTATATCTAATAAGTGTTATAAAATATAATCCCTCAATCTTGAAACTTTCGGAAACTAGAAACCACAAGTAGCCCATTTTCAGGCTACTTGTGGTTTTTTTATCTGTTTTTAGGTCCATGCTTATAATGTTTTTTGATAATTTTTTGAATAACTTTTCGTTTGTCCCGTTCTTGTCTAGCTAGTGCAGGACTATTTTTTCTTGCATGATAAGCCAGTTCTTTTTGTAATTTTAGCCAGTTTTCATAATGTTGCATAGAAAGTGATCCTTCTGTTAATGCTTCTTGAACAGCACAGCCAGGTTCTTGTGTATGAGAACAATCATGAAAGCGACAATGCTCAGCTAATTCTTCCACATCGGAAAAAGTAGTATCCAAACCAGCTTGATTAAGACCAATCCCGAATTCTCTCATTCCAGGAGTATCAATGACAATCCAGCCATTTTCGAGTAAATGCATTTCTCGGTGTGTTGTAGTGTGCTTTCCTTTACTGTCATCTTCTCGAATACCAGCCGTTTTCATTAAAGTCTCGCCAGCAAGTGCATTAATAAAAGAGGACTTTCCCACACCTGATGAACCTAGTAATACTAGTGTGCTACAAGGCTTCAAATCACGTTCTAACGCTTCAAAGCCTTTATGTGATAAATTATCCACAAAATATGTTGGAACGCCGTAAGCAACAGTTTCTAGCTGGTTCGTATAGGAAGATAGGTCTGTAACTAAGTCTGCTTTTGTTAAAATGATAATTGGAGACGCGCCGCTATCCCAAGCAACTGTTAAATAACGCTCCAAACGATTTAAATTAAAATCATGATTTAAGCTCATTACAATTAGGGCATAATCAAAATTCGCTGCAATTAACTGCTCTTCAGAATCTTTATTCATTCGAGAAAAAACCGTTTTTCGCTGAAGGACTGAAATAATTTGAGCAGTTTGTGCCAAATCGATACTAACCTCAACAAAATCACCAACAGCAGGAAGGGAAGAAGACGATAATTCATAAAAATTTCCCCGTTTGAGACTAGCTAAAAATTCTCCTTGTTCAGTTATAACTCGACAAGAATCTCTAAAAACAGCAGTAACTCTACCATAATTGGAATTATTTCCTATCTTTTGCTCTTCAAAAAAACTTGTGAAACCATATTTTTCTAAAATCAATTTTTTCGCTCCTTTTTAGGTGGGAGCATTTTATAAATAAGATACCCCCGTATTATTTATGAGTTTTTCCATCTTTACAATTGCCATAAATCATCATCCTTTCTTGCTTAAATAATAACATAAAAATAGCTAGAACATAAGAGGGGATTAACCACTTTTTGTTCTAGCTATTCATTAGTTAATTTTTATGTGCTAAGATTTTTGCAATAGTTTCGTAATTCATATCACTCTTTAAGTTATACTTCCCATCACGAACATATTTTTCGTAATTATTATCTTTTAAGTATTTATCAAACTCAGAAGCACTCTTAATAATTCCATTAGCTTGTAATTCTTCGCCAGCTTTGGAGGAAGGGTCTCCTTTAGATATTGTCAAAGTATAATTTTTTACTTGTTTAGCTTCTTCTGCTTTCTTTTTAGCGGCTTCATCAGCTGCTTTTTTAGCTTCATCGTCAGCTGCTTTATCAACTTCTTGCTGAGCTAATAATTTTTCATATTTTGTTTTCCAAGTGTTAGACTCATCTTTAGAAACTTTTTTTGTAGAATTGGTATTGGCTTCATCTGCTTTTGTTGGAGTCGAGAAAAACTGATCATAAACCAGTAAGACAACGGCAGATACTAAAAAACCTAATGCCAACATCCGTAAGTTCTTCTTCACAGATTAGGCTCCTCCTTTAATTTTAAAATTAATGTTTTAAATATTCTTCAATGATTTGTTCCACTTCTTCTTTAGGTAGGGAAGATTGTTCCGCAATATCTGATGTAACGATTCCAGAAGTATAAAGTGTAATCACTTGTTTTTTCATTAATTCACGAACTTTTGGACTTTCTGGAACTTGCTCAATTTGGATATCTGGGCTGTCTAATTTCATTGCCTTTTCCAATTCAGAGACACGTTTTTTTAGCTCGAAATTTTCTTGCATCCACTGAGAAGCAACGTCTTCCAGTTCTTTTTCTAATTGCTTATTATCTCCTTTTTGTAAGAATGAAATAACAAACAGTACGATAGCAGCAACTAATAAAATAATTATGACTGTGGTCATGGGTTTTATACACACCTCTCTTCCATAAACTCTACTACTAGTTATAGCATAATTTACTTTAAAACACCATCAGAAATCAAGTTTTGTAAAGAAAATAAAAAGAAAATGCATAGAGACCTTGCAACAAATGTATAAAAATGATATTATTATACAGGTTTAGTAAATAAATTCGTCAGTCGAGTTGGAGGGAAAACAATGCGCGTTAATATTACTTTAGAATGCACTGAATGCGGTGATCGTAATTATATCACTACTAAAAATAAGCGTGAAAATCCGGAACGTATTGAATTAAAAAAATATTGTCCAAGATTACGCCGTGTAACTTTACACCGCGAAACTAAGTAAGCAGCAGGATTTTCATTCTGTTGCTTTTTTTATTTTGTGAAAAAAGGAGATGTCGAGATGGAAGACAAGGGTCTAATCAGGGAAAAAGTTTTACGAAACCTGAACGATATAGATAAAGTAGAACATCGCGAACGTTCTATCAAACTTGCAGAAAAATTATTTGAATTGCCAGAATGGAAAGAAGCAACAGTAATCGGCCTAACTTTGGCAAGACATCCAGAAATTGAAACAGAAACAATTATTTTACAAGCAAGAAAACATGGAAAAACGGTGCTTATTCCAAAAACATACTATCCAAGTAGAAATATGGAATTTAAAATGATGGATTCTGTATATCCGCTCGTACAATCTAAGTTTGGTATTTTAGAGCCAAATGATCTCACAGAGACGGTGACAAAGGATAAAATTGATTTATTAATAGTTCCAGGTGTTGTTTTTAATAAAGCTCATTACCGAATTGGTTTTGGTGGTGGATTTTATGATCGCTATTTAATGGATTTTAAAGGAGCAACTATCTCATTATGCTTTTATGAACAAAAGCGAGAATTTTTGCAAGAAAGCCATGATAAACCAGTTTCTATCCTTATTGAAGGATAAGTAAAAATAAATACATAGAAAATAGAGTGGATTGTTTACAACATCCATTTTTTTGCGTATAGTAGTAATTATAATTTGTAATGAAAGCAGGGAATTTTTTGAGCTTCCAAGAACAATATGTCTTCTGGCGCCTAACCAACTATTTCTTGGGTGTTGAAAAATACCGTTTAATCCATCTTCATGAGGAGAAACAAGAACTTTGGTTAGAAAATACTAGTCAGAAAAAACGACCAGTCATCCGTATTCAAATAAAAGAACTAAGTTGGGCTAATGTAGTAGATCGTGACATTACCCATACAATGCATGTTTCTGAAAATCTTCGGAAACAGATGGGGCGTATTAAGTTGCCTCTTATTAATATTTATATAACTCCATTTGAACCAATGGGTGATATTTCGCCTTATTTTGGAAAGCCGCTTTCTTCTCCAAATGAAAAAGTAAAGTTAGAGAATATTTTACTGGCAAATGAACAGATGAGAGAACATCTAGATGTATTAATTAAATCATTGGAACTACCAGAAGATGCTTTTATTCTTCCAGATGAAATAACAAAAGAACTAGTAGCAAAAGAGCGAGAACAAGTAATTACGTATATTACAACTAAAGTAAATGAAGAACAAAAAGTTGCTAAAAATTCAAAACCGACTGTCACTTATACATTCATCGGTCTGTTGATTGTTGCTTTTTTATGGGTTACTCTTCAAGGTGGTACTACAGATTCATTTAATTTAATTAAATGGGGAGGGAAATTTAATCCACTTATTTTTGCAGGTGAATGGTGGCGCTTTATTTCACCAATTTTTCTTCATAGTGGTTTGATACATTTAGCATCCAATGCCGTCATGCTCTATATTGTGGGCGCTTGGGCAGAACGTATTTACGGAAAATGGCGTTATGTGCTTGTACTGCTTATAGGTGGTATTTGCGGTAATATTGCTAGTTTTGCTTTAAATATGAACTTATCTGTTGGAGCAAGTACAGCGGTGTTTGCTGTTATGGGTGCACTTTTATATTTAGTTGTTTTAAAACCAAATGTTTATGCAAAAACAATCGGTGTTAGTATTGCCTCTCTTGTAGCTGTAAACTTATTGTTAGACGTATTTTCTGCTCAAATTGACATAGCAGGACATATTGGTGGTTTAGTTGGTGGATTTTTACTTGCAGGTGCTTTGTCATTACCAAATCAATTTTTCCATTGGCGTCGTCTAGCGTATGGTATATCACTTGGTGGAGTAGCCATTTTATTTCTCTATTTTGGCTTCCAAAAAGGAACGCAACATTATGATCCAGCGCAAGCAAACTATGCAGTACAAAAGTATCTACAATCGGATAATAAGAAAGAAGCAACTAAAATCACAACAAGTTTAATTGAAAGTGGCAGTGCTGATGCTTATTCCTACACCTATGCAGCCTCAATTGCGTTACAAGATAAACAAGTTAACACCGCTGAGGAAATGGCAAAGGAGGCTATTGAGTTAGATAAAGATTTACCAGAACCACATTATTATTTATCCGTTTGTTACCAAATAAAGGGTGATCACCTAAATGCACTCAAAGAAGCAGATATTGCTAAACAACTCTCGAATGATCCATTTTTCGATTCTTATTATGATAAGTTAAAAGAAACAAAAGAATAAGAGGTTTTTAATGTGAAAACAGTTTATGATGTTGCTCAATTGTTAAAGAAGCATGGCATTATTGTTTATTTAGGGAAGCGACAATATGACATTGAAATGATGGAATATGAAGTAACAGAACTTTTTAAACACAATATTTTGGATAGAGAAGTATTTGCTAATGCGAGAAGTATTCTAAAACAAGAGTTAATTAAAGAACAGCGAAAAAATAGTAGTTTAAACTAATATAACTATAAGGAGAACAGAAGTGATGAACAAAAAATTAATTGGTGTAGATTTAGGTGGGACAACAGCAAAATTAGCTATTTTAACAAAAGAAGGCGAAATAGAAGAAAAATGGACTATCGATACAAATATTGAAGACAAAGGTTCTCATATTGTAAAAGATATTGGCGATTCCATCAATCAAAAATTGACTGACTTACAACTCGATAATGATATATTTTATGGAATTGGTATGGGAACTCCTGGAACGGTTAACTATGATACTGGAACGGTTAAAGGAGCTTATAATCTTAACTGGGCAGAAGAGCAAAATGTAAGTGAAGATTTAGAAAAAATTACTGGTCTAAGCATTTCATTAGATAATGATGCCAACGTTGCAGCGCTAGGTGAACGCTGGAAAGGTGCTGGAGAAGGTGGTGCAAATGTTGTGTTTGTAACGCTTGGAACTGGTGTTGGAGGCGGCATTTTCGCAGAAGGAAAAATATTGCATGGTATTCGTGGTGCAGCTGGTGAAATTGGTCATGTAACAGTTGTTCCAGAAAATGGTTATGACTGTACTTGTGGTAAAAAAGGGTGCTTAGAAACTGTAGCATCTGCAACAGGAATCGTTCGAGTTGCAAAAGATTTAGCTAAGGAATATACAGGTGAATCAGACCTTAAAGAAGCAATCAAAAAAGATGAAAATATTACATCTAAATTAATTTTCGAATTAGCTGCTGAAGGAGACGCTTTAGCTAATGCTACAATTGATAAAATTTCTTTTTACTTAGCACTTGCACTTAGTCATATTGGTAACATGCTAAACCCAGAAAAGATAATTATTGGCGGTGGAGTTTCAGCGGCAGGAGATCAATTATTGACACCAGTCAGAAATTATTTTGAAACAATGGTATTTCCAGCAGTAAAAGAATCTACTAAATTATCTATTGCGACAAAAGGGAATGACGCTGGGGTAATCGGTGCTGCATGGTTAGCGATACCAACGGAAGATTAATACTATCTCTACAGCTACAATAATACTCCGTTATTGTAGCTTGTTTTTTGAAGTGTATCTTTCTATGAGAATTGTTTTAGCTTACTACGAAAAGGGTAAAATTTTAGCATAGAGAGATTGGAGGCAAAAGATGAAAAAATCAACTACATTTATGCTTATTGTTGTATCCATAGGCTTGATTTTTATCTCTTTTGGTTGCGTAAAAGAAAAAGAACCGCAAAAAAAGACAACAAAAGATGTTCAGGCTATTCAACTTAAAACGAAAGAATTTCAGCGTGTAGTGGGCTGGTTATCAAAAGATTCGGTATTGCTACAGACCAAAGTAAAAGGTATCAGTTATTTTAATGAATTAAATATCTATAATGGAAAAAAGCGTGCTATTTTTAATACAAAAGAACCTATCTCGGAAGTGCAAATCAGTCCAGATTATCGCAATATGCTCCTTTATTCTGCTAAGTCTAATAAAAAAGCGGTAATGCGAGTAATTGATTTAAGCGATGGAAAGATTATTGCATCCAGAGAAACTAATCCACTTACAACTAATTTTTATTGGAATAATGAATCACCAGAGAAAATAATGTTAGTCGTTTATAGTCCGGAATGGGATTTTCATGTGGAAGATTGGGATTATACACTAAATCAGGTTAATAAAGTGGAACTAACTTCTCCATTTGTATCTTGGTATGGAGATAATTTAATTGTTTCCAATAACAAAGATAAGCCAGACGATGAATTAGGCAATTTGTATTTACAAGATATTAGAGATAATGCTTCAAAGAGTTTAATTGTAGCAAATATTATGCAATTTGCTGTACATGACAACGTGTTAATTACAATTGAAAAAGCTTCTGATGAAAAATTGTTATACGAGTTTAGAACTATTGGGTTTCAAAACTTTTACTCTTATAGCTCTGCACGAGAGTATGATGAGTTAGGCACTTTTATTCCTTATTTCGATGCGAATTTTGATAAAAATGCTTTCTTGACTTTTGAACCATATGAGAGTGCAAAAATAAGTGGAAATCAAAATGAATATAAATTAGTAAAAGTTAATCCAACAACTAAAAAAGAGACTACTGTTTTAGATTTAATGGACAATCAGCCAATATTATCTTATGAAACAGGTGACTTGGTTCTTTATGGTTACTTATTTGATAAAGTAATAGATACTAAAACTGGTAAAATGTATAATCTGATAAATACGCCAACAAAATCATTTTAAACAACGAACTTCTAATTATTTAGGGTTTGTTGTTTTTTATTGTAAAATTTTTTGAAAATAAATAGCCGTTTTCTAAAAGAATTTGGCAATTATATTCCTCAGATTTATTAGTAGTAGATGCACAATTAATCTTGGATGAACCATATTTCCTTGTGAAACTAGCTGGAATAGGGGCTTCTTTTGCATTTATAACTACTAGATTAAGTTCTGCAGAAGCCAAGTAATAATTTTGAATCATCTTTTCATATGCAATTTGTCTTTTAAAAATGGAAGCACTGCCAGTCACAATCAAAATAGTTATTAAAGCAATGAATATAGTAAAAGGAAGTGTAAATGCATTTTGTTTCATGGATGCTCCTTTAGTTGTGGCAAAGGGAATCGTGATGTATAGCGTGTTGTATTTGAAAAGTTTGCTTTTAAAATTAATTGATTTTCTTTTTTTATAAACTCCCATTCTTTAAGTTGTGTTAACAAAGGTTCATGTCCCTTACCGTCTACTTGTCTTCTTAGTAAATCATTAAATTTAGTATAGGTGATTTGTTTATCTTCTACTTGAAAAGTTAATTTCTCTTTATCAATTGTAATATTACTCGCATTTTCCCATTCTAATCGCATTTGCATTAAGAAAAGTTGCCATTCTGTTGTTTGATCTAAATTACTGAGTTCTATCGTTTTGCTATAGCACTGAAAAAAGAGCGGGATAAGGGAGCTAATGCTTAAAATTATTGTGACAGAAAGAATGGTTTCAAGAAGAGTAAAGGCAGGAGAAGTACCTCTACAAAGTACATTGTTCTTGCTGATTATTTTTTGCACAAATTTGAATACCTCCTTCTTCGTAAAAACTTTTTATTTGATTATCACTATAGATAACTGGGATATTTTTATGAAGTAATAATTCGCTATGTTCAAATAGTTGCTGATATAGTAGACTTTGGTCTTTTTCATGTTCAATTTGTTGGAAAATAGTCATGGAAAGCGGCAGTAAGAAACTACAAACTAAAGTGAATAATAATAGGGAAACCATACTCTCAACTAAAGAAAAACCATTAATTTTTCTCAATTTTAAATCGCCCCTTTCCAATTTGAAATATTAGTTTGTAGTTGTTAGAAATACCCAGCAATCGGACTGTAGTAAAGCGATTGATAGAACCATTTATGCTAGAGAAACGGAATTTTTCTGGTTTAACATGATCAAGTTTTATTGATGGTGTTAGTGGCAATGTAAAAAGTAACTGATTTTTTGTTATAGCAGTTAATTGATTTTCCTGAGGAGAAAAGGTAATAGTAGTATCTTGACCGCTAGTAATAGCATTTAATTGGGCGTAGTAAATGGATGCTTTCACTTCTTCTAACAATTGTTCTTCGTTTAGTTTTGAAATAGTATTTGCTATTGGGAAGATAGTTAAATTAATCATTATCAGACTAATAGAGAGAACAAGTAACATTTCTATCAATGTAAAAGCATTAATTTTCATCGACTTTCCGTTACATTTCCAGAACTATCAATTTTAATACTATTTCCATTCGGGCATGATTTTTGGTTGGATTTTAAGTAGCCTTCACTAACTAAATCATTAACAGATGGAATACTATTTTTCTCAAGTTGATAGGATTGAACTTGACCTTGTACCATAGAAACAAAAGCCTCGCACCCCTTATTATTAATAGATTTACTTTGAGAAACAATATTCGGTATAGTTAATAAGAGTAAAACACTAACAACTAATAAAACAATAAGCATTTCAACGAGTGTAAATCCTCGCTCATCACGCCAATCAATTTTTCTTTTAAACATGTAAACGGCCTCCTTTAAATTTGATTTACCATGGAAAACATTGGATATAAAATGGATAGGTAGATTGATATAATTAAAATACCGATGATAATAAATACAACAGGTTGAATAAATGTAAATATTTTTTCTGTTTTTATTAGTGCTTTTTGATGGCATAAATGATAATAAAATAATAATTCTTCTGCTAAATTACCGTTCTTTTCTCCATGAATAACAATATAATAAAGTTCTTTTTCAAAAATAGGCATTTGTTCAAGTGCTTTTGTTAAAGGAAGACCAGCTTCTAGAAAAGGGAGGATTTGTTTAGCAATCGCCTGAAAAAAAGGGGAAGAACTCTCGCTTCCAAACAATTGCATGATATGTGATATGGATAATCCACTTTTTAAAAGGTAACCCATTTCACGAGAGAAAATCTGTGAATAATGAATTTGCGAAAATTGACGTATATAAGGGATTCGACAATAAAAATAAGCACGTTGATAAGCATTTTTTTGATTTTGCTTTTTTATAAGGAAACTAATACTAATAAAAAGCAAGAGCATGAATCCACCTAAAATAATAGGTACTTGTTCTAGTAAAAAATAAGTGAAGTTGGATCCGAGCGAGTCACTATTAGATAGCTGCGAAAATAAAAGGTCAAATTTTGGGAGAAGAAAAATTCGTAGTAAAAAGAAAACGATAATAACAGTAGAAAATAGAACAAGTGGATATTGAAAAGCTTTTTTTAATGCGGTTTGTTCTTCGGCTTTTCTCTTCATATGGACACCGGTTTCTTGAATTGTTTGAATAAAAAAACCGTGACTTTGTGCATAATGAAGTTGGGAGCAGATAAACTCTGGAAAGTCATTTTGTTGAAGTGAGTTGGCAAAGGAGTTTCCAGATGCTAGGGATGAAATAATTTTTTTGTAGCGTTCCTGATGCTTGGTAGAAGTAATACTTAAAAAACGAATGGCAGCATCAAGAGAAAACCCTTTATCTAGCAAATTAGCAACTCTGACTAAAAATTCGCCATCATCTTTCCAATTAATACGTTTAAAAAAAGCCATAAGCAACTCCTTTTTGTTGAACTTCTTGAAGTGTGTACTTGGGTTTGGTTTGTTGTTTTTTAGAATGGAAATATGTCTGAATATCTTGTTTTGATAGTACTTCGTAGATCGCAGTTCGTTTTCGCTGTAAATGAGTACAATATGGTTGGCATTTAGAACCGCAATATACACAATATAAATGGACTAGTTGTTGAAAACTAATTCCAAGTAAACATTGAGCTAATTCTTCGCGACTTATACCTAATTCCAACAACCTAAATAAAACGCCATAAGAATCTCCTGCGTGAACAGTACTTAATACTAAATGACCTGTCAAAGCAGCTCGAATGACCATTTTTGCTGTTTCAGTATCTCTAATCTCTCCAATTATTAATATATCTGGATCGTGACGCAGAACTGCTTTGATTAGGTTGGCATAGGTTAGATTAGCTTTTTCATTGATTTCAACTTGAAGAAATTCTGGAGAGTGATGTTCCACTGGATCTTCAATCGTGATAACCTGAAGTTCGGTATTTTCTTTAATAAAAGAAACCAAACTATACATTGAGCTGGATTTTCCACTTCCGGTACTACCTGAGAACAAAAATAAACCAGTTTTATCTTTACATTGTTTTATAATTTGTTTAGTTAGTTGAGGGAAGAGGCTAGATTGTAAAAATGGAATAGGATATTTGTAACGAAAAACACGGATAACAATGCTTTCTAGAAAATCTTTATTTGGGATAGTGGATAGTCTTAAAGCTATTTTTTCTACATTAGTTTCTTTCTCATAACTACCAGATTGTGGCTTTCTTTTTTCGCTTATGTCTAAAGCAGCTTGGAATTTAAGATAAGAAATTAATTTTTCACCAATTTCTAACGAGAAGTAGCGTAACGGAAGTAAAGTACCATTTATCCTTAAACGTAATAAATAGCGATTATTTAAAGGATGAATATGGATATCGCTTGCGTTAACTTGAAGTGCTTGTAATAAAATAGAATTCATTAAATTTTGTGGCATAACAACCTCCTTACAAGTCATATTCCACATATTATGTTTAAATCCTCCTTCAACTTTTTTTCACAAAAACGAAAATTTATTATTAGGAAGTGAAATTCATTTTTTGATATTAAATTTAAACCGAAAAAATATGTTTTTAAGTGGATAAATGAGCGAAAAACATTTTTTGTGTTTTGAAATATTTCACAAACTATGCGCAAAATATCACATGCGTATGATCGGAAAGAGAATGAGTAATAAAGCCCTTACATTCCGAACGAACATCCTTAATTAATAAAAAAATAGGATTAAAACTAATTATTTGCCGAACAATAGAAGTCGTGATAAGCTATAGAAAAGGCAAATACATAATAGAATTAGCGGGTGAATGTAAACAGAGAGACTGCAAAAATGCAGCGCCGACGGGGAAAGCATGCAGATGTGAAACTCTCAGGCAAAAGGATGTTTACGGGACGCGACTCTGGAGTTTTTTGTTTCACGACAGGGCTTATGAACCATATAAGCCTTTTTGTTATGTGAAAAAAAGGAGGATATAACTATGACAGAATTATTAAAAACACCTATTCATCCACTTTATGAGAAATACGGCGCTAAAACAATTGATTTTGGTGGATGGGATTTACCTGTACAATTTTCTGGAATAAAAGCAGAACATGAGGCCGTGCGAACAGATGCAGGATTATTTGATGTATCTCATATGGGAGAAATTTTAGTGGAAGGCGCTGGAAGTACAGCATATTTACAAAACTTATTATCTAATGACATAGGAAAAATAAAAATAGGCAAAGCGCAATACAATATTATGTGCTATGAAGATGGAGGGACAGTCGATGATTTAGTTGTTTATAAATTATCTGAGACTAAATACATACTAGTTGTAAACGCGGCGAACACTGATAAAGATTATGAATGGATGTTAAAAAATATTAAAGAAAATGTCTCAGTTACAAATGTTTCTTCTATGTATGGTCAGTTAGCGCTACAAGGACCTAACGCGGAGAAAATTCTTGCTAAGATAACCGATGTTGATTTAAGTGCGATTAGTTTCTTTGGATTTGTAGAGGACGCAAACATAGCAGGTGTGAAAACAATTATTTCGCGTAGTGGTTACACTGGAGAAGATGGTTTTGAAATTTATATGCAAAAAGAAAATGCAACCAAAGTGTTTGAAGCAATTATGGCAGAAGGGGTATTACCGATTGGTCTAGGTGCTCGAGATACTTTGCGATTGGAAGCAGTTTTAGCATTGTATGGTCAAGAATTAAGTAAAGATATTACTCCTCTTGAAGCAGGGCTTAATTTTGCTGTTAAATTAAAAAAAGATGCTGATTTTATCGGAAAAGACGCACTTATTAACCAAAAAGAAGCTGGCTTAGTGAGAAAATTAGTTGGTATTGAATTAATAGAGCGAGGAATACCGCGGCATGATTACCCAGTATTTTTAAATAATAAAGAAATTGGTGTTGTAACATCCGGAACACAATCGCCAACACTTGGAACCAACATTGGATTAGCTTTATTAGAAACTGCATATACTGAAATTGGACAAGAATTAGAAGTGGGCATTCGAAATAAAAAAGTAAGAGCAAAAGTAGTAGCAACACCATTTTACAAACGCGCAAAGTAAAAAGGAGGAAATGTGATGGCAAAACATCGTTATTTACCAATGACGGAACAAGATGAAAAAGAAATGCTTGACACTATCGGGGTAGGGTCAGTGGATGATTTATTTCAAGATATTCCAGAAAAAATTAGATTTAAAAGAGAGTATGATTTAAAACCAGCAAAATCAGAACCAGCTTTACTCCGAGAACTGTCTAAACTTGCTTCCAAAAATGCAAATACGACCGAATATGCTTCATTTTTAGGAGCTGGAGTATATAGTCATTATATTCCTACAGTAGTGGATCATGTGATTTCTCGTTCTGAATTTTATACAGCATACACCCCGTATCAGCCGGAAATCTCTCAAGGAGAATTACAAGCTATTTTTGAATTTCAAACGATGATTGCGGAATTAACCGGAATGGATTTAGCGAATTCTTCTATGTATGATGGGGGAACTGCGCTTGCGGAAGCAGCAATGCTAGCAAGCGGACATACTAAACGCAAAAAAATTCTTCTTTCAGGAGCCGTTCATCCTGAAAATATAAATGTATTAAAAACATATGCCGCTGGACAACATATTGAAGTGGAAATTATCCCAGAAATAGATGGGAAAACAGATATAGAAGCGTTAAAAACGGCACTGAACGATGACATTGCAGGGTTTGCGGTACAATATCCGAATTTTTATGGTCAAGTAGAACCATTAGTTGAAATAGAAAAACTCATTCACGAGAATAACTCATTATTGTTAGTTTCAAGTAATCCGCTTGCGCTTGGACTTCTTACACCACCGGGAGAATTTGGCGCTGACATTGTTGTTGGCGATTCGCAAGTCTTTGGTATTCCAGAGTCATTTGGTGGTCCACATTGTGGTTTCTTTGCAGTAACAAGTAAATTAATGCGTAAAGTGCCTGGACGACTAGTTGGAGAAACCGTTGATGAAAATGGAAAGCGTGGTTATGTATTAACGTTGCAAGCGAGAGAACAACATATTCGCCGTGATAAAGCTACTTCAAATATTTGCTCTAACCAAGCCTTAAATGCACTGGCATCATCCGTTGCGATGGCGACATTAGGTAAAGTCGGATTACCAGAAATGGCAAAACAAAACTTAGATAAATCTCATTACGCTAAACAAAAATTCCAAGAGAGCGGATTTAATGTTTTATTTTCAGATAGTTTTTTCAATGAATTTGTTATTAAACTTTCTAAACCTATCAAAGAAATAAATGAAGCGCTCTTAGATGAAGGGATTATAGGTGGATATGACCTTGGATTTTATGAGGATAAATATAAAAATCATATGTTAATTGCAGTAACGGAAATGCGCACAAAAGAGGAAATTGATGCCTTTGTGGCAAGCTTGGAGGGTGTAAAATGAATTTAGAAGAAACAATGCCATTGGTTTTTGAACGCTCTATTCCAGGAAGAATTGGCTTTAGTTTACCAGAAAGTGATGTGCCAGAAACAAAAGCGACGGATTACTTGGACCAAGCATATATTCGTTCTACACCAGCTGATTTACCCGAATTAAGTGAACTGGAAATTATGCGTCATTATACAAATTTATCTAATCATAATTTTGGTGTAGACTCTGGTTTTTATCCATTAGGTTCTTGTACTATGAAGTATAATCCAAAAATAAATGAAAAAGTTGCGAGATTTCCAGGGTTTGCTAACATTCATCCTAATCAGCCTGAGAGTTCCGTTCAAGGTGCACTTGAGCTGTTATATGATTTGCAAACGAGCCTAGTTGAGATTACTGGGATGGATGAAGTGACACTGCAACCAGCTGCGGGGGCACACGGGGAGTGGACTGGGCTAATGTTAATCCGAGCTTTCCATGAAAAAAATGGCGACACCAAGCGAACAAAAGTAATTATCCCAGATTCTGCACATGGTACCAATCCTGCATCTGCTGCAGTAGCAGGATTTGATGTAGTAACAGTTAAATCAAATGAAAAAGGTTTAGTAGATGTAAATGATTTAAAGAAAGTAGTTGGCGATGATACAGCAGCGTTAATGTTAACTAATCCGAACACATTAGGATTATTTGAAAAAGATATTGTTGAAATGGCAGAAATTGTTCATGCGGCTGGTGGTAAATTATACTATGATGGCGCGAATTTAAATGCAATCATGGCAAAAGTTAGACCAGGAGATATGGGGTTTGATGTAGTTCATTTAAATTTACACAAAACATTTACTGGACCACATGGTGGAGGCGGTCCGGGATCAGGACCAATTGGTGTGAAAAAGGATCTAATACCATTTTTACCAACACCAGTACTTACTAAAAAAGAAGATATTTACACATTTGACTACAATTATCCGGAATCTATCGGTCGAGTGAAGCCTTATTATGGCAACTTTGGCATTAATGTTCGCGCTTATACCTACATTCGGACGATGGGACCAGATGGTTTAAAACAAGTTACAGAATATGCTGTGCTAAACGCTAATTATATGATGCGGAAATTACAACAGGCTTACGATTTGCCATTTGATCAAATTTGTAAGCATGAATTTGTTTTAAGTGGAAATAGACAGAAAAAGCTTGGGGTTCGTACAATTGATATTGCTAAACGTTTGTTAGATCATAATTTCCATCCGCCGACAGTTTACTTCCCACTGATTGTAGGAGAAGCAATTATGATTGAACCAACTGAAACGGAATCTAAAGAAACACTTGACTCATTTATTGATACAATGCTAAAAATAGCAAAAGAAGCAGAAGAAAATCCAGAAATCGTTCAAGAAGCACCACATAGCACTTATGTAAAACGTCTAGATGAAACGCGCGCTGCTAGAAAACCTGTGCTACGCTATCAAAAATAAGCAGAAAAAAGTCTTGCTGCAGTTATTGCGGCAAGACTTTTCTTTTATTTAGCTTTTGTTTTACCTTTCCATTTACGGTAGCCGCCTTTAAGCTGATAAACATCACGATAACCACGTTTGTAAAGCATGATTGCTGCGCGGTTGCTACGTTGAGCAGTTTGGCAATATAAGTAAACTGGTAAATCTTGGCGAATCTCCGTTGTACGATTTTTCATTTGTGTAACTGGAATATTTCTAGCGCCAAGAATATGGCCAGCATCGAATTCATTTGGCTCGCGAACATCAATTAATTGTGCTTTACGATAACCTTGTTTAAATTCTTCCTCTGTTAAAACTTTTACTGCTTTGCGGCGCATTACAAACTGGTAAATTTCATATGCTAAAAGAATAACCAGAATAATAATTGCTATAATCCAACTAATCAATTGTGTAAACCCCTTTCATCCTGAAAACTGCTTTTAATAAAGCATCCTTTTCTATTATAACTTATTTTTTGCCACCATCAATCACTTTAAAAGAAGATTTTCGTTTTTTCTTTGTTTTTTTCTTATTGTCATGTAAATTTTTGGATTGTTTTACTGCTTTTTGATAATTACTGTCAGTTTTTTTGTTGGATAGTAGTCGAAATATCAAGGTGAAAATGATTGTTCCGATTAATATGGAGATGGCGAGGGCGAAAAAAGATTTAAATCCACCCATCAAAAGACCAATTCCAACTAGAATAAGTAAAAAAATCACTATTAGTGGATATTTTTTCAATCGAACCAACTCCTATTCTAAAAGTTCCAGATTATCAGGCTCCTCATTGTTTACTGGCGCTCCTTCTTTTTCAATACGTAATAATTCATTAAAAGAAGCAATTGCTACTTCTACTTGATCGTCAGCTGGTTCTTTAGTCGTTAGGAGTTGTAGCCATAAGCCAGGAACACCTAAATATTTTAACACTGGAATGTTTCGGCATTTATTGGTTAACTGCAAAACTTCAAATGCAACTCCGAGTACAACTGGAATCAATAAAATCCGGTCAACCACACGAAGCCAAAGTGGGTCAGTAGGAACAAGCAAATAAATAAACATCCCTACAATAACTGTAAATAAAATAAAACTACTACCACAACGATAATGTAATCTCGATTGCTTTTGCACATTTTCGACAGTTAAAGGTAAATTTTCTTCATAACAATTAATGACTTTATGCTCAGAACCATGATATTGAAAAACTCGCTTTATTATTGGAGTCTGAGAAACAGCAAAAATATAAGTCAATAGAAGAATTAATTTAAAAAAGCTTTCTAAAAAGACTTGTGCCGTGTCACCAGGAACTATCGGACGAAATAATTCTGCTAAAAATACAGGGATAAGTGTCATAACGAATTTGGCGAATACAAATGATAAAATACCAATCACTGCAACACCTAGCCACATAGCAACTTTCGATTCTTTTTTTTCGATTTTTTCCTCTTCTTCTGGATTGTTTGGATCTTCATCATAGCGGTCGGTTGCAAATGCTAAATGTTTAGAGCCAATTGCGCTAGATTCAATTAAAGCAACGATACCACGTAAAAAAGGAATTTTCTTGAGCCGTGTCACCCAAACCGGGCTATTTTTTTGCAAATAAAAATATTCTAATGAACCATCTAGCCGTCTAACAGCTGTTACTGTTTGTTTTTTACCACCAAACATTACCCCTTCAACAACTGCTTGTCCTCCATAAGATGGCACGTTTTGTTTACTCAAATTTTTCACCAGCCTATTCTTGTGTACTAATAAGTTATTTTACGCTAAAAACTGTTTTTCGTATAGCGGCAAACGCCTAAAAAAAGTTATTTTTTGTAAATTATGATAAAATAGTTTCAAACGTGTTGAAAAATACTTATTTTGCGCGCCTAAAATTTGAAAAAAGTGGAGGAATTATAATGTCTAAATTAACTAAAATTCAAGAAACACTTGGAAAAGAAAAAATGGAAGCGGTTCTTGTTACAAGTGAATATAATAGAAGGTACGTATCAGCTTTTACAGGAACGAGTGGTGTGGCTTTAATTTTACCTGAAAAAGCTTATTTTGTGACTGATTTCCGATATACAGAACAAGCGGCGAAACAAGCAGAAGGATATGAAATCGTGAAACACGAGGGACCGATTTTTGATACAGTGGAAGCATTATTATCCCAAAATGCAACTAAAACATTGCATTTTGAAGCTGATTATGTGACTGTTTCTGAATTTAAGCAAATGGAACGAACTTTTAATCGGGAATTAATTCCACTTACAGGTTTATTTGAAGAAATGCGTAAAGTGAAAACCGCGAGCGAATTAAAAGCAATTCGTACAGCTTGTGATATTGCGGATGCAGCTTTTGCTCATATTATTAAATTTATTAAACCGGGCATGGCAGAAATTGAAGTATCTAATGAGTTAGAATTCTTTATGAGACGTGCTGGTGCAACTTCCTCTTCATTTGATACTATTGTCGCTTCTGGGGTTCGTTCGGCACTTCCTCATGGTGTTGCTTCTGATAAGAAAATCGAAGTAGGCGATTTTGTCACAATGGATTATGGTTGTTATTATGATGGTTATTGTTCTGATATGACGAGAACAATTGCGGTTGGAGAACCCGCTGAAAAATTAAAAGAAATTTACCAAATTACACTGGATGCTCAATTAAAAGTAATTGATAGCTTGAAACCTGGTATGACCGGGATTGAAGCAGACGCAATTGCACGTGATTATATTAGTTCATTTGGTTATGGTGATGCATTTGGTCATTCATTAGGTCACGGTATCGGTTTAGAAATCCATGAAGGGCCTAATTTATCATTTAAAAGTCCTCAAAGACTAGAAGTGGGACATGTAGTGACAGATGAACCAGGTATTTATTTACCAGGAATTGGTGGCGTAAGAATTGAAGATGATTTATTAATTACGGCAACAGGTAACGAGATTTTAATCCATTCACCAAAAGAATTAATTATTTTATAAAAATTCCTTTGTAACTTTGTGTGTTTTGTGGTTAAATAAGGAAGAATGAGCAGGTATAGATGCTCCCCAAAAAAGATATTTTGCAAATTACAGGAGGAAAAACATGATTTCAGTAAATGACTTTAAAACAGGCTTAACAATAGAAGTAGATAATGGGATTTGGCGCGTGCTAGACTTCCAACACGTAAAACCTGGAAAAGGAGCAGCATTCGTACGTTCTAAATTACGTAATCTGCGTACTGGTGCGATTCAAGAAAAAACATTCCGCGGTGGAGAAAAAGTGGCTAAAGCACAAATTGATAACCGTAAAATGGCTTATTTATATGCAGACGGGGCTAATCACGTTTTTATGGATAATGAGTCTTATGAACAAATTGAACTTCCAGAAGAGCAAATTGCGCACGAACTTAAATTTTTAAAAGAGAATATGGAAATAAATATTATTATGTACCAAGGAGAAACAATTGGGATTGATTTACCAAACACAGTAGAATTAGTTGTTACTGCAACCGACCCTGGAATTAAAGGAGATACTTCTTCAGGTGGTTCTAAACCAGCTACACTGGAAACTGGACTTGTTGTGCAAGTACCATTTTTCGTGAATGAAGGAGACAAACTAGTTATTAATACAACCGAAGCAGCATATGTTTCTCGGGCGTAAGTAAAGATACATTTATTACAGCTGGAGTTAATTCTTCGGCTGTTTTTTCTGTTTGCCAGCGTTTCCTGTACCCCTATTAAATAAAAAGTATGGTACAATAAAAACAATGCGTGATTCATGCAATTTTATATTTTTAGTTATTATTAAGGAGTGTAAAAGAGATGTTATCAATAGATGAAATTAAACAGCTAATTGAGCTGATTGACGAATCAACCTTAGATGAATTTGAATTAGAAACAAAGGATAGTAAGATTATGCTTAAAAAGAACAAAATAGTGGCAACTGCTGCAATTAGTGAAGCACCAGTCGCTCTTCCAACAGTTCAAGCAGCACCGGCTGTCGAGCAACAAGCAGCACCACAACAAGTAGAAACAAGCGTAACTGATACGAACCTAGAAGTAATTACTTCCCCAATGGTTGGGACTTTCTATGCGTCAGCGTCACCGGAAGATAGCAATTTTGTTAATGTTGGATCGAGAGTTTCCGCACAATCTGTTGTATGTATTGTAGAAGCAATGAAACTATTTAACGAAATCACTGCGGATGTTGATGGTGAAATTGCAGAAATCTTAGTTTCTAGTGGCGAGTTAGTTGAATTTGGACAACCGCTTTTCAAAGTTAGAAAAAAATAAGGGGTCGGAAAATATGATTAAAAAAGTACTGGTAGCGAACCGTGGAGAAATCGCTGTCCGTATCATTCGCGCTGCTAAAGAGCTTGGAGTGGAGACAGTTGCGATATATTCGGAAGCAGATAAAGAAGCACTACATATTCAGCTAGCGGATGAAGCTTATTGTGTAGGTCCCGCGGCAACAAAAGATAGCTATTTAAATATGTCAAACATTATTAGTGTGGCAGTTTTAACAAATTGTGATGCTATTCATCCGGGTTATGGATTTTTAGCTGAAAATGCAGATTTTGCTGAGCTATGTGAAGATTGCAATATTACATTTATTGGTCCGAGCGCTGCTGCAATATCTCAAATGGGAACAAAAGACGTAGCTCGTGAAACAATGCGTAAAGCTGGTGTCCCAATTGTTCCCGGTTCACAAGGAATTGTAGCTAATGTTGAAGAAGGTAAAAAAATTGCTAAAAAAATCGGTTACCCTGTCATCATTAAAGCAACAGCTGGCGGTGGCGGTAAAGGTATACGTGTAGCGGAAAACGAAGAAAAATTAGTCTCTGGAATTCATACAACACAACAAGAAGCTGAAGCCGCATTTGGAGATCCGGGTGTTTATTTAGAAAAATATATTCAAGATTTTCGCCATGTTGAAATTCAAGTGCTTGCAGATAACCATGGTAATGTTATTCATTTAGGAGAACGTGATTGTAGTATTCAACGTCGCTTACAAAAGCTAATCGAAGAATCTCCGTCACCAGCAATTGATGAAAAAACTCGCCAAAAAATGGGTAAAGCAGCTGTCAAAGCAGCCAAAGCAGTGAATTATTCAGGAGCTGGAACGATTGAATTTATCTTTGATCATCATGAAAATAATTTTTACTTTATGGAAATGAATACGCGTATCCAGGTAGAGCATCCTGTCACAGAACTTGTAACAGGAATTGATTTAGTAAAACAACAATTTTTAGTAGCAGCTAATGAGGAATTAAAAATTAAACAAACAGATGTAAAACTAACTGGTTGGGCAATGGAATGTCGGATTAATGCTGAAAACCCAGAAAAAAACTTTATGCCTGCACCAGGTGAAATTAAATTTTATCTTCCACCAGGTGGTTTAGGAGTTCGAATTGATTCGGCAGCTTATCCAAATTATAAAATTCCACCATTCTATGATTCGATGATTGCAAAAGTAATTTGTTATGCAGAAACTCGCGAAGAAGTAATTCAAAAGATGAAACGAGCGTTGTCAGAATTTGCCATTGATGGTATTCCTTCAACAATCCCATTTCATTTACGTGTATTAGATAATGATGTATTTTTGTCAGGTGATTTTAATACAAAATTCTTGGAGCAAAATGATGTAATGAATCTTTCTAAGGAGGGCTAAAAATGGCTTATACAAAAGATTTACGTAAACAAAATGATGCACCACTTGGTAAAATCGAAATAGCACCTGAAGTGATTGGTGTCATTGCCGGGCTTGCCGCAAGTGAAATCGAAAATGTTGCTTATATGCAAGGTGGTTTTGCGACAGAAATGCGCGAAAAATTTAGTGGCGCTGTTAACTACCGAAAAGGCGTAAAAGTTGAATTAACCGAAGAAGGTATTCTCATCGAACTTTATTGTTCTGTTTTATTTGGCGCGACAATTCCACTCGTTGCTCAAAATATTCAAGATGTTGTTAGAGATACCATTTTCAATATGACTGGCTTAAATGTACTTGAAATCAACGTGCATATCGTTGGAGTACAATTTGAAAAAACAGAAACACTTTCCTTCGATGATTTTGAACTATAAAATTCAAGGAAAAAAAGGAGCAGCTTTAACATGAAAAGAAGAGAAGCGCGCGAGAAAGCACTTCAAGCATTATTCCAAATTGAACTAAATGAAATGTCACTTGATCAAGCCATTAAAAATATCATGGAAGATGAGCAAGACGACTATATGGAGAAACTAGTCGAAGGAGTAATGGCGAATAAAGCTGAAATTGATGCTGTTATTGAGCCTAACCTAGACAATTGGCGTATGGATCGTTTAAGCAAAGTAGATTTATCTTTGCTTAGGCTTAGTGTCTATGAAATAAAATACTTGAGTGATGTGCCAAACCGAGTTAGTTTGAATGAATCCATCGAAATTGCAAAAATTTACAGCGATGAAAAATCAAGTAAATTTATTAACGGGGTACTTGCAAACATTGCGCCAGAAGATAAATAAACTTGATAGAGTGCGAGGAATTTCCTTGCACTCCCTTATTTCGCAATTTTTTAAGCTAAAACTTGGAAATGTAATTATAAGGGGGCAATAAACATGGGACAAATGATTGATGGCAAAAAGTTAGCAAAAGAAATTCAAGAAAACGTAACAAGTGAAGTAGCTGAACTTGCAAAAATCGGCAAGAAACCAGGTCTTGCAGTTGTGCTTGTAGGCGATAATCAAGCATCACGTACATATGTTAGAAATAAACAAAAACGCACAGAAGAAGCAGGAATGAAATCTGTTTTGATTGAACTTCCTGAAACAGTGTCAGAAGAAAGATTACTTGAAGTAGTGGAAGAACTAAATACGGATGACACGATCCATGGTATTTTAGTGCAATTACCACTGCCAAAACATATCTCAGAAGAAAAAGTAATTGATACGATTAGTTATGATAAAGATGTTGACGGTTTCCATCCAGTGAACGTAGGCAATTTATTCATTGGAAAAGATTCATTTGTTCCCTGTACACCAGCTGGAATAGTTGAATTAATTAAATCAACTGGTACTCTAATCGAAGGAAAACGTGCAGTTGTTATTGGCAGAAGTAATATCGTCGGTAAACCAGTAGCACAATTATTACTAAATGAAAATGCGACCGTTACAATTGCACATAGTCGTACAAAAGACTTGCCCGAAGTTGCCAAAGAAGCCGATATTCTTGTAGTTGCAACTGGACTTGCTAAATTTGTAAAGAAAAATTATATTAAACCCGGGGCAGTTGTCATTGATGTTGGTATGGACCGCGATGAAAATAATAAACTATGTGGCGATGTTGATTTTAATGATGTAGTAGATGTTGCAGGTTTTATTACACCAGTCCCAGGCGGTGTTGGACCAATGACTATTACCATGTTACTTGCTAACACATTAAAAGCAGCAAAACGCATTTGGAAAATGAATTGATTAATTGGATGTGAAATAATGGAACAAGACAAATATTTAACGGTAGCAGCCATAACCAAATACATTGAAAAAAAATTCGAGGTAGACCCGTATCTGAAACAAGTTTTTGTGCGCGGAGAAATCTCAAATTTAAAACAACCTGCAAGTGGTCATCTTTATTTTACTGTGAAAGATGAATTTGCGATGCTTCGTTCTGTCATGTTTCAAAAAGCAGTTCAAAAGATTGGTTTTGTACCAGAAGATGGTATGAATGTCCTTATCACTGGTCGAATTGGTGTGTTTACAAAAGCTGGGCGTTACCAGTTTTATGCAGAACATATGGAACCAGATGGCATTGGTGCGCTTTATATTCAATTAGAACAATTAAAATCACAATTAGAAAAGGAAGGACTTTTTGCAGAGACGCATAAAAAAGTGCTTCCTTCTTTCCCGTCCAAAGTGGCAGTAGTAACCTCAAAAACGGGTGCAGCAGTGCGGGATATTTTGACAACGATTCACCGTAGAATGCCTTCTGTGGAAGTAATTGTTTATCCAACGATTGTTCAAGGTGAAAAAGCTGCCCAAAAAATCGTCGAGAATATCGGACGAATTAATCAGCGAAATGATATTGACGTCATGATTATTGGGCGTGGTGGAGGGTCATTAGAAGAACTTTGGGCATTTAACGAGGAGCCAGTAGTACGAGCTGTTTATGATTCGGATGTCCCAGTAATATCTGCAGTAGGTCATGAAACCGACTTTGCTTTAAGTGATTTTTCTGCGGATGTTCGTGCGGCAACCCCAACAGCAGCAGCAGAATTAGCAGTTCCTGATTATCGAGACCTAGAGGAACGGCTAGCAGAACGAAAATATCGATTGCTCGCTGTAACTCGGCAATTACTCGAACGAAAAGAACGAAAACTCGAACAGCTTAAACAATATTTAATTCTAAATGGTCCTAAACACCAGCTAGAGCAACAAATGGAACGCACTGATTATTTTTCTGAACGTTTACAAAATGCGTTTGCGAAACAATTGCTAATAAAACAAACAATGTTTAATCGGTTAAATGATCAACTACACTATTATCATCCCGAAAAAGAAATTGCTTTGCAAAAAGAACAATTAATCCGGTATAAAACTGCACTCGATAAAGCAATGAAACAACAACTAAAAGAGAAACAACAATCTTTTGTTAGACAAGTAGAAGCACTGGAATATTTAAGTCCACTTGCTTTATTAAAACGCGGATTTGGTGTAACCTATAAAGAAAAAAAGCTAGTTAAATCAATAACGCAATTAGAAGTCGGCGATAATATTCAAGTGAAAATGCAAGGTGGACAAATAGATGCTTTAATTACTGCAAAGGAGGAAGAGACAAGTGGCAACTAAAAAAAAGACTTTTGAAGATGCAATTGCAGAATTAGAAACAATTGTTGAAGCGCTAGAAAATGGTAGTGCTTCCTTAGAAGATTCCCTCGATATGTATCAAAAGGGAATCGAGTTAACTAAATTGTGTCAAGATAAATTACAAGTAGCAGAGAAGCGAATGGCAAAAGTAGTCACAGATGCAGGAGAAGAAATTCCTTTTGAAGCGGATGGTGAATAAATTTGCAAGATTTGACTCTTTTTCTAGAACATTATAAAAAAGTGATAGATGCTTCACTTTTTACAGAAATAAATAAACGCAATATAGAATCTAAATTAAAAGAAGCGATGTTATATTCCGTACAGGCTGGCGGGAAACGTATTCGACCGATGCTTGTTTTTGCAACCCTGCAAGCATTAAATGTAGATCCAATGCGTGGTGTGAAAACTGCTACTGCGCTTGAAATGATTCATACCTATAGTTTAATTCATGACGATCTACCAGCAATGGACAATGATGATTATCGGCGCGGGAAATGGACAAATCATAAGGTATATGGTGATGCGACTGCTATCTTAGCAGGAGATGCCTTATTAACACTTGCCTTTTCTATTTTAGCGGAAGATGTAGATTTGTCTTTTGAAACAAGAATTGCTTTAATTCAGCAAATTAGCTTTAGTAGCGGAGCGGAGGGCATGGTTGGTGGACAGCAAGCGGATATAGAAGCAGAAAACAAACAAATTTCATTAGATGAATTAGCTTCAATTCATGCTAGAAAAACGGGGGAATTATTAATTTTTGCCGTTACTTCTGCTGCCGAAATTGCCGAAGCGACACCGGAACAAACCAAACGATTACATATTTTTGCCGAAAATATCGGAATTGGTTTTCAAATTAGCGATGATATTTTGGATGTAATTGGTGATGAAACAAAAATGGGTAAAAAGACAGGGGGAGATGCTTTTCTGAATAAAAGTACCTATCCCGGATTACTCACTCTAGATGGTGCTAAAAGGGCATTAAATGAGCATGTTTCTATAGCAAAGTCAGCGCTTTCAGGACATGATTTTAATGATGTTATTCTGATTAAACTTGCTGATTTAATCGCGTTTAGAGAAAATTAATCATAATTATCTAGTAATTTCAAAAATTTTTCACAAGTATATATTAAATTGATTTGCTTTTCCTAAAATACCGTGTTATACTAATGTAAGATTATTTTTGTGGGTGAAAGATACGATTGTGAACAACTTTCCATCTCGTGCCGTTAAGCAAGAATAGTAAATAATTAGTGTGCATAACACACGAGGAGGAACATGAACATGGAACAAGGTACAGTAAAATGGTTTAACGCAGAAAAAGGATTTGGTTTTATCGAACGCGAAAACGGTGACGATGTATTCGTACATTTCAGCGCTATCCAAGGTGACGGATTCAAATCTTTAGACGAAGGTCAAGCAGTAACTTTCGACGTTGAAGAAGGCCAACGCGGACCTCAAGCAGCTAACGTTCAAAAAGCGTAATTCTATTTTTTGAATAAGAAAAAGCAAATCATTTCGGTGGTTTGCTTTTTTATTTGTCTAAAATTACTTTTCCTTGTTTGGTATAACATAAATTATTTGCTATAATAAGAACAATTAATTCAGTAAAAAGATTCGGTTTGCACGTATAGTAGTAAGCGATTCTTTGGAAAGTGAGTTGTTTTTATTTGGATCTTTTAAAAATAAAGGATCCTTCCTTTATGAAACAATTGGATATAAAAGAATTAGAAGCACTCGCAGCGGATATTCGCGCGTTTTTAATTACTTCTACATCAAAATCAGGTGGGCATATCGGTCCAAATCTCGGTGTTGTAGAACTGACGATTGCGATGCATTATACTTTCTCTAGTCCAAAAGATAAATTTATCTGGGATGTTGGACATCAGTCATATGTGCATAAAATTCTCACGGGAAGAGCAAATAAGTTTGAAACATTGCGACAACCTAATGGATTAGACGGTTTTCCAAAAAGAAAGGAATCCGTACATGATGTGTTTGAAACTGGCCATAGCTCGACCTCACTATCAGCAGCGGCCGGTATGGTTATTGCAAGAGATATAAAGCAACAAGATTATTATGTTATTCCTGTAATTGGAGACGGTGCATTGACAGGCGGAATGGCACTTGAAGCACTCAATCATATAGGTGACATGGGAAAAGATATTATTGTTATTTTAAATGATAATGATATGTCGATTGCGCCAAATGTAGGTGCACTTCAAAATATCCTTGGTAAGTTAAGAACCTCAAAATATATAAAAAAAGAGTTAGATAAAATAATTCGGAATATGCCAGATGGTGATGATATTAGAAATCGCTTGTCTAGAGAAGATACTTTTTTCGGACAATTAGGATTTATGTATCTGGGACCAATAGATGGACATAATTTGCGAGATATTATCACTTATTTAGAATTTGCCAAAAGTGTAAAAGGGCCTGTGTTGCTCCATGTCGTCACAAAAAAAGGAAAAGGATACAAACCGGCTGAATTAGATGAACGTGGAACCTGGCATGGTACAGGACCGTACAAAGTCGAAACAGGAAACTTTATTAAGCCAGTAGTGTCGGCACCTTCATGGAGTTCTATTATTAGTCAGGAGTTAATGCGTCTAGCAGCAGAAGATGAAAGAATTGTTGCAATTACGCCTGCCATGCCAGTTGGCTCCAAATTGGAAAAATTTGCAGCAGCGTTTCCTGAGCGTTTTTTTGATGTTGGTATAGCAGAGCAACATGCGACAACTATGTCAGCTGGATTAGCTACGCAAGGTATGAAACCATTTTTAGCGATTTATTCTACATTTTTACAAAGAGCATATGATCAGGTAGTACATGATGTTTGTCGACAAAATTTAAATGTCGTATTTGGAATTGATCGTGCAGGACTTGTTGGTGCTGACGGGGAGACTCATCAAGGCATTTTTGATATTTCATTTTTGAGTAGCATTCCGAATATGGTGATTACCATGCCAAAAGACGAAGCAGAGGCTAAGCAATTGATGGATACTGCTTTTGCTTATGATGATGGTCCAATCGCGATACGTTATCCAAGAGGAAATGGCCCTGGAGTGGAGCCGTATTTATCAACAGAAACAATACCAATTGGGAAATGGGAGATACTAATTCCGCCTGTAGATGCGGTTATTTTAACTTTTGGTCCAACTGTTCAATTGGCGCTTAATGCAGCTAAACAACTGGCGGCAACCGGAAAACAAATTGGTGTTATTAATGCTCGTTTCATCAAACCGCTAGATGAGGAATTGTTACGTAAAATAATAAAACAAAACATCCCCATTTTGACGGTAGAAGAATCGCTATTAAAAGGCGGATTTGGTGCTAGTGTGTTAGAATTTATAGAAATGAATAATTATACCAATTTTATGTTACATCGGATTGGTTTGCCAGATACATTTATTAGTCATGGTTCTGTACAATTAATTCTTGAATCATATGGCATATCTGAATCTGGTATTGTATTAAAAATAAATGAAATGCTCGCACAAAGCGAGAAGTTAAGGGCGAAGAGACTATGACAATAAAAAAAGAGCGGGCAGATATTCTGCTAGTAGATCAAGGATTATTTGAAACAAGGGAAAAAGCGAAACGTGCGATTATGGCGGGAATTGTCTACCGAAAAGAAGAACGTGTTGATAAACCTGGTGAAAAAATCCCAGTAGATAGTGAACTTCAGGTTAAAGGAAAACAAATGCCATATGTCAGCCGTGGTGGACTTAAATTAGAAAAAGCATTAGATGTGTTTGATTTTGATGTAAAAGCTAAATTAATGCTTGATATTGGTGCCTCTACAGGTGGTTTTACTGATTGTGCACTCCAAAACGGTGCAAAACACTCGTATGCATTAGATGTTGGTTATAATCAGCTTGCATGGAAATTACGAAATGATGAACGCGTTACAGTCATGGAGCGCACTAATTTTCGACATGTTACTCCAGCAGATTTTACAGAAGGATTGGCAGATTTTGCAACGATTGATGTCTCGTTTATTTCTTTAAAATTGATTTTACCTGTACTTAGGACGGTTCTTGTAACTGGTGGTGACGTCATGACATTAATTAAACCGCAATTTGAAGCTGGCCGAGAACAAGTAGGGAAAAAGGGAATAATTCGTGATCCGGCAGTTCATCAATCAGTCGTGGAACATATTGTGCAATTTGCGATAGATAATGGTTATGATTTAATGGGGCTTGATTATTCACCGATTACAGGTGGAGAAGGCAATATCGAATTTATTGCGCATCTTAAATGGACAGGGGAAGAAACCGGAACAAATCATTTACCTTCTGATGCAATAACTAAACTCGTTTCTAAAGCTCATACAAAATTAGATAAATAATGTATACCGGAAAGCAGAAATGTTTTCCGGTTTTTACTTTTATTATGCGATTGTCACCATTTCATTATGTATTTTCAATGTATAAAATATTAAATGAATATTTCTTGTATAATTTTGCACTAATTCCGTGACTTTATGCGTTTTTTCGGATAAGATGTAAGTAGAAAATTATCGTGAGGTGAAAAAGGAATGAATAAAGGTCATCGTCATATTATTATTCGAGAATTGATTACATCTAATGAGATTGACACGCAAGAAGATTTAGTAGAACTTCTTTTAGAACGCGATGTTAAAGTCACCCAAGCAACTGTTTCCCGTGATATTAAAGAACTTCATCTAGTCAAAGTTCCAACACAAACTGGTGGTTATAAGTATAGTCTGCCAGCCGATAATAGCTTTAATCCACATCAAAAATTAAAACGCGCATTAATTGATTGTTTTATTGGTATTGATACAGTACAATTTATGATTATTATAAAAGTCATGCCAGGAAATGGAAATTCAGTTGGTGCGCTAATAGATAACTTAGACTGGCCAGAGAAAGCAGGAACACTTTGCGGAGATGATACTTGCTTGATTATTTGTCGCTCGGAAGAAAATGCTAAAACATTAACAAATCGTTTTATTGATATGCTTTAAAAATGGTTGGAGGTGAATAAGATTGCTTCAAGAAATGACAATTAAAAACTTTGCTATCATTGAATCACTTTCTTTACGTTTTCAGGAAGGAATGACGGTACTGACAGGGGAGACCGGCGCGGGTAAATCAATTATTATTGATGCGCTTGGTCTTCTTGTTGGCGGACGTGGATCAACCGATTTTATTCGTCATGGAGAGGAACGCCTAGAATTGCAAGGACTTTTTGCTCTGGCAGAAGATAATGCCGCCTGCCGAAATGCGCTCTTAGAAAATGGAATAGATGCAACAGATGATATGGTTGTATTGGAACGTAGCCTATTTCGGTCAGGTAAAAATAGCTGTCGAATTAATGGTAAGTTAGTTACGACTGTGCTACTTCGCCAAATTGGTTCGAAATTAATTGATATTCATAGTCAACATGAGCACCAAGAATTAATGAATGAGGAGTTTCACTTATCCTTATTAGACCGTTTTGCTGCTGATAAAATTAAACCAGTTTTGACAAAATATCAAACTTATTTTAAAGAATACCAAACCATTTCCAAAGAATGGGAGAATTGGACAAAAAATGAACGGGAACTTGCCCAAAGACTTGATATGCTTCGTTTTCAACAGCAAGAAATTGAAAATGCTAATTTACAAGTGGGAGAAGAAGACCGTTTATTAGAACAAAAGAATATCTTGGCAAACTTTGAAAAATTAAACGAAAATTTGCAGGGAGCCTATACAGCCATTCAAGGTGAACCAGGTGGACTTGAATTTGTCGGAGAAGCGATGCGCCAGATGGATACAGCTGCTAGTATTCATACAGATTATAAGGCGGTTAGTGAGGCGATTTCTTCCAGTTACTATATGTTAGAAGATAGTATGAGTCAAATTAGACAAGCACTTGATCAACTAGAATTTCAGCCGGAAGAACTAAATCTAATTGAATCACGATTAAATGACCTAAATCAATTGAAACGTAAATACGGTAAAACAATTGAAGATATTATTCAATATGAACAAGAAATTAGTAGTGAAATGGAGAAATTAACGGATAGTGAATCTCATGTTGGTCATTTAGAATCTAAATTAGCAAGCATGAAAACAGAACTTAGCAAACAAGCAAACACACTAACAGATATCCGTAAAAAAGCAGCAACAATACTTGAAAAACAAATAAAACAAGAATTAAATCAACTTTATATGGAAAAAGCGATTTTTAGTGTTCGATTTGAAACGGACAAAATGGAATTAACCGAGAATGGTCAAGATAGTATCGTTTTCTATATGTCTACCAATCCAGGGGAGCCATTAAAACCTCTAGCAAAAATCGCTTCAGGTGGAGAATTATCTCGTATGATGTTAGCGCTTAAAACGATTTTCTCTAGACATCAAGGAATAACATCTATTATTTTTGATGAAGTTGATACAGGTGTAAGTGGTCGTGTTGGTCAAGCGATTGCAGAGAAAATATACGCAGTTTCAGTAGGGTCACAAGTTCTTTGTATTAGCCATTTACCACAAGTTGCAGCAATGGCAAACCACCATTATTATATTACTAAAAAAGTACAAAATAAACGAACAACTACTTCTGTTACAATTCTTGAAGGAAATAACAAAGTAGAAGAAATTAGCCGAATGATAGCCGGAATAGAAGTAACAGAATTAACCAAACAACATGCAAAAGAAATGATGGAACAAGCCGAAAAAGTAAAACAAACTTATTAAAAAAACAAAATTGCTTGCATATCGAATAGTTTTTGCTTAAAATGGATAAGGTAGAAATTATTACCTGGTCATAAAAACAACTACTAATTCTGAAATGCGGCTTTTTTGTGCGAAAAAGGAGTTATTTTTTATGACAAGTAAACGATTTTTTTCAGATGATGCAGAAACTAGTTCCTTTGTTTTTGCAATAGCAGGCGCTGATGATGAAATAGTTTTAGAAACAATTCGTCTAGCACTTGCTCAAAAATTAGGCAAATTCCTTTTATTTGGGAAAAACGAAGAGAAAGCTTTAACTGCACATGAATGTGTCACTTGGATTCAAGCCGATACAGCAGATCAGGCAGCTCAAGGCGCTATTTTAGCCGTGAAAAATAAAGAGGCAGATATTCTAGTGAAAGGTTTTATTCCAACAGCAACTTTAATGCGTCATGTATTAAAAAAAGAAAACGGACTTAGAACAGGTGCTTTATTAAGTCAAATAGCTATTTTTGATATTCCTAATTATCATAAACCGTTATTATTAACAGATTGTGCTATGAATGTTGCACCAAATACAGAAGAAAAAATCGCTATAACCGAAAATGCAGTAAATGCCGCAATTAAAATTGGTATTTCAAAGCCAAAAGTAGCCTTGCTTAGCGCAGTAGAAGAAGTTACCAATAAAATGCCTTCTACAATCGAAGCAAAGGAAGTAGTTAATCATTTTGGAAGTGAGCTAGAAATTGCT
Source organism: Listeria immobilis (assembly GCF_014322765.1). Classification (GTDB taxonomy): domain Bacteria; phylum Bacillota; class Bacilli; order Lactobacillales; family Listeriaceae; genus Listeria; species Listeria immobilis. The sequence continues at coordinate 53,823 of NZ_JAASTZ010000009.1, read as the reverse complement.
GGGCCGCTTGCGCTAGATGTAGCTATTTCTAAAGAAGCTGCTATTCATAAAGGGATTAAAAGTAGTACGGCTGGTGAAGCGGATATTTTAATTGCTCCAAATATTGAAACTGGAAATGTGCTTTATAAATCGCTAGTTTATTTTGCAGGGGCTAAGGTAGGGAGTGCTATCGTTGGAGCAAAAGTACCTATTGTTATCTCTTCCAGAAACGATACGCCAGAAAATAAACTCGCTTCGTTTCTTCTAACTGTCCGAATGGTTGGAAAATAATGAAATAATGTGAATAGACGGACTTTAATATTCTGAATGCAAAGGCTTTTATATGAATGCAGCCTACGTGTTACAATAGTCTTTGGGAAAATGATAACTTACTGCATTTTTCACAATTAAATTTGGAGGAAATTAAATGTCTTTTGATGTTTTGACAATAAATCCCGGTTCGACTTCCACAAAACTCGCCGTATACCAAGGCGACAAACTTCTTTTTGAAGAAACAATCAGACACGGAATGCAAGAACTAGCCAATTTTAATAATGTACAAGATCAATTTGATTTTAGATGGCAATTGCTACAAAGAGTGATTGATTCGTTTGGGTATGATATAAACAAATTAGATGCTGTCGTTGGTCGTGGCGGCTTACTTCGACCAGTTGCTGGCGGTACCTATAAAGTGACTGATAAAATGTTAGCAGATTTACAAGAAAATAAATACGGAGAACATGCTTCTAATTTAGGCGCAATGCTTGCTAAGAAGTTAGCTGATAATCTCCAAATTCCAAGTTTTATTGTGGACCCTGTCGTAGTTGATGAAATGCAGCCGGTTGCAAGATTTTCGGGGAATGAGCTTATCACTAGGAAGAGTATTTTTCATGCGTTAAATCATAAAGCTGCTGGACGGAAAATTGCCAAACAGCTTGGTTCTGATTACGAAAAGATGAATTTTGTTATTGCACATCTTGGTGGTGGTATTTCTGTTGCTGCACATAAACAAGGTAAAGCAGTAGATGTCAATAATGCCTTAGATGGAGACGGGCCATTTAGTCCTGAACGTTCAGGCTCACTACCAATGAATGATTTTCTAGAAGCTTGTTTTAGTGGGAATTGGACTAAACGAGAATTACACGATTTCATTGTTGGTCGTGGTGGAATGATTTCTTATCTAGGTACAAATAGCATGTTAGAGATTGAAGCCAAAGTACATACGGGTAATGAAAAAGCTACAGATGCATTCCAGGCAATGGCTTATCAAGTTAGTAAAGAAATTGGAGCATGCTCAGTAGTTTTAGAAGGTAAGATTGATGCTATTATCCTAACTGGCGGACTTGCTAGAAGCGAACTTTTTACAAAGGAAATTACCAAACAAATTAACTGGATAGCTAAAGTGATTATAGAACCGGGAGAAGATGAGTTGGAAGCCCTAAATAGTGGCGTACAAAGAGTACTTGCAGGTCTAGAAAAAGAAAAAGTATATTAATAAGGAGGAGATAATGTGGCAACAGAATATGATGTAGTTATTCTTGGCGGGGGAACTGGCGGTTACGTTGCAGCAATACAAGCCGCAAAAAATGGTCAAAAAGTCGCTGTCGTTGAAAAAGGAAAGGTTGGCGGGACATGTCTTCACCGTGGTTGTATTCCAACTAAAGCTTTATTACGTTCTGCAGAAGTCCTACAAACAGTAAAAAAAGCGAGTGAATTTGGTATTACAGTCGAAGGGAATGCTAATATTAACTTTTTACAAGCGCAAACAAGAAAACAAGCAATTGTAGATCAATTAGAAAAAGAAATTCATCAATTATTTAAGCAAGGAAAAATTGATTTATTTGTTGGAACAGGAACTATATTAGGCCCATCTATCTTTTCACCAACAGCTGGAACGGTATCTGTTGAATTTGAGGATGGTTCAGAGAATGAAATGCTAATTCCTAAAAACCTTATTATAGCCACAGGTTCCAAGCCACGTAGTCTTAAAGGTCTTACAATTGATGAAGAAAATGTGCTATCTTCTGACGGTGCCCTTAATTTAGAAACATTGCCTAAATCAATCATTATTGTTGGTGGTGGCGTAATCGGGATGGAATGGGCTTCCATGATGCATGATTTTGGTGTAGAAGTCACTGTTCTGGAATACGCTGACAGAATTTTACCAACGGAAGATAAAGAAGTAGCAAAAGAATTAGCAAGACTTTACAAAAAGAAAAAATTAACTATGCATACAGCTGCTGAAGTTCAAGCAACTAGCTATAAAAAAACTGATACAGGTGTCCAAATAAATGCAGTAATTAAAGGTGAGGAACAAACATTTACAGCAGACAAGATTCTTGTTTCTGTAGGGCGTTCTGCTAATACGGAAAATATCGGCTTACAAAATACTGATGTTACAACTGAAAATGGCTTTATTCAAGTTAATGACGCTTATCAAACAAAAGAAAGTCATATTTATGCAATTGGTGACTGTATCCCAACAATTCAACTTGCACATGTTGCGATGGAAGAAGGAACAATCGCAGCTAACCATATTGCTGGAAAATCGATTGAAAAACTAGATTACGATTTAGTTCCACGTTGTATTTATACATCAACAGAAATTGCAAGCGTTGGTATCACCGAAGAACAAGCCAAAGAACGTGGCTATAACATAAAAAAAGGTAAGTTTTTCTTCCGAGGTATCGGAAAAGCACTCGTTTACGGGGAGTCAGACGGTTTTATTAAAATCATTGCAGATAAAGATACGGACGATATTCTAGGTGTTAGCATGATTGGACCTCATGTAACCGATATGATTAGTGAAGCCGCACTCGCGCAAGTATTAAACGCAACCCCATGGGAAGTGGGAAATACGATTCACCCGCACCCAACTTTATCAGAAAGTTTTAGAGAAGCTGCCCTTGCTGTGGATGGTAATGCAATTCATGGTTAATACAGCTTTAAAGGAGGAACAAAAATGACTTTAAAAGAAGCCGGTTTAACAGAAGATAAATTAGTAAAAATGTATAAAACAATGTTAATGGCAAGGAGACTTGATGAACGTATGTGGCTACTCAATCGTTCTGGGAAAATCCCTTTTACGATTTCTGGGCAAGGACAAGAAACAGCTCAAATCGGTGCTGCATTCGCCTTTGATTTAGAAAAAGATTATGCCTTACCATATTATCGTGATTTAGCAGTAGTTTTAGCTTTTGGTATGACAGCAAAAGATATAATGCTCTCTGCTTTTGCGAAAGCTGAGGATCCAAACTCGGGCGGTCGTCAAATGCCTGCTCACTTTGGTCAAAAAGCTAATCGTATTGTGACACAAAGTTCACCAGTAACCACACAGTTTCCACATGCTGCTGGTATTGGATTAGCAGCAAAAATGGCTAATGATCCAGTTGCAATCTATGCTTCCACTGGAGAAGGCTCCTCTAACCAAGGAGATTTTCATGAAGGAATCAACTTTGCATCTGTACATAAGTTGCCAGTTGTGTTCGTTATCCATAATAATAAGTATGCTATCTCTGTTCCAGCTTCTAAACAATATGCCGCAGAAAAACTTTCGGACCGAGCAATTGGTTACGGAATTCCTGGTGAGCGAGTAGATGGAACAAATATGGGAGAAGTTTATGCAGCTTTTAAACGTGCAGCTGATCGAGCAAGAAATGGGGAAGGTCCTACGTTAATTGAGACAGTTTCCTATCGTTTTACACCACACTCCTCCGATGATGATGATAGTAGCTATCGTTCCAAATCAGAAGTCGCAGAAGCAAAAGAAAAAGACCCATTAAAGATTTTTGAAAAAGAGCTAGTTGATGAAGGTTATTTAACAGAAGAAAAAATTGCTGAAATCGAAAAAAGTGTTGCTAAAGAAGTTAATGAAGCAACCGATTATGCGGAAAATGCAGCATACGCAGAACCAGAATCATCCTTACTATATGTATACGATGAAGATGCGAATAGCTGATTAGGAGGGAATTTTAATGCCAGTCATTTCATATATTGATGCAATAACAATGGCGCTTAAAGAAGAAATGGAGCGCGATGATAAAGTATTTATTTTAGGGGAAGATGTAGGGAAAAAAGGCGGTGTATTTAAAGCAACTGCCGGTTTGTATGATGAATTTGGTGAAGATCGTGTTTTAGATACACCACTTGCAGAGTCAGCAATTGCTGGAGTTGGAATTGGTGCTGCAATGTATGGGTATCGTCCAGTTGCCGAAATGCAGTTTGCTGATTTTATCATGCCAGCTGTGAATCAAATTATTTCTGAAGCCTCGAGAATTCGCTATCGTTCGAATAATGATTGGTCTTGTCCAATGGTCATTCGCGCCCCGTTTGGTGGTGGTGTTCACGGAGCACTTTACCATTCTCAATCGGTCGAAAAAGTATTCTTTGGACAACCAGGACTGAAAATTGTGGTTCCATCTTCTCCATATGATGCTAAAGGACTTTTAAAAGCAGCGATTCGCGATAATGATCCAGTGCTTTTCTTTGAACATAAACGTGCATATCGCTTACTTAAAGGGGAAGTGCCAGAAACAGATTATATCGTTCCAATCGGTAAAGCCAACGTGGTTCGTGAAGGCGATGATATTACGGTGATAACATATGGTCTAGCTGTTCAATTTGCTCAACAAGCTGCTGAAAGACTTGCAAGTGAAGGTGTAGAAGCACATATTCTTGATTTGCGTACTATTTATCCATTAGATCAAGAAGCAATTATCGAAGCAACAAAGAAAACTGGAAAAGTCCTTCTTGTAACAGAAGACAATAAACAAGGAAGCATTATTAGCGAAGTAGCAGCAATTATTTCAGAACATTGCTTATTCGACTTAGATGCACCGATTGCAAGACTTGCTGGACCAGATACCCCAGCAATGCCTTTTGCTCCAACAATGGAAAAACATTTTATGATTAATCCAGATAAAGTTGCAGATGCAATGAAAGAATTAGCGGAATTTTAGACCCGTTTTAAATAAAAGGAGTGAAGACCCGTGGCAGTTGAAAAAATAACCATGCCCAAGTTAGGGGAAAGTGTAACAGAAGGAACCATTAGTTCATGGTTAGTCAAACCCGGTGATAAAGTAGAAAAATATGATGCTATTGCTGAAGTGTTAACTGACAAAGTAACCGCTGAAATCCCATCTTCATTTAGCGGTACCATTAAAGAGCTTTTGGCGGAAGAAGATACAACATTAGAAGTCGGCGAAGTGATTTGTACTATTGAAACAGCTGAAACAAGTAACGTGGAAGTAGAGACAAAAGAACAGATACCTGACGAGACACCTAAAGAAACAAATGAATCAGCAAAACAAGTAACATTAGCGGAGGCACCAGCAAGCGGAAGATTTTCTCCTGCTGTACTACGAATCGCTGGTGAAAATAATATCGATTTAAATACCATTCAAGGAACAGGAAAAGGCGGTCGGATTACAAGAAAAGATTTGCTGCAAAGAATAGAAACCGGTTCAGCAGCTCCTAAACAAGAACAGTTGGAACAACCAACACGTGAACAAACAAAGACTCCTGAACCAGTTAGAACAGTAGCAGGAGACAAGGAAATTCCAATTAACGGCGTAAGAAAAGCAATTGCTAAACATATGAGTGTTAGCAAACAAGAAATTCCGCATGCGTGGATGATGGTTGAAGTCGATGCAACTGGTCTTGTTCGCTACCGTAATTCCGTGAAAGATAGCTTTAAAAAAGAAGAAGGCTATTCATTAACTTACTTTGCTTTTTTCATCAAAGCAGTAGCACAAGCATTAAAAGAATTCCCACAACTTAATAGTACGTGGGCAGGAGATAAAATTATTGAGCATGGGAATATCAATGTTTCTATAGCAGTTGCAGCAGGAGATTTACTCTATGTGCCGGTAATTAAAAATGCAGATGAAAAATCAATTAAAGGTATTGCTCGTGAAATTAGCGAACTTGCTTTAAAAGCTCGAAATGGAAAACTTACACAAGCGGATATGGAAGGTGGCACATTTACAGTTAATAGTACTGGTTCTTTTGGTTCCATACAATCTATGGGAATTATTAACCATCCACAAGCAGCCATTCTTCAAGTAGAGTCAATTGTTAAACGTCCAGTAATTATTGATGATATGATTGCTGTTCGTGACATGGTAAATCTATGTTTGTCCATTGATCATCGTATACTAGATGGATTACTCGCAGGCAAATTCTTACAAGCAATAAAAGCCGCAGTAGAAAAAATTTCCAAAGATAATACAGCGTTATATTAAATATGTTTTAATCTAGCTTTAGCGGGTATTGTTTAGTACATCTAGATCCATACCCCTAAACTCCCTAGATGTCTTGGGTAGTACTTTCGGGTGCTGCTCTTTTTTTGTAGAAAAAAGCAAAAAAAATCTGAACCAAATTGGCTCAGATAGTAAACTCTTATAGAAACATTAATACCCCAGTTAAAACACTAGATAATACAATCGCGATCAACATTAAAATAACGACAACGCGAACTATTTTTTTATTAGTCATTGTGGAAGAAAACTCCTCTCATAAAGCTTTACTTAAATATATCTTACTGATAAATGAGAAGAATTTCAAGTAATATTTGTATTTTTTATCCAAAAAGACCAAAGGGGAATAATTTATGGAAACGAATGTGAAAAAATATTTTATGGAACTTATTCAAATTCCGTCTATTTCTAGAAAAGAAGCAGCTATTTTAAGTTATATAGAAAGTCATTTAACTAATTTAGGCGTTTCATTTAGTTTAGATGAAAGTTATGGTCTAATTGCTCGAATTCCAGCAACTGCTGAAAATTTTCCAACCATTCTTTTTGGGAGCCATTTAGATACTCATCCAAGCGCAGAAAAACCAATTGTTCAAATTGATGAGGGTAAAATTAGGACGGAAAACGATGCTTCATTAGGTGCAGATGATAAAGCAGCAGTGGCGGCTATGTTAGCTGCGATAGATTATTTTGTTGCTGAAAAAACAGTACATGGTCCAATTGAATTTATTTTTACGACTAGAGAAGAACTTGGAATGGTTGGAATGAAATTATTTCCAGAAGAAAAAATCACAGCTACTTACGGCTATTGCTTAGATGCTCCAGGAAAAGTTGGTAGTTATCAAGCTAAAGCAAATACGTTAGTAGCAGTTACCTTTACAATTGTGAGCTCTGATATTACACAAATGTCACCAATTTCTGTTGCGAAAATGGCGCTTCATGCAACAAAACCCGGCCGCATTGACAAGGAAAATAAGTGGGAAATTCAGTCGTTCTCTGGAGGAATTAATGATAATAATCAGCAAGATGCGCAACTAGAAATTATATTTGATTCAAATGCTAATTATTCCAAAGCATTAGGGCATATTCAAACAATAAAAGAACGCTTTAGTCAGATATGTGAGAAATACGGTGCCACATTGGCTCATGAAACAGCGCTGATTTATGAAGGTTTTCAAATTCAAAAAAAACACCCATTAATCAATATTCTTCAAAAAGCTACACAAAAACAAGGATTAAAAATGCAAGAAATAAGTCTAGAAGGCGGAACTGATGCAAATATTTTGAACGAAAAAGGGATTCCAACGATATTACTTTCTGCGGGATACGAGCAAGCGCACACAGAAGAGGAGTACGTGTTTATAGAGCAATTAGAAGAGCTTACACATTTAGTCATAAATCTAGCAGAATCCGCAAAAAATGAAAAAATTTTACTTAGAAAGTTAAATTAATGAAAAAAAGTCAAATAATTCGGATTGATTCATTGTCCAAGAGGCAATTCTTTGATATAGTAAATAATGTTGATACTTTTATGTGTCATGTTGAAGTAAGACAGATTTTTCTGCCTTAATAAACCGGAAAGGAAGAAGTGCAAAATGGCAAAACAAGAAATAGGTGTTATAGGAATGGGCGTTATGGGTCGTAATTTAGCCCTAAATATCGAAAGCCGCGGTCATACAGTATCTATCTTTAACCGTTCTTCTGAAAAAACAAAAGCGGTAATGGAAGAAAATGCGGACAAAAAATTAGTACCAACTTATAGTTTAGAGGATTTTGTTGAATCTCTTGAAGTACCACGCCGTATTCTTATTATGGTAAAAGCTGGCGATGCTACAGATATGATGATTGAAGCAGTTAAACCTTTCTTAAATGAAGGAGATATTTTAATTGATGGCGGGAATGCATTCTTTAAAGACACGATTCGTCGTAATAAAGAATTAAGTGAAGAAGGATTTAATTTTATCGGAACTGGTGTATCAGGCGGAGAAGAAGGCGCATTAAAAGGACCTTCTATTATGCCGGGTGGACAACGCAAAGCATATGACCTTGTAGCTCCAATTTTACGTGAAATTGCTGCAGTAGCAGATGGCGAACCTTGTGTAACTTATATTGGTCCAGATGGTGCCGGACATTACGTTAAAATGGTGCATAATGGTATCGAATACGGTGATATGCAATTAATCGCAGAAGCCTACACAATTTTAAAAGAAATTGGTGGACTTAACCATGAGGAACTTGCAACTGTATTTGAAGAATGGAATAATGGCGAGCTGGATAGTTATTTAATCGAGATCACTAAAAATATTCTAAAAGTAAAAGACGAAGAAACTGGTAAACCAATAGTGGATGTTATTTTGGATAAAGCCGGTCAAAAAGGTACTGGTAAATGGACTAGCCAAAGTGCACTTGATTTAGGTGTACCGCTTTCCTTAATTACCGAATCTGTATTTGCACGCTACATTTCTGCATTGAAAGAAGAACGTGTTTATGCAAGTACTGTTTTAAATGGTCCTTCTAATTACCAATTTGAAGGGGACAAAAAAGCTTTTGTGGAATCTGTTCGTCGCGCACTTTATTTCAGTAAAATTGCTTCTTATGCACAAGGTTTTGCTCAAATGAGAGCTGCAAGCGAAGAGAATAATTGGGATTTACAATACGGGGAAATTGCAAAAATCTTCCGCGCTGGCTGTATTATCCGTGCTCGCTTCTTACAAAAAATTACAGATGCTTATAACCAAGATAAAAATCTTAAAAACTTACTACTTGATCCTTATTTCAAAGATATTGCCCACAATTACCAAGGCGATCTTCGTACAGTCGTAGCAGAAGCAGTAAAAGCTGGAATTCCAGTGCCAACATTTACTGCAGCAATTAGCTATTACGATAGTTATCGTTCTGAGGTATTACCTGCAAATCTTATTCAAGCGCAACGTGATTATTTTGGAGCGCATACGTATGAAAGAATTGATAAACCAGGAATTTTCCATACAGAATGGCCAGAAGTAGACGAATAAGTTTTCAAAAAGAGACACTCCTACATAATGTGAGTGTCTCTTTTTTATTGGTATAGAATAGTTAAGTTCCTATAATTGGCATAGAGTAAATATATTTTTTGCTAGTAACTTGGTCAAGCATAAATACAGCAATATCCTCACGAGAGATACTCCATTTTAGCTTACTATCACCATAGCTCGTTTTTATATTTCCTTTATATGGCGAATTTTTAGGAGCGATAAATCTAACTATTGTCCATTCGACAGTAGACGCAGTAATTAATCTTGCAATAGAGAGCATTTCTGTTTTCGCCTGTTTTAACGCTATCCCAGCAATCAAGGAGGGGAATATCGTAGTAAATGATTTTTTATCTTTTTTAAATGGAATACTTGGGGTTCCCCAATCAATTAATCGCTTTATCCCGCATTCAACCATAGCTTGAAGCAATATTTTGTGACCATCTAATGAAACAGTTCCTACATACTTTTTCATTGGGATTCCAACACACCATATCACCACATCACATCCACTAAGTGCCGCCTTTATTTTTAGATAATTAGTTAATTCTCCTGTATGAATTTCCAAATTAGGATGATGTATTGTTACTTTATCTGCATTGCGAACATAAGCATTTACGATAAATCCACGTTCCAAAGCATGCTGGACAACAAATTTACCGATACCACCAGTAGCACCAAAAATGGCTATTTTCATAATCAACCTCCAAATGATAGTCTTTACTTTTCAAAGTATAAAGAGTAAAATTTGTTTTCACAAGTACCTTATTTTTTAATAGGTACTATTAAAAATGATAGTAATGGAGGCTATTGCATGACAAATAGTAAAGAAAACACAAATATAATTTCATGCCCTGTCGCAGATGTTCAAAAAATTATTAATGGGAAATGGACAATGGTAATTATTTATTTTCTAAGTCAAAAAACCTTTCGTTTTGGTGAGCTAAGTCGAGAAATACCACAAATTACACAAGCTAATTTAACAAAAGAGCTGCGTTTATTAGAAAAATACGGATTGATTCATCGAGAAGTTTATCGAGAAGTACCTCCGAAAGTCGAATATTCTTTGACCGATATTGGAACGAAATTTCTGCCAATCATTGAAGCGCTGGAGGTATGGGCAGTGGAGTATCAGGAATATAAAAATGAATATTTATAAGTGAATTTTAAAGTGTCAGACGCTTATTTTCATTGGTGAGTGCTTTTTTATGAGATTTCTATGAATAAATCATGGTAAAGTAGTAAAAAATGCAGGAAATATCCATTTATAGGCTGTTATTAGTTGTTTTTGAGTCAAAGTTCGTTACAATAGTAATAGGAATATAGTGTAATGACCGAAAGAGAGGGTTAGGCCAAATGAATAGAATATTAATTGTTGAAGATGAAAAAAATTTAGCCCGTTTTATTGAGTTAGAATTACAACATGAAAATTATGAAACAGCAGTCGCGAATGATGGACGAGCTGGACTTGAACTCGCATTAAACGAAGAATGGGATGCAATTTTGCTTGATTTAATGTTGCCGCATTTGAATGGCGTAGAAGTATGTCGTCGTGTTCGCCAAGTAAAACAAACACCGATTATTATGATAACCGCACGTGACTCTGTCATTGATCGTGTATCAGGACTTGATCACGGGGCAGATGATTATATTGTTAAGCCATTTGCAATTGAAGAGTTACTTGCTCGGCTACGTTCTCTATTACGTCGAGTTGAGAATGCGGAACAATCAGCTAAACAAACGACGCTTCAATACCGAAATCTTATTGTTGAAAAAGAAAATCGGATTGTAAAACGAGATGAAGAAATTATTGATTTAACAAAACGTGAATATGAACTTTTACTTACTCTAATGGAAAATGTCAATATCGTGCTAACTCGAGAAGTGCTACTGAATAAAGTTTGGGGGTATGAAACAGAAGTAGAAACAAATGTAGTGGATGTATATGTTCGTTATTTGCGAAATAAAATTGATCATCCTGACGAAGAAAGTTATATTCAAACTGTTCGTGGGACTGGGTATGTGATGCGTACATGACAACCAGCCCATTCTCCTTAAAAAGTCGCTCTTTGAAATTTAAATGGACTTTTGGAGCTAGTGCAGCCATTTTTCTAACTTTTTTCTTGTTTTCATATGCGATTTACCAAGGAATTGGGCAAATGTTGCTTAATGAAGAAGAACCAGAAGTGAAAGAACTGCTGCTAGCAACCACGAGTACGCTAACTAATCAAGATCTAACCGACAATGAGGAAATCAAATATCTATTTAATAATGACAAAACGGTGAACCGAAAATTACAAGATCAAGTAATTAACTTGTATGATAAAGATGGTCATTTTATTAATAAATATTATTTTTCAAGAAATCAAGATATTACGAGCATTGATTTTTCGCAGTATTTTGTGAGTGGAACTGATAAATTCATTATGAATAAACCCACGATAGATGGGCAGAAGATGATGACTGCACAAATGCCGATTGTTGCAGATGACAATACGACGGTTATTGGATATGCACAGGTTGTTAATCCACTTACTTCTTATAATCGAATGATGGATCGATTACTTGTGACGATGATTCTTCTTGGTGCTGTGGCGCTATTTATTAGTGGAATGCTAGGTTACTTACTTGCACAAAACTTCTTAAACCCGCTAACAAAACTTGCTCGCTCAATGAATGATATTCGTAAAAATGGTTTCCAAAAACGTATTGAAACAAAAACTAACTCTCGAGATGAGATTGGAGAGTTGACGGTTGTTTTTAATGATATGATGACAAGAATTGAAACTAGTTTTGAACAACAAAAACAATTTGTGGAAGATGCATCACATGAGTTACGGACGCCTGTACAAATCATGGAAGGACATTTGAAACTTCTTACTCGTTGGGGAAAAGACGATCCAGAAGTGTTAGATGAATCATTAAATGCATCGTTAACAGAATTAGAGCGAATGAAAAAATTAGTACAAGAAATGCTTGATTTATCAAGGGCTGAACAAATTTCACAAACCAAAGAATTGCAAATAACAGATGTAAATGCAACGGTTGAACAAGTAAGACGTAATTTTGAAGTTATGTATGAAACTTTTACATTCAAACTAATTGAAGATGACACAGATTTACGTGCTCTTATTCAACATAATCACCTAGAACAAATTTTGATTATCATTATGGATAATGCAGTTAAGTATTCTGGTAATGGAACAGAAGTCGATATGCATTTATATAAGGAAAAAAATCAGATTCATATTGATGTTCGCGATTATGGGGAAGGTATTTCTCAGGAAGAAATTGATAAAATTTTTAATAGATTTTACCGGGTCGATAAAGCGAGAAGCCGTGAAAAAGGCGGTAATGGCTTAGGCCTTGCAATCGCTAAACAATTAGTTGAAGGGTACCTTGGAACAATTGGCGCGATTAGTGAGCCTGATAAAGGTACTACTATCAAAATCACCTTGCCGTATATTGAACCAAAATCAAAATAACACATACACGTCCATCTAAATTTTAGGTAGGCGTGTATTTTTGTCAATAAGTATATATTATCAATAGAAAATCCCCTGGAAAATATAATTATATTTTCCAGGGGATTTTTTAACTATTATTTTTCTTTCTTTTGTTCTTCAACGATTTGTTCAAACTCTTTTTCTTCTTGTTCCATTATTTTAATTTCTGGGTGTTTATTCATATATAATTTTTTCGTTAATAATGTTTGTCCTGCTAAGAAAATACCACCGACCGCCCAGTATAGAGCAAGTGCAGATGGAGCGGAGAATGAAACAAATAAAATCATGATAGGTGACATTAAGCCAATTATTTTCATTTGTTTCTTTTGTTCAGGTGAGTACCCAATCATTGAAACGAAATATTGAGCCAAATATACCAACCCAGCAATAATTGCTAAAATCATATCTGGTGAACCTAGATTAAACCATAAGAACGTATGGCTGGCAATTTCTGAGGAGCCACGAATTGCATAATAGAAAGCCATCAATATAGGCATTTGTATTAGTAAAGGTAAACAGCCCATTTGCATTGGGTTAATATTATATTTAGAATAAACGGCCATCATTTCTTTTTGAATGGTTGCTTGTTCTTCTTTTGATGTTGCTCGTTTAAGTCGTGCTTGAATTTCGTCAATTTCTGGTTTAGCTACGGCCATTTTTGATTGCATGCCCATTTGTGCTTTTGCTGTACGCAAGTTAAGAGGCATAATAAGCGCACGGATTAATAAAGTAGTTATAATAATCGCAACACCATAATTATCACCAACAAAGGATGCGACAAACATAATAAAGCTTGTAAATGGTTGGATTAAATAGGTGCTAAAGAAACCATCCGTATTTTGAGAAGGGTCCAAACTACAACCTGTAAGTAGTAGTAATGCACCAAATAGTACACTAATTAGAATAATATTTTTCTTTTTCAATGTTTCATTTTCCTCCTAAATGATAAAATAATAAGTTTATACGTTGGAAAATGAAAAACTGTCTTCATCATCGGTAATAGCGCTACATTTCATTGTGACTGCCAACCAATTGATAATAAAATTGGGAGAAGCTCGGTAAAAATGAGCTTTTAATGAAAGCTTACTTCGCTTTAAATAAATAGCGTCAGCGGGTAGCACCATTTTCGGTTTTAATAATGTAATAGCCGACCAATAACTAAAAATCGTCAACATTAATAAAAACGTTACCGTAAGTGAAATGAATTCTGGTTCCAGTAAAATCTGCAAAATGGAAATCATGCCACGCATTCGCTCCTTTCAAGGTTTAAGTACTCATTAACTATAATGCAAAAAGAGCTATAGTACAACCACTATTTTTTAAAATTAATAAATAATATCAAACGTTTTTCGTTCTTCTACTGGAGCGCCTTTATAAATATAAACATGCTCAATTCGACAACCAGGAGAAGGTCCTTTTTTAATAGCATCAATAAATTTATCTAAATTTTCTTCTTCTGCAATGGCATGAATTTCAACAGATCCATCATCTAAGTTTTTAACAGTGCCACTAATGTCATATTTATATGCAACATGTTTTGTCGTGTAACGAAAACCAACTCCTTGAACAAATCCAGTCACTCTTAAAATCGCTGTATTCCGAGCCATTATGCAACCAATCCCTTCTATTTTTCCTTATACCTAGTGTATCTTTTTTTCGAGCTACTTTCAAAAATTTGCATTTCAGTATTTCAAGCAGGCTTATGCTATAATAATAGTATTCTAATTAGTGTTGGGAGTTTTTATGATGGCAAAGTGGAATGTCTATCTAACCAAAGGGGAATATGAACCTTGGTGGTTTTTCGAGGAATGGGAAATGTCTATTCAAGCAGATTATTCTTTTTCAGAAAAAGAGGAAGCACTGGCTAAATATCAAGAACTAGCAAAAGTGTTATTGCGTAATTATCCTAATCATCAAACAAAAAAAGATTGTCTACTTGCTGCTTGGAATGAAGAAGAAGTGGAATATTGTGAAGACTGCGAAGATGACATTCAAACCTTCCATGGTCTAATTTTATTTTTAGACGGGGAAGTATATCAACCAACTCTCGAAGAAAAAGAAACTATTTTCAAAACCGTACTGACATTTACTTGAGATGTATTATCTCGTTGAAAAATATAGGAGAAATTAGTGATTTGTGGAGGACTAGAAATGCAAAAGAACGAGGACTTATTAAGAGAAAGGCGCAAAGATGAGCATGTTGCCCTTGGAGTAAAACAAAACGAACAACTTGGCAAATTTAGTTTAGATGATATTCAGCTGCTAGGAACCTCTATCCCGCGCTACAATGTGCGTGATATTGATTTAACAACAACGATTTGCGGGATGGATGTGGCGTTTCCCTTTTACATTAATGCAATGACTGGAGGGAGTCGCCACACTAAGAAAATCAATGCGGATCTTGCAGAAATTGCAAAAGAAGTAGGGATTCCGATGGCAGTGGGTTCACAATCTGCCGCATTAAAAAATAGCACGCTTATTGATACATATCAAGTTGTTCGGGATAACAATCCAAATGGAGTAATTCTAGCAAATATAAGCCCAGAAGTAAAAATAGAAGATGGATTACGCGCGGTAGAGATGTTAACTGCTGATGCTCTCCAAATTCATATTAATCCAGCCCAAGAGTTAGTTATGCAAGAAGGGGACCGTTCTTTTAGTCACTGGTTAACAAGAATAGAAGAATATGTTAAGTTGTCGCCAGTACCTATAATTGTTAAAGAAGTTGGTTTTGGGTTAACGCGTGAGACAGTTACATCTTTAGCAAATATTGGTGTTCAAACGGTCGATTTAGCTGGGAAGGGCGGGACAAACTTCGCCCGAATTGAAAATGATCGTCGACGTGACCAAGCATATGATTTTTTGCTTGATTGGGGTATTACTACTGGTCAAGCATTATTAGATATGCAACATGCGGATGCGCCAGATATAGCCTTTCTTTCATCTGGGGGCATTAGGACACCAATGGATATCGTGAAATCTTTAGCACTTGGAGCAGGCAGCGTTGGGATGGCAGGACAAGTTATTTATTCATTGAAAAAAAATGGTGTCGAACAAACTATTGCTAAATTGGAGTTATGGAAAGAACAATTACGAGGATTATTTGTTCTGGCAGATGCCCAAAATATTACTGAACTTAAAAAAACTTCATTGGTCGTGACAGGAGAACTTGCTACATGGGGGAATTTACGAGGAATTGATTTAAAACAATT
The DNA here is from genome assembly GCF_014322765.1 of Listeria immobilis. Lineage (GTDB taxonomy): Bacteria > Bacillota > Bacilli > Lactobacillales > Listeriaceae > Listeria > Listeria immobilis. Next base: position 37,861 of record NZ_JAASTZ010000009.1, on the reverse strand, counting down.
AGCTAATAGAAAATAAAAACCAGCATGCTGTATTGCCCTCTTAAAGTTAGACCAAACAATCTAACTTTAAGGGCAAATATCTTAGCAAGCTGGTTTTTATTTTTGTTATTGAACTGTTTCGTTTAAAGCTTCTAGTCTTTCAGTAAAACTTTCTTTGGATAAGTTTTTAGTATATAAATTTGCTGGATGAACACGGCATTCATTGGAACAGCTGTGTAAATATTTTTCTTCATTTTCGACAGAGGCAAGAATTTGTTTATTGCAATACGGATTAGCACAATTAATGTAGCGTTCACAAGGGGTACCATCAAAGTAATCTTTACCAACAATTGTCGGATTTACTTGGTTGATTGGAACGGCGATTCGCTCATCAAAAACATACATTTGCCCGTCCCAAAGTTCTCCTTGTGTTTCTTCGTTTTTTCCATAAGTAGCAATACCACCATGAAGTTGGCTTACATCATCAAAGCCCGCTGTTTTTAGCCAACCAGAAAATTTCTCACAACGAATACCACCAGTGCAATAAGTCACAATTTTTTTATCTGCCAATTGATCACGATTTTCTTCAATCCAACTAGGTAATTCACGGAAATTTTGGATATCTGGTCGAACAGCTCCACGAAAATGACCAAGATCAAATTCATAATCATTTCTTGCATCTAAAATAACAGTGTCTTCCGCTAGTAGAGCTTCGCGAAATTCAGCTGGTTCTAAATAAGTTCCGGTTATTTCAAGCGGATTTACATCATTTTCTAAACTTAAACTAACAATTTCTGCTCTTGGTCGAACATGCATTTTTTTAAAGGCATGAGCGTCTGTCTCGTCAATTTTAAATACCATATCACGAAAACGTTCATCCTTTGCCATATAAGCCATATAGTTATTTGTTGCTTCCACAGTGCCAGAAACGGTGCCGTTAATCCCCTCAGTAGCCACCAATATCCGACCTTTTAATTCCATTTCTTTGCAAGTAGCTAAATGCTCTTTTGCAAAAGATTCTGGATCATCAATCGTTGTGTATTTGTAATATAACAACACTTGATAGTCACTCATAATTTTATCACCCTTCAAAATGTATTTCATGTGCGAGATTTTCTCCACAAGTTTGCGCATTAATACTATACTATAGCAAGATGGAGCATGGCAAGTAGACAAACTGAAAAAATACTTCTTATTATTAACTATGTGTACAAGGACAAAACAGCTATGGTATACTTATTAAATATGAAGCAAAAATTTTGTTAATGGAAGCAAGTATTGTTTTCATTGCCTAAAAATAAAGAATAAAGTAAGGATTGGGCGTGAGCTATGTGCAAATAAATGAATCATTTTTGGAGGAACTAGCCTTAAAAAAAGTAAAACAAGAACGACGAAGAAGATTGAAATGGTTTGTTTATAAGTTTTTGATGATAACTTTTGGGGCAATTTTAATGGGTGTTGGCCTAGAACTTTTTCTTGTAAACAATCAGATATTAGATGGCGGTGTAGTTGGGATTTCCATTATTATTTCACAACTAACGCCTTTACCACTAGGTGTTTTAACATTTGTACTTAATATTCCATTTTTTATTATCGGTTACCGAAAAATCGGAAAAGTATTTGCGCTGTTTACTTTGTATGGTATTGCAGTCATGTCAATTGTAACGCTCTTGTTACATGATATGGAGCCTGTGACAGACGATTTGCTACTTGCTACAGTATTTGGTGGAATGACGCTCGGGCTTGGTGTTGGACTCGTAATCCGCAATGGTGGAGCACTTGATGGAACAGAAATTATTTCCATCATTATTAATGGTAGAACCCCATTTTCGACTGGGCAAATTATTATGTTTATCAATATTGTTATTTTTATTATCGCAGGACTTGTTTTTAACTGGGACCGAGCGATGTACTCACTAATTACATACTTTTTAGCATATAAAGTTATTGATATTGTTATTCAAGGTGTAGATGAATCGAAAAGTGCTTTTATTATTAGCCGTTATTATGAAGAAATTGGTGCAGAAATTATGGATCAGCTTGGAAAAGGTGTGACTTATTTGGATGCAACAGGAGGATATTCTGGCGATGTAAGGAAAGTAGTTTTCGTTATTGTCTCAAGATTTGAAGAAGTGAAGGTGAAAGCAATTCTAGATGAGATTGATCCAGAAGCTTTCTTAGCAGTTGGTGGTAGCATGTCAGAAGTTCGTGGTGGTAAGCTTATGAACACGAAAACACCCCATTTATAACAAAAAGAAACCATATTTCTCTTCAAAGGAGATTTGTGGTTTTTTAAGGAAACATTTGTTTGGATAATAGGGCTTTAGTATGAACTATGAAATGGTTTGATATGCTATAATAAAACAAGCGAAAAAAGGAATAGGTGGGACTTAAATGGCGACACAAAAGAAAAAAACGACTGGACGTAAAAAAACATCTAGCCGTTCGAAAAAGAAAAAATCAGCATCATTACGCTCAGAAATAGTTGGTGTTATTTTAGTAGCGTTTGGAATAGTAGGGATTTTACAATTAGGTTTTATTGGTAGAGTATTTTTTGCTCTTTCTGAGATGTGGGTAGGCTTGTTAAGCTATGTCCTTTTAGCAGGATTTGTTATTCTTGGGGGCTATTTAGTAATAAAAAGACAACGACCACGTTTTTTTAGCAAGCGCCTAGTTGGAATTTATTTAATTATTTTAGGATTTTTAACATATATACATATGTATTTTATTGTGCACACCCTGGGAGCAGATAGTTCCGTCCTATTAGGAACATGGAAACTCCTTCTTGAGAATTTATTTAATCCTAATCAAGTAGGATTTGTTGGAGCCGGCATGTTAGGTGCAGCAATTACTTCAGTTACTTATTTTTTAGTAGATCGTTTAGGAACGAATATTATCGCAGTATTATTAATCGTTTATGGTTTCTCACTAGTTTCCGGAATATCGATACGCCAATTTTTTGCTAAAATAGCTGATTTTGTTCGCTATTTATTTTCAAAAGGAAAGGCAGCTACAGAAAAAGGTAAAGAAGTAAAAGCGAAACGTGATCAAAAGAAAGCAGAAAAAGCAGCAGAGGACGAAATAGAAGCGGAAGTAGTTGAAATAGAACCGGAAAAAGAAGAAAAACTACCACCAATTATTTCTAATTTCAGTTCTAAAGTAGAGCTAGTAAAAGATCCGCCAGAAGAAAGAGAAGAAACAGATACGAAAGATCCGGATTTAGTCCTTTTTGAACAAGAATCTTTTGAAAACGAAATTTACCAATTACCACCTGTAGATATTTTGGCACCTGCGAAAGTAACAGACCAAAGTAAAGAGTATGACCAAATAAAAGTAAACGCCAAAAAACTGGAAGATACCTTCAGCAGTTTTGGTGTAAAAGCAAAGATTACGCAAGTCCATTTAGGGCCAGCTGTTACTAAATATGAGGTACAGCCTTCTGTTGGTGTTAAAGTAAGCAAAATAGTTTCATTAAGTGATGATATTGCCCTTGCTTTAGCTGCAAAAGATATTCGAATTGAAGCACCAATACCAGGAAAATCTGCTATCGGAATAGAAGTAGCGAATCAAAATGTCGCAATGGTTTCGTTACGTGAGGTTCTTGAAAATAATCCAAAAAACAATCCAGAAGAAAAACTGCAAATTGCTCTTGGTCGAGATATTTCCGGAGAAGCAATGATGGCGAGTTTAGATAAAATGCCTCATTTACTGGTCGCAGGAGCAACTGGAAGCGGGAAGTCTGTCTGCATTAATGGAATTATCACAAGCATTTTACTTCGCGCTAAACCTCATGAAGTAAAAATGATGATGATAGATCCAAAAATGGTGGAATTAAATGTTTACAATGGTATTCCGCATCTTCTTGCACCTGTAGTAACAAATCCTAAAAAAGCCGCACAAGCCCTTCAAAAAGTTGTTGCAGAAATGGAACGCCGTTATGATTTATTCTCTCATACTGGGACTCGTAATATGCAAGGCTATAATGACCATGTGAAAAAACACAATGAATTAAACGAAGAAAAACAAGCAGAACTGCCATTTATTGTTGTTATTGTGGATGAATTGGCTGATTTAATGATGGTTGCCTCTAACGATGTAGAAGATGCGATTACAAGACTTGCACAAATGGCACGTGCTGCAGGAATTCATTTAATTATCGCAACTCAAAGACCATCCGTAGATGTAATAACTGGTGTCATCAAAGCCAATATTCCTTCAAGAATTGCATTTGCAGTATCAAGTTCGATTGACTCTAGAACAATTCTTGATATGGGCGGTGCAGAAAAATTACTTGGTCGTGGTGATATGTTGCTGCTTCCTGTTGGGTCAAGCAAACCAACTCGAATTCAAGGAGCCTTTTTATCTGATGCAGAAGTAGAAGATGTTGTTAATTATGTTATTTCGCAACAAAAAGCGCAGTATAACGAAGAAATGATTCCTGATGATATTCCTGAAGTAGAAGGAGAAGTGACGGATGAACTTTATCATGAAGCCGTAGAACTTGTTGTTGAAATGCAAACTGCTTCCGTCTCAATGTTACAAAGAAAATTCCGTATCGGCTATAATCGCGCTGCTCGATTAATTGATGAAATGGAGCAAAGAGGGGTAGTTGGTCCTCATGAAGGAAGTAAACCAAGACGAGTTAATGTAGAATCAAACCCAGAAAACGAATAAAAAAGAGGTTGCGCAGTAAAGAGCAGACCCCAAAAAATCTGATTTTTTTTGGGGGACTCCAATGCGCAACCTCTTTTTAAGAAAGCAACTCTCTTTTTTGTTGTTCAATTTCTTGTTTGGTATTTGTGTGTTTATCTTGAGTACGGTTTAAAAGTTCATCAAAAAAAGCCGGTAAATTGTTTTGACTAAGCTCGACACTTTCAGCAGTGATACCGTCTTTTGTTGCTACTTTATTAATGAGCCCACTAAAAGTAACATCTTCTTCTATTAATAGTTTGGATGTTCCAGCAAGTGCAAAATTAATCATTTGAAATACTTCCACATCAGATAAGCTGGATTTTCGTAATGCGGCTTCCATAAACTGTTCAAAAATAGCTGCAATAATCCCTGGCGAAGCACTTGTTAAATTACTGGCGATTTCAATATTTTCCTCGCGAATCGTCATAACATGCCCAAATAAGTCAAAAGTATCTTCTAGCCATTTACGATTTTCATTTGATACCATATTTGAATGAGCGATAAGTGTCGTTCCAATATCAACACGCATAGTAAGCGAAGGAATTAATTTGCTAATTTGTAAATCTGATGAAATAGCAAGAATATCATCAGTACTGACTCCAGCAGCAATCGAAATTATATGACGTTCTGATGTTAGAACTGCCGCACAATTATTTATAAGTGGTAAAACTTCCATTGTTTGTTTGCAAATAAAACTATGTGCTGCTTTTGTAAAAACTTCTGCTTCATTTGCTGCTAATTCGGCTGTCGGATATTTATCATAAAACAACTGGAAATGTTCGTTTTCGGAACTAGAATAAATAATAATATCTTTTGGTGAGATAATCTTTGCTTCCACCATTTTTGTGGCAATTAAAGCTGCCATTCCTCCAAATTCGATAAAGCCAAATTTTGTCATTTTTTATCCCGCCTTTCTAGCATTATTTTATTATTATGAATGGAATAAAAAAGGAATGCAACTAAATTTGATTGATTACTTTTTCACATTAAAGTGTTTATTTGTAAGGGTTTGCCAAAGTTTAATGATTTTGACAGGATGAAATTTTCTGAATTCATTTGCATTAAAAATATATGCACTTGGTTATTTATTTATTTTATTTTCCATGGTATATTAAGAAGAGTTGGAGAAGACGTTAAATGTTTTTGTGCGTTATCCAAAAAGGGATCTTACATAATTTAATACGCACCTGAATTGTTTGTTTTGACTGAGAGCTCTAACTAACATTTTATCTCTCGGGAGGGGTTTTAAGTTGAAAAAGCGTACATTTGCTTTAGCACTATCAATGATTATTGCTTCTAGTGTTTTTCTAGGTGCTTGTGGTTCAAGCAGCGACGATAAAAAAAGTAGCGGTGATAAAAGCAGTAAAGATTTTACAGTAGCAATGGTTACAGATACTGGTGGTGTAGATGACCGTTCATTTAACCAATCAGCATGGGAAGGCTTACAAAAATTTGGTAAAGCGAACGACATGGAAAAAGGTACAGATGGTTACAACTATCTGCAATCAGCATCTGAAGCAGACTATAAAACAAACTTAAACACTGCTGTTCGTAGCGACTATGATTTGATTTATGGAATTGGTTACAAACTAAAAGACGCAATTGAAGAAGTTTCTAAACAAAAACCTGATAATCAATTCGCTATTGTGGATGACACAATTGATGATCGTGATAATGTAGTAAGTATTGGCTTTAAAGATAATGATGGTTCTTACCTAGTTGGTGTTGTAGCCGGCTTAACAACAAAAACAAATAAAGTTGGATTTGTTGGTGGGGTAAAAGGAGCAGTTATCGACCGTTTTGAAGCTGGTTTCACTGCCGGTGTTAAAGCAGTTAAACCGGATGCAGAAATTGATGTTCAATATGCAAATGATTTTGCAAAAGCTGACAAGGGGCAACAAATTGCTTCTTCCATGTACTCAAATGGCGTTGATGTAATTTTCCACGCTGCTGGTGGTACTGGTAATGGTGTGTTTGCAGAAGCGAAAAACTTAAAGAAAAAAGATCCTAGCCGTGCCGTTTGGGTAATCGGTGTTGACCGTGACCAATGGGATGAAGGAAAAGTGACAGCGAATGACGGTAAAGATTACAATGTAACTCTTACATCTGAAATCAAACGTGTTGATGTTGCTGTAGAAGACCTTGCAACTCGTACAAAAGCTGGAGATTTCCCTGGTGGAACTAAAATTGAATATGGTCTTGATAAGAATGCTGTAGGGCTTTCTGATCATCAAGATAATATTTCTAAAGATGTTTTAGCTAAAGTAGAAGAATACAAACAAAAAATCATTGATGGGGATATTAAAGTTCCTGAAAAACCTTGATTTATAGGTTTAAAAAATGAGTAGTACGAACATAGTAAAACCTTTTATGAAAGTCGGTAGTTAGTATGCCGGCTTTCATAAAAAAATAACTTGTAAGCGTTTTAATATAATAGGTAAACCCTTTTACTAAAGAAAATAATCGGTATATTGGAATTTATGATTGCAATGCATGCCATTTAGAAATAAAATAAGGAGATGGCTTTTTTAATCACTTGAAAATGTATCAATTGCTTTAGTTACATAGAAGAAACTACTACTACCGTTTGACAACCTACAAAGCAACTAAGTGATAAGCTATTAATAACAAACGGATAAAAAACTCGGAACCTTCTTCGGGAGGAAGTACGGGGAGAGGCGGCGTCCTTCGAGAGAATCGCGCGAGTGGCTGTTTTTCCAGTTTGAACCAGACGACAAGGGGAGTGAAGAAGTGGACTTTGTTATTGAAATGTTAGGAATCAGGAAGGAATTCTCTGGATTTGTAGCAAATGATAACATTACCTTACAATTAAAGCAGGGCGAAATCCATGCTTTGTTAGGTGAGAATGGCGCAGGAAAATCTACGCTAATGAATGTCTTGTTTGGTCTATATGAACCAGATGGTGGCGAAATTCGTGTTCGTGGCACAAAAGAAAACATTAATAGCCCGAATAAAGCGAATGAACTCGGTATTGGTATGGTCCATCAGCATTTCATGTTAGTGGATAAATTTACAGTTGCTGAGAACATTATTCTTGGAAAAGAGCCAAGCAAGCTGGGTGTTATCGAAAAGAAAAAAGCGATTGAGGAAATAAAAGAAATTTCCGATCGTTACGGTTTACGTGTAGATCCAAATGCTGTTGTGAGAGATATTTCTATCGGTATGCAACAACGTGTAGAGATTTTAAAAACACTTTATCGTGGTGCGGATATTTTGATTTTTGATGAACCAACCGCAGTTTTAACACCTCAAGAAATTAAAGAATTAATCCAAATTATGCGTTCACTCATTAAAGAAGGCAAATCCATTATTTTAATTACACATAAATTAAAAGAAATTATGGATGTTTGTGATCGAGTAACAGTTATCCGCCGTGGTAAAGGTATGGGTACTGTTAATGTTCCAGAAACTACACCACAAGATTTGGCTAATTTAATGGTTGGTCGTGAAGTAGTCTTTACAACAGAAAAAATCGAAGCACATCCTGGTAAAGATGTTTTAGAAGTAAAAGATTTAGTTGTAAAAGAGAGTCGCGGTGTGGAAAGTGTTCGCGGGCTTAATTTAACCGTGCGCGCTGGAGAAATCGTCGGAATTGCAGGTGTGGATGGTAACGGTCAAAGTGAGCTGATTTCCGCAATTGCAGGCCTTTCTAAAGTAACAAGTGGCACTATCCTTTTAAACGGAGAACATATCGAAAATAAAAAACCGCGTAAAATCACTGAGGCGGGATTAGGGCATATCCCAGAAGATCGACATAAACATGGTCTAGTACTTGAAATGTCGCTTGGAGAAAATATCGCCCTACAAACTTATTACAAGAAACCAATTTCTAGCAAAGGATTCCTAAATCATAAAGCAATGTATGAATTTGCTCGTGAACTAATTAAAGAATATGATGTTCGTGCAAGTAGCGAATATGTTGCAGCAAAATCACTTTCTGGAGGGAATCAGCAAAAGGCAATTATTGCAAGAGAGATTCATCGTAATCCAGATTTCTTAATTGCGGCTCAACCAACACGAGGACTTGATGTTGGGGCAATTGAATTTATCCATCGACGTTTGATTGAACAACGTGATAATGGAAAAGCGGTATTACTTATGTCATTCGAGTTAGATGAAATTATGAATGTGAGTGATCGTATTGCAGTAATTTACGAAGGGAAAATTGTTGCTATTGTTGATCCAAAAGAAACAACCGAACAAGAACTGGGCTTAATGATGGCTGGTTCATCCAAACAAGAGGCGGAAACGGGGGAGAAAGAACATGTCTAAACGACTACAAGCATTAGTTATCCCAGTTACTGCCGTTATTCTCGGACTTATCTGTGGTGCGATTATCATGCTGATTTTTGGATATGATCCAATTGCTGGTTACTCAGCGCTCGTTGAAGGTGTTATCGGAGAACCATTCTATATTGGTGAAACTATTCGTCAAGCCACCCCATATATTTTAGTTGGTCTATCTGTTGCCGTGGCTTTTAAAGCAGGTCTTTTCAATATTGGGGCAGAAGGACAAATGTTAATGGGCTGGTTAGGTTCCGTTATAATTGCTTTAAATTTTGATGGTTTAACAAAATGGATTCATTTACCACTTGCGATTATCACTGGTATGGTTTTTGGTGCTGTTTGGGCATTTATTCCAGGGATTTTGAAAGCGACTTTACGTGTAAATGAAGTTATTGTAACTATTATGCTAAACTATACAGCGCTTTATATTTTCAATTATGTTGTACAAAATTTACTTACAGATGGCTTAGATAAAACGGAGGCAATTCATGAATCTGCTTCTCTACAGTCTGAATTATTACAGTCATTGACCGATTATTCGTCTCTTCATTGGGGGATTTTAATTGCTGTAGGTTTTGCACTAATTATTTGGTTAATGTTAAATAAAACAACATTCGGTTATGAAATCGAAGCTGTTGGATTTAACGAGAATGCTTCACAATATGCTGGTATGAGTGTAAAGAAAACCATCGTATTTTCTATGGTTATCGCCGGAGCGCTCGCTGGTCTTGGTGGCGTGATGGAAGGACTTGGAACTTATGGAACGGCCTATGTATTAACTTCTTCTCCTGGAATAGGTTTTGATGGGATTGCTGTTGCTTTACTAGGCGGAAGTTCTCCAATCGGAATCGTTTTCTCAGCACTCTTGTTTGGTGCCTTAAAAGTGGGAGCATTAAATATGCCAGCAGTAGCAGGAGTTCCAAATGAATTAGTTAATGTTATTATCGCTCTGATTATCTTCTTTGTGGCATCCAGCTACATTATTCGCTGGGCGATGGCAAAATTTAAGAAGGGGGCGAAAGCAGAATGACAGCCATTTTAGCGACAATTGTTTCTAGTACACTGCTTATGGCAGGCCCACTAATTTTCACTGCACTCGGAGGTGTCTATTCTGAACGAGGCGGTGTAGTCAATATTGGATTAGAAGGTATGATGGTAATGGGAGCATTCTCTGCTATCGTATTTAACCTTACTTTCCAAGATACTTTCGGTGCCTTAACTCCTTGGATTTCACTTATTGCGGCAATGATTGTTGGGGGAATCTTCTCTTTAGTACATGCGGTTGCAACAATTAATTTCCGTGCTGATCATGTAATAAGTGGTGTGGCCATTAACTTTTTAGCAACAGGATTATCACTATTTCTTGTCAAAGTAATTTATGATAAAGGGCAAACAGATCAAATTAAATACTATTTTGGAAAGCCAGATATTCCAGTTTTGAGTGATATTCCGGTTATTGGTGATATTTTCTTTAAAAATATTCCAGTTATGAGTTATGTAGCTATTTTATTTGCTATTGTTTCTTGGTTTATTATTTACAAAACACGTTTTGGGCTTCGTCTTCGCTCTGTAGGGGAACATCCTCTTGCAGCAGATACAATGGGGATTAAAGTTCGATGGATGAGATATCAAGGTGTAATCATTTCGGGTATTCTAGGCGGACTTGGCGGTGCAGTTTATGCCCAATCATTTACACTTGATTTTGGGCATGCAACGATTTCAGGTCAAGGTTATATGGCGCTCGCAGCAATGATCTTTGGTAAATGGAATCCACTTGGAGCGATGGGAGCGGCGATTTTCTTCGGTTTTGCCCAATGTTTGGCAATTACCGGTGGCTCATTGCCGTTCTTTAAAGATATTCCAGATGTTTACTTGCAAATTGCACCTTATGTATTAACTATTCTTGCGTTAGTTGGGTTTATCGGTAAATCCGAAGCACCAAAAGCTGATGGAGTAAATTACATCAAAGGAAAATAAAAAAGTTAACAGCCTAGTTTTTATTCTAGGCTGTTTTTTTATGCTAGAAAATTGTGTGTGGCAACAACTTAGGATACAATAGGAAAGTGAGATAATTGCTTGAAAGGAGCATAATAATGACAGACAAAATATTTCAAGAAAAAATTGGTCCGGTCGCATTAACAATCGTACCTACCGAAAAATATAAATCAAATAAAATTGTATTTAAATTTCGCGCTCCATTAGAAAGAGAAACAGTTACAAAACGTTCTTTACTCTCAATATTGTTAGAAACAAACAATAAAAAATATCCAACACAAACAGCATTTAGAAAGCAATTAGCTAATTTATACGGTGCTAATTTTTATACAACCACTGCTAAAAAAGGAAACGAGCATGTATTAACCGTTATTTTTGATATGATTGATGGACAATACGTTTCTGATGGCAGCCATATTCTGGAAGATGCTTTTGCGTTTATTCATGAAGCGCTATTTTCTCCAAATGTGACAAATGGTGCTTTTGATAATGAAACACTTATAAGAGAAAAAGAAAACTTAAAAAGTAGTTTAGAAGGAATTTATGACGATAAAATTCGTTTTGCTTCTAAACGTTTAGTGGAAGAAATGTTTAAAGCAGATGCCTATCGTTTTGGCTCAGCAGGTGTATTAGAAGATATTGATAACATTACAGCAGAAGATTTATACACTTATTATTTACAATTTATCGCAGAAGATGCAGTAGAAGTTTTTATTTGCGGAGATGTAACTACCGAACAAGTGACTCCTTTAATTGAAAAAATGGCTTTCTCTCCACGTGAGGAACGAAAAGGTGTATTTTATACGAAAGAAGCACCACAAGAAGTACAAATTATTCATGAAAAACAAGCGATTAATCAAGGGAAATTAGTTTTGGGCTATCAAACGGATACGCTGTTTGGTGACAGTGATTTTGTTGCTTTACAACTTGCGAATGGCTTGCTTGGCGGCTTTGCTAATTCTAAAATATTTATCAATGTTCGTGAAAAAGCAAGTTTAGCTTATTATGCCTCAAGCCGAATCGATTCTTTCAAAGGATTTATGGTGATTTCAGCTGGAATTGATGAAGTAAACTATAAACAAGCGTTAGATATTATTCAAGAACAGCTAGTTGCTATGAAGCAAGGTGATTTTACAAGTGATGAATTAAACCAAACGAAAGAAATGCTAGTAAATCAATTATTAGAAACAAACGATCAGGCTCAAGGTCTAATAGAACTTGTATACAATAATGTATTACGAGAAGCTGATTTAGACCTAGATACTTGGATTGCAAAAATAAAAACAACGACTAAAGAAGAAGTGGTTAGTGCGATTAACAAAATCAAACCAGATACCATCTATTTCTTAAGCAAGGGAGGAGAAGAACTTCATGGAAAAAATCACATTTGAGCAGGTAAAAGAAGCTGTATTTCATGAAAAAATGGCCAATGGTTTACAAGTTTATCTTCTTCCTAAAAAAGGTTTTAGTAAGACGTATGCGGTATTTACAACAAATTATGGTTCGATTGATAATAATTTTGCGCCTATTGGAGAAACTGCATTTACAAAAGTACCAGATGGAATCGCTCATTTCTTAGAGCATAAAATGTTTGAAAAAGAAGATGGCGATGTATTTTTTAAATTTGGAGAAAAAGGAGCATTTACAAACGCCTTTACTTCATTTACAAAAACAGCTTATCTATTTTCAAGTACTTCACGTGTAGAAGAAAATTTAGAAACGCTCATTAATTTTGTACAAGAACCTTACTTTACTGAGGAAACTGTGGAAAAAGAAAAAGGAATTATCGGTCAAGAAATTAGAATGTATGATGACGATCCAGATTTTCGAGCTTATTTTGGTGTGATTGAAAACATGTATCATCAGCATCCTGTGAAAATTGATATTGCTGGTACGGTAGAATCCATTGCGGAAATCAATAAAGATTTACTTTATCTTTGCTATAATACTTTTTATCATCCAAGTAATATGGTATTATTTGTTGTTGGTAACTTAGAGCCAGAACAAATGATGGATCAAATTCGTGCTAATCAATCGAAAAAAACATTTCCAGAAGCAACACCTATTAAACGTCATTTCCCGGACGAACCTAAAACAGTTGCAGTAAAAGAACGCAAAATGAAGTTTCCGGTTCAAATTGCAAAAAATCTAGTTGGGATTAAAGAAGATATTGGCTCATTAGAAGGACAAGCTGCAATTAAACAAGAAATTATTGGTGATGTGGCACTTGAAATGCTATTTGGGACAACATCGGATACGTATTTAAACCTTTACAACGAAGGTATTATTGATGATACATTCGGTTATGATTACACACTTCAAGATAGTTTTTCATTTGTACTTGTTGGTGGAGATGCAAAAAATCCGGATGAACAAACGACCAAAATATTGGAAGCAATACGAGAAGCGGCAGAAAATGGTTTACAAGAAGCAGATTTAGCACTTGTAAAACGGAAACGTATTGGTCAATTCTTACGCTCACTTAATTCACCAGAATTCATTGCTAATCAATTTAGCCAATATATTATGAAATCGGCTTCCTTATTTGATATTTTACCATTAATGGAAACGGTGACTTTAGAAGAGGTAGATGCATTTGTAAAAAATCTTTATGCGGAAGAACGAACTACTAACTTTCAATTGCTTCCAGAATAATAAAAATTTAGTATAAAAAATAGCAAATAATCGTTAGTCATGCTATTATAAAAGAAATAGACTGGAAAGGGTTGCCTTTTTTGGATAAAGAAATAAAATATGCTTTTGTAACAGGGGCTAGCGGAGGAATTGGGCAAGCGATTTGTTTATCTCTTGCAAGAGCTGGTTGGAACTTGTATATTCATTACCATCAAAATAAACAAGCTGTTGAGAATTTATTACCAGAGTTGCTCGCCCAAAACGTGGATGTAATATTGATTCAAGCAGATTTTGATGATGTAGCAAGTGTGGCAGAAATGGAAAAGCAAGTTTTTCAAGTAGATGCATTTATCCATGCAGCAGGAAACTCGCATTATGCTTTATTTCAGGATATGACAGATATAGATATAACTAAATTATGGAATATACACATGTTCGTTCCAATGCAATTAATCCGAACTTTTATACCAAAACTAATGAAGAGTCATCAGGGAAGAATTGTGTTTATCAGTTCTATTTGGGGAGAAGTAGGAGCGGCGATGGAAGTAGCTTATTCGACTGTAAAAGGAGCACAAATTGCCTTTTGCCGTGCATTAAGCCAAGAACTTGGGCCTTCTGGAATAACAGTTAACGCAGTGACACCTGGAGTTGTGCAAACCGAGATGATGGATTCTTTTTCCGCTGAAGAGCAAGCGTTACTTCGCTCGGAAATCCCATTTAAACGTTTTGCAAAACCAGAAGAAATTGCAGATACAGTAGAATTCATAACAAGTAAAAAAGCAAGCTATATCACTGGAGAAGTTTTGCGCATAAATGGCGGTTGGCTTATGTGAAATTAGCAAAAAGTGGAAATTTGATATTAGTAATGGTAGGTGTTTAATTTTGACAGAACTCGGTGATAAACTGAAACAAGCTAGACGTGAAAAAGGACTCAGTTTAGACGACTTACAACAAATAACGAAAATTCAAAAACGTTATTTAGTAGCGATTGAAGAAGGTAATTATGCAGTAATGCCTGGAAAATTTTATGCACGGGCATTTATAAAACAATATGCAGAAGCTGTTGGACTTGATAGTGCAACACTTTTTGATGAGTTTGAAAGTGAAGTTCCTGACACTCCGCAACAAGAAGTAGTTAATAATGAGCCATCACGAGTACAAAGTAAAAGAAATCCAATGCCTGCACAATCTGTAGGAAACCAAGTAAGCTCACGTAATCGTTTTTTTGATATTTTACCAAAAATATTAATTGCTCTATTCATTGTTTTTATTCTATTCATCGTCTGGTTTTTCTTGCTTAATAAACAAGATAACTCGACAGAAAAAGTAGAGACTGATACAAGCAACCCAACCGTGAAAGTGGAAGACTCAACAAAGAATGAAGACACAAGTAAGAAAAAAGACACCACAGATAAAGATACTTCAAAAGATACATCAACAAAAGATAAAGAAGCAACTGATAAATCAGAGGATGAATCAAAAGAAGTTGAAGTGACTAAAGGAGAAACATCTGGTAATGCAACAACTTACACAGTTAAAAATACAGATAAAATGACACTTTCTCTTAGCGCAACTGGTGATTCATGGATTGGTGTATCAGATGCAAGTGGCAATACAATTCAAAATGTCACATTATCTGAGCAAAATCCAACAGCTGAAATTGATTTAGGGACTAATAAAACAGTTACTGTTGTTATAGGGAATGCTACCGTAACCACTGTGAAAATCAATGATCAGCAACTTGAACTAGCGCCAACACTTGTTAAACAAGTATTAACAATTAATCTGGAGTCTAGTGATAGCAGTTCAGATGCACAATAATCGATTTTATAAGGCGAAATCTAGTCATTAGATTTCGCCAACATTATTTATTACATACAGTTTGAATGGAAAAAGGAGAGGAAAAAATGAATTTACCAAATAAATTGACGGTTATCCGAATTTTTATGATACCAATTTTTGTTATTCTTTGTGTAGTTCCCTTTGATTGGGGAAGTGTCACATGGCTTGATTCCACCATTTCAGTTACTAGCTTAATAGCGACACTTATTTTTATCGTCGCAGCTCTTACAGATTGGTTTGACGGCTATTTAGCACGAAAATATAATCTGATTACTAACTTTGGTAAATTTGCAGATCCAATGGCTGATAAGCTTCTTGTGGCAGCGGCATTTATTATACTAGTTGAAATGCATATTGCACCTTCTTGGGTAGTGATTTTAATTATAAGCCGAGAACTTGCTGTAACAGGTCTTCGTTTACTTTTAGTAGAAGGTGGAGAAGTACTTGCGGCTGGTCAACTTGGGAAAATTAAAACATTTACGCAAATGATTGCTATTCCATTAATGCTACTAAATAATTTCCCATTCGCTTGGACTGGCATTCGTGTAGATTTAATATTCTTATACGTTTGTACATTCTTTGCAGTATGGTCTGGAATTGACTACTTTTATAAAAATCGTGGCGTATTTAAAGGCTCCATGTAATAAAGAAAAAAGCATACCATGTGTGCTTTTTTCTATACAAAAAAACATTAGGGAGATGAAGAAAAAATGGCAAGTGCAGAAATTATTGCAGTTGGAACAGAGCTGCTATTAGGACAAATTGTTAATTCGAATGCTGCTTTTATTTCGCAAGAGTTAGCAGCGGACGGAATTTATGTATATCATCATACAGTTGTTGGAGATAATCCAGCACGTTTAAAAGAAGTAATAAAAATTGCTGAAAATCGAAGCGATATTTTAATTTTTACTGGCGGACTTGGACCAACAGAAGATGATATAACGAAACAAATTTTAGCGGAACATTTACAGAAGAATTTAGTCACTGATGATTTTCATATGAATAAAATTACTGATTACTTTGCTTCAAGAAGTCGAATAATGACAGATAATAACAAATTACAAGCAGTTATTATTGAGGGATCCATTGTTTTAAATAATGATTATGGCTTTGCAGCAGGAATGTTTTTACAAAATAATAGACATACATATATATTATTACCAGGTCCCCCATCTGAAATGAAACCAATGTTTACACACTATGCCAATCCGCTGCTTATAAAAGAAAATGGAGAGAAAAATGTTCTAGAATCGAAAATTTTGCGCTTTTTTGGTATAGGAGAATCTCAATTAGCAGCAGATTTAAATGATTTAATTGTAACGCAAGTAAACCCTACAATTGCCACTTATGCAGGTGACAATGAAGTAATCGTACGTATCACAGCTACTGCTAATACAAAGGAGGCAGCAACCAAGCTAGTAGATGAAACAGAACAAGAAATACTTCGTCGTGATGGTTCCTTCTTATATAGCTATGGCGAGGCTTCTTTACCAGAATTAGTGACGACACTACTGCTTGAGAAAAATATCACTATTTCTGCTGCGGAAAGTTTTACAGCAGGCTTATTCCAAGCAGAAATTGCTCGTTTTCCGGGTATTTCCAAAATTTTCAAAGGCGGAATGGTGACATATAGCGCAGAAACAAAACAATCCATTTTAGAAGTTTCTCAGCAAGTAATAACAGAAAAGGGTGTCGTTAGTCCAGAATGTGCTAAAGAGATGGCAGAGAATGTCAGACGCCTTTGCAATACTGATTTAGGCATTAGTTTTACAGGTGTTGCGGGGCCAGATAGTTTGGAAGAGCATCCAGCTGGAACAATTTGGATCGGCTTAAGTGTCAAAGGGCATGAGGTAGAAGCTTATCAGTTTGTTTATGGGCGAGATAGAAACCATAATCGACGTCGAGCTGTAAAACAAGGATTTCAATTGATTAAGCAATTTTTAGATGCGAATACTTGATTTTCTTTTAAAAGAAAATAGCGAAAATGGCTTTAAAAAGTAAAAAACATACGTAAAAAAGTATTAGACGAACGCTCGAAATCCCGCTATAATTAAGGAGAAAGTAGCCGGTACTTACACAAAATAAAAAATACGAATAAATGTTCGCTTTTTACTTGCTTATCACTCTAAAATACGTTATAGTAATTCTAGGAAAACATTCTGACTGTTTTTTTGAGAGAGAACTAAGTAGAAAAACAGCTATTAGAATATTTATGAAGGAGGCAACAACGTGAATGATCGTCAAGCGGCATTAGACCAAGCTTTAAAACAAATTGAAAAACAATTCGGTAAAGGTTCCATTATGAAATTAGGGGAACATTCAGACCAAAATATATCTACTATTTCCAGCGGTTCGTTAGCACTAGATATTGCTTTAGGAGTCGGTGGATATCCAAGAGGTCGTATAATTGAAGTATACGGACCTGAAAGTTCTGGTAAAACAACTGTTGCCCTGCACGCGATTGCAGAAGTGCAAGCTCAAGGCGGAACAGCTGCATTTATCGATGCGGAACATGCATTAGATCCAACATATGCAAAAAATCTAGGTGTCAATATTGATGAGCTACTATTATCACAACCTGATACAGGAGAACAAGCTCTAGAGATTGCCGAAGCTTTAGTTAGAAGTGGTGCAGTAGATATGTTAGTTATTGACTCTGTTGCTGCTCTTGTACCACGTGCTGAAATCGAAGGTGAGATGGGCGATGCGCATGTTGGCTTACAAGCACGTTTAATGTCACAAGCTTTGCGTAAACTTTCTGGCGCTATTAATAAATCAAAAACCATTGCGATTTTTATCAACCAAATTCGTGAAAAAGTAGGAGTTATGTTTGGTAATCCTGAAATTACACCAGGTGGCCGTGCACTTAAGTTTTACTCTACTGTTCGTTTAGAGGTAAGACGGGCGGAACAATTGAAACAAGGTACTGATGTAATGGGTAACAAAACAAAAATCAAAGTAGTAAAAAATAAAGTAGCACCACCATTCCGTATTGCGGAAGTAGACATCATGTACGGGGAAGGTATTTCACGTGAAGGTGAACTCGTTGATATGGCTGCTGAAGTAGATGTTATTAATAAGAGTGGTTCATGGTATTCGTATAAAGAAGAACGTATTGGCCAAGGTCGTGAAAACGCCAAACAATATTTAAAAGAACATACAGATATTCGCGACGAAATCTCCAAACGTGTTCGTGAAGAGTATGAAATTGACGGAAGTAATAAAGAGGTTCTAGACGAAAGTGAAGAAACATTAAGCTTGCTAGATGATGAATAAATATTAGTAAATACATGCTAGGAAATCAACCTCCTGGCATGTATTTTTTATTATTTGAAAAAAACTGCGAAAAATAAGCTATCATTTCATTCCTTTTCTTGACATTGTATGCTTTGACCTATAAAATTAAGTTGTATATTTTATATTGCTGGGAGACAAGGGGGAAGTTTTTCCTTTGAAAATCAGCTTCAACTGAATGGGGAGATTATCACTCGGTTGTTGATGAAAAATACGCATGTGCCAGAATTCTGGCCACCGACATAACAATAACGAAAATTGAATAGCAAAGGAGGTGTAAGGATGACAATCGCAATCACGATCATCTCCAGTTTGCTTTTCTTAATCGTCGGTCTAGTTGTTGGTTCTCTAATTTTTAAATCTAGTACAGAGAAAAAACTGGCTGCTGCAAGGGGGACTGCGGAATTAATTGTAGAAGATGCAAAGAAAGAAGCAGAAACTACAAAAAAAGAAGCATTGCTTGAAGCGAAGGAAGAGAATCATAGGTTACGTACTGAAATCGAAAATGAACTTCGTGGGCGAAGAACAGAGACACAAAAAGCAGAAAATCGCTTATTGCAAAGGGAGGAAAACCTCGACCGTAAAGATACTTCTTTAAGTAAACGAGAAGCTACACTTGAAAGAAAAGAGGAGAGTATCAGTAAACGTCAACAACAAATTGAAGAGAAAGAAAGCAAACTTGCTGAGATGATTCAAACAGAGCAGACAGAACTTGAAAGAATTTCTGCCCTGAGTAAAGAAGAAGCGAAATCAATCATCCTTAACCAGGTAGAAGATGAATTAACACATGATACAGCAATCATGGTGAAAGAATCAGAAAACCGGGCAAAGGAAGAGTCGGATAAAAAAGCAAAGAATATTCTCTCACTAGCTATCCAGCGTTGTGCAGCTGATCATGTGGCGGAAACAACTGTATCTGTTGTTACCTTACCAAATGATGAGATGAAAGGACGAATTATCGGACGTGAAGGCCGTAATATCCGTACGCTTGAAACACTAACAGGAATTGATTTGATAATTGATGATACACCGGAAGCAGTAATACTTTCCGGATTTGATCCAATTCGACGAGAAATCGCTAGAATCGCCTTAGAAAAACTTGTTCAAGATGGAAGAATCCATCCAGCTCGTATTGAAGAAATGGTGGACAAAGCCCGTAAAGAGGTAGATGAACACATTCGTGAAGTTGGTGAACAAGCAACATTTGAAGTGGGAATTCATTCCATTCACCCTGATTTAATAAAAATTCTTGGCCGCTTGCGTTATCGTACTAGTTATGGTCAAAACGTTCTTAATCACTCACTTGAGGTTTCGAAACTTGCTGGAATTTTAGCTGGTGAGCTTGGAGAAGACGTTACGCTTGCTAAACGGGCCGGACTACTTCATGATATTGGGAAAGCAATTGACCATGAAATCGAAGGAAGTCATGTTGAAATCGGCGTGGAACTTGCTACTAAATACAAAGAAAATGATGTGGTTATCAATAGTATTGCTTCCCATCATGGTGATACAGAAGCTACTTCTGTTATCGCAGTATTGGTTGCAGCAGCAGATGCACTTTCTGCAGCAAGACCAGGAGCTCGTAGTGAAACGCTTGAAAACTATATCCGTCGTTTAGAAAAACTAGAAGAAATTTCTGAGTCTTATGATGGAGTAGAAAAATCTTATGCTATCCAAGCAGGACGTGAAGTACGTATTATCGTTGAGCCGGATGCCATCGATGATTTAGCTTCTTACCGACTTGCTCGTGACATAAGAAAACGAATTGAAGAGGAATTAGATTATCCTGGTCATATTAAAGTGACCGTTATTCGTGAAACAAGAGCAGTAGAATATGCTAAGTAAATAAGAATGAGAGATACATCGCAAATTTATTTTGCGGTGTATCTTTTTTTAATCGGTTGCCTAGCATGAATAAGAACGGTATAATTAAAGGATAACAATAAAAGGGAGGCGGAGTTTTTGAGTGAGTGGAAAATTTTGCCGATGCTACGAGAGCACTATCCAGCAGTAGCAGCAATTCATCAAGAAGGTATAGATACAGGAAATGCTACTTTTCAAGAAAAAACACTAACCTTAGATGAATGGAACCAAAAATATTTAAATATATGTAGGTTGGTGGTTGTTTTAAATGGACAGGTAGTTGGCTGGGCAGCGTTACTCCCGTTTTCCAGTATGAATGCTTACAGGGGAGTTGCTGAGCTAAGTATATATATAGCAAAGAGCGCTCGAGGAAAAGGCATTGGAAAAGCATTAATGCAGGAAATAATTCAGACAAGTGAAGATAATGGTTTTTGGACACTCCAATCATTAATTTTCCCTGAGAATACAGCTAGTATCACACTTCATCACACATTTGGTTTCCAAACATTATGCATCCATAAAAAATTAGGTGAAATGAATGGGACTTTTCGTGATGTTGCGCTATTAGAACGAAGAAGTAAGAGGAACGGAGAATAGAGAAATGAAATTATTATTTATCGGTGATGTTGTTGGCTCCATTGGT
The DNA here is from genome assembly GCF_014322765.1 of Listeria immobilis. Classification (GTDB taxonomy): domain Bacteria; phylum Bacillota; class Bacilli; order Lactobacillales; family Listeriaceae; genus Listeria; species Listeria immobilis. The sequence continues at coordinate 16,611 of NZ_JAASTZ010000009.1, read as the reverse complement.
CGCGATGCTGTAACAGAATATTTACCACAATTAAAGAAAAAATATAAACCAACCATTACTGTTATTAACGGAGAAAATGCAGCAAGTGGTCGAGGTATTACAGAAAAAATTTATAAAGATTTTCTAGAACTTGGTGCAAATGCGGTCACTCTTGGAAACCATACTTGGGATAACCGAGATATTTTTGAATTTATTGATGATGCAAAATACCTCGTTCGTCCCGCAAACTTCCCAGATGATACAACTCCAGGAACAGGAATGGTTTTTGTAAAAAGTAATCAATACGAAATTGCAATTATCAATATGCAAGGTAGGACTTTTCTGGCAGACCTAGATGACCCTTTCCGTAAAATGGATAAATTAATCGAAGAAGCAAAACAACGAACAAATATTATTTTTGTTGACTTTCATGCTGAAACAACAAGTGAAAAAGAAGCGATGGGTTGGTATTTAGATGGTCGAGTGACTGCGGTAGTTGGAACACATACCCATGTACAAACATCCGATAACCGTATTCTTCCTGAAGGTACAGCTTATCTTACGGATGCGGGGATGACTGGTCCATATGATGCGATACTTGGAATGGAAAAAGAGGCTGTTATCCGTCGTTTTAAAACAGCTCTGCCAACTAGATTTGAAGTGCCAAAAACTGGTCGTGCAGTTTTATCTGGCTGTCTAATTACACTAGATGAAGCGACTGGGAAAGCACAAAAAATTGATCGAATCCTCATCAATGAAGACCACCCATTTTCCTTTGACTAAGAATGGAGATGAAATAGTGACAGTTTCAAAAGAAAAAATAATGAAAAAAGCAACGGAACTTCGTGATGCATTAGAACAAACCGAAGAAGTATCTTTTTACCGGTTAGCAGAAGAACGAATTAATGCTAATTCCAAGGTGACTGCGAAAGTTTCTAAAATAAAAGCACTTCAAAAAGAAGTAGTTAACCTAGAACATTACCAAAAATTGGAAGCAATGAAACAAACTGAAAGCCAAATTGATTCTGTTCAGGCTGACATTGATTCGCTACCAATTGTAACAGAATTTAGACGTGCGCAAGAAGATGCTAACGACCTACTGCAATCCATTACTTCAGAGATAACTACAAAAGTAACAGATGAACTAGAAAAGGATAATTAACCATTTAAAACTGCTGAAATACTGGCAGTTTTTTCTTTTTGGATTCGCAGAAAAATGATACTTTATGCTATAATAAAAGGATGAAAAAGAAGTAAGGGATGATGAGATAATGACAGAATATACACCAATGATTAAGCAATACTTAGAAATAAAAGATAAATATCAAGATGCTTTCTTATTTTTCCGTTTAGGAGATTTTTATGAAATGTTTTTTGAGGATGCGTTAAATGCTTCTCAAATTTTAGAAATTACACTAACTGGTCGTGAGGGTGGTACGAAAGAGAAAATCCCAATGTGTGGAGTTCCTTATCATTCGGCAAGTGGTTATATTGATACTTTGATTGAAAAAGGGTATAAAGTGGCAATTTGCGAACAAGTTGAAGATCCAAAAACGACAAAAGGGATGGTAAAACGAGAAGTTGTCCAGTTAATATCACCCGGAACAGTAATGGATGAACGAGGGCTTAAAGCAAAAGAAAATAATTATATCGCAGCACTTTATTGTTATGAAGGAAAAGAATATGGTTTTGCTTATTCTGATTTATCTACTGGGGAATTAAAATCGACTGTGATCGAAGCAAGTGAGGATCGCTTAATCAATGAACTAACCACACTTTCAACAAGAGAATTAATTATCTCCGCTACTGAAAAAGAAGTGCTGACAGATGTAATGAAAGAACAGTTAGGTCTAACTTTTTCAATCCATGAAGAGGACACTATTCCAGCTGAAAATGAAAAGTTAGTCACTCGTCATATGTCGTTATCCGAAAAACGTGCAATTGGTAAATTACTACACTATTTAAAAGAAACACAAAAGCGCGATCTTGGTCATTTGCAGCAAGCGGTACATTATGAAACTAATAATTATATGAAAATGGATTACTATTCGAAGCGTAATTTAGAATTAGCTGCTTCTATCCGCGGAAAAGGTCGTCAAGGTACACTACTTTGGTTGCTAGATAACACGCAAACAGCAATGGGTGGCAGAATGTTAAAACAATGGATAGATCGACCATTAATTGACCGAAATAAAATTATTGAACGACAAAATGATGTTAGTGAACTTATAGCACATTTTTTCGAGCGTTTAGAGTTAGTTGAAAACTTGAAAAATGTCTATGATTTAGAACGTCTTGCTGGACGAGTTGCTTACGGTAATGTTAATGCACGTGATTTAATCCAACTACGCAATTCGTTATATCAAATACCGCGAATTCGGGCAACACTTCTTTCTATGAATAGCCCTAGTTTAACCGAACTTGCTAATCGACTGGATCCTTGTGAGCAGCTAACAGAAAAATTAGAAGAAGCCATTATGGACTCAGCTCCTATATCCATTCGTGAAGGTGGAATTATAAAGGATGGGTATAATAATCAACTAGACACATATCGCGATGCAAGTAGAAACGGCAAAACCTGGATTGCGGAGTTAGAGCGTAAAGAACGAGAGCTAACAGGTATTAAAACGATGAAAGTAGGTTTTAATCGTGTCTTCGGTTATTATATTGAAGTGACTCGTGCGAATACGCATTTGCTTCCAGAAGGTCGCTATGAACGCAAGCAGACGTTAACTAATGCTGAACGATATATCACACCCGAATTAAAAGAAAAAGAAAAACTTATTCTAGATGCGGAAGAAAAAAGCATGGAATTAGAGTATCAATTATTTACAGAAGTTCGCGAAACTGTAAAAGACTATATCGAACGTCTTCAAAAGTTAGCAAAATCTGTAAGTGAAATTGATTGTTTACAAAGTTTTGCTGATATTAGTGAGAAAAATCATTTTATCCGCCCAACTCTTAGTGAAGATGGTTCGCTCCATGTGAAGCAAGGACGCCATCCAGTTGTTGAAAAAGTAATGGGTGCACAAAGCTATGTGGCTAATGATTGTGATTTAGATGAAAATAGAGAAATATTATTAATAACTGGACCAAACATGTCTGGTAAAAGTACGTATATGCGCCAAGTAGCCCTAACTGCAATTTGTGCACAAGTAGGTTGCTTTGTCCCTGCCGAAGAAGCAATTTTACCGATTTTTGATCAAATTTTTACAAGAATAGGTGCTGCAGATGACTTAATTGCAGGTCAAAGTACTTTTATGGTAGAAATGTTAGAAGCTAGAAACGCAATTGTTCATGCAACTAAAGATAGCTTAATATTATTTGATGAAATCGGCCGTGGAACTGCCACCTATGATGGAATGGCATTAGCTCAAGCAATTATTGAGTACATTCATGAAAATGTGCATGCAAAAACCCTATTTTCTACCCATTATCACGAATTAACCGACTTAGAAAAAGCGTTACATAGCTTGCAAAATATTCATGTTAGTGCAGTAGAAGAAAATGGTAAAGTTGTGTTTCTCCATAAAATCAAAGAAGGTCCAGCAGATAAAAGTTATGGAATTCATGTTGCTGAATTAGCTGAATTACCAAAGTCTTTAATTCAACGTGCTAGCAAAATTCTTGAGCAACTTGAGAACGAAGGTAAAAAAATTATTCCTACAAGTGAAAAACAACCAGAAATTATTCATGAAGAAGTGCAACTTTCGATGTTCCCAGTAGAACCGGAAAAGCATAAGTCTTCCAAAGAAGCAAAATTAATAAAAGAAATTGCCAACTTAAATATTATGCAAATGACACCAATGGATGCAATGAATAAACTATACGAGCTACAAAGTAAAATGCATTAAGAAAAGAAAGGCGGGTTCTAATATGGCTAAAAATATCGTAGAGCTAACGGATGCTTTATCGAATAAAATAGCTGCTGGAGAAGTGGTAGAACGTCCTGCATCAGTAGTAAAAGAACTTGTAGAAAATGCGATTGATGCTGGTAGTACTGTGATTGATATTTTAGTGGAAGAAGCCGGATTAAATAAAATTACAATTATTGATAATGGTAGCGGGATTGAAGAAGAAGATGTTGCTACAGCATTCCTTCGTCACGCAACAAGCAAAATCAAGAATGAAGCGGATTTATTTCGAGTGCATACGCTAGGTTTTCGCGGAGAAGCGCTGCCGAGTATTGCTTCTGTATCTCATTTATCAATGGAAACATCCACTGGTGAAACAAAAGGAACAAGTATTTCACTCGAAGGCGGAAAAATAATCGAACAAAAAAGTGGGCATGCTAGAAAAGGAACACAAATCGAGGTATCGCAACTATTTTTTAATACCCCAGCCCGTTTAAAATATCTTAAAAGCTTACCTACTGAGCTTGGAAACATCACTGATATCTTAAACCGTTTAGCTTTAGCGCATCCTGACATTAGTTTTCGCTTTTCACATAACGATAAATCTTTACTGCAAACGAATGGGAATGGCGATTTAAGACAAGTCATTGCAGCGATTTACGGGATCTCTATTGCTCGGAAAACAATTCCTGTACATGCAGAGTCGCTTGATTTTAAAATAGCTGGTTATGCTGTATTGCCTGAAGTGAATCGTTCGAATCGTAATTATATTTCTACAATTATTAACGGGCGTTTTATTAAAAACTTTGCCTTAGTAAAAGCTATTCAAGAAGGGTACCATACACTTTTACCAATAGGTCGCTTTCCAATTATTGTTCTCCAAATTGAAATGGATCCAATTATTGTAGATGTAAACGTTCATCCAGCTAAGTTAGAAGTTCGTTTAAGTAAAGAAAAAGAACTAGGTCAATTAATTAGTCAAATGATTAAACAAGCCTTTCATCAATTACAACTAATTCCAGATGGCGAGGTATCTAAAAAACAGAAGGAATTACAAAAATCTGAGCAAATCCAGATGTCGTTTGAAGAAAATGAACCAAAAGAAGCACCCAAAGAGCTATTTTCTAAACCAGCTATTCCTGAGTATGTTCCTTCAGACGCCGATGTTCCAACCGAAACAGATTTTATTTTAGAAACCGCACCAGTTTATAATTCTGAGGAACAAGAAGCAGCAAATGAAATACCAAAAGAACGGATTCCAAAAATGTATCCAATTGGACAAATGCATGCAACCTATATTTTTGCTCAAAATGAAAATGGGTTATATATTATTGACCAACATGCGGCTCAAGAACGGATAAAATATGAGTTTTACCGGGAAAAAATAGGAGAAGTAAGTCGTGAACTTCAAGAACTGCTTGTACCCATCGTATTAGAGTTTTCAACAGATGAGTATGTGCGCTTAGAAGAGCAAAAAGAAAAACTGGAAGAAGTAGGTGTTTTTCTAGAAAGTTTTGGTCAAAATAGCTATATTATTCGTGCTCATCCAACCTGGTTTCCGAAAGATCAAGAAGAGGAGACGCTTCGAGAAATCATTGATGAAGCACTTACTTCTCCTAGTATTAGTATTCATAAGCTCCGGGAAGATACGGCAATTATGATGAGTTGTAAAAAATCAATTAAAGCAAACCATTACTTAACAACAAAAGATATGGAAGCTTTACTTGATACTTTAAGAGAAGTAAGTGATCCATTTACTTGTCCTCATGGTCGCCCAGTCATTATTCAGTACACAACCTACGAACTTGAAAAAATGTTTAAACGTGTAATGTAAAAGAGGAGGAACCAGAATTGGATTTACCATTTTCCGGTCAAACAATTATTCCAGCTGCACATAATCAAAAAGATATGGAAAAAATATTGGAATTAGATCGAACATATATGGTTATGCTAGAAACACATGTAGCTCAGTTAAAAGCATTAGTAAAATATGCTCAAGATAGTGGGAAAAAAGTATTGCTGCATGCTGACTTAGTTAATGGATTAAAAAACGACGATTATGCGATAGATTTTTTATGTAAAGAAATCCGTCCTGATGGTATCATTTCAACTAGAGCTAATGCAATTTTGAAAGCAAAACAACACAAAATGCTCGCAATTCAACGTTTATTTATGATTGATTCAAGTGCATACAATAAAGGAGTTACACTTATTCAAAAAGTACAACCAGATTGTATCGAACTTTTACCAGGGATAATTCCTGCACATGTGCAAAAAATGACAGAGAAATTGCATATCCCAGTAATTGCAGGCGGGTTAATTGAAACAACTGACCAAATTGATCAAGTAATTACTAGCGGGGCAATTGCGGTAACAACATCTAATAAAGAATTATGGTAATAAAAAGCGGAGTAGCTGCATGAAACAGCACTCTGCTTTTTTTATGAAAAACAATGAAAACGCTATATAACTGGATAAACTATTGCTATTGCAAGTGTTAAGCGTTTTCCAACTGTTTTATAGAGCTTAAATAATTTATAACTGTACCATAACAGGACTATATGTTTTAAGTAGTACAGAAAATAATAGAAATTAAAATAAAACTAAAATAGGAATGATAACAATTTGGGTAAATCGCTTAATAAAGGGATTTTCATTAACTTTTAATCAAACCGACACAAAAAATTCATAAAATAAATTGAAAAAAATCGCATAAAACTGTAGCATTTTTTGTAGAATATGTTATGATAACAGTGTAGATTATTAATAAATTAGTTTGCTCATAAAAGCACGCTCGAAAACGAACAATAAATGGAGGTTATATGATGACTGAACAATGGTATGAATTCGCAGGTGGTAATTGGCAACAAGAAGTAGACGTACGTGACTTTATTTTAAAAAACTATCGCTTATACGATGGTGACGACTCTTTTCTAGTTGGCCCTACTGACGCAACAACAAAACTTTGGGATCAAGTAATGGACTTAACTAAACAAGAACGTGAAAATGGTGGCGTACTCGATATGGATACCAAAATCGTTTCAACCATTACTTCACATGACCCAGGTTACCTAAACAAAGATTTAGAAAAAGTAGTTGGTGTACAAACAGATGTACCATTTAAACGTGCTTTACAACCATTCGGCGGAATCCGTATGGCAGAAGTTGCAGCTGAATCTTATGGCTTTAAAGTAGATGAAGAAGTTAGCCATATTTTCTCTGAATATCGTAAAACACATAACCAAGGTGTATTCGATGCTTATACAGCTGAAATGCGCGCTGCTCGTAAATCTGGTGTAATTACAGGATTGCCAGATGCTTATGGTCGTGGACGTATCATTGGTGACTATCGTCGTGTGGCACTTTATGGTATAGACTTCTTAATTAAACAAAAGAAAAATGATTTAAACAATACAGGATTACGTACAATGAGCGATGATATTATTCGTCAACGTGAAGAATTGAATGAACAAATTCGCGCTTTAGGTGAATTAAAAGTTCTAGGAGAAAAACACGGTTTCGATCTTGGTCGCCCAGCAAAAACTGCTCAAGAAGCTTTCCAATGGTTATATCTTGGTTACCTTGCAGCGATTAAAGAACAAAACGGTGCAGCAATGAGTTTAGGACGTACTTCTACATTCCTAGATATTTATGTAGAACGTGATTTACGTAATGGCTTAATTACAGAAGAAGAAGCACAAGAAATTGTGGATCACTTCATTATGAAATTACGTCTTGTAAAATTCGCTCGTACACCAGATTACAATGAATTATTCTCCGGAGATCCAACATGGGTTACTGAATCCATTGGTGGTATCACTGAAGAAGGCGTTCCTCTTGTAACGAAAAACTCATTCCGTTTCTTACACACTTTAGATAATTTAGGACCTGCTCCAGAACCTAACTTGACAGTACTATGGTCCACTCATTTACCATCAGGATTCAAGAAATTCTGTGCAAAAATGTCCATTAAAACATCTGCTATTCAATACGAAAATGATGATGTTATGCGCCCTAAATGGGGAGACGATTATGCAATCGCATGTTGTGTATCAGCAATGCGTGTTGGTAAACAAATGCAATTCTTTGGTGCTCGTGCTAACCTTGCTAAAACACTTCTTTATGCAATCAATGGTGGGGTTGACGAAAAATCAAAAGCGCAAGTTGGACCAGCTTACCGTCCAATCGAAGGCGATGTACTTGATTACAAAGAAGTAATGGAAAAATATGATGCAATGATGGAATGGATTGCTGAACTTTACCTAAATACTTTAAATGTAATTCACTATATGCATGATAAATACGCTTATGAACGTATCGAAATGGCATTACATGATACAGAAGTGTTACGTACAATGGCTACTGGTATCGCTGGACTTTCTGTTGCAGCTGACTCCCTATCTGCTATTAAATACGCTACTGTTCGTCCAATTCGTGACGAAGATGGTATTGTCGTTGATTATGAAATCGAAGGCGACTATCCTAAATACGGAAATAATGATGATCGTGTTGATGAAATCGCAGTAGATCTTCTAAAAACATTTATGACAAAAGTAAGAAAACATAAAACTTACCGTGATTCAGTTCATACAACATCAGTTCTTACAATCACTTCTAATGTAGTTTATGGTAAGAAAACTGGTAATACACCAGATGGACGTCGTGCTGGAGAACCATTTGCACCAGGTGCGAACCCAATGCATGGCCGTGATACAAAAGGTGCTTTAGCTTCACTTTCATCTGTTGCTAAACTTCCTTATGAATATGGTCAAGATGGTATTTCTAACACATTCTCCATCGTGCCTAAAGCTTTAGGACGTGAAGATGAATCTCAAATCAATAACTTAGTAGCTATGCTTGATGGTTATTCCACTAAAATGGGACATCACTTAAATATTAACGTATTTAATCGTGATACTTTACTTGATGCGATGGACCACCCAGAAGAATATCCGCAATTAACTATCCGTGTTTCTGGATATGCGGTTAACTTCATTAAACTAACACGTGAACAACAATTAGATGTTATTCACCGTACAATGCACGAATCTATGTAATAAAAATCGGCGAGATGCTTTGACAAGGATTGCTCACCAGTAGCAATCCTTGTTATTTAGGAAAGGAAGAGGAGAATTATGACAGAGGTTTTAGGAAGAGTTCATTCAGTCGAAACAATGGGGACAGTTGATGGACCCGGTATTCGGTTTATTGTTTTTATGCAAGGGTGTTTACTTCGTTGCCAGTTTTGTCATAATCCTGATACTTGGAAAATCGGCACCGGTACAGAAAGATCTGCTCAAGATGTATTTAACGAAGCAATCAAATATAAAGAGTTTTGGGATGCATCTGGAGGCGGTGTTACAGTCAGTGGTGGTGAACCTTTACTACAAGTAGATTTCCTAATTGAGTTTTTCACGCTATGTAAGGCAGCTGGTGTGCATACAACAATTGATTCTTGCGGTGGTTGCTTTACGCGAGACCCAGAATTTATTGAGAAATTAGATCGTTTAATGGAAGTTACCGATTTAATTTTACTTGATATTAAACAAATCAATCCAGAAAAACATTTAAAATTAACAACGAAATCTAATGCACCAATTATTGATTTTGCTCATTATCTTCGTGATAAAGAACAACCAATTTGGATTAGACATGTACTAATCCCTACGAAAACAGACGATCCGGAAGACTTAACGAAACTGCACGAATTTATTCAAACACTCCCAAATGTGAAACAAGTGGATGTGCTTCCATACCACACAATGGGTGTTTACAAATGGAAAGAAATGGGCATTCGTTATCCACTGGAAGGTATTGAAGCTCCGGAAGAAGAAGTAGTAGCATTAGCCAATAAAATTCTTGAAACAAGCAGTTATAAATAGAAAAAAACCGACGAATTTATGGTTCGTCGGTTTTTTTCTATAAAATTTTATACATCTCGGTGCACCAAAGTAATTCTGTTTTAATCAATTCTAGTTTTCTAGCATAAACCTGATAGGACATGTTTTTTAGCTTGTCTTCGGAAGTACTTAAGTCAAATAGTGCGGCAAAATGAGCTAAAGTTTCTTCTATTAGAGCTAATTGTTCCTTCAAATAAACTTCTCTTTCTTGAATTAGTCCCTTTGTTCTTGTGTTATTTAACCAATTCAATTGCACTTTTGTTGTGAATTCATCTCTAGTAACTGGTATTTTAAGCGGTGTTTCAGACCAATGAAGAAGTGAGTCTAACCCAGACTGTGTAATTGTGTATACTTTTTTATCGGGTTTTTTATCTTGTGCTAGTTTATGGACGACTAAATATCCAGCTTTTTCTAATTTGGAAAGCGCAGGGTAGATTTGACTATGATGTGTATTTTGCATAATTCTTAAGCGATTGGCAAGCTCATAACCACTAGCTGCTTCACGGGCAATCATTTGTAATAAAGTATATTCTAATACATTTGGCGTCATATTTTTAACCTCTCTAAAATGCTCTTTAATCTTATTGTAAGCGAAATACAAAAATAAGTAAACTTTTTACATATGTAACAATATATATATGTAAATATTGACATTAGTATTTATCAAGCGTAATATAATAAGTGAGTTTTATTTAGAAAGGGAAGTGTAGTTTGTATTATGATGACGGAAAAAGAAATGAGTACAGGAAAATGGATTACTGCAGCAGCTAGTTTGCTGGCATTTATGGGGATTGGCGTAGTAGATCCATTACTTCCTTCCATCGCTGAAAGTATTGGTGCATCACATTCGCAAGTGGAAATGTTGTTTACGGCTTATATTTTTACGATGGCAATTATGATGATTCCAATCGGGATTGTCGCTGGAAAACTTGGAGATAAAAAATTAATTGTTATAGGACTATTTATTGTAACGATTTTTGCATTATTATGTGGTTTATCAGACACTATTGGGGCATTGTCGATTTTTCGAGCTGGCTGGGGCTTTGGTAATTCGATGTTTATGGCTACAGCAATGACGATGCTAATAGCTTTATCGGAAACACCGGGACATGCGATTGGTATTTATGAGGCTTCAATGGGTCTTGGAATGGCTTTTGGACCGCTTCTTGGTGGTATTCTTGGTAATATGTCATGGCGTTATCCGTTTTTCGCTACAGCTTGTTTAATTTTTATTGCATTTTTACTTATTTTATTTAAAGTGAAAGAACCTAAGAAGATTATCACTGAGCCAACAGAAAAGAAAGAACTGGCTATTAAACAGATGTTACATTTATTTAAATATCGACCATTTTTACAAATTGCTTTTAGTGGGATGTTTTACTATTATTGTTTCTTTACGATTTTAGCATATTCGCCACTAGTACTTGGTTTATCAGCAATTCAAATTGGTTTTGTGTTTTTTGCGTGGGGGCTTTGTTTAGCACTCGGCTCTGCAAAAATATCTCATGCGTTAGAAATGCGTTTTAATAGTAAACAGGTTCTAAAAGGCTCTTTACTAGCATGTGCGGTCATCTTAGCACTGCTTGGATTTGTAGATAATACTGCAGTAGATATTGCTTTAATTGTTATTTCTGGTTTAATTTTAGGTATTAATAACGCATTATTTACAACAACTGTCATGGAACATTCTCCTTATGCAAGAAGTGTCACAAGTGGGGCTTATAACTTTGTGCGGTGGTTAGGAGCTGCTTTTGCACCGCTTTGTTCTGGGCTATTAAGTGAAGCATTGGGAATGAAAATGCCGTTTATTGTTGCAAGTGTCATTTGTTTAGCAGGTATGGGCTTGTTATTTATTAAATTAAAACCAGCTCATTTTTCTTTACAGCAAGCAAGCTCTGTTAAAAGTGAATAAATAAATGAAGACTGAACTATAGTGTTCGGTCTTTTTTTATGATTAAAGATAAAAAATTAACGTTTAGCATTAAAAATCCGTTGACAATTATTGCTAATGCCAGATATAATTTAGAAAAAAGGGGAGAGATTACATTGAAACTAAAAAGATTACAAAAAACGAGTTATTTTCTTCATATTGCCCTTAAATTATTATCTATAAGCTCAATTATCATATTAGTATTGAGTGTAATGATGAAATTGCGTAAAAATAATAGTAGTAATTTTAGTATAACTACACCAAATGAAAATGGATCGATTGGTTTTAATTTTCAAACATCATTTTTTCCAGGCGTTGATACAGGTCAATATGATGAGACTGAGCAATGGATTATGTTAGGATTTGCTGCTTTATCACTATTACTACTAGCTTTTTTATTATGGGTTGCAAGTATAATTTTTAAGAGTTTGGCAGTGGAGTTTGCGCCTTTTAGTGATATCCAGGTGTCCAGATTACGACTAGTGGCACAATTACTTCTTATATATGCGTTAGTACCGCAAATATTGTATTCTATATTCCATACAATATTAATACCAGGTTATAGCATTAGTTTATCCCTTGATATGTCATTTTTCTTTGCGATAATTTTCTATTGTCTAACTGAAATTTTTAGGTATGGTGCCGTATTACAAAAAGAATCTGATGAAACCTTATGAATGGAGCGAAAAATAAATGGCAATCATACTAAGGTTGGATCGAATTATGGCAGACCGCAAAATGTCTTTAAATCAATTATCTAAAGAAGTTGGTGTGACCAATGTGAACTTATCAAAAATAAAGACTGGTAAAGTAAGCGCAATTCGATTTTCGACATTAAATGAAATATGTAAGGTATTGGAATGTCAGCCCGGTGATATTTTAGAATATGTAGACGATAATTCGTTATAAGCGTAAATGAGACGCATTTAAAAGCATTAAGTCCTAGCTCAATGCTTTTAAAATTGCGTAAAGAGCTTGAAAAAGTGATATTTTGGTGGAATGGTGCTTCTTTATATAATTGGTATTACTTCCTATAATATATATTATGTAAACTAGAAGATTAAATACTTAAGTAAGAGAGAACTGTTGTCCTCTCTTGATTTATAACATCGAAAATCTCATTTATTATTTTACATATATTGTGGTTAACTCAGGACTAGTAGAATTTGGTTTCAATATCCATCCTGTATGGCATTGGTACATTTTTTTTGACAGACATCTATATCTTTGTTTGGATTTCTTCTTTCTTCACCTGAAATTGTTTCCTTCAATTTTATAAGAAAATATAATTTTACTGAGGCTACTTTCTTTGTGTTTTGCTAATATTTTGTTTAATAATTGGGTCTTTTCCAGCTTTCACTGAATCTATTGTTGCTTTCAATTAGACTTAATTAATGCTTTATAAATCACTTCATCGTCAATAAATTTCTTACCAGTTGACAGTATTCTTCGGAAACTTGATTGGAATAAACGGTGTTTTTATCACCCAAATGTTGTATTTTTTTAGGCTGTAGTTTCTCAATTTCTAGATGATGGTTGGTTTTATATAGCTGTTTAAATGTCACTTCCATTCCGTGGGAGTTCAAAATTTCTTTCAAAGACTTAGATACCGCATTTTTTAGTTTACGATCATAGGAAAGTACATCCCGGGCATCATCAAATAATTCTAAAATAGATTTCCCTAACTGTCCATTAAGATAATTAAAATGTGAAATTTTATTTCGTTTTCCTTTCGATTGCCCAATAAATACTTTCAAGTGCCTTAAGGTTGAGTGTAATTGCTTAAGATCAGTTTGTAGCTGCATATTCTCGGTTGTAACTATATATTCTGGTCTAGAGGTATCTTGAATATTATATAACTCATGACACATATATTTTTTATTACAAAGCCCTATCCAACTTGCAACTCTATACTTAGATTGTTTTTTTGCTAAAACGTAATTACTTAAAAACTGGAAATCACGATCAGCAATAGACATATATCCTGCTAACCTTGAAAGTAAATCAATAATTAGTTGATGGAGATTTCTTATTTGCGTTAATTCTACCTTTGCCTTAGTCCACTGGTAGTTATTAATATCATTAATGACTCTTTGATAGTCTTTTCTCCATTTTGAGTCACGTGCTAACTTTGGTTCTTTTATCCATTGATTATGTAAATTTTCGCGATAATTCATTTTTTCGGTTACATCATATTCATGTAATTTTGCGATATCTTTAGCCACAACTTTATAATCATCTGACATGGAAAATAATTTCTTTAATATTGTTTCCGTACCATATTTTTTTACTAAATCGATACTTCGGTTAATGACTGGTGTTTGTCCATCTTCTTGTGTATAAGGCAATGAGTGAAGCAATTCATCGGAAACATATAAGGACATGCTTTTTTTCCAAGCTTCTTTATCATCAAAAAGTTCTTTCCAATCATTGCACCCTTTTTCGCCATTTAAAAGCGCTAAACCAATTACTTCTCTTGCTTTGGTAAATGTGTTTATTTCTTCGGTGGACTCCAAAGAACTACTAAATTTTATCATTTCATTACGTAATTCACTTAGTTGTTTAGCATCTAATAATTTACACATAAGCCAAAATGCAATATAAGAATCATCTATTTCCGTATGAAAAGGAACTTCTAAATTATCACTTTCTGACTCTGTATTTTCGGTTGGATGGCAAATAAATGTTAATCTATTCTTTTCTATAAAAGAGTTGAAAGCTTTAATAAATATTTGATTTATAAATTTTTCGAAATGGTTAATTTGTTCCTTTTCTTCTTGTTTTTTTTGATAGAGCATTAGTTGACTTTGAATGTAACTCATATATTCTGAGGGCTTTTCATCTTTATCCATATTTCGAATATCTTGAAATGCCTTGGCGTAACCTTTTTGTGCTTTGTTTAACTTTAAAATATAAGCTACACTTGACTTAAATAAACCGTTATTGGTAGTGAATTTTGGTAAGAATACTTGATAATAAACCATTTTAAATAATGAATATTGAGACTGAAACGCCTCCGAATGAAAGGCTCTTTCGTTGTAGATGTTTAATTCAAGGTCATAATCCTGTTGTGTTCCATCTTGATTCTGATAATCAAACCCTTTTAAATAAACTCGTTTAAAACTAGGTGCAAATGGAACTGCAGAAGTCAATAAGGACCATTCGAAATTAGGAATTGTAAATACTTGTTTAAGCTGGTCATTGGAATAGTAATCTAAAATATTGCTACTTTTCAATTTTTCTTTGATTAATTCTGGAACGATAGCTATTTCTTTATTAAAGAAATCTTTAAATAAGGTATCTTGATAATAAAATTCAGTTTTCTCCCAATCCTTAAATGTAGGTTTGTTAAAAATATTTTTCCAACTATGCTCCTTAAAATGAATTATTTCATTTCTTATTGGTTCGATGGCTCCCCTCATCCCCCATGCAACTAATTTAATATTATCAACAGGTCCTTCTTGAGAAAAGAATTGCGACCATTGACGAATGAAATTTTTTTCATTTCTATTTTTAAAACTATTTTTAAAAGTATTTATGCCTAAAATATCGTTTTTACAAACAGGATCGACCATATTTCTTAAATTATTAGAAGCAAATAAACAAGCATTGATAAACTTTAAAGCAAATGCTTCCCCCATTTTAATTTTTTGTAAGATATCTGAGTCAACTGTCGATTCAATCTCATAAGAAGCTAATTTTCCTTCTTGGAGAATGCGTTGAACTATTTTATTTTTCAACCGGTGCTCTATTCTATTTTGGATGAATTCTACTTCTAAATTGCTAATATCCTGAGCTTTGCTTTGTGTTTTCTTAATAGGAAAATAGGTTTCAAGATGTTTTCTTATTTCTATATTAAATTGATTCAGTTCGGAATCTTCCTTCAATTTTCCAATTATTTGTCTTTCGTGGTCTTGGAGAGTGGACTTAAGTTTATAGTTTATCTCTTTATCATTTTTCTTGGCTGCTTTTAAAGTAGTTTTTAAAGCAGTAGTTAATTTTTTAAGTTGGTACTTTTCACTTAGTAATTGAATATTGAAAGGTTGCTCTTTTATTAAAATTTCGTTCATGTATTTAGCCATTAGTTTGCCACTTCTTGATTTTGTAGATTGAATGCTATTGTTACGAATGGATTTTTTTATTAGCTTCGTTCGCGATGAAATATAATTTTCAGCCCAATTAATATAGACTTCCATGTCTTTGCTAAAAGATTCCCAGCAAATAAATGTTCCTTGTTGTTTTTGTAAGCTTTCTTCTAACAATTGTGAGAGATTTATTTCTATTCTGTATTCTTCACTTTTGACAGGAGTATTTTCCTGAAAATAATATAAACTTTTTTTGAAACGATGATTGAAGGAATCTGTGATATTAAGTTCAGTGACATTCGAAACTTTTATTTTTCCTTGTTTATTTTTTTGTAATAATCCATTGGGGCATTATCATATGGGCATGCTTTCTTCGAAAAGCTCTGGATGATTCCGTGCTGCTCACAATATAAACTTACACTTATTGAACGAAAATGACTGCCTTGATCAGTATGGAAAATAATTGGCTGATTTGACTGGAATTGTTGTCGGCTTAATAACTCAATCACCGTTTGTGAATCAGGATGTAAACTGACTTGTACATCTTCAACATAGCGATAAGCAGTATTGAATAGTACACAAAGGTAAATCCATTGTCCCGTTTTTAATCGAACTTGAGAAAAATCACATAAGTAGATATTTTGTTCATTAAATTGGCGGTCAACATGATTAGTTAGTACAGTATCAATGATTGTTTCTTTGCGAAATTTTTTATGTGTACTGCGCGCGATAAATCCAAGCTCTTTTCGATACCTAACTAGTGTTGGATAGGCAATGGCGATTCCCATTTCTTGAGTTAATAAATAATGGAGCTTAGTTAATCCAATTCGTCCCTTATGTGTTTGGTGTAAATCTGTAATTTT
>NZ_JAASTZ010000008.1 GCF_014322765.1 Listeria immobilis | reverse complement strand
GAATAATATTTATGTTTTGTCATTAGAAAACACCTCCAAATTTATTTTACTAAATTTGAGGTGCTCTTTTTTAATTGCATCTAATTATAGTGGCAGTTCCTTTAATCGGTTACTTTGATTTTGGAAACACGGGGGATGGTCATAATTCTGGCTTTGAATCTTTATTATTTGTTAATGGAAAACCATTCCAAGGTGTGGATCAAAATCACCAAGAAGTACTTTTTCCAGATAAATTTGCCGGAACAACCATAGAACTTACTTTTCGCCTATGGTCTGGTCTTGAAGGAGGGGGCGCTCCAACCGTACAAACACATCAGTTAAAAGAAGCATTTATTGGCTATTTAAACTTAGCGATAGACGATTTATATTTTACTAGTAAGGCAGCACTTAAAACTTTAGATGTATTAGAAGAAAATAATCCAAGCTATGCCAGTCTCCTGCATGCAGTTAATCGTACTTATTTAGCGATTGATTGGGCTGTCCCTGGCTCCGAGAAAAATATCGCATCCATGGAAAACGCAAACCAGCTCCTTCAAAATGAAATAAAAACGATACCAAAAAACTTTCCTATCAAAGTAGCGGCAGTTGGACATACGCATATTGATGTTGCTTGGCTTTGGCGTTTAAAACATACTCGCGAAAAAGCCGCACGTTCCTTTTCAACGGTACTTCATTTAATGGAGGATTATCCAGAATATTTATTTTTACAATCACAACCACAACTTTATGCTTATCTAAAAGAAGACTATCCAGAAATTTATGAAAAAATCAAAACAAAAATTAATGATGGTGCATGGGAAGCAGATGGCGGTATGTGGCTTGAAGCTGATTGCAATATCCCAAGCGGAGAATCTTTAGTTCGCCAAATACTTTATGGTCAAAAGTTTTTACGTGAAGAATTTGGGAAACCCTCCAGCTTTTTATGGTTACCTGATGTATTTGGTTATAGTTGGGCTTTACCACAAATCCTTCGTAAATCGGGCATTAAAACATTTATGACTACTAAAATAAGTTGGAACCAGTACAATCGAATGCCGCATGATACTTTTCAGTGGCGCGGGATTGATGGAACAGAAATACTAACCCATTTTATAACGGCTCCTGAAAAAAACAGCTCCATTTCCACTTATAATGGCAAAATGACTGCTCGCGAGCTTGCTGGACTTTGGACAAAATATCAAGACAAAGATATTAATCAGGAACTTTTACTGGCTTATGGCTATGGAGACGGGGGTGGCGGAGTAAACCGGGAAATGCTTGAAATGCGTCGTCGCTATAATAACATGCCCGGAATTCCAGAAGTAAAACCAAAAAGTGCTACAGATTATTTCCATGACTTACATCAAACTATCGCAACAACCGATCAATATGTTCACACTTGGAATGGTGAACTTTACTTTGAATATCACCGCGGAACTTATACGAGCCAAGCCTTTACTAAAAAAATGAACCGTAAAATTGAACTTGCGCTTAGAAATAGCGAATGGCTCTCAGTACTTACAAATTTAAAACAAGGAATGCGCTATCCAGCAGAAAAATTAGCTAATATTTGGCAAATTTTATTGCGAAACCAATTTCATGATATTATTCCTGGCTCGTCTATCAAAGAAGTTTATGAAGATGCTTTTCTTGAATACACAGAAGCAATGACAAAAAATACGACGCTTATCCACGAACAACTTACACATTTAACAACTACAGAGCAAGAAAAAATAACACTTTGGAATAGCTCTACTTGGTCAGGTGCTCGCTATATTGAGATTACACCAGAAAACACATCCGAATCATTGGCATTTTTTGATGAAACAAATTCACCACTGCCAGCGCAAAAATTAGCAAGTGGACAGTGGCTTATCCAACATCCCGCTCTTCCCGCACTTGGAGCAGCTAGTATTTCAGTTAGGAAAACATCCACAATGTTAGAAAAATCTTCTTTTAACTATACTAATAAACAACTGGAAACCAATTTTTATCAAATTAGCTGGAATGAACAAGGTCAATTTACATCGATTTTTGATAAAAAAAATAATCGCCAAGTTTTAGCGAAAAATGCTCGTGGTAATGTTTTCCAGTTGTTTGAAGATAAACCTATGTGGCACGATGCTTGGGATATTGATTTATTTTATCAGGAAAAACAAATAGAAATTACTAACCTAAACTCTTTTGAACTAGTAGAAAACGGACCGCTTCGACTAACGATAAAACAAATACTTCACTCTGAAAAATCTCAAATCACACAGCTTATTCATTTTTATCATGATAGTCCGGAAATTCGTTTTGAAACAGAGGTGGATTGGCAAGATCGAAACCAATTGCTTAAAGTTGCTTTTCCAGTATCAGTTCATGCAAGTGAAGCTAGTTATGATATTCAGTTTGGCAATGTTAAACGTCCTACCCACTGGAATACAAGCTGGGATTACGCCAGGTTTGAAACAGTTGCACATCAATGGGCCGATTTATCTGAGAAAAATTATGGGGTTAGTTTGTTAAATGAATCAAAATACGGCTATGATATTAAAGATTCTACTATCCGTTTAACTTTACTTAAAGCAGCTGGTTATCCGGATACGCATGCAGATTTAGGTATCCAAAAATTCACCTATTCGCTTTATCCACACAGAGGTGATTTCCTTGACGGGGAAACAGTAAAAGCTGCTTGGGAACTTAATAACCCAATTTTCACCTCTAATGGAGCAGTAGCGTCCTTTTCCCTTTTCCAAGTGAGCAACCCCTACGTGATGATTGATAGTGTGAAACAAGCAGAAGATGGCGACGGGATTATTGTTCGTTTACATGAATTTGCTGGTACGCACGGAGAAGTGACATTAACGAGTGACTATGACATTACAACCATGATCGAATGTAATTTATTGGAAGAAAATGAAACAGAACAACAAAGCCAAACTTTTCCAATCACTCCATTTGAAATTAAAACCTACCGAGTTCATTTAGCGTAAAAAAAACACTCAGCAAAACTTCTCCCTAAGAAGTCTGCTGAGTGTTTTACTTGTTTAACGTAAGCAAATTAAAGTTTAGTCACTTTTTCTGCTTGTGGGCCACGTTGACCTTCAACGATTTCAAATTCAACGCTTTGACCTTCGTCTAAAGTTTTGAATCCTTCACCTTCGATAGCGCTGAAGTGTACGAATACATCATCTCCGCCTTCTACTTCGATGAAACCAAAGCCTTTTTCACTGTTAAACCATTTTACTGTTCCTGTTTGCATATTTCACAAACCTCCAAAAAATTTTCTTAATATGTTTCTTTTACTAACGAAAAACGTGTTAACAACAAGCTAACTTCATTTTCAATTACAAAATTCACATATTATCAAATGTACTCATCGAAATCAATACCCTTGATAATACGTAAACCAGCTTGCTTCAACACTTATATATTAACGCCATCTGCTAAATAAATCAAGTGAAAAAGCCACACGGTTACAAAATAGATTATTCAGTCTACTAAGTGAAAAACCCTGCTATAAGCGAATTTACTCATAGCAGGATTTCTTTTTATTCGATAATACTTCTATCTTTAATGCGCCATTTCACAAGTAAGTTATGTAACGGTTTACGAACAACAAAATAAACTCCGAGTGAAATACATACAGATGCTGTTCCTAGGAAGAACCCACCGAGTACATCCGTTGGGAAGTGAACTCCAAGATAAACACGTGTATACATAACAAATAAAATAAAACCATAGGCAATAATTCCAATAACGATTTTTTGCCAAATCTTAGGAACCGTAAAAATTAAAAATAAACCTGCCAGTCCGTAAAAAACGGCAGTGGCTGTCGCATGTCCACTTGGGAAACTAAAACCTGATTCACTAATCAACCAATTAATGCCAGCTGGGCGATTACGAGCAACTAAGCTTTTTAAAGCCAGATTTAGTATCACACCACAAACTAACATTGTTCCGCCAAACCAAAGACCAACGACAAATTTGCGTAAAAAGAATAGAACTAAAACGACGATAATAGTTAGGATAATCGTTGTCTCTGCGCTTCCAAGATGGGTTACTAATTTTACAATGGAAGTTTTATCTGGTTGAATTCCACCGCGAATTTTTTCAATCCAATTTAAATCAAAACGTGCTACCCAGTTACTTTCTATAGCAATAGCTGAGGCAATTGTAATAAATAAAATAAGACAAAATCCGCCGATAACAAATAGCGGTGTTGCTTTTTTTCGATTTGTGTTCATGACTAACTCCTTTTCATTCTGTTGTTTTTAAAAATTGTTTTACTTCTTCTGCAAGTTGCGTATAGTTAGCTTGTTCGGATGTGTTTTCATTTGTTAAAGCTATTACTTCTTCCTCGTCATAGCTCAATGTTCCACTACTTACAAAAGTAGCATTTCCAATCAATTGCAATGATAGTTCTCCTGTTATATCTTCTTTTGCAGTAACTTGAACTCTTCCGCCGTCATTATATACATTAAGCGGTGTTTCAAGTGGATCATTGTCCAACATTTTTTTAATTAGGCTAGAAGCAGACATTGCTGTTCCACAGGCATTTGTAAAACCAACACCACGTTCAAAAGTTCGTACATAGATAGCATTATCGTTTAATCTTTTGACAAAACTAACATTTACGCCATCAGGAAAAAATGGATTTTCGCCATTTAAATAGCTAGCTAATTTTTGCTGTTTATCGGAATCTAACACAGCTTGATCAACAAAAGTAATTAAATGCGGATTCGGCACTGAGACAGCTGAAAAAGCAAGTTCTTCATCTAGTTCAGGCACAATCTGATTCATCAATTTCTCAACTGGTAAATTCATCGGCAAACTTGCTGGTGTAAACTTAACAGGAGAGATTTCGACTTGATAAGTTGGAATATTAAATCCAAGAGAGTCTGCTTTTTTTACATCTAAAACAGCTTTCATTGTTTCCACTTTTGCTTCTGTTAATTGGTGTTTTTCTAGTAAATAGCGAGCTACGGTTCTTAAACCATTGCCACACATCGAAGCAAAGGATCCATCAGAATTAACTACTTTCATTTGACCGATAGTTCCCTCTTCGTTACTTTTCGCAACAAATAATATTCCATCAGCACCGCCAAGAGCATGCGATTTATCACATAATTTTATTGCAAAATCAGCGCGCTCATTGTCAGACCAATCATGTATATTATTTTCTTCTTCATCTACTAAGAAAAAGCTGTTTTGCGAGCCATGCACTTTCGTATAGTGGATTATTGCCATTACTCAAAGCCACTCCTTTATTTAGAATTATGTCTATAATACCACATTTTAAAATAAAAATGCTTGAGGAAACCCCTTTTTAATTACTAGGATTTTCCTCAAGCGGATTTTTTATGCTTCGTAATTTTTTACAACAATATCAGCACAACGAGCACATAGTGTTGGATGGTTTGGATTTGCACCAACATCTTTTTTCACTACACGACAACGTTCACAAGTTTCCCCTTCAGCTACGGTAATTTGAACAGCTACTTGGTTCACTTTTAGCGCAGATTCTGGAGCATTTTCGACCCCTTCAACTAATTCAAAATCAGATACAATAAATAGTTGTGCAAAATCGCCTTCCAGTGAGTCAAAGAGTGTTTTTGCTTCTCCATCCACATAAAGCGTCACTTTTGCAAGCATAGATTTACCAATTAGTTTTTCATTTCGAGCAAATTCCAATGCTTTTTGGACATTATCACGAATTTGCATGAAGGCACTCCATTTAGCAGTAATTTCCTCACTATCCGCTAGCACTTTAACTTCTGGTAAATCTTGTAAATGAATACTTTCTGCTCCCTCACCAATTAAATTATGCCATACTTCTTCTGTTGTATGCGGTAAAATTGGTGCGAGTAATTTGGTTAAAGTCATCACTGATTCATAAAAGACTGTTTGCATAGCACGACGATCATGCATATCCATAGCTTCGATGTAAACAACATCTTTTGCAAAATCCAGATAAAATTGGCTTAATTCTACTGTACAGAAATTGTTAATTTGGTGATAAATAGTCGAAAACTCAAAGGCTTCATAGCTATCTTTCACATTTTTTACTAAATCATTTAATTTAATAAGCATATATTTGTCAACTTCGCGCAAGTTTTCATAGGAAACGCTATTTTTTGCTGGTTCAAAATCATGAATATTTCCTAGTAAAAAACGCATTGTATTACGGATTTTGCGATATACTTCTGAAACTTGTTTTAAAATTTCTTCACTCACCCGAACGTCTGCTTGATAATCTACAGAAGCCACCCAAAGACGAACAATATCTGCTCCAAGTTGTTTAATTACTTTTCCAGGAAGAATTGTGTTGCCAAGAGATTTACTCATTTTCCGGCCGTCTCCATCAAGCGCAAAACCATGACTTAGCACATTGCGGTATGGGGACTCACCTGTGATTGCAACAGCTGTTGTTAATGACGAGTTGAACCAACCACGATATTGGTCAGAACCTTCCATGTATAAATCAGCAGGACGACTTAATTCTTTACGCGCATTAAGAACTGCCTGATGACTAGAACCTGAGTCAAACCATACGTCCATAATATCCGTTTCTTTTGTAAATTCACCATTTGGGCTGCCAGGATGGGTAAATCCAGCTGGTAACAAATCTTTCACATCTCGTTCAAACCAAACATTCGATCCATGTTCACGGAATAAGTCAGAGATATGACTTATTGTTTCATCAGTGATAATCGCTTCTCCATTTTCCGCATAAAAAATAGGTAGCGGTACGCCCCATGCACGTTGACGAGAAATTACCCAATCACCGCGGTCACGAACCATATTAAATAAACGAGTTTCTCCCCATGCTGGAGTCCAGTTTACACTTTTCACTGCTTCTAGTAAATCATCACGGAAAGCATCAATAGAAGCAAACCATTGGGCAGTTGCACGGAAAATGACTGGTTTTTTCGTACGCCAATCATGTGGATAGGAGTGAGTAATAAATTCTAGTTTTAGTAATGCGCCTACTTCTTCTAGTTTTTCTGTAACCATTTTGTTTGCTGTATCATAAAATACGCCTTCAAATCCAGGTGCTTCATCTGTAAACACACCACGATCATCTAGTGGAGCTAATACATCTAAGTTATATTTTTTACCAATTAAAAAGTCATCTTCCCCGTGTCCTGGAGCCGTATGAACCGCACCAGTCCCAGCTTCAGCAGTCGCATGTTCCCCGTTCATTACTAAGGATTCACGGTCATAAAATGGATGTTTTGCAGTGATACGATCAAGTTCAGAACCACGCACTGTTTTAAGAACAACAACATCTTCAAAGCCAAGTTTTTCACGCAGTCCAGGTAAAAGAGCCTCCGCAACTACATATTTTTCGCCATCAGATTCTAGCACTACATATTCTAAATCTGGATTCACTGTGATTCCTAGGTTTGCTGGAATTGTCCATGGCGTTGTTGTCCAAATAACAATGTTTGTTCCAGTTTCTAGCACACCTTTACCATCTATCACTTTAAAAGTAACAAAGATAGAAGCTGATTTTTTATCTTTATATTCAATTTCAGCTTCAGCAAGCGCAGATTCACTAGAAGGAGACCAATAAACTGGTTTTTTCCCTTTATAGATATAACCTTTTTTTGCCATCTCACCGAAGACTTTAATTTGTTCTGCTTCGTATTCTGGCAACATTGTGATATATGGATTTTCCCAATCGCCACTAATACCTAAACGTTTGAAGCCAGCGCGCTGACCATCTACTTGAGTCATAGCATATTCAGCACAAAGCTTACGGAATTCAGCAACAGACATTTCTTTACGCTTTACACCTTTTTTAGCAATCGCTGTTTCAATTGGAAGTCCGTGCGTATCCCAACCAGGTACATACGGTGAACGGAAGCCAGCCATTGATTTATAACGAACGATAATATCTTTAATTGTTTTATTTAAAGCGTGCCCCATATGAAGCTCTCCGTTCGCATACGGAGGGCCATCATGTAAGATATAGCTTGGACGTCCTGCATTTTTTTCTTGAATTTTTTCGTATAGTTTTTCTTCTTCCCATTTTGCTTGCCACTCAGGCTCTTTATTTGGCAAATTGCCACGCATTGGAAAATCTGTTTTTGGCATTAATAAAGTATCTTTATATTCCATGTTTTCTTCTCCTTCAAATTGTTATTTTTAAACGCAAAAAAAATCTCTCCCAAAAAGGGACGAGATTCGCGGTACCACCCTTGTTGACATGCATCTAATCTGCCTGTCCACTTCATTTAGGCCATAACGCTGGCTCGCGCTAACACTTACTCAAGCGATTGCTCTTTCGGGTTAGAACTAAAGAGTGATTTCTACTTTTTAGAGGATAGCTGGTCTCGCACCATTTACCAACTCGCTTCATATCCATTATCTAAAAAATATACTTGTCTCTAATTATCGTTTTTAACGTTCTTCAGATTCAGTCTGTTCCACTTCTTTAATAGATGCTAGTTCTGTTGCATCTACATCATAAGCCATCATTTGTTGCCAATCTTCACTTTTAATCAAATCCATTTGTGCTTCCACTAACATCCGTAAACGCTCACGGAATACTTTGGATTGACGTTTTAAGTCTTCAATTTCAATCGCAATTTTTCTAGCTTTTGAAAGCGAGTCGCTTAAAATTCGGTCGGCATTTTTTTCTGCTTCACGAATAATAAGTTTTGCTTCTTTTTCAGCGGAAGCCTTCACTTCTTCAGCAGCTGTCTGTGCGACGATTAATGATTTGTTTAATGTTTCTTCAATGTTGGTAAAATGACCTAGACGTTCTTCACTATTATTTAAAGTGTCCTCAATACGCTTTTTCTCTTTAATTACTTGTTCATAATCTTTAATGATTTGATCGAGGAAGTCATTTACTTCATCTTCGTCATAACCTCTAAAACCACGGGTAAACTCTTTGTTATGTATATCCAGCGGCGATAATGGCATATTTAGCACCTCCATACGACTTTTTGTTTATAAATACCTAACATACATTCTAACATAGATACTGGCTTTTTCCTAGAATTTATATTGAAAAAACGCTAGATTAAAAATCCGGCTTTACCAAGTACTTGAATAGCCTGCTCAATTTGTTCCGATGTATCTGCTTCAATTGTATGTAAATGCGTTCCATCAGTTAATCCAGATAGCATTGTTGCTCCCGTAGTCTGCAATTTTTTAACAAATTTTTCTACATCAAAACGGTTTTTCAAATGGAGTGAAGCAGTAATTTCGCCGTAAATTGGATGATCCACAATCACGTCCACCACTGTAATCCCGTGATCAACTAATATAGTTAATTCTTCGGCTATCTGTTCTTTTGTATGTTTAACGGCGATAACTCGTCGCTCTCCTGAAAAACTTGTCTCCTTTGCGTAAATATATCCTTGTGGTGTAGCCATTATTGGTTCATTTCCCGCTTTAAGTAAGGAAATATCTTGTACGATTACTTGTCGACTTACATTGGTTCTACTCGCAAGTTGATTTCCAGAAATAGGCGAATCTGCTTCTTTTAACCAATTTAAAATCAAATGTCTACGCTCATCACCAAGTATTTTTTTCATTTTATCACCTTTTTCTTAGTAATTTTGCCATTTCTTCGTTAAAAATCAAACTATCTTTTAATTCATTTTCTTTTCCAAAAGATAAACGGATAAAGCGACTTGCTTCTTCCTCCGTTTTCATCATAGCAAGTAAGGTTCTGGATGGTTTTGCATCACGTATGCTACATGCACTTGTCGTTGAAATTTGAATATCTGCTTCATTTAAGGCAAGCAAAGCCTCTTGTCCCTGCATATTAGGTAAGGTTAGTCCCAAAATAAACGGGGATGTATTTGGTCCGCCCTCTATCGTAACTTGTTTTGTTAATGCGGAACAAATCGCCTTTTTTAAGTTACTAATTCGCTGGGCTTCTTTTTCTCTAGTTTTTATTATATCATAGGCAGCTATTGTAAAAGCAGCAATTGCTGGGACATTCACAGTGCCCGCCCGAAAGCCAAATTCATGATGTACATCTACTAGTATAGCTTGAAAAGGGAAATCTGGTCTAATAAAAAGTAAGCCCACCCCTTTTGGCCCATATATTTTATGCGAAGAAATGCTAAAACTAGTTACATCCGTTAAATCTACATTAATTTTCCCAAATGATTGAACAATATCCGTATGAAATGGAACCCCGGCATTTTTCGCAATTTGCGCTAATTTTGCAATGGGTTGGATGGTTCCTATTTCCGAGTTTACATGTTGAATAATTACTAACGCGGTATTTTTAGAAATCATATTGGCTAAATTAGTCGGATTCACCTGCCCATTTTTTCCTACAGGTAACAAACGAATCTCACATTTTCCTTCTCGTTCTAGTGTTTCTAATTGCTGCCATATCGAAGCATGCTCAAGCGGACTAACTAATACTTCTTTTTTCTTACTAGTATGTAATAAAGTTTGAATTGCAATTTGATTACTTTCTGTTCCGCCACTTGTAAATATAATTCCTCTTGCTGGAACATTCAATAATGTTGCAAAGTTTTCTCGGCATCGCTCTAACAGTGTCGCCACCTTAGTCCCTGCATCATGCAAACTTTCTGAATTAGCAAAGAAATCTTTTGATGCATCTACAAAAACTTTTAACGCAGCATCACTAATTTGTGTCGTTGCAGCATGGTCAAAATAAATCATCTTTTTTACCTCCTGAAATTTTATGCTTGAATTAAGTTGGATTTTGTGTGATTATAGATGACAAGACAACTGTATATTCATTGTAAAAGTATACAATTAATCGACCCTACTATGCAAGAGGTGGAAAATATGAAAAAAGAACGCATCATCATTATTGGAAGTGGTATTGCAGGTAGTCTTGCAGCACTTCGCTTAATGCAGGATTATGATGTGACGATAATCACAAAAGGAACTAAACAAGAAAGCAATTCGATGTTAGCACAAGGTGGCGTTGCAGCAGCAATAACAAAAGATGACTCTCCTAAAAAACACTTTCGCGATACTTTTCAAGCTGGCTGTTATCATAACAAACCACTTGCAGTTTGCGAACTTACCACTTATGGACCAATTGTCATTCAAAAACTTATTAAAGAAGGCATGACATTTGACCAACAAAATGGGGAGTTTTTATTAGGATTAGAAGGCGCTCATCAAATGCCACGAATATTGCATGCTGGCGGTGATCAAACAGGGAAAGTTCTTACTACTTTTATACAAAATCAACTAACAGCTGTTCAGTGGCGCGAACAAGAGATGGCCATCCAAATTATAAAACAAGATCATCAAGCAGTTGGTGTTTGTTGTTTAGATAGCAATAATCAGTTACATAACTATTACGGAGAGCATATCATTTTAGCAACTGGAGGATTAGGTCAGCTTTTCCCGGTTACTACAAACGCTAAAACTATATCAGGAGATGGTCTAGCGCTTGCTTTAAATGCTGGTGCTACATTATCTGATATGGAGTTTATTCAATTTCATCCAACATTACTTTTTATAGATGGTCATTGCCATGGACTTATTTCAGAGGCTGTGCGCGGAGAAGGAGCAAAACTTATTCGCGAAAATGGAACCGCCATTATGGAAGGCGTTCATCCACTACTTGACCTTGCTCCGCGAGATATTGTGTCCGCAACACTAGCTAATGAAATCGCTCAGGGGGAACTAATTTTCCTTGAAATTACAGCGGTAAAAAACTTTGAATCCCGTTTCCCTGGAATTTCGGCTAGTTTAGATAATCATCAAGTCCCTTTTCGTAAAACAAAACGAATTCCAGTTCATCCAGGGGCACATTTTTTAATGGGAGGCGTTCGGACGGATCTTCACGGCAAAACAAATATTAAAGGACTATACGCAATTGGTGAAGTTGCCAATACCGGTGTCCACGGAGCAAATCGGCTAGCTAGTAATTCGCTACTTGAAACACTTGTTTTTGGGGAGAAAGTCGCTGCATATATCCAAGCAAATCCTGCAAAAAAACGAAATCAATCAGTTACACCCGCTCCTACAAAACATTTATTAGCACATCCTTTACCAGATAAGCAACAACTCCAAGAAAAAATCGGAATAGCATTAGGCATTACGAGAACTGAAGAAAAATTAACAGAATTTCTACACTGGACAAATCATTTTGAACAGGCAAACGGCACATGTGAAGAAGCCGAAATAAGCAATATGCTTCTAGTTGCAAAACTCATCGCAACTAGCGCTCTAAAACGCACAGAAAGTCTCGGTGCACATCGAATTTTAGAAGGAGTAACAAAATGAATCCAATACTTATAAAGCAAGCAATTCAAGGTTTTTTATTAGAAGACATTGGACAATACGATATAACCGCTGATAGTATTTTTGATTATACAATTATGGGGGAAGGTGTTTTTCTCGCAAAAGAAACTGGCATTTTGTGTGGTGTTGAAATCCCTAGAATAGCCTATCAACTTCTTGATGGCAAATTTGATTATAAGCCCTACAAACAAGATGGCGACTTTATTCAAGCAGGCGAAATTATTGGTGTAGTAACAGCACCAGTACGCACGCTTCTAACTGCTGAACGTGTTATTTTAAACTTAATGCAGCGAATGAGTGGTATCGCTACCCAGACTAACCTCGCATTAAAAAAACTAGCTGACCCCTCGATTCGAATTTGTGACACCCGAAAAACAGCGCCTGGTCTGCGAGTCTTCGATAAGTATGCCGTAAAGGTCGGTGGTGGCTTTAATCATCGGAATGGTCTATTTGATGGCGTTATGTTAAAAGATAACCATATTGCGTTCTCTGGCGGCATAACGGAGGCAATAACCAATGTGCGTGCTAAACTTGGACATATGGTAAAAATAGAAGTAGAAACTGAAAATGCAACCCAAGTAACCGAAGCAGTCCAAGCTGGCGCAGACATTATTATGTTTGATAATCAAACACCAGCAGAAATCAAAAAATTGGTAGCACTTGTCCCAAATCATATTACAACCGAAGTATCTGGCAATATTACTCTAAATAATATCTCTAAGTACCAAAACTGTGGTGTTAACTATATCTCTTTAGGATCGTTAACTCATTCTGTACGTGCACTTGATATTAGCTTTAATAGCCAAGGAGGACTAAAAAATTGAATTTACTAAAGACAGTAAAAAGTGATACTATGCCAGAACATTATAAATTAATGTCCAAAGCTGAAATGGCAAACCGCGTGATGGAAATTAAGCAACAACTCGGAGAAGACCTTTTTATCCCCTGCCATCATTACCAAAAAGATGAAGTTGTCCCGTTTGCTGATGCGATTGGTGACTCTCTACAATTAGCGCAAATAGCAGCTAGTAATAAACAAGCCAAGCATATTGTCTTTTGTGGCGTTCATTTTATGGCCGAAACTGCTGACATGCTAACAACAAACGAGCAAATGGTAACTTTGCCAGATATGCGCGCTGGTTGTTCCATGGCTGATATGGCCGATATTCATCAATTAACAAACGCTTGGCCAATTCTACAAAATCTGTTTGGTGACACCATTCTCCCTGTCACCTATATTAATTCAACTGCGGCGATCAAATCATTTGTTGGCGAATATGGTGGAACAACTGTTACCTCTAGCAACGCCGCCACAATAGTTGCGTGGGCTTTGGAGCAAAAAGAACGAATCTTTTTTCTTCCTGACCAGCATCTAGGTCGTAATACAGCTTTTGAACTTGGTATTCCACTTGATGCCATGGCTATCTGGGATCCTATAAAAAACAAGCTGGAATACGAAGGTAATTTAGAAGATTGTAAAGTGATTCTCTGGAAAGGCTATTGTTCCGTTCATCAACATTTCACTGTTAAAAATATTAAAACCATCCGTAAAAACTCACCAAATATGCGGATTATCGTTCATCCGGAATGCACGCATGAAGTTGTTTCTTTAGCAGATGATTTTGGTTCAACAAAAAAAATTGTGACAGAGATAAGTAATGCCGCGCCTGGTACAGAGTGGGCAATAGGTACAGAAGCGAATCTAGTCGGTCGAATTATACAAGAAAATCCTGATAAGAAAATTGCTTCCTTAAATCCATTTATGTGTCCGTGCATGACCATGAATAGAATAGATTTACCCCATCTACTTTGGACACTCGAATCCATTCAAAATAATGAAAAAAGAAATCAAATTAAAGTGGATGAGCAGACAACCAAATTCGCCTTAAAAGCATTAGAACGAATGCTCCAACTTAGTTAAAAAAGAAAACGAAAGCCACCATAACTGGAAGCTTTCGTTTTCTTATTTTATATAGCCAATCTCTATGCGGATTTTATCTTTTTTCGTCCTACCAGCAATTTCTAAAATTTTCACCCGCCCGTAACCACGAACCGACAATACATCTTCTTGCTCACATTCAAAATCAGGATTCTCTACTGTTTTCCAGTTTACTTTTGCCAGACCTGCCACAATTATTTGTTTTGCTTTCTGCCTAGAAATATGATGCGCGTTGCTAATGATCACATCAAGTCGCATACTAGAAACAGTCATCCCAATATCTTCCCAATCAATAGGTGTAAAAACTGCTTCTGTTAAATTGGTTTCCTCTAACATCACATTAACTTTGCCAATTTTTTCTAATTGTAAAGTTAAATAATCTTTCATATTACTTTCTACTAAAAGCTGCCATTCCGTTCCATTATTTAAAATATCCCCAAAAATATCTCGTTTCATACCAAGTGACATTAGCGTCCCAAGAATTTTTTGATGTGTTAATGTGGTAAATTTCACTGGATAGCGAATATGAAATAACGCAATCTCAAAATCAGCTTCTGTTGGTGTATAATAATCTGGATAAATCAGTGCGCGACGCCGTTCAGCATGTTCTACTCCACCAAAAAACTGAACTTTAATTTGCTCATAACCGCCAATAATTGTCTCCGTTATATAACGTTGTCTAGGATCTAAAAAATCCGTTAATTGTGGTGTATACTCATTCTCCACTTGCACCGTAATACCAAGAATCTTATCAATAAATGCGTATTCTTCTGCGCGAAAATGTTGATAAATTGCGTCCATAATAATTTCTCCCTTTCAATCCGTCCCAAGTCTTTAGCCCTATTATACCATGAAAATGACTGCTTCTATCCCACTACTGCTTATTTATTCAAAAAAAAGCCACCCATTTGAAGACGGGTGTGCTTTTTAGAACAGCATTGGAACAACATAAACTTGGATTAAACTTGTTAAAACTCTCATTGCGTATTGGAAAATAAAATAAGCAATTAAAGATGAGATGTCAAACATACCAATCGGCGGAATAATCCTCCTAAATGGTTCTAAAATCGGTTCGAAAATACGAGCTAAAAATCGACCAATTTTTGATTCTCTTGCCCCTGGAAACCAACTCATTAAGAAATAAATAAACATTAAGGTTGGCAACCATCTGATAATGAATAAAACAACTTCCACCACTTGATATAAAATACTTTGCAATCTAGTTTACACCTCTAATTCATCACATAAAGTTTTGTTCATCGAGCATTTCAGAAATAGAGCCATCCACTTCTACATTGTCTGGGGTACATAAGAAAATATTATTTCCCACACGTTGGATATCTCCACCTAACGCATATACTGTTCCACTTAAAAAGTCCACAATACGTGTCGCTTGGTCATGGCTAATGCGTTGTAAGTTAACAACAACCGTTTTATATTCTTTTAAGTAATCTGCTAGTTCTTGGGCTTCTGCATATACACGCGGTTCTGCGAGTACCATTCGACTAGAATACTGAGCTCCCTGCATACTAACCACCTTCGCATCCTCTTCTTCCACAGCATAGAAACGATTTTTACTTGGTTTTTCTTTCTTCGTTTTCTTTTGCATTGGTTCTGGTTCCCTCGCTACTTCTTCTTCATAATATTCTTCCTCTTCATCTAAGAAAAAGAAAGACTTAAATTTATTCGATAGTCCCATTTGTTACACCTCCATATTTTCGTCACTCACCAAAGCTCTTCCTACTCGTATAAATGTAGCACCTTCTGTAATCGCTACTCCGAAGTCCTGAGTCATCCCCATGGATAACTCTGTACAAGGAATGTTTTTTAACTGAAGCGCATGAATTTCTTGCTGCAAATGCTTTAACTCATGAAATACGTGATGCAGCTCTTGTTCACTATTTGTAATAGGTGCCATTGTCATCAATCCAACAATCTCAATGAATTGAAAATTTGCTTCTTGTACAAATGAAAACGCCTCTTCAGTGGAAAAACCATGTTTGCTTTCTTCACCTGAAATATTCACTTGTAAAAAACATTTCACCGATTTCGTCGCTCGTTTTTCGATTTCTTTCGCAAGAGAAACTCGGTCAAGTGAATGCAAATAATTTATTTTTGGCAATACATCTTTTACTTTACGTGTTTGCAAAGAGCCAATGTAATGCCAACAAATATCGTCTTTATCTGCAAATTGTGCTGTTTTTTCAAGAAATACATCTGCACGATTTTCACCAAAATGGCGAATACCTAAATGATATAATTCCATCATTTCCGTTGCTTCAATCGTTTTTGTTACAGCAACCAGTGTCACTTCTGCTTGACTACGATTACTTTTTGCACAAGCAAGCTCGATTTGTTTGGTTACTTTTTCTAAATTTGTTTGTTTTGTCATTTGTTTTATCACCTTATATAATTCCCGAAGCCCTTTTTTTAAAACGCTTCTTGTTATAATCAGATACCCGGTCACTCAGAATACAAAAAGCGGCCGGGTGTAATTTCTGTTATAAGAATTATCCGCGACGATTACGGTTACGGATAAATGCTGGTACATCCACGTCTGAACTATTTTGTTGTGGTTCCGCTGGTTGTTCATGAACCGGATTATTTGCTTGTTGTGGTGCAGTTTGCGCATAATCAGTTTGTGGTTCTTCTTGTACTGCATAGCTTGGACGATTTACTTGAATAGATTGGTTTGGACGACGATTTACTTGCGCTTGTTGTTGCGCTTGCTTCGTTTCATCAAATCCAGTGGCAATTACTGTGACAATAAGTTCATCTTTTAGTTCGTCATTAATAACAGAACCAAAAATCATATTAACATCTTCGTCAGATGCACTAGATACGATTTCTGCAGCTTCTTGTACTTCATAAAGACTAAGGTTAGATCCACCAGTAATATTCATTAGGACACCTTTTGCACCATCCACAGAAGTTTCAAGAAGTGGAGACGAAATAGCTTTTTTCGCTGCTTCTGCGGCACGATTTTCACCTGTCGCAATCCCAATTCCCATCAACGCAGAACCACGATTCGTCATAATTGTTTTTACATCAGCAAAGTCTAAGTTAATTAAACCTGGTACAGCGATTAAGTCTGAAATACCTTGAACACCTTGACGTAAAACATTATCTGCTTCACGGAAAGCTTCAAGCATTGGTGTATTTTTATCAACAATTTGAAGTAGACGATCATTTGGAATAACAATTAATGTATCTACTGCTTCTTTCATTGCTTCTGTTCCTGTTAGAGCTTGTTTTGTACGTTTGGGACCTTCAAAACCGAACGGACGAGTTACAACACCAACTGTTAATGCGCCCATTTCTTTGGCGATTTGAGCGATAACTGGAGCAGCTCCCGTTCCTGTTCCTCCACCCATTCCAGCAGTGACAAATACCATATCAGCGCCTTTTAAAGCTTCTTCAATTTGTTCGCGACTTTCTTCTGCGGCTTTTTTACCAATTTCAGGTACAGCACCCGCTCCTAAACCACGCGTTAATTTTGTACCGATTTGTAATTTTGTTTCTGCTTTTGCTAAATTAAGCGCTTGTGCATCTGTATTTACTGAGATAAACTCTACACCTTGAACGCCATGCTCAATCATACGGTTTACAGCATTGTTTCCGCCGCCGCCAACACCGATTACTTTTATTGTTGCTAAACTTTCTGAACTAGTGTCAAATTCCAACATATTATTGCCTCCTATTTGCCGATTTATACGATATGATTTTTCCTTGCTGATTTACCAGCTTTCACGTTTATTCAAAAAATGCGCCGAAAAAATTCTTCATTTTTGTAGAAACTTTTTCGTCATCTGATTTCTTTTGTTTAGGTTGTTTTTGTTTTGGAGCATCCTCATTATGTGGTTCACTTGCTGTACTGCTAACATCACGACCTTCTAACTCAGCCATTTGATAAGCGTACTTAATCAAGCCTACCGCAGTTGTAAAGGATGGTTCGCGAACACCTATATAATCTGGAATGGCAAGTCGAACATGGGCTGCTAACGTTTTTCCAGCTAAATCAATCGCACCTGGAATAGCCATTGAACCCCCTGTTAAAACATAACCACCTGGAAGATGTGTTTTTCCAACTCGAGCTAGTTCTTCTAAAACTAATTGGAAAATTTCTTCCATACGTGCCTCAATAATATCTGCAACTTCCACTTGTGTGAAATGTTGTTTTTGGTCGCTACCAATTACATCAATGGCAAAAACTTCATCAGGAGAAGCATCGTCATAAAAGGCATAGCCATGATCAAGTTTCACACGATCTGCATTTGCTGTTGAAGTATTTAGACCAAGCGATAAGTCCTTGGTGATATTATCTCCACCAACTGGAATAACACCAGTATACGTTAATCTGCCTTGTTCGAATACGCTAACGGTAGTCGTTCCTGCACCAACATTAATTAATGCCGTACCAAATTCTTTATCATCTTCAGATAAAGAAATCGACGCTTCCGCCAGTGGTTGTAAAGCAATATCAGAAATCTCAAGGCCAGCACGTTCCACACAACGCAACGTATTATGTAAAATTGTTTTTGAACCAGTAATAAGCGTGCCTTCCATTTCTAGACGGACACCTATCATACCACGTGGATCGGTAATGCCAGTTAAACCATCCACTACGAACTGGTCTGGTATTGTATTAATGATTTCTCTTTCGGGAGATAATGGAACAACTTGAGCTGCGTCCATCACGTTCCAGACATCCTCATCTGTAATTTCGCGATTTTCACTGCTAACTGCTACAATACCTCGGCAAGCTTCTAATTGAACTTGACTCGATACTACCCCAACAATTACTTGAGAAATTTCAACGCCAACCATTCTTTCTGCTTGTTCAATTGCCTTCTTAATGGATTCTACAGTCTTGTCTATGTCGATAATAATCCCTTTTTTAATTCCTGAAGACTCGACATTACCAACACCGATAATATTGAGTCGATCGTCAGCCATTTCCGCGATGATTACTTTCACTGATGCTGTTCCAATGTCTAAACTTACATAAATTTCGCTATCACCCATTTATCGGCACCTCCTTTTATTCTAGTCATTTAATATTATATCAAATTCATTTTTATACCGATCAAAACCGGTTTTTAACCTGCTTGGAAAAGCGTTGTTACTTTTCTATTTATATGGTGTTAGTGTAGAATGATTGCCCACTCTGCCTAACATATAAAATCACTTATTTACAGTCTACACTAAGAAAGAAGGTAATAAAAGCACAAAGAACAATTTTTGGCAAATTCTTAAGATATTTTTTTCATTTTACTCAAAAAGCGAACAAGTGTTGGTATATGTAGCTTTTCAGTTATCGTTTTGTCACATTTCTGCAACATCTGTTATTTCCTTTTGTATAAAAGGCAGAGAAGAAACTATATTAATTCTTTTTCTTCTCCTCTGCCGCTTTTTTCTCTGCATTTTGTTGATAGTAACTTTGGAAGTACGAGCCTACCTCTATATCAATAACGCCCTTTTGTCCCTTTGATAATTGAGCAACTATAGATGGGTAATGTTGCATTTTTTCAGCAAAAGTACCAATTGTTGCGGAAACTCTATTTCCATCATTCATATAGAGTTCAATATGATTATTGTCGCTTTCGGTTGGGCTGTAAATTACTTCGGAAATCGAACTAACAACATCATTTGGTAATTGATTTATTTGTGCTACCATTCTCTTTAGTGTTTTGCCATTTTCAAAATTCTGGAACAGTAGATCATTCCCAATTGGAAATTGTCTTGATTGGTCCGTTAATAAGATGCCACTCTCGAGAATATCATAATATTTGCCATCCTTTTCTTGATAACCGATTGTTTTATATTCGGTAATATCAATTTGGACATTGTTCATGCCTTCTTTAGAAACTGTTGCTTTTTTTATTAATGTATTTTCCTTAAGTGTCTCTTCAGTCTTGCTATTTCTAATTCCAAGTACAAACTCACCAATTACTAGTCCACTTTCTTTCCGAACTTCATTTTCAGTCAATTGCTTATTTCCGCTTACACTTATTTCGTCAAGCTTACTAAGCGGGGAAAGGAAATACAACGTGATTAATATTAAAATCGCAAAAAATCCGATTAAAATGGCTAGATGTCTAATTAATTTTTTTTTCCGGTATTTTTTTAATTCAGGAATACGGTTTTCAATAGATACTACTCTTCTATTTTCCGCCATTTTATTCGCTCCTTTCTACGATTTATTTCATTATACTTATTGCCACTTCGACAAGTTTGCTAGCTGCATCCGCTCGACCCATTTGTTTAGCGCTAGCCTGCATTTCATTTAACTTTTCCGTATCAGTTAAAATAGAATCAATCGTTCCCATTAAATCTGTTTCTTTTAATTCTGCTTCTGTGATCACGATTGCGGCATTGTTTTTTTCTAGAGCACGAGCATTGTATTCTTGATGATTCGCTGTAACATAGGGGCTTGGTATCAAAATACTAGGCACTCCTAATGCCGTAAGTTCTGCGAGGGTAGTTGCGCCTGCTCTTGATACCACAAGTGTAACTGCGTTTAAAATTTGGGGCATATCATAAATAAATGGTTGAATACTAATATGATTCCCAAGTTCTAAACTGGCGAGTGTATCTTTTATTTTTTCATAATGAACATCACCCGTTACATATAACAGTTGAAAATCACGTTTATTCCATTCTGGTAAAATCGCTTCAATCGCTTCATTCACTCCACGTGCTCCGCGACTACCACCAAAAACGAGAACAGTTGGTTTTCCAGTGACAAGTCCATATGCTTCTAAAGCTTGGTCAGAATCTACACCAATCACTTCTGAAGCTCGCGGATTTCCAGTAAAAACAATTTTTTCTGATGCAAAAGAATCGCTTACTTCTTCAAAACAAATTGCCACTTTGTCTGCATATCGACTTAAAAATTTATTCGTTAAACCTGCAACACTATTTTGTTCGTGAATCAATGTTGGGATTTTTAGTTTGGCCGCCGCATATACAACTGGACCACAAACATATCCGCCAGTACCAATTACAACATCTGGTTTAAACTCCCGAAGAATTTGTTTGCTTTTTTTGGCTCCACTTAGGAAACGCATTACTGTCTTTACATTTTCAAGTGATAACGAACGCTTAAAACCAGTAATTTCAATGGCTTCAAAAGGGATTCCTTCGCGTTTAACAATGTCAGCTTCAAGACCTTTTTCCGTTCCAATATATAAAAACTCTGCTTCTGGATGTGATTTTTTTAATTCTCTGATGAATGCCAGAGCTGGATAAACATGTCCGCCCGTACCTCCACCACTTATGGCTACTTTCATTTTTCCACCTCTTCTATTAGTTCGCTTATTGCTTCCATGTAGGCATTACCACGAACTTCAAATGTCCGGTATTGATCCCAGCTCGCACATGCTGGTGAAAGTAGGATAATATCTCCTGGCGCCGATTCTCTATAAGCAACCGGAACAGCCGCTTCTACGTTATCCACATAATGTACGTCAATTCCCGCTATTTTTCCAACACGACCAATTTTATCTGCTGTTTCTCCAAAAACAACTAAGGATTTTACATTTCTAAAAAATGGCAGTAGCTCATCAAAAGAGTTGCCACGATCTAGTCCGCCTGCTAGTAAAACGACTGGATTTTTAAACCCTTTTAGCGCACTTTGAGTAGCCAAAATATTGGTTGCTTTAGAATCGTTATAAAATTTCCGTCCTTGCCATTCAACAACAAATTGTGTGCGATGTTCTACGCCTTTAAAAGTTTCAAGAACATGCATAATTTCTTCATTTGTTACGCCTAATATTTTAGCAACTGCAACAGATGCCAGCACATTTTCCAAATTATGTTCACCTGGAAGTAAAATACTATCACGTGCTCCAATCACTTCATCACCAAACATAATATTGCCGTTTTGGACATAGCTTCCTTGACCTAGACGCTGCGTTGTTGAAAAAGGGATTATTTTTGCTTTCGTTTGTTTCGTTAAATTTATTAGCTCTTCTTGATCCCAGTTAATAACTAGAAAATCGTCTGCTGTTTGATTTTTTTGGATGTGCCATTTTGCCTGAACATATTCACTTCGATCAGTATGGTAATCCAAATGCGCTTCATAAATATTCGTAATCACTGAAATATGCGGTTTAAAAGTGTTTACACCCATTAATTGAAACGAAGAAAGTTCCATCGAAATAAATTGTTCACTTGTCGCATTTTCGGCTACTGCAGATGCCGGAAAACCAATATTCCCAGCAAGTAAGGAACTATTTTCTTTATGCGCATTTAACATATGATGAATAATTGTTGTGGTGGTAGTTTTCCCATTTGTACCTGTAATTCCAACAATTGGTGCTTCAGAAATTTGGTAAGCTAACTCTACTTCTGTAATAACTGGTATTTTCAGTTTTAACGCTTTTTCAATCATCGGGTTATTGTATGGAATACCCGGATTTTTAATTACAAGCTCAAATCCTTCATCTAAAAGTTCAATCGGATGCGAACCACAAATAACTTTAATTCCTTGTTCAAGAAGACCTTGTGCTTCTGGATTTTCACTAAAAGGCTTTTGATCATTTACAGTTACAAATGCTCCCAGTTTATGCATAATTGTTGCTGCGCTAACACCACTTCTTGCTAAACCCAAAACAAGCACTTTTTTGTGATGGTACATTTCAATTTTTTTCATTTCCTTTGGTTCCCCCATTTATATCAAAATTGGCGGTCGGATTCATGAAATTCACAAAAACGACGGAAAGCGCCAACCAGATTCTGTTTAAAAACAGTCAACTAGAGACGCTTTTGCCGCAAAAATCGCGGCGCTTTATTTAAAAGATAACCATACAAACAGAAATAATTGCACCAATAAGTCCAATTCCCCAGAATGTAAGAACAACACGCCACTCAGACCAACCACCTAGTTCAAAGTGATGATGGATTGGTGTCATTCGAAAAATCCGTTTACCACCAGTGACTTTAAAGTAAAATACTTGTAAAATAACGGATGCAGTTTCAATAACAAAGATAATGCCGATTAAAAGTAATAACCATTCTTGATGTAGTAAAATTGAAACAGCAGCAATACTTCCACCAAGCGCAAGTGATCCAGTATCTCCCATGAAGATTTTCGCAGGGTTTTTATTGAATAGTAGGAACCCAAGCATCCCTCCGACAATCGCAAAACAGAAAATAGCGACATCCATTTGTTCTTGATAAAAAGCAATCACACCAAAAGCAGAAAAAGCAATCACAGTAAGTCCAGATACAAGTCCATCCAAACCATCCGTTAAATTAACTGCATTGGAGAACCCAACTAACCAGAAAAGAATAAAGATAACAAAGAAAAAGCCCAAATCAATTTCGGTGTTGGTAAATGGTATTTTAAGCGTTTCTGCAAAACCACTAAAATGATACACTACATAAAATAAAATCGAAATCGCTACCTGACCTAAAAATTTCTGTTTAGAAGTTAGACCTAAGTTACGTTTTTGAACTACTTTAATATAATCATCCAGAAAACCTAATGCACCAAACAAAGCTAACGCAATAAATAATAGCCAAGTTGCCGCACTTGCTTCCCCGCTGATAAAAGAAAAGATCAAGAAACTAACAAGCATAGCAATAATGAAAACGACTGCTCCCATTGTTGGCGTCCCTGATTTCTTTTCATGCATTTTTGGACCTTCATCCCTAATACTTTGCCCAAATTTTAATTTCACTAAAAATGGGATAAATAGTGGGATACCTATAACTGTAATAATAAAGGCCACTGCAAATGTTGATACTAACATGTATAAAGACACAATAAATTCTCCCCAATCTGTTTGTCAACGCACTTCATATTTTATGCGAGTCCGAGTTTTTTTTCAATAGCTTTTCGTGCTTCCACTCGGTCATCAAAATCAATTACTTCGTTGCCGATAATTTGATAATCTTCATGACCTTTTCCAGCAATCAGAATAACATCCCCTGTTTCTGCCTCACTTATAGCAAATTGAATCGCATCACGACGATTTTCATAAACTACATATGAATCGCTTTCTGGAACACCTTTAATCATATCTTCAATAATCGCATGCGGATTTTCACTACGCGGATTATCTGATGTAAATACTGGGTTGGTTGCATATTGAACGGCAATTTGTGCCATTTGGGGACGTTTTCCTTTATCTCGGTCGCCACCACATCCAACGACTACAAAAACACGTTTCTCCGCGAACTCATCAATTGTTTGCAATACATTGAGTAAACTATCAGGTGTATGAGAATAATCAACAATGACAGGAAAATCTTGTCCTGCATTTACTAATTCAAAACGCCCCTTCACTCCTGGAATAGCTTCTACAGTTGTAATCGCATTTTCTAATGGAATATGTAATGCATAGCTTGTTGCAATCGCTGCAAGCACATTATATATACTAAAATTACCAATCATTTTTATATTAAGTTTAAAATTGCCCTCAGGTGTCACTAAGTCAAAACTCGAACCATGACTTGAAATATGAATGTTATATGCATTGAAATCAGCATCCGCATGTATACCAAACGTGATAACATGTGCAGCTGTTGCTGTTTTCATTCGTGCACTGACTTTATCATCTGCATTTAAAACAGCAATTTTCGGATTATTAGTATCGTAACTATTGCCTAATTGCGCAAATAGTAAACTTTTGGCATAGGCGTATTCTTCCATTGTATGATGATAATCTAAATGATCCTGTGATAAATTCATAAAAACTGCCACATCATAATCAGAACCATATACTCGACCTTGAACTAATGCATGAGAAGAAACTTCCATTACAGCAGTACTAACGCCATGAAGAAGCATCTCACGAAAAGTTTCTTGCAATGTTAGGCTATCTGGAGTTGTATTTTTTGTTTCCAAAATTTCATCGCCAATTTTACGGTACATTGTCCCAATCAAGCCCGTCTGTTCTCCATTTTCGCGGACTATTTGTTCAACTAAATGGCTAACAGTAGTTTTTCCATTAGTACCAGTAATTCCGACTAATTTTAATGCTTGTGTTGGTGAACCATAAAAATAATCAGCTAGCATTGCCATGGCGCGTTTTGAATCTCTAACATAAATAACTGGAATAGCCACATCTAGTTGTTTCTCAGCAATTATTGCAACTGCTCCGAGCTCTTCTGCTTTTTTCGCAAATTGATGCCCATCGATTAATTCCCCGTCAATGCAGATAAAAAGTGTGCCTGGTTTCACTTTCCTACTATCTTGAGCTATTTGACTAACTTCAATTGTAGCACTTGCTTCCCCAGAGAATACCGGGATAGCTCGCATTAGTTCATTTAACTTCATTCTTGCCATCTCCTCAAACTTATTCTTTCTGTTATTTTTGCTAAAATCAAAAAGAATCCTTTTCTATCTTAGCAAAAACAACAAATGATATCTACCACGACTAAAGACACATATTGTAGTTAAAGCTAGAAGTATGCCAGTTTTTTGAGCCGACATACTTCTATCTTCCTACTATTGATTAA
This sequence comes from Listeria immobilis, assembly GCF_014322765.1. Taxonomy (GTDB): domain Bacteria; phylum Bacillota; class Bacilli; order Lactobacillales; family Listeriaceae; genus Listeria; species Listeria immobilis. The sequence continues at coordinate 131,289 of NZ_JAASTZ010000008.1, read as the reverse complement.
GCAAATCTCCAATGCCGGCATTTTCTTGGATGTCAGTTGCTTTTTTATTCTTTTCAGCTTGATCTTGATCATGATTTTGATTAAATTGACTAATTTGTTCAGGTGAAGCGAGTGTGATTTTCATTTTTGTTTCACTATTAATGATGCTACCTGCTGATACACTTTGACTTTTCACATAGCCAGAACCACTAAATTCAAAAGGCACTCCTGTGATTTCCGACACTTTTAAAACGTCATCTTTGGACCAAGTTACCATATCAGGTGCTGTCATATCACCATCAGTCATTAATATCACTTTTTGTCCTTGCATTAAATCGCTATTAGCTTGTGGTAATTGTTGGACAATCTTTTTACCATTTCCGACAATCACTGGTTCTAAACCTTTATCAGTCACAGCTTTTTTAGCATCATCTACAGTTCTTTCTGCTAAAACTGGGACTTTTTCAGATGCTAATTTTTCGATGTCAGCAGGTTTGATATTCATATATTGCAAACTATTTTTCATTACTGGATTAAAAACTTCCGATACTGCTTCTCCGCCTGTTTCACTTCCAGATAATTGTGGTTGTTGCATCGTTACATAAATAACCAACTCTGGATCATCTGCTGGTGCCATACCTAAAAATGAGAAAATATAATTATCTGCTCCAGTCATGTATTTTCCAGTTTTCGGATTAGGAATTTGTGATGTTCCTGTTTTACCAGCGACATCATAACCGGGAATTGCATACAGTTTACCTGTACCATGCTCTCCGCTAATAACATTTTTTAGCTCATCTCGAGTTTTTTTGGCGGTTTCGGCACTAATCGGTTTTCCAGTTGTTTTTGTTTTCGTTTCGGTTTCTGTTCCAGTATTTGGATCGGTTACTTTTGAAACAACATAAGGCTGTTTCATTGTCCCATCACTAGCAATGGCTGATGCAGCTTGGATCATTTGCATCATGGAAACAGTCGTCCCTTGTCCAAAAACAGTAGTTACTTTTTCAATTGGATAATTATAAAGGATTTTCCCACTTGTTTCATTCGGTAAATCAATCCCAGTTTTCTTTCCAAAACCAAATTTATCTAAATAGGTATGGAATGTATCTGTACCCATTTTGTTTAAAAGTTTAGCGAATGCGACATTACTAGAACGTTCTACACCTTCGCGATAAGGGATGGAACCCCACCCAACACCATTATTATGGTCATGAATAGCGATATCTCCTACTTTATAAGAACCAGATTGATAATATTCGTTTGGATTATAAACATTTGTATCAATCGCAGAAGCTAGTGAAATAATTTTCATTACTGATCCTGGCTCATAGGCATATTCAACAGGTAAATCTTGCCATATGCTTGAACTGTTTCCGGTAATAGTAGAACGATCAGCTGGATTAAAGGATGGACGTTGACTAATTGCAAGGATTTCTCCTGTTTTTGGATCAGCCACTACCGCCATCATATTTTTCGGATTATATTTTGCATCCACGGTTGTCATTGTATCTTCTAAAAAGGTTTGAATTTTTTTATCAAGTGTTAAAGTAATATCTTTGCCATCTTGAGCTTTCGTTACTTTATTTTTAGAATTAGGTAAAATATATCCCATGCGATCCGTACTATAGTCAATTTTCCCATTAGTACCTGTTAACGCATTATTAAAACGAGATTCGATACCCATTTTCCCTTCTAAAACTGTGGTGTTTTTCTTTTCTTCTTGTTGCGCGAAACCAATTAATTGCGTTGCGAAAGTACCATTAGGATAAAAACGTTCTGATTGACGTGTAAACTCAATACCAGGTAGATTTTCTTTGTCGATTTTTGCTTTTGTTTCTGTAGAAATATTTTTTCCTGCAGCACCAAATTCGACTTGATATTTTCCGTTTTCATTGAGTTTATCTAAAATATCAGATTCATCCATTGGAATATATTTTGCTAAAATACGAGCTGTTTTTTCTTCGTCAACTACTCGCATCGGGTTTTTCGTTGCTTTAGAAAGTTTATCGCTAACTACCGCAGCAATCGTGTAAGAAGCCGTATCCTCAGCTAGCACTTCTCCCTTTCGATCTAAAATGGAGCCGCGTTTCGCTTCAAGAACACTGCTTTTTAAATGTTGCTTGGATGCTTTAGCTGCAAGCGGGACCCCATTTGCCTCTCCCGTAATTTGCAAATAAAGAAAACGGCCAGAAACTAAAAGAAAGAGAATAGTGAAAAAGACAAAAAGCACTAGCGCTCCCCTTCTCATGTTACCTATACGCCGTTTCATTGACCATCTACCACTTTCACGTTATCACCATCAAGTTTTAACCCTTTTTCTTTGGCGATTTTTAAAATACGTTCATATCTTCCTAAATCTTTTACTTCTACTTTTAAATCTTCATTTGATTTTTGTTGTTCGACAATTTTCTCTTCTTTTGTTTGAATTTCTTGGTTTACTGTGTAAATTTGTGCTTGTACACTAATAATTTGGAAAGCAACAACTAAAACAATCGCAAGCGCTATCGTGATGATTACTTTTTCGCCAAGTGTCATTTGACCTCGTCTTAGTATTTGTTTTTTAGGTTGTTCTGCTTCTCTATGTACCTTATTTGGTTCTAGATTAGATTTATAGGCGACATTGCTCACATTTTTTCAACTCCTGCTATTTAATAATTTTTTCAATAACACGTAGTTTGGCTGAACGTGCTCGATTGTTTTGTTCCAGTTCTTCTTCACTTGGTAAAATTGGTTTTCTTGTCGCAAGCTTAAAGTCTGGTTTATATTCATCTGGAATGACTGGAAGACCTGGTGGTAAATCTGGTCCTTTTGTCGCTTCTTGGAATAAGTGTTTTGTTATGCGGTCTTCTAATGAATGGAACGTAATTACGCTAATTCTGCCGCCTGGTTTTAATAAAGTTAATGCTTTTTCAAGTGAATCTTCTACCGCGCCTAATTCATCATTAACTGCAATACGGATTGCTTGAAAAGTTCGTTTTCCCGGATGTCCACCTTTTCTTCTTGCAGGTGCCGGAATAGCTGTTTTAATGATATCAACTAGTTCGCCAGTTGTTTCAATTGGTTTTACTTCACGGCGACGTTCGATTTCACGAGCAATTTGTTTGGAAAATTTTTCTTCTCCATATTGAAAGAAAATTCGAATTAACTCTTGGTAGGACCATTCGTTTACAACTATTTTTGCTGTAAGTTCTTGCTCCCTATCCATTCGCATATCAAGTGCAGCATCCTGATGATAACTAAATCCACGTTCTCTTTCGTCTAGCTGCGGGGAAGAGACACCTAAATCATATAAAATCCCATCCACTTCACTAATCCCACGTTCGTTTAGTGCTTCTTTCATATAACGAAAATTCGATTTTACAAAGGTGACCTTATCGCTATACGCTGCTAACTTTATTTTTGCATTATCAATTGCTGTTTGATCTTGGTCAAAAGCAAATAAGTGCCCTTTTTCATTAAGCTTATTTAGTAAATACTCTGAGTGACCTGCGCCGCCAAGTGTTGCATCGACATAAATCCCATCTGGTTTTACTTCAAGCATATCTACGGTTTCATGTAATAAAACTGTTTCATGTTTAAACATATGATTTCCTCCTTAAATATCAAAGCCAATCATATTTTCAGCTAAATCAGCAAATGATTCTTCTGCCTCATTGAAGACATCTTCCCATTCTGATTTACTCCAAATTTCAATACGACTAGAAACTCCGATAATCACGGTTTCTTTTTCCAAATCCGCATACTGTAGTAAGTTGGATGGAATATTAATCCGACCTTGTTTGTCTAGTTCACATTCAGACGCACCGGAAAAGAAGAAACGTGTAAAGGAACGAGCATCTTTTTTGGTAAGTGGTAAGGTTTGGAGTTTTTCTTCTAGCTTTTTCCATTCCTCTTGTGGATAAGCAAATAGACACTTATCAAGTCCTCGGGTTATAACAAAATTATCCCCCAAAAGCTCACGGAATTTAGCTGGCACAATTAATCTGCCCTTTATATCGATGTTATGTTGATATTCTCCCATGAACATTAGACTTCACCCACTTTCCTCCATACCACTTTACCACATCTCCCCACTTTGCACCACCCAAAACTTAAAAAAGGGCAAAAAAAAATCATTCCATCGAAACAATAGAATGATCAAACCTTTATTTAAAGCCATTTATACTAGTATTTAAGAATAAAAATGATTGTGGGGCTTGGTGGAGGCATTCCCCACTTTTTGCAAAAAATCATTTCGCAAGCACTTTTTCATATCCTGATTTTAATGCTATCGCAGAGAAACCGATAGCAACAACACCTAGTAAAATTGTAAAAATTCCCATCCCATACTTACCGATGAAAGGTGCAAAAACAAGACTTACGGAGCCTATCATTTTACCGATTTGAAAAATAATACCATTAAAAGCCATATAAGCTCCTCGTTTATTATCATCTACAATCAAGGCAAGAATCGTTTGTCGTGTTGGCACATAGAGCAACTCACCAATCGACAATACGGCTGTAGCAAGTAATAAAACTAGCAAACTATTAGCAAAAGCGCACACTGCAAATCCAATTGCAAATAACCCAAAACCAACATACATAATCGGTTGTTGCGCTCGTTTTGTTACCCATCTTGCAATTGGCACTGTGAAAAGAACGATAAACAGCGTATTTACCGCCGTCAAAACACTCACAATTTGGACGCCATTAAGAGGAATCGCTCCAAGTGGTCCTAAATTCACAAGTAAATTATGAACGTCTTCTGCTAAACGCACCGAAATATAGTTACTCCTTTGAAATTCAATCGACATAATCGCAATTCCACCAACTGTATATAGAAGAAAGCGATAATCATGTAAAACTTGCCCATAACTTTTAAACATTTCTAATAATCCATAAGACCCTTTTTTTAGCGTTTTCTTTTGTTTTAAGGTTTCAGAAATTAGGCTGAATGTTAGCCAAGCAGTCACAAACGACATAATAAACAACGCTACGAGAAGTGGAAAGAGATGTCCCACAAAAAACCATCCTCCAACCATTATCCCAATTAACATGGACAAATTATTCGCCCAGTAACTTATGGAATACATAAATGCTCGGTTTTCTGGTGTACTTACATCAATCAGCATTGCTTCTCCCGCTGGATTAATCAGCCCTTGTGCTACACCAATAATAAGCAACATTACAAAAGTTAGCCACGGCGAATGGTATAGAGTAGAATTACAAAGAACCATTCCAAGAAAAGCAAAAACTTTAAGCACTTCTCCTGTGAGCATCAACTTCCGCCGTCCAATAATATCTGCTAAATGCCCACCATAGATACCCGCAACAAACTGAACAAAGACATTTATCATCAAAAGAATCCCTGCAACTCCACTATTTATTTCCATTGAAAAATAAATTGCCATAAACGGGAAAATCATCGAACCAATTACTTTGCTTAAAAATTGAATTAATATCCGAGCACGAATATTTGGGTGCAATTCTCTAAACATGCCATCTCCTCCATTTGCTTTTTTTCTGACTACTCTGTTAGTATAAAAGGGATCATTACATATAAAAAGGGTATTTAAATTAATTTTATGTCCCCTTTTAGAATGGAGGATTTTAGTGGATAAAGATTATTTTAGTATGCGCGCGTATCTTTATGGTCTAACTCCTGAATTGCAAGTTCGCTTTAAACTAAGCGATTTAGCTAGTATTTGGTTTTGCACACCCAAAAATGCCAAAAGAAAATTACAACAATATCAAAAAAGAAATAAACTTCTCTATTCTCCCGGACTGGGTCGCGGCAACCTTTCCACCATTACATTTTCAAAACCATTGGAAGACGAGGTTTTAACTGCTTTAAAGAATAGTCTTGACGAAGAACTATTTAGCAATATTTTGTTTTTATCTGGGCTTGCCATTCCTAAAAGTTGGTTTGCAAGCACGTCTAGTGAAATTCAACAATTATTTGGACTGCAGGTAACTGAAAACCAACAAGAAGTATTGCGTTCCATTATTCGCCGCAAGTTGACTACTCTCGACCCACTACATACATCCGTATCACTAGAAGCTTTTTTACTCACCCAAATTGGTGATCCATTAGTAAAATATGATAAAAAGGAAGAAAAAGTAATTCCGCATATTGCCCATCACTGGAAAGCATCTGCTAATCACCGAGAATGGACCTTCTATCTTCGCAAAAGTGTTCTTTTCCATCATGGTCGAATGCTTGATAGCGAAGATGTTAAATTTACTTTGCTTCGTGCAAAAGACCCGAAAGCCGTGTCATCTTGGCAAATGGAAAATATTCAAATGATTGATTGCGTTAATAAATTTACCGTTACAATTCATTTAAAAAAAGCAGATCCATTTTTCATTCGTTATTTATGTACATCTAATATGGCGATTTTGCCACATGATGAACCATTTGACGAATATAAATGGATTTCCACCGGGCCCTTTCGAATGGTGCAAAGAAGTGATGATCACTTAATATTAGAAGCCTTTGATGGTTATTTTTTAGAGCGTCCACTTCTTGACCGTGTCGAATTTTGGACGGCTGAAAATGACCAAGCTCTTCAAGTTATTCCAATTCAATTCACTTCTGTAGATTATGAAGAAAACCCTGCTTATGTAGAACATCGTAAAACTGGTGTTGGTGTTAATTTTATCTGTTTTAATAGTTACAAAAATGGTGCTCCACAACACAAAGCTTTTCGTGAAGCAATGTACCATTTGATTGACTGCCAAATAGCGAGTAATGAGTTATTTAAAAATTATGGCACTATTGCTTCTAACTATTATCCTGAAAAATCAATTATACCTGAAAAACATCCTGAAAAAATCGCCACTTTATTAAAAAAAGCCAATTATCAAGGAGAAAAAGTAATCTTAGGAACAACGCAGCATCCCTCTGCTATACAAGAAGCACGATGGATTTGCAAAAGAGCTGCTGAATTTGGAATTCAATTAGCAATAAAAATCATTTCTCATGAAGATGCTTCTTATTCAACTCTTCCTGAAGATGCAACAGATATGATGATGATGGGTGAAATTCCTTCTTCTGATAACGAAGTAGCCTACCTAGATTTCTTAAACAACCCCAATTTATTACCACAACATCTTTTAAGCTCGGAAATTCTCCAAGAAATTTCTAAACATATAGAAAAAATGAAATTAGAAAAAGACGCCACTAAAAGAGACGTCTTACGCACAGAAATAGATGATTGGTTGACTAGCAATTATCATTTAATTTATTTACATCACCCAGAAAGAAGTCAATCACTCCATTCCATGATAAAAGGAGTTTCCGAAAATCCTTATGGCTATTTTGATTTAAGTAAAGTATGGATGGAAACAAAACCAGTTACAACATTAAAATCAAACTATAAATAATCCCGTAAAGGTACAAACCCACATAAAGTAAGGCGAAGATGAAAAAACAAAGTCTCCAGTAACCACGGATGATTTTGCGAAATTGAATCTCGCCTTCTTTTTTTGCAGCAAGAAGAACAATAACAATGCCGAGTATAAATAAAAATAGCAAAATAATAAGTAAAAAAGAGTATCCAAACAATACAATCATAAAGTAATGAACTGCAATAATAAGAAATAGAGTTGATACATCTGCCGCTAACATAAGTCTGCGTTGTCTTTTCCGAATCCAAAGACTTGAAATAAACATTGTTAAAATAAATATTAATACTGGTAAGATAATAATTATCGCTACTGAATTAGTTAGCCAATCAAACATTTTTTTCTCCTTCCGAGCCTTTAATAATATAGTATAACGTTTGAAGTGTAGGGAGCTGTTCCCCTTCTTGCGCTCCTTTTTCTAAAATTGGCAGCACTATCCCATCAATCTCGGTTTTCCGCCCATGTTTTTGGTCAAGCGCCATCGAAGAATAATTATTCGCAGTTACCTGACAAATCTGCTCCACTTTTTCAAGACCACTTTTGATGGGAATAATTCTTTCTATCTCGCCTACTAATGTACGTAACAAAATATGCCACTCTGGATTTGCTAAGAGCGCGCCATTTTGTACACCTAATACAGCAGTCAAGGGATTAATAACTGCATTTATAAACAATTTCTCCTGCATAATTTCTAAGTAACTTGGATGTTTTTCTACAGGAAAATCCGAAATAGAATCTAGCCATGTTTCTATAGAGTTATCTAGCGTTCCTTGATAAACGCTATATTTAGTCCGTCCATGTCCGCGCCAAACAACCGTTGTGTCATTTTCACGACCAGCACCGTGTTCACTTATCCCTAGTAAGATTGTTCGCTTTTCACCAAGTAAAGATAAAATTTCTAAGTGTGCTGCGCCATTTTGAATGAATAGTATCGGTATATCAGTAGCTATCTTTTGTAATAATGGGACAATTTTATCTAAAGAATATTGTTTAACTGCAACCATAATTAGCTGTTGTTTATTTAATTCTGCTAGATTATCGACCGCCACTGCATTAATATGTATGGTGTTCCGTTTTTCATTATCTATTAGTAAAATACCATTCTCTTTTAAGGTGTTTCGCTGTATTTCTCTTCGTGTAAAAAGTGTGAGGTTCGACTTTTTTGCAAAATTAGCTGCATATAAAAGCCCCATTGCTCCTGCACCAATAATACCAATATTTAGTTGGTTTTCCATTTCTTTCAGCTCCATATAGGTTAATGCTTTTATTTTAGCAGAACTACTGACAGTTTGCACTTTTAGACAAACAAAAACCTCGAAAGACCCATGGCGTCTTTCGAGGTTCGTTTTCAACAAGTGAAACGTCACTTGTTTTTAACATGATTAGCTGTTTGCTACATCTTTACCATCATATTGTCCACATTCAGGACATACGTGGTGGGAAAGTCTGTATTCGCCGCAATTCGAGCATTCGTTCATGCCCGGAAGTTGAAGTTTAACGTGTGTACGACGCTTACGCTTTTTGGCTTTTGATGTTCTTCTAAAAGGTACTGCCATTTCCTTACACCTCCTTGACGATAACTAAGTACTTGTATCGTTAATCTAAGAAAAATAAATTTCTTAATATATTCCAGCTTCACGGGGATTTTAGTCTTCATTTTTCTCATCGAAAAAATTGGCTAATCCCGCAAGACGAGGATCCACTTTTGGTTCTTTTGCTTTTTGGTCGAGTAGATTATCTTCTTCTGTTTTCATTTCCCATTCATTTCCACGTGGAAGCTTATTCATAACTAGCGCCTCATCACTGAAAACTTGCATTGGAATTTCTACTAGTAAAAGTTCTTCTACTACCGGTGTTAAATCAACCATATCTTGTTCCATCACATGCCAAGATTCATCTAAAACTTGTTCTTTAGATTTCACAAAGGTTTCCGTCGCATGCACTTCGTAAGGATAAATAACATCCTCTAATGTACGGGCACATGGAAGCGTCCACTCACCTTTCATTGTAAGGTTAGCAGTAACTTCTTCTGGGTGTACAATTAGTTCCCCAGTTACTTCTACGGGGCTTGCATCACGAACGTCTATATTGTTCTCTTGAAAGAACTTTTTTAAGTCAGCTTTTTCGTTAATCGTGAAGTTGCTGTCACGATATTTTTTTAATTGGCTGATAGACCATTTCATCCTACATCACTCCAAGCGCAACACAAAATATTATAGCTTTTTTAAAGGCTTTTGTCAATGGTTTTTCAAGTCATCCAAACACTAGCAATAATTTATGCTAAAATAGGAATATCTAAAGGAGGGAACAGGTATGAAAGCAACCGGAATCGTTGTAGAATATAATCCATTTCATAATGGACATAGACTTCATTTAAATAAGGCACGTGAATTAACAAAACCCGATGTAGTTATCGCTGTTATGAGTGGTTCTTTTGTTCAACGTGGCGAACCTGCTATCCTTCCAAAATGGGAACGAACCAAGATGGCACTCGCTGCTGGTGTTGATATAGTCGTTGAACTACCCGTTTCATTCGCAACTCAACATGCAACGATTTTCGCCGAGGAATCCGTTCGAATTTTAGATGCACTTCACGTAAATACTTTGTTTTTCGGTAGCGAACACGGAATGACTAGTGATTTTTCAAAAGTTGCACACATGGTAACTAATCAAAAAACCACTTTCAATCTAATGATAAAACAAGCTTTGGAAAATAAGAAAGTTTCTTATGCTACTGCTTATACGCTTGCCCTCCAGACATTGCTTGGAAAAGCTATAATAGATGTGACCAAACCAAATAATATTCTAGGTTTTCATTATGCACTCGCTATAGAAAAACAAAATCCAGCTATCCAACTAAAATCCATACCGCGAGAACATGCTAATTATCATGATGAGTTTGCTTCTCACAACCAAATTGCCAGTGCTACAGCCATTCGAAAATTAATACTAGCTGGGGATCTTCATCAAGCTGCTAACTATTTACCTGCCACCTCCATGGAAATTTTACAAGCTTATTCAGGCCCTTTTTTATCATGGGAGAACTACTGGTCATTCTTAAGATTTCGACTTTTACAAGCAACTTCCGAAGAACTAAGCCATATTCGCAGCGTTAGTGAGGGTATTCAAAATCGGATGCAACGAGCAGCTATTACTGCAACAGATTTTAGCGCCTTTATTGAGCAAGCAAAAACAAAACGTTATAGTAATGCAAGAATTCAGCGCACTGCTTTACAAATTTTATTGAATGCCACTGATAAACCAAGTAGCCCTTATATCCGCATTCTTGGCATGAATAAAGTCGGGCAAAAATACTTAGCTTTACACAAAAAAAATATAGCACTTCCTGTTGTTACTACTGCTTCAAAAGCACCTTCAGAATTATTAACAGAAGATTTAAAAGCGACCACCATTTATACACTTGTCAATGGTCTAGAATCGTATCAAAAAGGCGATTTCCAAATTCCGCCAATGATAACTTTGTAAATTTTTATAAGGTCTTTAGTTGACTTCTTCATTGCAACTTTGCTATGATAGCTTTTCGACTCAAAAAAACAGGAGGTCTGTGTATGGTACAAGAATATATTCGATTAAAAGGAGCACGTGAAAACAATCTCCAAAATATTTCCCTTGATATTCCCAAACGAAAAATCACTATTTTTACTGGTGTGTCTGGGTCTGGGAAATCTTCTATTGTATTTGAAACTATTGCCACGGAATCGCAAAGACAGCTAAATGAAACATATAGTGCTTATTTGCGTAATTTTCTACCAAAGTATAAGCAGCCTGATGCAGATTCCATTGAAAACCTCTCTACTTCTGTTATTATCGACCAAAAGCGACTAGGTGGTAATTCTCGCTCAACACTCGGAACAATCACTGATATTAATTCTATTTTACGCTTACTATTTTCTCGAGTTGGTAAACCGAGTATTGGAACAGCAAATTTATTTTCATTTAATGATCCAGCTGGTATGTGTCCCGATTGTCATGGTGTTGGTCAAAAAGTAACAGTAGATTTAGTCAAATTACTCGATCCAAATAAATCACTCAAAGAAGGTGCCATCCTTTTCCCAACCTTCTCTGTAGACTCATGGTACTGGAATTCTTATGCTTATTCCGGCTTTTTTGATGTGAATAAAAAAATAAAAGACTATACAGAAGAAGAATATGATCTTCTTTTATATGGAAAAGATATAAAAGTATTTTTAGAAACACCAATGGGAAGTATGAATGCAACCTATGAAGGATTAATTCCAAAATTCAATCGCCTTTACATTCAAAAAGAAGGAGATATGTCGGCATCAACGAAAAAACGTGTCGATAAATTTACCCATATTGCTCATTGTACTACCTGCTCAGGAACACGACTTTCTGAACAAGCTCTTTCTTGTAAAATAAATGGCGCTAACATTGCAGACTATACCGCAATGCAATTAGATGAATTAAAACAAACTGTCGAGGCAATTACTGACCCAATAGCTGTTCCCATGGTGCAAAGTATAACGGAACGTCTAACACATTTAATGGATATTGGCTTAGGTTATATGACACTTGATCGGCAAACCGCCTCCCTTTCTGGTGGAGAGTCGCAACGAGTTAAAATGATTCGTCACTTAAATAGTAGCTTGACTGATTTGCTTTACATTTTTGATGAACCAAGCATTGGACTGCATCCTCGTGATGTACATCGATTAAATGAATTATTAGTTAAATTGCGTGATAAAGGGAATACCATTCTTGTTGTAGAGCATGACCCAGATGTGATTAAAATTGCAGATCATATTGTTGATGTTGGTCCACATGCTGGTAAACATGGTGGAGAAATTCAGTTTGTTGGTAGCTATCCTGATTTACTTAAGTCAGATACGCTTACTGGTCAATTCTTAAATCGTCATCTACCTATAAATGATAAACCACGAACACCAAACGGATTCTTGACAACCGCCAAAAGTAGCCAATTTAATTTAAAAAATATCCAAGCAAACATTCCAAAAGAAGTTCTCACTGTTATTACTGGAGTAGCTGGTTCTGGAAAAAGCACATTGATTAATTCTGTTTTTCTAGCAGAACATCCTGATGCCATTGTGATTGACCAATCTGCCGCCCATGCAAATATTCGTTCTAACCCAGCGACCTATACTGGAATTATGGATTCTATCAGAAAAGCATTTGGTAAAGCTAATGATGTTAGTCCTTCCTTATTTAGTTATAATTCCAAAGGTGCTTGTGAAAACTGTAAGGGACTTGGTTTTACTACAATGGATTTAGCTTTTATGGATTCCATTCGTACTCCTTGTGATGTCTGTCATGGTAAAAGGTTCCAAGCGTCCGTCCTAGCCTATAAATTAGATGGTAAATCTATTAGTGATGTGTTAGAGCTAACTGTCTCAGAAGCACTTGATTTCTTTACTGATAAAAAAATCTTAAAGAAGATTACTGCAATGGAGGAAGTTGGTATTGGCTATGTAACATTAGGTCAAGCACTTAGTACGCTTTCTGGTGGTGAATGTCAACGGCTTAAATTAGCTAATGAACTCCATAAAAAAGGCTCGATCTATATTATGGATGAACCAACAACTGGTCTTCATATGTCTGACATCGAACATATTTTAACTATTATTAACACACTCGTTAATAAAGGAAATACTGTTGTTGTCATTGAGCATAACATTGATATTATTCGTAATGCGGATTGGATTATCGACCTTGGTCCAGAAGGTGGAAGTGCTGGCGGTCAAATCATTTTTGAAGGAGTTCCAATGGATTTACTTTCAAACAAAGTATCTTTAACCGCAAAATATTTATAAGACTTGTTCTTCCCTTTTGTATATGATTAAAAAAGCCATAACCCGAAACAAAATAATGTTTCGGGTTATGGCTTTTAATTATGGTAATTTATTTAGATAATCCAGCGCATCTTGGAATGTTTTCACTGGAACAATTTTCATTTTAGAGTCAATATCTTTAGCTGTTTTTACTGCTGTGTCATAATTGCTTTCGATTGTTGCATCGTTTTCTTTCATTTCTTTCGTAATCGTATCATTAGGTGCAAAGAAAATTTTCGCGCCGCTTTTATCTGCTGCCACCACTTTTTGGTCAATTCCACCAATTCTTCCAACCGTGCCATCAGTATCAATTGTCCCAGTACCAGCAATTTTTTTGCCATCAGTTAAATCATCTTTTTGGAAGCGACTGTAGATTTCTAAGCTAAACATTAAGCCCGCGGAAGGTCCACCAATTTTCTCGGAATCGATTTTCACTTCTGGAACAGCCGTAATTTTTTCATCATCAACAAGTGTAATACCAATACCCGGTGTTCCTTTTTTGTCAATTGCGGTAAGTTTAATGCTTGCTTCTTCTTTTTTATCACCATGTTTGTATTTTATTTTAACTGTATCACCGACTTTTTTGCTATGAATATAATCAATGAATTCTTGACTTGATTGGAAGCTATGACCATCAATTTCGGTAATTAAATCACCAGCATGTAACACTTTTGCTGCTGGGACATCTTCCATCACACTTAAAACATACACCCCATCATAGGTTACTTTGACTTCTTGACCGGCTGCTTTATAAGCTACTTGGATGGCGTTGTTTTTTGATTCATTCATCAGTTGCATTTGACGAACGTTATATTCCTCATCGGTTTCATCTTCATATTTAATTTCGCTATCTTTTTCGAGTTCACGATATGGAAGAAATTTAGCTGCCATATATGTATAAATGTTCGCTTTTCCCATCGCTATTGTCACTAGACTTAATGAGCCCTCTTTATTATTAGGATGATTCTCAACTGTAACGAGTGGCGCAAGTTCCTCAGTTCCACCAGGTTTTGAAATAAAATACGGAACTGGAATAAAAAAGCCAGCTATTATAATTACTAACAGCACTATCGCCGTTATTTTTTTCCACTCTTTACGCATTTTCCTTGTCCATCTCCTATTTATTATATTTTGCTTGAATGGCTTTATTCACAACTTCTGGAACAAGCTCGCTAATATTCCCTTGATACTGCGCAACTTCCTTCACCATGCTAGAACTTAAAAAAGAATATTTGGTATTTGTCATTATAAAGAAAGTTTCGATTGTTGCATTTAGCGTTCTATTCATCGAAGCAATTTGCATTTCATATTCAAAGTCACTAACAGCTCTAAGCCCTCTAACTATTGCTGTAGCATTGCGTTTAGCTGCATATTCAACCGTTAAGCCACTAGCGCTTTCAACTTGTAAATTCGGTAAATGAGCAGTTACTTTTCTAATCATTTCCATTCGTTCTTCTACCGTAAACAGCGGTTTTTTGGAGGAATTATTTAAAACCGAAACATACAATACGTCAAAAATTTTCGCCGCACGTTCAATGATGTCCAAGTGACCATTGGTAATCGGATCAAATGTTCCTGGAATAACTGCAATTTTTTCTCCCATATCTACGCCTCCTGAAATTCAAATATTGATAAAACAGTAATTCCATATGAAGCAGATCTGATTTTTGTAAAACTACCTACTGATTCTGGCATAACTGCTTCTTTATCATGTTCACAAATAATTCTACCGTTTTGGCTAACTAATGCCAACTTTTCCAGCATTGCTAGAAATTTTTCTAATTGTTGTTTTTTATATGGCGGATCTAAAAAAACTAAATCAAATTTCCATTCCTTTTTATGTAACAGTTTTAGTGCCCGTTCAGCTTCATTTCGATAAACTTCTGCTCTATCTGTAAAATGGCAACTTTCTAAATTAAGATGGATTGTTTTAATGGCAGCTTGAGCTTGATCAATAAAAACAGCCCGTTCTGCCCCTCTGCTTAGCGCTTCAATGCCAAGTCCCCCACTACCTGCAAATAAATCAAGCACTATATCCCCATCAAAAAAAGGACCAATAATGGAAAATAACGACTCTTTTACTTTATCTGTGGTTGGTCTAGTATTATTTCCAGGAACAGCTTTTAAAGCATGGCCTTTTCGTTCTCCTGCAATGACTCTCATCTTTTTCGCACAACCTTTACTTCAATGTCTTTTTACTTTATCATAAATAGATGCAAAAAAACAGCAAGACTAGTTAAAATAGTCCCGCTGTATTTTTTAAATACTGATTTGTACGTCTTCGTTTTTATGTTCATACATTCGCTCTTTTTTGGATTCGTACTCTGTTTTTAAGAACGGACGAAACGACATTTCCACACGTTTCACATAATGAAAACGCGAAATTTTGTTGGAAATATCTTCTATTTCCGCCATATCACAATATAAAACGGCATATTTCAATTTGCGCGATACATAATGAACATTCCCGAATCGTTTCAAAGATCTCACTTGCTTTAAATGATTCATCCAAACGACAATTGCCTGTCTGTCATTTTCCATTGTTTAAGCCCCTTCTTTTTAGAATAACCATTATGCTGAACAACCGCAACCTCCACCGGTACTACAACTTCCACTCGAACAAGCTGATTTTGTTTCAAAAAACGGGTTACCAGTTGGCACCTTGATATTATCTGAAACAGCACTTGCGAGAAGCAAACTAATTTCGTCTAAAAGAGACTGCAAATCCATCTCTGCTCGGCGAAAAGCTGCCACGTTTTGATCCATATCGACTTCGCGTTTGTAAGCACGCGTTTTTCTAGTTACTTCTTTATAGTCAGGATGGTACCGGCCGAACCGTTGTACTTCCTCATATTGTTCTTTTATTCGTATAAATTGACGAATACTTTTTTGGCTTGTTGCATCATCCAGTAAGGCTTGTTTGCATTGTTGGTAATTTTGCACTTCCTCGGAGTCTAGAATCATGCCAGCAAGCTCATCTGATAAATCAAGTAGTGCCATATTTTCCATTGTAGCGAGCATCTAGCCACCTCCATATCACTTACTTGTTTTATTATACCATATAACCATTATTTAATAATAAAATTTTGCGTATAGTATTTTTGGTATGTTCCGGCACCCATGTAGGTATAAGAACCATCTAGTAAATTTTCACGATGACCTTTAGAATTCAGCCAGCCTTCTACAGCAGCTGCACTATCAATATAATTAAATGCGATATTTTCTCCCGCTTTAGTGTATTTGACATCTCCAGCACTAAGTCGATTACTTAAATCCCCATGTGTTGGCGAATTATGGTCAAAGTAATCATTTTTCTTCATATCTACACTATGTCCATAAGCTACTTTGGCGACAGCATCATCCCAAGCAACTTCCTCTACTCCATAACGGTCGCGAATAACATTGGTAATCTCTAATACTTGTTTGCTTGAAGCTTTATCAACTGCATCCCATTCTGCTTGAGAAAGTTTTTCTTCATAGATTTCCCCTTGGTAAGATAGTTCATACGGACGGGTTTTAATTAATGAAAGTTTGTTTAAATACCGCACACTTACTAATTTTGCTTTAAATTTATCAAAATTCAGTTGCGCATAAACACCACTGCCAATATTTACTATTGGTCTAACGTTTAAGTCTTCTTCCGAAAGTTCAAATTTATAGTAGCTATCTTTATAATTGAAGGATATTTCAGATTGTAAATTAGCATCTGTAAATACTTTTTCAGTGGACATTCCGATTGTATACGGCATAACATTTAAATCTTGTCCTAGAGCATAAATTGTTTGTACGACATTATTTGTAACTCCCACTTGCATATAGCTTGTACCTGGTTGACTATAAATATAACTATCATAACCATACGCTGATTTATCAACACGTACGGGCTCCCCAAATTTTTTTGTTACATCATTGACGCTTTTATTAATAAATCGTGCCAAACTAGAGCTATCTTCCATTTGTTCGGGATTTTCATTTGTTGTTTTTTTATCATCGGGAAAATTTGACTTGGTAGCTGTATCTTCTGCGGTGTTTTTTTCCACTGATTTACTAAAAAATAAATCTGTGTTATATCCAATGAATAGGCAAATGATTAATAGCACAGCTACTCTCATAATAAACTTCACACTTTGCCCTCCTCGGCATTATTTTGCAATCCCTTGGTGTAACTTCCATTTTACCAATTCTCTTATCATTTGAAAAGTTTTAAAATCAAAAAAACAATTACAAATTAGTGCTATAAAAACCACACCGCTTCGTAATTGCTTTTATTTTATAAGAAAATCGAAATAACGACCATCGCAACAAATAATATTGTCATATAGTTTAATGAATACACAAACATCCATTTAGCCCATTTGATGCTGTCTTCCATTTTAAAACCATAAATGCTAAGTGCTAGCCAGCCAATATTTAGCAAGGTTGCTAGGATAACATATACAATACCTAAATCGAACATGAAAAATGGCAAGATTGTTAATAAAATAACCCAGAAGAACATGCTTTTTTTCGTGCGTTCAATGCCTTTGACAACTGGAAGCATTGGGATTCCAGCAGCGGCGTATTCTTCTTTCCGCTTAATTGCTATTGCATAGAAATGTGGCGGTTGCCAGCAGAACATCACAAGAAATAACATAATTGGTACAATACTAAAACTTGGCTCTACAGCAAACCAACCAATAAGCGGCGGAACAGCTCCCGAGAAACTGCCAATTATTGTATTACTAACTAATTTTCTTTTTGCATAGAGTGAATAAACGACTACATATAAAAAGACACCAATAACCCCGAGAACGCCTGCCTGCCAAGTTGTCATAAACAGCATAATCGTCCCAATGAGCCCTAGCACAATTGCGACCATTAATGCACGTTTCCCTGAAATCTTTCCAGTCATTGTTGGTCTGTTTTTAGTTCGTTCCATAATTCCATCAATATCTCGGTCAATGACATTATTAAAAGCGCCCGAAGCAGCTACAATAAGTGCTGAACCGACGATTGTAAAAAATATTACATCGACATTTTGGATAAAAGAAATACCATTTAACTGAAAAGCTAACCACATTCCTGTAAAAGCAGTAATCGTATTAGAATTCACGATACCAATTTTCACAAGCTCGGTAAAATCGCGAACAGTAAACCTAGTTACTGCAAGCTCCCCAGTTTTTTCTATCTGATTCACATTTTCTCCCCCTTACACTTGCTGATATTAACCAGTGATTGCGAACTGATAGATATCTTATACCCTTATTATGTGAAAAATACGCCCCTTTTGTCAATAAATCGGCTCTAGATTTGTAAGCTTTACTTCTTGAAATAAACACGCTACAATTAATCTGATGTGTACTCATGAACTTATACATAAAAACATATATTAGAAAAATCTCACACGCATCTAAAGGAGAGATAGGTAGATAATGAAAAAATTCTTGAAAATTTGGTCTGTTTTAACCATTATTTGTATGACCGTTGTCGTATTTGGTGGCGCACTTGTAACAAAAACTGGTTCTGCAGATGGCTGTGGCAATAGTTGGCCATTGTGTAATGGACAATTAGTTCGACTAACTGATGTAACACCTGAAAAACTGATTGAATTTATGCACCGAATGACAACTGGTATTAGTTCTATTTTTGTTATCGTACTGGCAATTTGTGCCTGGATTTATATGAAGGATCGTCGAGAAACTAAACCACTTGCGATTATTGCGGTGCTGTTTTTGGTTATCCAAGCGTTAATGGGTATGGCGGCTGTTGTTTGGGGACAAAATCCGTATATCATGGCTTTACATTTTGGTATTTCAATTATTTGTTACGCTTCTATTGTATTACTTGCGTTAATGATTTTTGAAGTCGACCGAAAATTCGATGCTAGAAACCTCGTAATGGAAACCAAATTGCGAATAAACATATACGCACTAACCATTTATACTTATTTAGCTGTTTATACTGGCGCGCTTGTCCGTCATGAGAAAGCAAGCCTAGCTGTCCCTATGTGGCCGTTTGAAAACGGAAAATTTATTATGCCTGATTCTGTACAAGATTATGTCCAGTATTTTCACCGATTAGCAGCTTTTATCTTAATTGTTTGGCTACTCTATGTTACTTGGCTCGTATTCCGCGACTATAGAAGATACCGAGTTTTGACATTTAGTATGGTGTTATCACTGATATTTATTGCGCTTCAAGCAGTAACGGGGGCTTTATCCGTATATACTGGGGTAAATCTTTATATCGCTCTTGCGCATAGTTTAATTATAACCATGCTATTCGCCTTGTTATGCTATTTATGTTTATTAGCATCTAGAAGTAAAAGCAATCGCCTACGAATAAAATAATAACTTAAAGCTAGCGACTCCTATTGGGTTGCTAGCTTTTTTAAATTACATACAGTTTTTTTATTATTTTATGCTAAAATGAATAAGAGTATATATTAACGAGGTGAATAAATTGGACAAAACAAGGAGAAGAATAATTTATGAGTCGTTTATGCTTGTGCTCATAATCCTATCGCTTGCTCTTTTACCGTATCAAAATTATTTTACATTTCTTTTAAATTGGATTATTTGGAGTATATTTACGTTAGATTATTTAGTCAGGTTGTACCGAGCTGATAGAAAATGGCACTATGTTAAAACACACCCTTTCCAACTAATTGCGATTATTCCATTTTACAGTGGGTTCCGGGCGGCTCGTATTGCAAGTTTTGTTCATATTTTAAGTATTACTGCTATGGGAAAACGCTACATTATTCCCATTTATAACTTTTTCCGTTCGAATGGATTAAATCGTTTCTTAATGATTTTTATTTTGTTAGTTATTCTTATCCCTGTTCCAATGGTATTTATTGAACCAGATATACATAGTTATTCCGATGCACTTTGGTGGGCAATTGTGACAGCTACCACTGTCGGATATGGTGATATTATTCCAGTAACGCCAATTGGTCGAATTTTAGCTGCGATTATGATGCTATTTGGCATTGCATTTATCGGGATGATTACTAGTACAATTACTAATTTCTTTCGCGCTAAAAAAACCCCTACTACGAGTACACAACGAACTAGTAAAATTACACAACTAATTGCCGAAACACCTGACCTTACAAAAGAAGAAATAGCCATAATTGAACAATTTTTAGCATTAAGAAAAAATGAAACAGTAACAACCAAAAAAAGTGATAACCCATGAGGGTCATCACTTTTTTTGGTTAAAATAAATTTTGGCTAACCTTGCTAAAGTGAATACCAATTCTACTTCACTTTCGGTTGGTCGCGAGGAGGATTTATTAAGGAAATTCGGAATAATAGACGTTATCCCGGCAGCTATAAACTACTATTATCTTGGGCTTTAAATAATTCAAAGAAAGATTCACTACAATTTTATCATTGATTTGTTTACTTTTCGACTCTTTGTTACCTTCTAAAATAGCATTTACTTAGAAAGTCTACTTTTTAGGTCTTAGAGATAAGACCTAAAAAGCATTTTAGTTAGAATAAATTCTGTTCATTTTTTCTTTATAAAAAGTAACCCGTCCTTTTCTTCTACTACATTCTCATTTATTAGTAAAGACCATTTTTCAAACAGTTCCGTACAGAATACGCCAGCATATTTGGCTATTTTCATTTTATTCATGTAAATTGGTACTTGTTGAGACTCACTGTCCGTTTCTTCGTTTGATCTTTCACAAATATATTGTAGCGATTGTATAATTCGCTTTTCAATTGGCAATTCTTTTTTTATTAATTCATGGTACAGCTTTTTGTTATTGTATAATGTTTCTTCTAAAAGCCATTTTAAAAAAAGCGGTTTTTTCGTTGCAAAATCAAAAAAATATTCTCTATTAACATAAATTAGTAAAACTTCCGTATCACATACTAATCCCAACTCCTTATCTATGTTAATCATGGCAATTTGTCTATTTACAACATCACCATTGAAGAAAAAATGAATAATACGGAAATTTTTATTTTCTAGATGAAGCACTCCTCTCGCCACAATAAAAAATTCTTTTCTAAACGTCTCATTCTGAATCACTTCATTTCTAGCAAACCGCTCCTTCCTCACCCAAGATTCATCTAATTTATTTCTGTCTAACTCAGCAATCATTTCCCTAACCTCGTCCGCTAACAAATTGCTTCATTCCTTTCTACTGTTGTATCCCTTCCACACAATTTCAGCTATTAAGCTCCTCACCCCTTTCATAAAAAAATTATAAAAAAAGTACCTCCTCTCAAATTTAGTTTACATAAATTTGAGAGAAGGCGCTTATAACTATTGCTTAACTATTAATTTTGCTTTATGGTGTTACAATATTAAATACTGGATCAAATTCATCTAATAAGGTAACAAATTCATCAAATTTTTCTGAACTTCCCGTTATTTTAATGCTTTGATCAGCAAATGATTCTTCAAAAGTTTTCACGCCACTAAAAATGTGGTTAAAAACGTCTCGTGTTGTTACTAATGTAACATCAGCATTATCATCTTCTGTTTCATCTCGGTATGTTAGTACAGAATTATTTAATAATACATGGTACTTTTCATCCACATCAGTTAATTTCCAGTTCATAGAAATTCGTTTATCAATAGCTTTTTCACCGTTTAAACGAATACCTAAGTAATCTAGAATTAATTCAAATGGCATAGCCTCTACAACATCAAGAGTTACAGTAGATATAACTTCTGTTGGTAATGAATTCCGAAGCTCATTTGCAGCAGCTAAGTACACATTCCGCCATGAAGCCGATTCAGATTGATAACCTAATTGTTCTAAAGCATCTGCTAATAACTCTTTAGCTTCCTCGCTTTTATCATCAGCAAACACTGCATGTTTTACTACTTCTGCTACCCAACGATATTCTCCTGCTTCATAACATACACGAGCCTTTTTCAAGACTTCATCAATGCCACCCATAAATTCCACATACTTTTCGGCAACTTCTTCAGGAGGTAGCGGATAAAGATTTGCTGGATTTCCATCATACCAGCCAAGATAGAATTGATAGATTGCCTTTACATCATGGTTTAATGTTCCATAATATCCTCTAACATACCATTTTTCTTCTAAAGATGGTGGGAATTTAACTGCTTCCGCTACTTCAGTTAAAGTTAAACCTTTATTTATAAAATGTAATGTTTGGTCATGCATATATTTATACGCATCACGTTGGTGAGTAAGCATATCATTAATTTCTGCATTGCCCCATGTTGGCCAGTGATGTTGTCCTATACATATTTCATATTCGTCACCAAAAGCACGAATCGCTTTATCAACGTCTTTCCACCAAGCATAGGCATCACGAATTTGTGCACCACGAAGCGTTAAAATATTATGCAAATTGTGTACAGCATCTTCTGCAATGTTGATTAATTTAAATTGCGGAAAATACATCAAGTGTTCAGATGGAGCTTCTGTATTTGGCGCCATCAGAAATTCTATTTCAATACCATCAACAACCCGCTTTTCATGATCAAAAGTAATAGTGTCATTTGGCGCAATGAGTGACATATGACCTGTAGATAGTGTTTTTCCGAGTCCTGCATCAACTTGACCTAATTCGCTACGTGATAAACGGCTTCCATACATATATTCTGCACGGCGAGCCATGGCATTACCGGCAAAAATATTTTCACTTACTGCATGTTCCATAAATCCTTCTGGTCCAATTAACGCTACTTTTCCAGAAGCAACATCTTCTTTACTAACGAGTCCTGCCACACCACCATAATGGTCTCCATGTGAATGTGTATAAATAATTGCTTTGATAGGTTTTTTCGGACGATGCTCATAATAAAGTTCTAAAGCAGCACGAGCTGTTTCAACAGAAGTCAATGTATCCGTGATAATTAGACCCGTATCGCCTTCCATAATTGTTGTATTAGCCATGTCAAAGCCACGAACTTGATAAACTCGCTCGGTTACTTTAAATAAACCATTCGTCATATTAAGCTGTGAAATACGCCATAAACTCGGATTAACTGAATCTGGTGCATCCCCGTCATCGATAAATTGATAGTCATCAAGACTCCACACTTGTTCTCCATTTTCAGCATTTACTTTCACTTCGTCCCAGGTACCAATAAAGCCTTTTTTTGCATCTTCAAAATCTTTCGTGTTTTCAAAAGGTAATGCGTCTTTTACGGAGTTATTAGCCTGCTTAGTAAAACTTGTTGCTGATTTTGGTAATATCTTTTTTGACATGTTCATTTCCCCTCTCAAAATAATTGATGTAACTCTAACTGTATACCTCCCTCATTCTTTTTAAAACCTGATTAATTTACTTGTTTCAAAATAGATAAACATCAAATCACTTGCTCTATTTACAAATATTTTTTTTATTTCCTTAATATGACTAAGTTTTCCTTAAATTTATTAAAACTATAAATGTGTAATTTAAACATAATTAGGCACTATATATACAATAAAATTCATTAAACCGACACTCAATGAAAGCGTTATTTTGTTATACTTAATACGTACGATACCAATACAAAATAAGGAAGCGGTGGTTACATTGACAAATGAACGAGTAGAAAAAGCTACTTTTGCAGGTGGTTGTTTTTGGTGTATGGTTAAACCATTTGATACATTACCAGGTATTCAAAAAGTAGTTTCTGGTTACACAGGTGGACATACAGAAAATCCTACCTATGAAGAAGTTTGTAACGGAAAGACAGGCCACACCGAAGCGGTCCAAATCACATTCAATCCGGATGTATTTCCTTATGAAAAATTGGTTGAAATTTACTGGCAACAAACAGATCCAACAGATGCAGCTGGACAATTTGCTGATAGAGGCGACTCTTATCGTCCTGTAATTTTTTACCATAACGAGCAACAAAAAGAAATTGCGGAAAAATCAAAAGCTAATCTAGCTAACAGTGGCCGTTTTAAAAAGCCTATTGTTACAGAAATTTTGCCTGCAGAACCGTTTTATCCAGCAGAAGAATATCATCAAGATTTTTATAAAAAAAACAAATTGCACTACGAAGGATACCGAGCAGGATCAGGTCGAAGCAATTTTATTGAGTCTAATTGGGGGGAATCTAAATAATGGATCCAAAACAAAAACAAGAACGTTTAGAAGAGTTAACTGATATACAATATGCGGTAACACAAGAAAATGGAACAGAACGCCCATTCGAAAATGAATATTATGATCATTTTGAACCAGGTATATATGTAGACATCGTATCTGGAAAACCACTTTTTTCTTCTAAAGATCAATATGATTCAGATTGCGGTTGGCCAAGTTTTACTAAATCTATTGATGATGATGAAATTCATGAAGAGTTTGATGCTAGTCATGGTATGAGACGGACAGAGGTTCGTTCTGTCGAAGCGGATTCCCACTTGGGGCATGTATTTCCTGATGGACCAAAAGAAAGCGGCGGCTTACGCTATTGTATTAATTCTGCTGCTTTACGTTTTGTTCCAGTGGAAGATTTAGAAAAAGAAGGTTATCCTGAATACAAAAAGTTATTTAATTAAAAATTAAAAACTTCTACGGGGGCTATAAAAGTGAACAATGCTATGTCAATAGAAGAAAAAAGAGCTATTCCACACCAGTTTCATACCAATTTAAATAATAGAGACTTTCAAAAACAATATGACCTAATTACTTCAGATATTAAATTCTATAAAAATGGAGAAGTTATCGAAGGAGCAGATAACTTTATCGTTGCTCTCCAAGGAATTGCCTCATTTTCAGAGGATGCGCATATAGAAGATCAAGAAATTTATGCAGATGATAATGTTGCAGTATGTCGATATACTTTATCAGGTACATTAACTGGTGATATTACATTTCCAACCGGCGCTCGAGCAAGTAAAACTGGGAAAAAGTTCAGCTACGGTTCTGTAGAATTTTTTGAATTCAACGATGAAGGAAAAGTGTATGAAATCAGACAAATTAATGACTCTGGTTTAACTCCAACTACTATTGAAAGCCAAGTAAAATAGTTTATAATTGATTTTTAACAACCAACTAAATAAACTAGCCAAGCCTCTCATTTGAAAGACTTGACTAGTTTATTTTTTTAGTGTTTTTTCTACCTGTTTACGGTAACGTTCAGACAAGGCATCTACTGAAAGAATCTGTAAATAATCTTTTTCTGTCCCATTATTGTGTAGTACTTTATCATGACAATAAGCTACTGTTACTTCATGATTTTCTTGATGGATTTGTTTTATTTTAGCATTGCGGTTTATTTTTCCCGGTGTAATCGTTCGGCATAGATAGCCGGTATATCCAGTTTCACGAATGATTTGATATAAATTGGGTATATCATTGAATTTTTCGATTGTACTGCATGGATTTCTTGCCTCAGATACTTGGATAACTGCTTCCCCGATTTGAAACTTATCGCCAATATGGATATTTTCTTCTAGCATATTCGTCACTGTTAAATTTTCTCCAAAAGCACCAACTTGTAGCTTATCACCAAACATTTTCGCCCATTTTTGATAATGTTCTGCGGGATAAATACAAACTGTTCGGTCTACCCCACCGTGATATTTTAAATTGTGCGGACGGTCATTTTCTAATCCATTCATTGTTAAATAAGCTTCATCCACAGGTTGCTTTTCAATTCCTGAAATCATCTGTTTATTATTTCCAAAGGTTAATTCTTTTGGCTTTCCGACTGCTAAATGCACTATTTTTTGTTCCATCTGTTTTCCCCTTTGATGTTATTTTTTACGATTGATAATTGCATAACTGCTAATAATTAGTGCAAATACGCTGATAGCAATTGCTGTCCATAATAAAATGGTATTGTCATTTTTTGTAGTACTGTCACTAGATGTATTTTCAGCGCCCGCCATTACCTCACCATGAGACCCAGATGCTGTCTTAGTGCTTTCTTTCATTATTTTAGTAGTTGCATGCGGAGTTTCCGAGTCTTCCGCCCCAATCCACTCAACAATGGAACCATCTTCGTAATATTGGAAAGCATTCCAAGCAATATCTCCTACCTCACTTGGATTTTTGGCAATAAAACTAAACCGCTGGAATTGCCCTGCTTCAATTCCGTCACCTTCTGTTTGCCAAGTAACTGTATGATTTTTCTTATCTATCGTCGTTTTCCAGCCAGCAACAGGTTCATACGATTCAAAAGAAGTATTTTGGGGTATTTTTAAAACAATTTTCTTTGAAGCAACTGCTTTTTCAGAAGGGACTTTCATCGTATAGGTCTCCCAAGCTTCGACTGTAGATTCGCTTGGCAACACCGAAACATGCGCACTTACTTGAAATGGCATAAATAAAACAGCTAACAAAATACTAAATGAACTTATCATTTTTTTCATTGTTTTTCCCCTTTACTGTTTGATTTGGATGGTGAATGTTTGGTCAATAGAAGTGAAATCATTTGTTAATCCGTGAACTGTCACTTCCCAGTTTCCTGTCTGATTAAGGTATAGCCCTTCTGCAAAATATTGATTATCATTGACAAGTTTTGCTTGAAAAGTAGCTTTTTCAGCTGTTTTAGCTGATTTTGTCGTAATTGTTACTTGTTGTAAATCTGTTTTTACTGCACCACTCTCAGTAAGAAATGTAACAATAAACTGATTTTGACCTACTGTAGCTGGTTCAATTTTTAAATTAATTTTTGTCTTTTCTCCTTCTGCCGTAATAGTCTCATTATATGCTTTTGGTGCTACTGGTGGAGGAGTTTGTACGTTTGTTAGAATGCTCGCCACTAGCAAAATAACTATTCCAATTATTAGTTCCAACAAAATCGTTTTAAAAGGAAGTTTTTCCTTTTTTAGTTTTAAGTATATATAGTGTGCTAAACCAAGGATTGCCATCAATAGGAATAAGCCAATTTTGAAAAGAAGCAATTTGCCATAATTGGTTGTAAATAAATTCGTCATTTGGCCAATATTCATAACAGCCATCAGTAGGCCACTAACTATAATAGAAACGACCGCAATAATTGCAATGACTGCAAAACGACTCCAAATGTGCTTGCTCTCTTTTGTTCGCGGCAATACGCATAACAAAATTATAAGCCCCCCTACCCAAACACTAGCCATTATCATATGCAACATATCCGCTGTAATACTTACTATTTTATCGGTACTAGCCGCTGCGTGTCCATTCTGTGCTTTTATAAAAATAAGATAAACCACTAAAACACTCTCGGTTAATAAAGCAATCCAGCTCCACTGTGTTGCTTTGCCAAACATAATCATCGTAAAAACAACCAGCATAAGCCAAGCGATACATTCACTAAACCAAATATAACCAGCTTTTGTTTCCGTCAAAAATGAGAAAAGATTTGCCGGCTGTATACTTTCTCCAATGGATACTCCAGTCGTAATACTTGTTTGAACAAAAAGTTGAAGAACAATTGCTAATCCAAGAAAAATCAGTGCGGCAATGGTCCATTTTTTCAATCGCAAAACTACTACTTCTGGCATGGATTCCTTTCTCGGATATAAACCAAAACCAAAAACGAGCATTCCAATAAATAATGACAGGCCTATATATAGTAAAGCCTTTTGAAGGGAACTAATTGGAAGGTCTGCTCCGCTACTTGGCACTGCCACTTCTTGAAAATTTGCTTTTGTATCCCCTAACTTAAAAGAAAGAACACCAGAAACCGCATGTCCGTCTGCTGAAACAACTCGCCATGAAACGGCATATACATCTGGTTTCAAGTCAGCCGGTAAAGTACTTTCAACGCTATGATTATTCTGTTTGGAAACTACCGTCTTCCCTGTTTTCACTTGCTCCCCTTTAGAATTTTTTACTTCAATTAAAGGAAAATCAGCTTCAATTGCTTCATTAAAAACTAGCGTTACTTTTTTAGGTGCGGTTTGAATATGTGACTGATCAGCAGGATTAGCGTGTTCCAAATAAGCATGCGCTGATACTAATTCAGTTGGTAAAATAAGAAAATATAGA
The DNA here is from genome assembly GCF_014322765.1 of Listeria immobilis. GTDB lineage: Bacteria > Bacillota > Bacilli > Lactobacillales > Listeriaceae > Listeria > Listeria immobilis. Next base: position 103,190 of record NZ_JAASTZ010000008.1, on the reverse strand, counting down.
AAAATAAAAAGAAAGATACCCTTTTTTAAATACTTCATTTACGACTCCTTTGTGATAACATGCGCTTTTACTCTTTTTAACTTATCATGCGCGAGAATTGAATGGAAATAATCGGCTCATTTCTAATTGCAAAAATACCTACTCTTATGTCATAGTAAAAGAAAAAGGTGGGATATTATGCTTCGATATATAGAATTATTTTTTATGTTTGCGTTTGTTACAATTATCACGATGGCTATTCAATCACTTTTAGCTAAATGGAAGCCAGCTATTCTTCGTTCTTTTTGGCTGCGAGTATTAACATTCATTATTATCGGTTATGCTTTAATGGCGCCAACGCTTTATATTGGTAGTTTGCTGTTGAAATAAGCTCACTTACTTTCACATCATTCTTAGATGTTTTATACTAAGTAAATGGGAGGTAAAAATTTATGAAAAAAATGTTAGTAGAATTTAGAGACTTCGCTTTAAAAGGGAATGTTCTTGATTTAGCTGTAGCCGTTGTTATCGGGGCTGCATTCGGTAAAATTGTTACATCATTAGTAGATAACATCATTATGCCTTTTGTTGGCGTTTTACTTGGAGGGCTTGATTTCAGTGAGCTAAGCTTTAAAGTTGGTGACGCTGTTTTCCAATATGGGGCATTCATTCAATCTATTGTTGACTTTATCATCATCGCTTTTGCTATTTTCCTTTTTGTCAAAATACTTACTCGTTTTATGAAGAAAAAAGAACAGCCTGTCGAAGAAACACCCGTACCTCCAACCGAGGAATACTTAAAAGAAATTCGCGATTTATTAAAAGAACAACAGAAGTAATAAAAAAGGAATCAATGCCTGTAAAATTAGGCATTGATTCCTTTTTTTAGTTGTACTGCTAAAATCATTTCAACTATTGCGACAGCTAAAAAAATGAGCTGTAAAATAAAAATATAACCGATTATAAATAACTGTACAATCATCCAAACAGCAAAAACTAACGCGGCCGCAAACATAACCTCTTTCGTTCGAGGTAATTTTTTTAATAAGTAAATAAGTGCTGCAAAATGGAATATGCCAATAAATACAAGTAAAAATATTCCTGGTATTAAGTAATCTACAAATGGAGAGCCTTCTAATAATCCTGGCGAAAGTGATAATAAATCTCCGTTTGGCGTAAAAATAAATGTTAGCCCTCCATAAATTGCTCCAATTGCTGTAAAACCAACTATTATTATACTACTTATGCGTATCCAGTTCATGGTTTGCTCCTAGTCGTTTTTTTAGTAGTATACCATGAAATAGATTATTCTGCTGTTTTTCTTCGTTTTATTTTTTTCACCAAATCAATCAATACATACACTGCAATTCCGCATGCAACAATTGTTGTAAGATACCATGCCGGACCAGATTCCGGACGTACACCAAGCCAATATGTGACTGTTTTCGGATTGAAAAAAGCAAAGCAAATGGCTAATAATGCAATAATTCGACCGATAATAGAATTTTCTCTCATAACAAGCACATCTCCTTTTCTTTTATTATAACAAGGTGATGGGATTTACTTACATGTGTTTGGGTCCCAAAGTTGTTAAGTGTGTGACAAGAATTGGTTTTTGGTAAAAGAAATACGAGAATAATAAAGTGTTGTTTGTTATAATTCTTGTTAGTTTATTTTGCTCTAGCTATTCCATCGAAGGCTTTGTGTCTTTTTTTAATCGTAAATATAAAACAACTTTAGCTTTATTATTGTATATTTGCATAAAAAAAGATCTCTGAAAAAATCAGAGATCTCTTAAATAAATCCATTTCAATAGACGGGTTACATCATTCCGCCCATGCCACCCATGCCCATGTCAGGAGGAACTGCTGGGCCATTTTCGCTTGGTTGGTCTGCTACGACTGCTTCGGTAGTTAATAGAAGCGCTGCAACAGATGAAGCGTTTTGTAATGCTGAACGAGTTACTTTTGTTGGATCTACAATACCGGCTTCAATCATATTCACCCATTCGCCGTTTGCTGCGTTGAAACCAATGCCAACTGCTTCATTTTTCAAGCGTTCCACGATAACGGAACCCTCCAGGCCAGCGTTATGTGCGATTTGACGAACTGGTTCTTCTAGGGAACGAAGAACAATGTTAATACCTGTTTCTACGTCTCCTTCTGCTTCTAGTTCAGCTACTTTGTTGTAAATATTTACAAGCGCTGTTCCACCACCGGCTACAATACCTTCTTCTACAGCTGCACGAGTGGAGTTAAGAGCATCTTCAATACGCAATTTACGTTCTTTTAGTTCGGTTTCAGTTGCAGCACCGACTTTAACAACCGCTACTCCACCTGCAAGTTTTGCTAAACGTTCTTGTAATTTCTCTTTATCGAATTCAGAAGTAGTTTCTTCCATTTGCGCACGGATTTGGTTTACACGAGCGCTAATTTGAGTGGAATCGCCTGCTCCTTCAACAATTGTAGTATCATCTTTTGTTACGACTACTTTGTTAGCTGTTCCAAGTTGCTCAATAGAAGCTGTTTTAAGTTCTAGACCTAAATCTTCTGTGATTACTTGTCCACCTGTTAAAATAGCTACATCTTCCAACATTGCTTTACGACGATCGCCAAAACCAGGCGCTTTTACTGCTACCATGTTAAATGTGCCACGTAGTTTGTTAAGAACAAGAGTTGCTTGTGCTTCGCCTTCCACGTCTTCAGCAATAATTAACATTGGACGGCCTTGTTGAACTACTTGCTCTAAAACTGGTAAGATTTCTTGAATATTATTGATTTTTTTATCAGTAATTAAAATGTATGGTTTTTCTAAAACAGCTTCCATTTTGTCAGAATCTGTTACCATATAAGGACTAGTATAGCCGCGGTCAAATTGCATACCTTCTACTACATCTAATTCTGTTGCAAAGCCTTTAGATTCTTCAATAGTAATAACACCATCATTACCAACACGTTCCATTGCTTCAGCGATTAATTTACCAACTTCTTCATCACCAGAAGAAATAGCTGCTACTTGTGCAATAGACTCTTTGCCTTCAATTGGTTTAGAGATAGCTTTAAGTTCTTCAATAGCTGTTGCTACGGCTTTTTCAATACCGCGGCGAACACCGACTGGATTTGCTCCAGCAGTGACGTTTTTCAAGCCTTCTTGAATCATTGCTTGTGCCAAAACGGTAGCTGTAGTAGTTCCGTCCCCAGCAACGTCATTTGTTTTAGAAGCAACTTCTGATACAAGTTTTGCTCCCATGTTTTCAAATGGATCTTCTAATTCAATTTCTTTTGCAATCGTTACACCATCATTGGTAATTAATGGGGAACCGAATTTCTTCTCTAAAACAACATTACGACCTTTTGGGCCAAGCGTTACTTTTACTGCGTTTGCTAATTGGTCCACACCACGTAACATGGCACGACGAGCATCTTCACTAAATTTAATATCTTTTGCCATTTTATATTTCCCTCCGATTAGTTAAGTTTTATTATTTGGTAATTGCTAAAATGTCACTTTCACGTAAAATCAAGTAGTCCGTGCCTTCATATGTCACTTCAGTTCCAGAGTATTTTGCAAAAATAACTGTGTCACCTTCGACTACTTCAAGTGATTCTTTTGATCCGTTTTCAAGGACACGACCTGAGCCAACTGCAATAATTTTACCTGTTTGTGGCTTTTCTTTCGCAGAGTCTGGTAATACAATACCACTTGCTGTTTTTTCCTCTGCTTCCAGTACCTCAATTACAACACGATCTCCTAATGGTTTTAACAATGTAAATGACCTCCTCTGATATAGTTGAACTTTCATTTTAGCACTCGACACATTAGAGTGCTAACACAGTTATTATGATACCAAACCTGACAAAAAATGCAAGTATAAACGTTCAAAAATGAGAGAATTCTAATTTGCGCTAGTGTCAGATAACTTGTACAATAAGAAGAGTTATTTCTGTTTATTTTAAACACTTTTAGCTGAATTTGATTTATATAGAGGAGATGCGTTTTTTTGGCTAAACGTTATTTGACGATTGTTTTTGTTTATTTATTACTACTTTTTTCTGCTTCTGTTGGGATTCCAATTGTTTATCATATTTTTATGAGCACTACTTCCATTTCCAGTGTAGATGCCAATGCTTATAGTATGATTATTTGGTCGATTTTTTCTAATATTCTTTCGCTGATTATTATTTTCGCACTTCTTTATAAAAAGCCTGAAGAAAATAAAATCATTCTTGGTGAAAAAATGCCGCCGCTACGTAGTGTCCTTTGGGTTATTGGTGGAGTCATTGGTTTATATTTTGCGCAAATCATTTGTAGTATTATTATTTCGCTGATTTCTGGTAGTATTAATGAATCTGTTAATACGGAACGACTTGTGAATTTAACAAAAGCAGCTCCGATTTTCTTGTTATTTATTTCTATTCTTGGACCTATTTTAGAAGAACTTGTTTTTAGAAAAGTGATTTTTGGTGGTTTAAGTAATGTGATGAATATCCATGTCGCTGCGGTGATTAGTTCGCTTTTCTTCGGTTTGCTTCATGGCGATATTTCCTTCTTACTTACTTATTTTGTTATCGGGCTAATCCTTTGTTTTCTTTATACGAAAACCAAACGAATTTCCGTTTCGATGGGGGCTCATATTTTAATGAATACCATTGTTTTATTAATAAGTTTAGGTTTTATTGGAGGTTGATATGAAAAATTCATTAATCAAGCAAAGTTTTCTTTATTTTGCACTTGGATTAGTATTTAGCTACTTTACTTTTGATCGTATAGTAGAATACGACTATGATATTATGGCCTATATTTTAATTGTCGTGACGATGATTGATTTTGGCATTGGTATTGGCTTGATTATTGTTGGGCTTAAAAGACGGCATAAAAAAAATCTGTAGAAAGCAAGTTTTTGCTTACCTTCTACAGATTTTTTTATTCGGTTTTCGCCGGATAGTTTTCTAGGAAATAAATCAATGTTTGTAATTCGGTTGTAAGATCGATGTGATGTACACGAACTTGTTTTGGAACACTGATACGAGCTGGTGTAAAGTTTAAAATCCCTTTTACATCTGCTTCGATTAAGCGATCCACAGTTACTTGCGCCTCGTCAGCTGGAACCGTAAGAATAACTACTTCTACACCATTTTCACGAACAATTTCTTCCATATCATTTAAGTGATAAATAGGAATATCTTGTTGCACACTACCTACTTTCGCTGGATCTACATCGAATGCAGCAACGATTTTGATATTATTGTTTTTCATGAAATTATAATGTAATAGTGCTGTCCCAAGGTTTCCAACACCAATTAATGCTACATTTGTTTGTTTGTCTTGACTAAGTGTTTTACTAAAGAAGTCGAGTATGTATGAAACGTTATACCCGTATCCTTTCTTGCCTAATGCACCAAAATATGAAAAATCACGTCGAATCGTCGCTGAATCAACTTTCACAGCTTCACTCAGTTCTGCTGATGATACTCGTTCCTTACCTGACTCATCTAGGTATTTCAAGTAACGATGATATAAGGGTAAGCGCTTTGCTGTCGCTTGTGGAATTTTTGTTGTTTCCTCCATCATGCCTTCTGTCCCTTCTTCTTAAATTTTTTCTGAAGTTTGAAGCTTTTGTGAACTGTACTTCCTTTCACATGCTTGCTTATATACTATAAACATTTCACAAGGAATGCACAAACTTTTTGCTCACAACTTTAGAGCAAAGTTTTGTCCTGCAAAATATCTTGTCTTATCCTTCTTTTCTATTTTACGCTAAAATCACAAATAATGCGAGCGATTTCACAAACTAACCTAATATTAAACAAACGGCGGTTACATTGCGATTACTTAACTTTTAAGATAAACTGGTATAGAGAACATTCGAGGAGAGAGAATATGATTTTATTACAAGTTCAGCAAATTTCTAAATTCTTCGGTGCAGAAGTTATTTTGGATAATATTAAATTAGAAGTAAAAACGGGTGACCGTATAGCTTTAGTCGGTCGAAACGGTGCTGGAAAATCAACGCTACTTAAAATTATTGCTGGAAAAATGAGCTATGATAACGGCATGATTTCCAAACCTAAAAGTGTAGAAATTGGTTATTTAGCACAAAACACCGGGCTAGAATCTACTAAGACGATTTGGGACGAAATGCTGAGTGTTTTCGCATCCCTTCGAAAAATGGAACAAGATCTACATGAAATGGAAGTTCGGCTGGGTGAACCAGAACTTTATAACCATCCTGAAAATTATCAAGCATTAATGAAAGACTATGACACCTTGCAACATACATTTAAAGAAAGTGGCGGATATACATATGAAGCAGAAATTCGTTCCGTTTTAAATGGTCTTCGCTTTTATCCTGCCGATTATGAAGTAGAAATCGCCTCGTTAAGCGGGGGTCAAAAAACGCGGCTGGCACTAGCTAAACTGCTACTTGCAAAACAAGATATCCTTGTGCTTGATGAACCCACTAACCATTTAGACATTGAAACTTTATCATGGTTAGAAACCTACTTGCAAAATTACAACGGATCCCTGCTGATTGTTTCCCATGACCGTTATTTTCTAGATAAAGTAGTTAATCAAGTCTATGAAATCAGTCGAACGAAAATAGAACATTACAAAGGTAATTACAGTTCTTTTGTTAGCCAAAAACAAGCAAAATTAGAGCAAATGTGGAAAGAGTTTGATAAGCAACAAAAGCAGATTGCTAAATTAGAAGACTTTGTTGCAAGAAACCTTGTCCGTGCATCCACAACAAAACGAGCGCAGAGCAGACGAAAACAATTAGAAAAAATGGATATTTTAGACCGACCTAAAGGCGATGAAAAAGCTGCTCATTTTGGTTTTCATTTTGAAAAACAAACAGGTAAAGATGTTCTCATGGTAGATAAGCTTAGTATTGGTTATGCCAAAGATAAGCAAGTCGCCGAAGACCTTACTTTTGAAATGAAACGTCAAGATAGTCTAGCGCTGGTTGGCCCAAATGGAATTGGCAAATCTACCCTTTTAAAAACACTTATACGTGATCTTCCGCCGCTTAGTGGTGACTTTCATTTTGGAGCTGGTGTGAAAATTGGTTACTATGACCAAGAACAAGCAAAACTTACATCGAATAAAACCGTTTTAATGGAGCTTTGGGACGATTATCCAGAGCTAAATGAAGTTAATATCCGTACAACACTTGGTAATTTTTTATTTTCGGATGATGATGTTTTAAAAAATGTCCAGTCGCTTAGTGGTGGCGAAAAAGCAAGGCTCGCACTCGCAAAACTCACTTTACTTCAAGCAAATGTCCTTATTCTAGATGAGCCCACCAACCATTTAGACATTGAAAGTAAGGAAGTTTTAGAAGCTGCTTTAATTGATTTTGAAGGAACGATTTTATTTGTATCCCATGACCGTTACTTCATTAACCGTATCGCTTCCAAAGTAGTCGAACTAGCGCCCGAAAAAGCAACTGTCTTCCTCGGCGACTATGACTATTATCAAGAAAAATTAGCTGAAATGAAAGAACTCGCACGATTAGAGGCAGAAGAACGCAGGGAAAACGGCGAAGAAGTAGCTGCCACTGCTTCGATGCGCAAAAGAAATTATCAAGAAGAAAAAGAACAGCAAAAATTGCTTCGTCAAAGAAAACGCAAACTAGAAGAAATTGAGCAACAAATGGAAGAAACAGATACAATAATCGCTGCACTCGAACTTGAGTTAACCAAACCAGAAATTTTTCAAGATCATGAAAAAACGCTTGAAATCACTGGAAAATTAGATGCTGCAAAAGAGATTGTAGAAAAATTAATGGAAGAATGGGAAGAAATAAGTGAAGAACTAGAATCTATATAATCTGCATAAAAAAGGAGCATACAATGAAAAAGATTTTAATTATTTCTGGTTCTATTTTGATTGGATTACTTCTTATTATTACTATTAGCGCAAGTTTTTATTTATACAGCTATGCGTTAGCTCGCGATAATACAAGTATGGATGATCAGCCGACAACCGATGTGACAAGTGCAACTGCCAAACTAGCCAAGAAAAATCGAGTAGAAAATCAAGCGTGGATGGAAAACCAAAAACTCATTCATTGGACAGAAAAATCAAGTGATAATCTAAAACTAGAAGCCAATTATTTAGAAGCTACTCAACCTTCTAATACAACTATTATTCTTGCCCATGGCTACCGCGGCAAAAGTGGTAAAGTCGAAATGGCGGGACTTGCAAAGATGTATCATGAAAAATTTGGTTATAACGTTTTAATGCCCGATGCCAGAGCGCACGGGGAAAGTGAAGGCGAAAATATTGGTTTTGGCTGGCCAGAACGAAAAGATTATGTACAATGGATTAATCAAGTGATTGATAGAAATGGGGAAGATGAAACCATTGCTTTACATGGGGTTTCCATGGGTAGCTCCACCGTTTTAATGACTAGTGGGGAAAATTTGCCAAAACAAGTCAAAAGTATTATTGCAGATTGTGGCTACACTTCCATGGACGCAGAACTTTCTTATCAACTAAAAGCAATGTTTCATTTACCAAGTTTCCCAATTATCCCAACCGCCAGCCTAATTAATAAATTCAAAGAAGGCTTTTACTTTAGTGAAGCTAGCGCGACGAATGCTGTTGCAAAAACTGATTTACCCATTTTCTACATTCACGGTGATAAAGATGCGTTTGTCCCAACTTATATGGTAGACGAACTGTACGAAGCCACTAATAGTTATAAAGAAAAATGGATTGTAAAAGGGGCTGAACACGGACAAGCTTTTACAGTAGATCCAACAACCTATGAAGAAAAAGTGCGGCAATTTTTAAATAAAACAATGTAAAAAGTAGCGCTCATTATGTTGGGCGCTACTTTTTTACTTATGTTTTATTCCTTTGTTTTGTTCGAAAAAAAATGAATAGATTTGTTAAGCTAAAATAATTTGCTTGCTTTAAACAAAGAAGTAAGACTATACCAATCGCTAATTGTATAGGATAAATATAAATCATATCTGCTAACCAATAATTAATCCCCATAAATATTCCCGCTATTAGTGCTGGGAGAGTTAAAGCCCCAACTATTAAACCAAGACCAACTAAAAGTTCTCCCCAAGGTATTAAAATATTAAATAACGCTGTATTTGGACCAACAATATTTTCCATAAAAGCTTTATACCAGTCTGGCGAATCTGTATTTCCAATGACACTTGGTACTAGTCCAGAAATATCAAAGTGAGCCTGTATTTTAAACCATCCTTGATACAACCAACTAATACCTAGTCCCACCCGAATAATGGAAAAAAGTATATTAGCGCTAAGTTTGACAATTAACATCGAACCTCACCCCTCAGCTATTTAACATTGCTTGCCCGAATGTTTCATGTGCTTTTTGACAATAAATTACGACTGTATTGTAATCTGCTGAATTAATATTATCTAATGAAAAAGTTTGTTCCTTCGCCTTTAAGTCAATTTTAGCTAGTTCTTTTCCAGATTCAATATCACCATCTTTGGTTAAATATACATGAAGATCTGGTCCTTCATCTGTCACAAAATTTGTGAACATCAACTTATTATCTGTCATTGTCACATCTCCACTAACCTTATGACTCCCTGCACCTGAAAACATTCCTGTAAGCATACTATCTGTCGTAGCACTTTCATCCATCGTATCCATTAATGCTGCCGCTCCAAATTCCTCGTGCGCTTTTTCGCAGTATATCAACACATGGTCATATTTCGAAAGATCTTTATCGGATACATCAAAGCTTTGGTTTTTAGCTTTTAAGTCTACTTTACTTATTTCTACGCCGTCTTCTACATTATTACCTTTAACTAAATAGACATGTAAATCTGGTCCTTCATCTGTCGTAAAATCTGTTAACATTAATTTATTATCTTTAATTTCTACATTACCACTTACTTTGTGACTCCCTGTTCCGGTCAGCGTTCCCATTAAATTCACTTTTTCATTTTCTTTCATAAGCATTTCTTTCTTATCAGACATCGTGACTTTATTTTCTTTGGTTTTGTTGTCACTGCCAGAAGAACTGGCCTCACCACATGCTCCTAAAACTAATGCCGCTCCTAATACTACAGAAAATAATGCTACTTTTGCTTTCATAATTAATTACCCCTCTTCTTTAATTTTTTCTACTAGTTCATCATAGCAAGTAAAAGTGAGGTAACTTTTATGGATTTCTTAGGTATTTCTTAAATTTTCGCTTATTTATTCATTTCCATCCCAATACGGTATCGTTAAAATAAAAGTACTTCCAACATAACGCTCACTTTCAACCTGTAAAGTCCCACCGTGAAGCTCTGCTAAGTTTTTCGCAATGTGAAGACCTAACCCCGAACCGCCATGCGCTAAGTTTCTCGATTTTTCTACACGATACAGCCGTTCAAAAATCCGCGGTATATCTTCTTTTGAAATCCCTTGACCATAGTCTTTCACAAAAAATACTGTGGCTTCCTCTGTGCTAGTAATAGTAAGTTCTATTGCCGTCCCAGCATCCGAAAACTTCAATGCATTTTCTATTAAATTGCATAAAATCCGTGTTACAAAGGTTTGATCAGCATATAGAGAATCACAACCTGGCTCTATCGTTACATGTATATCCCGATGTTCTCGTTTTAACTGTACATTGAAGGACTCCAACACATTAATTATTAATTGATCCAGCCAAATTCGACTTCGGTTTAATATTGGCTGTTTTTTATCAATGGCTGCTACATCCATTAGCTCGTCCACTAAATCAGTCAACCGGATAGTTTCCCGTTGAATGGTTCGCAAATATTGTTGCTTCTCTGTTTCAGTCACAATCATTTCGTCTAAAAGCGCTTCGGAAAAGGAACGTATCGAGGCGATTGGAGTTTTAATATCATGGGATAAATTTGCAATTAACTCCTTACGCGTTTCTTCGCCTTCCTTAATTTGTCGAAACATCTGATCTAATTTCACAGCCATTTCGTTAAAATCTTCCGCTAACATTCGAGTTTCTTTTGGACCTTGCACTTTTGCTTTTCCGGAAAACTCTCCTTTAGCAACTTTACGACTTTCTTTGCTTAACGTATCAATCGACTGAAAGGCAGGACGCATCAATAAATAATTAATAAAAAAAGCTAGCGCACTCGCCCCAAGTGTAATTAAAATAGTAAATACAACTAATTCTGTTTTAAAAATCATTTTATATGCGCTAACTCCTAAAACAATAGTAACTATCAGAACACCGATGCCATATGAAAATAAATTAAGTGTGCGCAATTTCATGATTCCACCGCCATTTCAAATTTATAGCCTAACCCCCATACCGTTTTGATAAAAATTGCTTTTTCATCATTCGCTTGTAATTTTTCTCGTAAATGATGAATATGCACATTAATTGTATTAGCGTCTCCATCATATTCATAGCCCCAAACACGTTCCAATAGTTCCGACTTCGAAAAGACTCGTTTATTCTCACTAGCTAAAAGCCAAAGCAAGTCAAACTCTTTAATGGTTAGCTCCAATTCTTGCTGGTTTACAAGCACAATACGTTTACTTTTATCTAAAAATAATGAGCCGTGTTTTAATGTTTCTGGTTCGGAGCTACGTTTTGATCTTCTTAAAATATTTTTCACTCGTAGTACTAACTCTCTTGGACTAAAGGGTTTTGACATATAATCATCTGCCCCTAAAGTTAATCCATATAACCGCTCTTTTTCTTGTGTTAAAGCACTTAAATATAAAAATGGTGTGTCTTTTTCTAATTCCTGGAGTTCCATTACTAATGTATGTCCGTCCATTTTGGGCATCATAATATCGACCACCAGCAAATCTACATGTTCTGACTTATAAAGTTGTAAAGCAGCTTCACCATTGTTTGCAGTTAAGACCCGAAAGCCTTCTTTTTCCAGGTAACGCCTACATACATCAACAATCGTTTCTTCATCGTCTACTAATAAAATTGTATCCATAAGCCTATCACCTCATGTTTTTATTTCAAAAATTGGTTAGAAAACAGTATCTTTAGTTCGCATAAAAAGACATTTTTACACTATTATCATACTAGAAAAAGGTTGTTTATTACTTACCTAATAATTATGTAATTCTTAAGTTTAGATATACCAACAGATGTGTACCGGTTAATTTGGATTATTAATAAAAAACAGACCATTTCCTTCCAAAAAGCCTTGGAAAAAATGATCTATTTCTTTAAATATCTTCTAATAATAAGCCTGGATTAGCGTTCATCTCAAAACTACCGCGTTTTCCTTGTAAAAAGCTTACAGTACCAGCAGCGGCAATCATCGCAGCATTGTCACCACATAATGATAGTGGTGGAATGATTAATTCTGTTTCGGGAAGTTCGATTTCGACTTCTTGAATAAGACGTGCGCGTAACCCTTGATTGGCTGCTACACCTCCAGCTAGAAGCAATTGTTTAACTTCATATTTTTTAGCTGCTCGAATTGTTTTCGCCACTAATACATCAATTACGCTCGCTTGAAAACTTGCTGCCATATCATTTGGATTTGGCTCTTCGCCGCGCTGTCTTAAATTATGCAACGTATTTATAAAGGAAGATTTTAAGCCACTAAAACTAAAATCAAACGAACCATCATCCATCATCGCTCTTGGAAAATGGAATGTATCCTCGCCGTCTTTTGCGAGCTTATCAATTTGTACGCCACCAGGATAAGATAAACCTAGTGTTCGCGCCACTTTGTCATACGCTTCTCCAGCCGCATCATCTCTTGTTTCGCCAATAATTTCAAAATCATTTTCAGCGCGCATTAAAACAAGCTCTGTATGCCCGCCACTAACGACCAAAGCAAGTAATGGAAAATCTAGCTCTGTTTCAAAACGATTCGCATAAATATGCCCCGCAATGTGGTGTACACCAATTAATGGTAATTGATGCATAAAAGCAAGCGTTTTAGCTGCATTTACACCAATTAAAAGCGCACCAACAAGACCCGGTCCTTCTGTAACTGCGACCGCATCTAGGTCATCCATTGTTACATTTGCTTTTTTCAACGCTTCTTCAATCACTATGGTAATTTGTTCCACATGGTGTCTTGAAGCAATTTCAGGTACTACCCCGCCAAAACGTTTATGACTTTCTATTTGTGAAGCCACCACACTGGAAATAATTTCATTTCCATTTTTTACGACAGAAGCAGCGGTTTCATCACAGCTTGATTCTATCCCAAGAATTAATGTATTTTTCATCATAAGTCCACCCACATCACTAGCGCATCCTCTTTCGTATCCGGATAGTAGTTTTTCCGAATGGCGCCGTTTTGAAATCCTAATTTTTTGTAAAGTCCTTGTGCTACATCATTTGATACGCGAACCTCTAAAGTTATTCGAATAACACCGCGCTCTTTTGCCATTCGTATTATTTCACGAAGAAGCGCCTCCCCGTAGTGATTTCCCTGATAATCTGGATGAATTGCAATATTCGTTACATGCCCCTCATCAAGCACCAGCCAAATTCCAGCATAGCCTACTACTTCCCCATTATATGTTGCTAGAATATAAGAAGCATATTGATTAATAATAAATTCATTTCGGAAAGCGGCTTCCGTCCAAGGTACTGTAAATGAAGCCTTTTCGACATGCATAATACTTTTTAAATCAGCAAGTGTCGCTTCTTTAAATAATAGTCCTTCTTTCAAACTCACTCAGAACCCCTCGATTCCAGCCATTTGCTTTCCGCTTCTGCAAGTTTTAAATAATCAGGAATAAAAGCGTCTGCTGGCTCTCCGGTTAATTGTTCTGCTAATTTCACTAAAGAACCCGCTCGAGCGTAAGTATAATCTGCACTGGCAAAAATCGCTCGATCGCCAAGGGTTTCAGTAATCATTAAGCAAATTTGCTCGTTCAATGTACCCGTAAAGAAAATGGCTTCGTTTTCGCCACTTTGTTGTAATTTTTCCAGTAATTCAGCAAGTGCTATATGACTGTCAGGTAGGATATTGCTCATTTCCCCTTGAATTGCTTGGTAGACACCTGCGTAAACATTACCACGACGCGCATCCATTAAAGCAACCACTTTACCAGAAAAGTACAAAGCATTTTCAGCTAAAAGTGCTAAAGAAGAAATTCCTACAATTGGGATTCCTGCATCCCATGCCATCGTTTTCGCCACCGTTACACCTATTCGTAGTCCGGTATAGGAACCTGGGCCTTTTGCAACCGCAATTTTCTTTAAATCAGTTGGTTTTACTGAACATTCATCCATTAAAGCAGCAATCGCAGGTAACAGTCGAACGCTATGATTTTTTTTCAAATTTGTTGTATATTCCCCGATAACTACCCCATTATCAAAAAGTGCTATCGTCATCGTATCAGAAGATGTATCTATTCCCAGTATCATTTCTGAAAAACCTCCATCGCTAGTTGCTCATACCTTTTCCCAACTGGTTTCGCAACTATTTTCCGTGTATTCTCATCTATATGAAAAAGTTGAATTTCTAAGTATTCATTTGGCAAGTCTTCCCCAACAAACTGGGCCCACTCCACCACGCTCACTCCATCACCATAAAAATATTCTTCTAGACCCAGTTCGTCAGCCGAAGCATCTTCTAACCGGTATACATCCATATGATAAAGTGGCAATCGTCCTTTTTTATATTCTCGAATTATCGTGAAGGTTGGGCTTTTTATCATTTGTGGAATCAATAACCCTTTACCAATACCTTTTGTAAAGGTGGTTTTTCCAGCACCAAGATCTCCTTCAAGTAAAATCACATCACCTGCTTGAAGTTTTTCCCCGATTTGTTTTGCTAGAAGTATTGTGTCACTTTCTTTTGTTAAAACTAATTCGAATTCCATTATCTCACCCGTCCATCATTTTCTCTACATATCATACCACAAAGCAGGCTTAAAATAAAAAACAAAAAACGCAATGACCTGAGTCACTACGTCTTTTAGAAACATTATAGTCCTGAACCAGTTAAGTCCATTCCACTATACATTTGTGTGTAAAAATCTGATATAATTTTTGATATTTCTTCACTTGTAACAATTTGATCTTTTGTAGGGAAGTCAGCAACTGGAATAAATTCTTCTGCTTTCGTTTCTACTTTGAATGCAATAGACTGTGGTGCATCGGCTGTTGATTTATCTTCCACTTTTACGTTTAATGTTAAATTATCTAATGAGTTGTCTTTACCTGGCTTAATGGAAACCTTGAATTTTATTGCTATATCTTTGTTATCTTTTAATTCTTTTGAAGCTTTTTCTAGGCTTGTTTTCATATCCGCATATGTCGTTTCAAAGTCAGTTACGCTATTCGCACCTTGACTTTCAATAATTACTTTAAAATCTTCTTTTACTTTTTCATCATCCAACAGTTTAACTGCTTCGGTTGTTAAATTAGCAATATCTGTTTTTGTTAATGTTACTGAAATCGTACCATTATCCGCTTTTGTAAAACGATCTTCTTTTAGTCCAGCAAAATAGTTATTTAATAGTTTAGAGCTTCTTTTGTTTAAATCTTTTGAAGCTGCTTCTATTTTCTTCGTATCTACTTCTGTCTCAGGAAGTGTTTCACCCGTCATTGTACTAGTTAGTTCTTCTGTGCTGATATATTTATTCTTTAAGTCTGGAAATTGTGTATTGAGTTTAGACCACATACCATTAGTTGCTTGGTCTAAATAACTAAGTAAGGATTCATCTGGTTCCACAATAGATTTTAGTGGGATAAATGCGTCACCAGTTTTTGTATTCACTAAGAAATCTAAATCTAGCGAAATTGGTAAAAGGCTATTAGACGATGTCACATTTAGTTTTGTTTCAGATTTATCTATTTTTTCATCTGTAGAAGTCGTCATGGAAAATTTAATATCTTTCAACAGATTTATAGATGCTGCACTAGGATCAGTACTAGCTATGTTTATATCTGTTACTCCAAAAGTTGTTGTATAAGTTGATTGATCTGGTACGTTTGAACTATTTTTTACTGTTTGAATAAATTGACCTTGTGGTGTTTTTGCTGCTTTTTCTTCGGCACTCTCGCCACAAGCACTAAAAACAAGCAATGTTGCTAACAAAAGTGAAAATAATATCCCTTTTTTCATATGAAATCCTCCAGTTTTTATGTAATACATTAAAGCTAACATAAAAATGGTACAAAAAACAACCGAGTTCTTGATAATTCATTAGACTGACACAAATTCAAATAAAAAACATCTCCGAATAACGGAAAATGTTTTTATTTTGGTGTTATTTTTATAGAAGTTGCGCTTTCAGAAATTTTCCCTGGTGCAGGAGAAGTAATAGTAGATCCATCAGGAAATACAGCTTTTATAGTATCTCCGTTTTTAATATCAGCCAATTTCATCTCTTTACCAGTGGCTTCATTTGTTACAGCGGTATTGCCTGTTACGGTAATAATAACTTCACTAGAATAGTCATTCTTTTCTCCGTTCCAAGTTAATACACCATCGACTGTTAGCTCACTATTGTTTTCTAATAAACTAGCATCAGTCACTGTCCCATCAAGCACTAAAGCAGGCACAGTTTCTTGATTACAACCTGCCAAGAATAATACGATTAATAACATCGGTACAATTACTTTTTTAAAACCCGTCATCTTACTTTCTCGTCCTCTCTGAAGCTTATCGTTCTTTCTAGCATAGCATTTTGAGGATATACAGGCAATCGTTTTCTTATTTTCTTAAACAATTCTTATAGACCGATCATTATACCAGTAAAAGCAGCTATTAATCCCAAAACATAACTAAGACCTAGATAAGAAAATAATACCCGAAAATTAGCCTTCCACTTTAATTCCATACTTTCCACTTTAAAGGTAGAAAAAGTTGTATAACCTCCCATAAATCCAGTACCTAATAATAGTTGCCAAACGGGACCTACAGCTGAAGAAACAAGAAATCCTAATAAAAATGAACCTGTTATATTAATAAAAAATGTCGCATATGGAAAGTTCGTTTTCCATTTACTTTTAATTAGTATAGAAATGCCATAACGAAGCATCGCACCAAGTCCAGCGCCAATCCCAACCAGCAAGAAATTAATGAACATCGTGACTCCCCCTATTCAAAAGGTAACCGCTTAGCATATATCCAAGCTTTACCATCAAGAGGCCACCGATTAAACTCACAGTTATATAAGTAAGTGACAGTAATACTTCCCCATTTTGGAACAATTGAATAGCATCCACACTAAATGCGGAAAATGTTGTAAATGCGCCTACAAAACCAGTTCCAATACCATTTAAGACCACCTGTGAAAGACGTGATTTTTTCGCCAAAAATTGCATTAAAAAGGCCAATAAAAAACAACCAATTAGATTTACTGTTAAAGTCGCATAGGGAAAGCTATCTCCAGTCATCCACAAATTAATCGCATAGCGACACATTCCACCCAACGCACCAAATAAACCAACATACAAAAAATACATTTTCAAAAACCCCACTTTATCAAAAACTACCCTAAAATAAAATGATTTCGGACAGTTATCATCGTTCCTTTTCTTCTATACTATAACGCAAACAATTCCCATTATTCAACTCACTGGAAGTCTTAAAATCGTACGCATCTTTTCTTGTGCTGTTTTTCTAGGATCACTTAGATAAATCTCATGATGCTTTCGAATTGCACCAGTATCATTTTGTAGCCCTTCTTCTTTCATAAATTGATGTAACTTTGTCGTTGTTTCAATCTCTTTACTAAACGGGCCAATGTGCATCATTTGAACACAATCCCCTTCAAAAAATCGCTCTAATTTCACATTACTTGTATCAATTGTTGGCTTTTTCTTCTTAGCTTGCATTTTTGCCCATTGAAGGACTTCTTCCGTTACAAAATCTGGTTGTCGAAGAAGTGAACTCCATAACCAAGCATCTCGGTCCTCTAGATCAAACATTCCCTCAGACCACCAAAAACCTTCCAGCGGTGGCACAACAAAATCATTATAACCAGCTAAACGCGTATCTCCCATTTTACTCATTTTGATTGTATAAGCAATTGTATAAAGCGCTTGAACTGCCGCTTGGTACTCTGGGCCATCCGGATCACCTTTACCATCCACCATTAAAAAATTAATTTCGGGAACAAAAATACGTTCTGGTTTACGTTTAGGCGCATAAAGCTTCTTTTCTATTTTTTTAAAATCAATTTTTTCTTCCGCCATTTTAATTCCTCCTAGTTGGTCATCCATTTTGGTGTTAATTTCCGAAAATTATCATGGCTACTTGCTGTCTTTGTCGCGTAAGACTCTAACTTTTCTAAATTGCGCATATCATTTTCACTTGCCCAGCTTAGAGCAAAAACAATATGCATTGCTGTATAAAGTGCATAAAGTTTCCAAAAATCAGTTATATCTTCTTTTCCAATATAACCCAAAATATTCCCTTTCGCAAAAGCGATACTGCTATTTGTTGTGAAAAAACCAATTTTAGCTAAATCAAATAATGGATCACCAAACTCCAAACGGTTAAAATCAATTATTCCAGCAAATTGATGATTCTTTAAAATGATATTGGCTGGATGAAAATCACCATGTTGTAGTCGAATCTCTCTTTCCTTCATTAAATCTAAATTATTTTCAATAAAAGACTCTAGCTCTTGAAGAAATACTACTTCTAACTTTGATTCCTTTAACTTACTTAATTTCCGATAATATTTCTTTTTTTGAAAATCATACCAATTTAATTCTGTCGCATTTATATCCATTTTATGTATTTTTCGCAAAACTGCTCCTGCTGAAACGCCTGCTTGGAGCTGTTCTGCGTTAGACAAATGTGTCATTCCGCTCTCAGCATCTTCGCCTAGTACATAATCCATCACCATGTATCCTTTTCCTTGAAGAAAACCAAACTCCAATGCTCGTGGTACTTTAGGAGCTAATGAAGTTAATTTTTGGATTGCTTCAAATTCCACTTTTCGCTCTTCCCACATATTTTCCGGGAAAACACGAACTAGATAGCTATTGTCTACTTGGTATTTTTGATCTATTGAAAAACCTTTCTTTATTTCTTTTATCACTTTCGCATTTTTCAACATTTCAATAGCTCTTAAATCCAAATTTCCACCTTCTTTCAAGTAAATTAATTTCTCTCTATTATACTAGAAACCACTTACCTTTAACTAGTTAAATCCACATAAATTATTGACAAAAGAAAGCGTTCAATATTATAATTAATTTTGCTAATGTACACGCGGTCGTGGCGGAATCGGCAGACGCGCTAGGTTGAGGGCCTAGTGGGGTAAAACCCGTGGAGGTTCAAGTCCTCTCGGCCGCATCATTCGAAAAGGAATCCAGGCTAACCTTGGATTCCTTTTGTCAATTCCTTAATGATTTCTTCTATACAACAACAAAACACTCCTAGTAGTTAGTAACGCGTTTGTATACAATAGTTTTCTTTCTCCGCTATCTCCAGTTTGAGATAATGTGTCTTTGGTATTTACTTCTTTAATAACCATCTCATCTAGCTTATCTCCTCCGCTCAGGTTACTTGGTGTTGGAGTTACTTTTATTTTAGTATCGCTAAAGGTAACATGGACTTGGTCTTGTGGGTTAAAAGGTATCATGACGAGTATTTCTTTATCTGATTTTCATAGTCCTCTGGCGCGATGATTTCTTTTACAATATAACTTCCTGGTGGTAGATTGCTTGGTTATTTTGTGATAAAAAACATATCGCCTTCGCTTTTTCAGCTATTTAAATAAAATATGTTTTTTCTTCATATAAATGACAATCGATGCTGCTACAATCATTTCAGAAATTGGGATTGCTAGCCAAACACCTGTGATACCAATTATGGAAGGTAAAATTAACAAGAAGATAACCATGAAAATAATTTCCCGTGAAATGGTGATCCAGGTCGCCATTTTTACTTTGTCTGATGTTTGGAAGTAAGTCATCATCACAAAGTTAAAGCCCATAAATAAGTAGGCTGTATAGAAAAGTTTGATTCCGGAGCTTGCTAGATCTTTAATATCAGGGGTGAAATTACCGAACATCGAAACGAGTAAATTCGATGCGAATAGGCCAACTAATAAGAAACCAACTCCGGTACAGAACGCCACGAGAATCGCAATTTTTAACGTTTCTAATTCTTTTTCTCTTGCTTTTGCTCCTCTGTAGTAACTAATTAATGGTTGAATTGCTGAACCCATTCCGAGGAACAGCATCAAAATCACACTGTGCGTATAGTTTAATACTGAGAATGCAGCAACACCAGCAGTTCCAGCAATTGCAGCTAGTGAAATATTATAGCCAAATGTAAATACGGATACACCAACTTCCGCTAGAAAACTCGGAAGACCGATTGAAAATGTCTTTTTAAAAAAAGCTTTATTCCAATTTAAGCGAACAAATTTTAAGCGACTTGATTTTTTAAAGAAATGGGTAGTGAGGATTAGCACCCCAATAATAATCGCGATCATTGTTGCAAGAGCAGAGCCAGTTACCCCCCATTCAAAAATAAATAGGAAAAAATAATTTAAAATAACATTACAAATAGCTGTAACAACAAGCGCAATCATGGATAAATTCGGATCGCCATCATTTCTTACAAAGATACTTAAAATATTTTCTAAAGTAAGTGCAAATCCAAAAATAAGTAAAACATTCATATATTCGAGTACGTAACCAATCGTGTCATCATTCGCACCTAAAAAATAAGCGAGTGGAGCTTTAAAAATGAATGCAATAATTGCGATAACAATTGTAATCGAGACAACAGCTAGAATCGCATTTGTAAAAATAGTCTGCGCTTTAGCAACGTTCTTTTCACCAATTGCAAAAGAAAACTGTGTAGCTGCTCCAATTCCAATCCAAATCGAAATAGCGGTAAAAATGGTAAAGACTGGGACTGCAATATTTATCCCAGCAAGCGCAGTCCCGCCAAGTTTATGCCCAACGAAAATTCCGTCAATAACGATATTTAATGACATTAATAACATCCCGACTAAGGAAGGTATTAAATATCTAAAATAAATCTTTTTTACTGAATCTGTTTCTAAAATTTCGATATTTTTTGCCATATAGCACCTCTAATTTAAGCTTTTAGCGTAATTCCTCTCCAGAAAATTTGCCATAAAGCTGTGATTTTCTTTTGGGTTCTTTGTGGTTCATTTACATAAACAATCTCGACAATAACTGCATCAAGAATGCCCATGTATGCTTCTTTCATCGTTTCAACATCTTGTTCTGGAATTAGTTTTTGTTCCATCCAGCTACTGAATAATTCTGTAAAGTCTTGCTCCATTTGACTCACATTATCGCTAATTTCCGCTTGGACAATATCGTATAAATGTTTAGGCGGATAAAAGCCATATCGTAACCAAAACTGAAATGCTGCATCGGTATCGTATAAGTTTTTCACCCCAAAAAGCAAACTAGCTAGTACTAAATCTGGTCTAGATAAGTCACTATCCTGAAGATGCGCCCGGTAGTAGTCGATTTCTGTTGACTTTGCATCCTTCATAATCGATAAAAATAAATCATCTTTATCTTTAAAATGAGAATAAATGGATTGCTTCTTTAAACCTACAACTCCCGCAATATCTGCGAGTGATGTTCCTTCAAATCCATTGCTTGCAAAAAGTTCTAAAGCAGCTTGTTTAATTTCTTCTTTTCTCATTTCCACACTCCTTTCGCATAAAACTGACGACCGTTCGTAAGTTATCTTCTCACGAGTGATATTATTTGTCAACAAAATTCGTTTATTTCAATCAAAAAATTCCTTCTTATTTATGATATTATATACTTAAAGTTAAGTTGGAGGTGCTTTTATGTCAAAAAAATACTATCCTTTAAAAACTATATTTCATCAAAATGAAGATGATTACAAACAAGAATTAGACTTGCGTAAAAATAGCTATGGTACGTATCTAACTAATCTTGAAATAACACCTATCGTTAATGGAACTTTTAACAGTCCAAAATTAAATTTATTTTCAGTGAATACTAAAAAGTTACAAAGTCTTTTGCAAGAAGCTCTAGCAAATAGCAAAGAGATTGAATTAAACAGCAGAAAATTACCTACACATGCATTACAACAATATTTCGATTCTTTACTTATCAATGAATTGCAAAGTACAAACGAAATCGAAGGCGTTCGTAGTACAAAAAAAGAAATTTCTGAGGCGATTGATGAACTCGGAGAAAATGGTAAGGGAATTAAAAATGCGAAAAGATTTATCGGTCTTGTAAAGCTTTATCAGTATGTAGATGATTATAGAGAAATCACGTCTGTCCAACAGTTTAGAGAAATTTATGATGAGTTAGTTGCTGATGAAGTTGAAGATGATTGTAAAATTGATGGCGATATCTTTAGGAAAAATTTTGCAGGTGTTCAAAAAAATGGTGAGTTTACACATATAGGGGTAGAACCA
The DNA here is from genome assembly GCF_014322765.1 of Listeria immobilis. Classification (GTDB taxonomy): domain Bacteria; phylum Bacillota; class Bacilli; order Lactobacillales; family Listeriaceae; genus Listeria; species Listeria immobilis. The sequence goes on along the minus strand of NZ_JAASTZ010000008.1, from coordinate 80,878 downwards.
GAGACTAGAATAATCGACTATTTAAATAGACTAATCAATTTTTTGCAAAATGATCAAATGCCCGATTTATACAAATATATGGTAGCCCATTATTATTTTGAATATATTCATCCTTTTTATGATGGTAATGGTAGAACTGGCAGATATCTTATTTGTTCTTTAGTTAGAAAAAACTTAGATAGATTTTCTTCCATTACATTTTCATATATCATTAATCGACATAAGGACGAATACTATAAAGCCTTTGAGCAAGTATCTCACCCTTTTAACGCTGGAGAAATGACATTTTTTTGTGAACAGATGATTAAATTTTTAATAGAAGGCCAAAAAAGAATTTTAAAAGATATGAACGAAAAGGAAACTAAGCTGAACATCATGTTTACTAACATTAAAAAATTGGAGCTTGAGCATACAGATTTAACTGAAACAGACTCCCACATCCTATTTATAATTACTCAGAGTTGGTTATTTAGCAGAAAATATAACAGAATAACCAATAATGATTTAATTAATATGGAAAGTTTTGGAAAAAGAAGAAGAGTAATGAACGCAACAAAAAAAATGGAAGAAAAAGGTTTCTTGCTTAAGATAAGTAGTCGTCCAATAAGATATACATTAAATAAACGTTTTGCATCAGAATTGTTAAATGAAATCTAATAAATTCACTATACATTTGCAGAATCATTCAAAAAAATCCACTCCGATGAAAGAGTGGATTTTTCTATTTATTTTTCTTCTAAAAACTCACTGATTAATTCGTATGTTTCGTCTGTTGCTTCGGAGTTTGTTGTCATATAACCATGTGGTACTTTTTCAAAACGTTTTACGAATACTTCTACTCCGGCATTTTTTAATTTTTCAGCATATGCTTCACCTTGATCTCTTAGTGGATCAAATTCAGCTGTTGCTAAGAATGTTTTTGGAAGGCCAGCTAAATCTTTGCTACGAATAGGCGCAACAAGTGGATCATATTTACGATCAGTGGCGTTTGCCATATATAGTTTAAAGAATTTATCTAATGATTCTTTTGTTAATACATAGCCTTCTGCAAATTCATCCATGGACGGATAAAGCACAGATGCGTCTCGGCTGAAAATATCTGTGGTTGGATAAAGCAAGATTTGTGCGGTGATGCTTGGTGCACCTTTTGCTTTAGCGATTTGTGTCACTACGGTTGCTAAATTCGCTCCAACGCTATCTCCTGCAACGATGATGTCTGCGGATTTAGCACGCAAGCTTGTACGATGGCTTTGAACCCAAAGTAGCGCTGCATAAGCATCTTCTACTGCTGCCGGGAATGGATTTTCTGGAGCAAGGCGATAATCCACGGTTACTACACGAGCGCCTGTTGTTTGTACTAGTTTACGAGCAACTGCATCATGTGTTTGCAGTCCACCTAATACAAATCCACCACCGTGATAATAAACAATGATTTCGAATGGCCCTTCTTCTTTTGGAGTGTAAATTCGAATTGGGATTTTTCCGCCTGGTCCATCAATTTTTTTGTTTTCCACATCGCCAATTTCAATATCTTTAGCAGATGGTAAGGCTTTTGTTGCAAGTCTCATATATTTATATCGCGAATCTACATCGGATAATGGTGACGTGTTTTTCACAAATTCTTGTGATGCTTCATCTAAATTTTCAAGTACTTCTGGATTATACTCCTTTCTTCCAACCGCTTTTTTATAAATAAAGAAAACGACTAACAAAGGAAGTAGAATAATCCCAGCAAAACCAATAGCAATCCATTTTAATGTATTTTTCACACTTGCTCAACTCCTTCAATATAACTTCATTTACAAGTATAGCAGTTTTAGTGGCAGGAACCAATTTATTGCTATTTTAATCAAAGATTTTTTACCCCTCAATGTATTTTTACTCATTTTTATGAATAGTATAAAATAAAAAGGTTGATATATAATAATATCAGTGTTAATATAAATACAAATATTTGTATATTTATAAATGGAGGGTGTTTACAATGACAAAAGAAAAGATTGTATTAGCTTACTCAGGTGGATTAGATACTTCTGTTGCCATTCAATGGTTAGTAGAAGCTGGATATGAGGTAATCGCATGCTGTTTAGATGTTGGCGAAGGGAAAAATTTAGACTTTATTAAAGAAAAAGCCATTACCGTTGGAGCGAGCCAATCCTATACGATTGATGCAAAAGAAGAATTTGCGGAAGATTTCGCTTTAATTGCTCTTCAAGCACATGCCTATTATGAAGGGAAATACCCGCTTATTTCCGCACTAAGCCGCCCTCTTATTGCTAAGAAACTAGTAGAAGTAGCTCGAAAAGAGGGCGCGTCTGCCATCGCTCACGGTTGTACTGGTAAAGGAAATGACCAAGTTCGGTTTGAAGTAGCGATTCATGCCCTTGCGCCGGATTTAAAAGTTGTTTCTCCTGTTCGTGATTGGAAATGGTCGAGAGAAGAAGAAATTAATTATGCACAGGAACACAATATTCCCGTTCCAATTGATTTAGATAATCCTTTTTCTATTGACCAAAATCTTTGGGGTAGAAGCAATGAATGTGGCGTCCTAGAAAATCCGTGGACAACACCACCGGAAGCTGCTTACGACTTAACCGTTAGTTTAGAAGACGCACCAGATACAGCGGATATTATCGAAATCACTTTTGATGCCGGTATTCCAATTTCTTTAAATGGAGAAAACATGACTCTAGCTAACCTTATTTTGACATTAAATGAAATTGCTGGTAAACATGGCGTTGGTAGAATTGACCATATTGAAAACCGTCTAGTAGGTATTAAATCACGTGAAGTATATGAATGCCCCGCTGCAGTGACTTTAATCGCGGCACATAAAGAATTAGAAGACTTAACTTTTGTTCGTGAAATCGCCCACTTTAAGCCAATCATTGAACAAAAAATTAGCGAAACTATTTACAATGGCCTATGGTTCTCTCCTTTAACAGAAGCGCTAGTGGCATTCTTGAAATCTACCCAAAAATTTGTGAATGGCACCATTCGTATCAAACTATTTAAAGGACACGCTATTGTGGAAGGCAGAAAATCACCAAATTCACTTTATGATGAAAACTTAGCTACTTATACCTCATCCGATACCTTTGACCAAGATGCAGCAGTTGGCTTCATTAAATTATGGGGGCTACCAACAAAAGTGAGCGCAGAAGTAAATTCTAAAACAACCATTACAACTGAGGTGTAAAAAATGGAAAAATTATGGGGCGGACGTTTTCAAGGAAAAAGCGAGACTTGGATAGATGAATTCGGTGCATCCATTTCTTTTGATCAAAAAATGGCGCAGGAAGATTTAATCGGTAGTTTGGCACATGTCGCAATGCTTTCAAAATGTGGAATTATTTCCAGTACAGAAGCAGAGGAAATTACAGTTGGCTTAAAAACTCTTCAAGTGAAGTTATCACAAGGAGAACTTGAATTTAGTACGACAAATGAAGATATTCATCTAAATATCGAAAAACTGTTGCACGATGAAATTGGTCCTGTTGCTGGAAAACTTCATACTGCTCGTAGCCGTAATGATCAAGTAGCAACTGATATGCATTTGTATTTAAAGCAAGGAGTGGCAGATATAATTACTTCTTTAAAACATTTGCGCATTGTTCTTATTAAAAAAGCGGAACGACATGTTGAAACGATCATGCCTGGTTATACTCATTTACAGCACGCCCAGCCGATTTCATTTGCACATCACCTGCTTGCTTACTTCGGCATGTTCACAAGAGATTTAGAGCGACTAGAAGAAAGTGTCAAACGGATTGATATCTCACCACTTGGTTCTGCAGCACTAGCAGGAACCACCTTTCCAATTGATCGGATGTATAGTGCCGAATTACTAGGATTCTCCAAAGTATATGAAAATAGTTTAGATGGTGTTAGCGATCGTGATTTTATTATTGAATTTCTTAGTAACAGTTCCATTTTAATGATGCATTTATCACGTTTTTGTGAAGAGTTAATACTTTGGACAAGCCACGAATTTCAGTTTGTTGAGTTAACAGACGCTTTTTCGACCGGTAGCTCGATTATGCCTCAAAAGAAAAACCCTGATATGGCAGAGTTGATTCGCGGAAAAACAGGACGAGTTTATGGTAATCTTTTCGGTATGCTGACGGTTCTCAAAGGACTTCCGCTTGCTTATAATAAAGACTTACAAGAAGATAAAGAAGGCATGTTTGATACACTGGAAACTGTAAAAATAAGTCTAGAGATTTTTTCAGGAATGATTGAAACAATGAAAATTAATACAGTCGTTATGGAAGAATCCACCCAAAAAGATTTTTCTAATGCAACAGAATTAGCTGATTACTTGGCGAAAAAAGGAGTTCCTTTTAGAGAAGCTCATGAAATCGTTGGAAAATTAGTTCTCGAATGCACACAAAATGGCATTTATTTGCAAGATGTGCCACTTTCATATTATCAAGAAATTAATCCACTAATTAAAGACGACATCTATCATGTACTCGCCTCCAAGACAGCCGTTCAAAAAAGAAATTCTTATGGTGGGACTGGATTTGATCAGATTCATATCGCGTTAGCTAATGCGAGAGATATTTTGTGAAAAATGGGACGCATTTCCTTATATGCGTTCCATTTTTTTGATGAATTTCTTGTTTATAGCTGAATTCTATTTGTCAAAGCACTAGTTTATTTGTTACTATAATAGGATGTTACCTTTTGGCTAACTTGGGGAAATACATACAGAGAAATAAAAAGGGAGTGATGCAATGAAAAAATTAACAACGGTATTTTGGGGAGCTAGCTTGTTAGTTGTGTTAGCTGTTTTATTCGGTGCTTTTTTACCAGATCAATTTGAAATGCTGACGTCAAATGTTCAACAATTTTTGACAAGTAATTTTGGTTGGTACTATTTAATCGTTGTAGCGGTTATTATTATTTTCTGCTTATTTTTAGTTTTAAGTCCAATTGGTTCCATTCGGCTTGGAAAACCAGGAGAAAAACCTGAATATAGCAATCTTTCTTGGTTCGCCATGCTATTTAGTGCTGGTATGGGAATTGGTTTAGTATTTTGGGGCGCTGCTGAACCACTATCTCACTATGCTGTTCAAGCACCTGGTGGCGAAGTTGGCACACAAGCCGCAATGAAAGATGCTCTTCGTTATTCGTTTTTTCATTGGGGTATTTCTGCTTGGGCGATTTATGCCATTGTTGCACTCGCACTCGCCTACTTTAAATTCAGGAAAAATGCTCCTGGCTTAATAAGTGCTACTTTATATCCGATTTTAGGTAAGCATACTAAAGGTCCTATTGGTCAATTGATTGATATTATAGCTGTTTTTGCGACAGTTATTGGGGTTGCTACTACACTTGGATTAGGAGCACAACAAATTAATGGAGGATTAACCTATTTATTTGGTGTTCCTAATAATTTTAGTGTCCAACTGACGATTATTCTTGTTGTTACGATTTTATTCTTACTTTCTGCAATGTCCGGTCTTGACAGAGGTATACAACTCTTAAGTAATGTAAATATTTACGTTGCCGGCATCTTACTTATCCTAACACTTATTTTAGGACCAACACTGTTTATTATGAATAACTTTACTAATTCATTTGGTGGTTATTTGCAAAACCTTATTCAAATGAGTTTCCAAACTGCCCCAGATGCTCCAGATGCGCGAGCTTGGATTGATTCTTGGACAATTTTCTACTGGGCATGGTGGTTATCTTGGTCTCCATTTGTCGGTATTTTTATCGCTAGAATTTCTCGTGGTAGGAGCATTCGCCAATTTTTACTAGGTGTTATTGTACTTCCTTCATTAGTTAGTATTTTCTGGTTTGCTGTTTTTGGAGGTTCGGCAATATTTGTGGATCAACATCAAAATACAAGCCTTTCTAATCTAGCAACCGAACAAGTACTCTTCGGGGTCTTTAATGAACTTCCAGGCGGAATGATTCTATCTATTGTCGCAATGATTTTAATTGCGGTATTCTTTATCACTTCTGCTGACTCAGCTACTTTTGTACTTGGAATGCAAACAACAGGTGGTTCACTAAATCCGCCTAACTCTGTCAAAGTAACGTGGGGACTTCTACAAGCTGGGATTGCTAGTGTTTTATTATATGCTGGTGGCCTCACTGCTTTACAAAATGCATCCATTATTGCCGCATTTCCGTTTTCTATTGTTATTATCTTAATGATTATTTCACTCTTTATATCTCTTACTAGGGAAAGAGAAAAATTAGGACTTTATGTTAGACCAAAAAAATCACAACGATCACAACTATAAAATGAAAAAGGTGATGCAAACTAGTTAAATTTTTGCATCACCTTTTTATTATCCTTTTTTCTGCTTTGCGGCAATAATTTCACGATAACTTCTCGTTTGTTTAGGATATTTTTTCCGGAAGAAGTGTTGCGAAACTATAGCTAATACAAGAGATATTGCGGTAAGTGGGATAGAACCTCGAAAAATACTAACTATTAATAGTAACGCACTTGCAAAAAGGGTCGCATTAAAAAGGAATTTATCCATTTGTTACTCCTCCAAATTATAATTTAATTCACCATCATGTACTAATTTTTTAATTCCTAATGCATCGAAAACCATTGCTTTCTCGGCAATATATGCATTATACTCAATTCGCTCTAACATATCGTATGCTTTATGCAGGGTGGATTCTAATACAACAATCCCATGTTTATTAAGCAAACTCGCACTTGGGACTGCTTTATCGCCTAACTCAATTACATGATTTCGGACAATTTCTGCTAGTTCTGGACTAGTAGCTGGAGCAAAGGTTAGTGTGGGGATTTGTCCTATTTTTTGCGTTGCTTCTGTTAAATTCGGGAGTTCCATACCTAGTGTTGCAAATAACATGGACTCTTTGGGATGCGCATGAAGAACACAACCAATATCGGGATTTTCTACATAACAAGCACGATGTAAATTAATTTCGCGCGTGATTCTACCGTCTCCTTCTACCACTTCATTATTATTATCCACGACTAAAATTTCATATGGTGACAGGTCACAAAGCCGTGCTTGACTCATTAAGGTTGGCGTCATAATAATGTGCTCTTTATTCATACGTACACTAACATTCCCGCCTGCTGCATTCGTTTCAAACCGGTCGAACATCGTCTTAACTATTTTGGCTAAATCTTCACGCTCTTTTTGGTATAACATATTATCTCTCCTCTAATTGTATAATACTAACTTGATTTTTTAATTGTCCAGCTTCTTCTAAATCAAAACTTGAACTGTCTTGCTGCATCACTTTGCTAGCGGAGCATCCAGTTGCCACTTTTAACGTTTCCATAATGGGCATTTCCATCGCGATTCCAGCAATAAATGCACCTACAAAGACATCCCCTGCCCCTGTATCATTTCGTTCCTTTACAATTGGCGGAATCACTTGATATAATTTGCCATTATGTGCACAAATAGATCCTTTCCCTCCAAGTGAAACGACTAAATAGGGGATTTTTTCAGCTAATGCGCGAATATTTTCTTCTAAGGAATTTGTCTTTTTCGCTAAAATCGCCACAACTTCCTCTTCATTTGGCTTAATAAAGTCTACGCCCATTTCGACAGCTAGCTTTAAATAGTCACCGGAGTTATCACATGCTAGAAAAGCGCCAGTACGCTTAACAGTTCTTAGTAGTTCTTTAAAATCAGATAATGTATAATGAGGAGGCGGAGATCCAGCAATCACCACCATATCCTCTTTTTTAACTTTTTTAGCGATTTGTTTTAAAAGATTGGTTTTGCTTTTCTGACTTACTGAAAAACCCGCTTCTGGTATCATTGTGCTGCCATTTGTGTCATCACTAAGGACGACGAAGCATTCTCTTGTCGAAGTTCCAGCTTCAACAAGAAGATCATGGTTAATATGCTTTTCTTTTAGAATGGCATACAGTTTGTCAAGATTGTCTGATCCCGCAATTCCAAGTGCTTCATTTTTAATGCCAAATTTGGCTAGTACTCCTGAAACATGAAGTCCCTTTCCTCCGCAATCATAAGCTGTTTTTATGACCCGATTCGTCTTCCTTTTTTCTAACTCACCATGAATGAAAAGTAATCGATCAATTGCTGGATTTAACGTTATTGTGTAAATCATCTTATCACTCCTGCTTTTTAAGAACTGGCTTTTTCTAGTTCAATTGTTCGTTTTTTCATCATTTTCACATAAAATACTAGTAATAGTACCCATATTGCGACAAAAATAAAACCTAAAATCGTAAATTGACTAGCCTCTGCAAAAATATAACGGAAGACAGGATATTCAAGCGTGCTCCATGTGATTTCTTGTCCTTCTTTAAGAGAAATCGCTCCCGTAGAATGCGCTAAATCCGTAATTGTTCCTGCGAAGAAAGTAGATACATAAAGGAAAATTGGTGTAGTAACGATACCAAGAATAATCATCCGAATTAGGTTTCCACCTGTGACAATTAAGGCTGGTGCACATAACGAAATATTTAGTATCCCAGCAAATGGAAGTACACCGTTTCCTGGTAAAATAAGAGCAAATATAAGCGTTACCGGCACCATAAGTACGATAGCAACCCAAACTTCGCTACATCCTGCTAAAATGGGCCAATCTAATCCAATAAACAATTCCCGATTTTTAAATTTACGTTTCATAAACTCTGAAATACCATCAGAAAGTGGAGACAATGCTTGCATAAATAATTTGGCAACCATTGGGAATAATGTAAGGGCTGCAGCAGCTTGCATGGCTAGAATCAATGTTTTCGCTACATCATAACCTGCAGCTATACCTAAAAGCCCACCAATGATAAATCCCATCACATGGTTTTCTGCAAATATCCCAATTTTATCTTTTAAAGCATTCGCATCCATGTCTTTACGAAGGGCTGGAATTTTCTTCAGCAACCAATCGATTGGCATTAAGAAAATACAGAAAATCATCATACCATGTGAAACTGTCACACCAGGAATTCCATTTAACTCTTGAATTTGGCGTTGATTAGCATCACAAAGAATTAGTTCTGTTACAATTTGAATTCCAGCTACAATAAATGCTAAATATACATTATTTGTTACGCCGATAATTAATACCGCTGTCAAAATTTTTCCCCAAACATTCCATAAGTCGACATTTAAGGTTTTTGTTTTATTGATGACTAGCATAATCGCATTAATTCCTAGTTGAAGTGGGAACATCAAGAACGCAAACGGCCATGCCCATGCAAGTGTAGCCATGGATGTCCAGCCACCATCTAAAATGCTTAAATTAATTCCAGTTCTTTCTGCAAGACCTTGTGCTGCTGGAGTTAATGCTTCAATCATAAAGCCAATAACAATATTCATCCCTAGGAAAGCAACCCCTAGAATAATCCCTGCACTCACAGCATCTCTTACTTTCATCCGTACAATTAGTCCAATAATAATCATTAATGCTGGAACAAAAACAGCCGCTCCAAGATTTAAAATAAATTGTATTACTGATTGTAATGACTCCATTTTTCCACGCTCCCTTATCTAGCTTGTTATTTTAAGGCGTTAATTAGTTTTTCTGTCTCTTCTTCCATTCCCATACCAGTCAAAAAGGCGATACCATTAAGTGTTGGAATATCGTACTCCTTATTTGCTTTTGTAATTGCAACATACACATCACTTGTTTTAACATGTTGATCTAGCGACTTAATGTCCACTGCTTCTACTGTTGCACGAACTCCCCTTTCCTTTAAAATTCTTTCTACTTTTGATGCCACAGTTTGACTTGTTGCTACTCCTGAACCACATGCCACGATAACTTTTTTCATTGTAATCACTCTCCAAATTGTTTTTTTAGAAAATCACATAATATCGCACTATCATTTATTTCCTTAAGCTGTTCCACAAATGACGCTTCCATAAATTTTTCCATGATACTTGAAAGCAGTGGAACTTGATTTTTCGGTTGTTTGATCCCAAGAATAAAAATAACTTCCACATTAATCCATTTCTCGCTCGTTCCCATTTGAATAAAGGGGATTGGGGTAGCTAGTTTGTTCACAAGTACAAAAGGCCGTTTCACATAAATAGTATCTGTATGAGGAATAGCTATTTTAATACCGTTCATTTCTAATCCAGTAGGGAAAATGACTTCTCTATCCGTTACTGCCTCTCTAAAAGTCGCTTCTACATACTGTTCTTTTTCTAAAATTTTACTTGTGCATTCAAAAAGTTCTGCCTGATTTTGGTAAGTAGAATTTATCAGGGTTAGCTCCTTTTGAAATAAATCATGGTAATCCACGTACCGCTCACCCCCTTTCAAGGATTTCAACAATTTTTTGTTTATTAGTAGAAGCAACAATTTTTGTCAATTTTTCTGGTTGTAAAAATACTTCATTTAGTTTTAGTAACAATGGAATATGTTTATTTTGTTCGGATGGTGCGAGCGCAATCATCATTTTGACTAATTGTTTTCCTGGTGTTTTAGCAGCTGTTTTTAAAATCATTAACTGAATATCTTGCTTTATTACTCCTTGCGCTGGTTTTGCATGTGGTAAATAAACATTGGGACCGATCATCATTTGTTCATAATTTTGGTAGAATATTTCTTCGCATGTTCTGATGTAGCACAAGTCAACTGTTCCTCGCTCCAACATAGGGGCAAATGCCTTTTGAACCAATTCTTCCCAATTAGACTTATTCTCTAAAAAATGAATTTGGCCAGCTTCAATTTGTAGCTCTGCTGGTTCTTGTTTTTCCACCGCTATTTCTTTTTTGCTAAAAAAAGACTCTACTTTAGCTTGAACTAAACGAATATTTTCTTCGGGGATTTCATCTTTTAACATTGCGAGAAGTTCTTTTGTTTTTTTATGGCTATCCATTTCAATTGCTTTTTTTACTTGTTCTCGAAGAATCTGACGGCTTTCTTTGTTTAAAATGGAAGGAATAACAAAAATCGTCGCGTCACTTTGAACTGGTACGGTAGTGAAAATAAAATCAATATCTCTTGCAACCGTATTTAACTGTCTGACTGCATAAGCCCCTTGAAAATCAATATTCGGAAACATCATTTTTAAGTTTTCGAGTAGTAACTTTGAAATAGATGTTCCGCTTTTGCAAAGAACCACTGCCCGAAAAATAGGTTGTTCTGTTTCTTCTATCTGATACATCCACCCAAGTACAATCATTGAAAGATAAACGATTTCTTCCTCCGACCAAGCATGACCGACCAGCTTTTCAAACGGTTTTGAAGCTTTTTTTACAATATTAAATGTTGGGGTGTATTCATTTATAAACTGCTTTTTAAGTGGATTATTAATTTGAAAACCTAAAATTGTTCGATAAATCGCTGGTCGGACATGTAAAATCACTTTTTCTTTAAACTCGTTTTTCTTTACTATTTCGATGGCAAAGTACATTTCAAGTAAACGGATAAACTCATCAACCGCATAGGCAATTTCTTCACTGTCTGAGAAATGAAGTGCCGATTCGACTAAATTAGATGCAAGTACTTGCAACGATAAGTAAAGCAAGTCATTTTCACTTAAAAAATCATACCCCCAAAACATTTCCTTCATAATCGGGAATTCACGGGTGTTTTTAATGTCATACATCTCAATTTTAAAAGTCCATTTTTTTTCGGTAACTTTAGAACGTTTGATAATTCCATGAAGAATATAGGGTAACTCTTCTACCTGTTCATCCGTAAAAGTAATTTGCAGTTTGCTTTCTACTTTCTCTAGCCGTTTTTTTAGTAAATATGCTTCGTTTACAGTGATGATTTTCTTTTCATCAAGGACGAATTTACCATACGGTGTTTGGACTACTTCGCGAATTAGTTCAGCAAGCAAATTTCGAATAAGAAATTCAGATCCAGAAACTGCATAGCCATCTTTTCGTGAATAATCTAACTGGATTTCAAACTCATGCAAATTTTCTTTAATACTTTTAACATCTGTCAGCATTGTATTTTTACTTACATAGACGTACTCAGCAAGTGCTCCTAGTGACATATAATGATTATGCAGCAATAGTTTAATCATGATAAGTTTGCGCCTGATATTCACCTCGTAAAACGAAAATAACTGTTGCTCCTCAGCTGTTAAAAGTCGATAACATGCTTCCCTACATAAATCTGTGACAAAAATCATATCATGGTCAATTAATATTGGTTCTGACTTTAGTAGATGGTTTATTTGTGTAATTTGTTCGCTGATTACTTCTTTTGTTACTTTGAAGTTTTTAGAAACATTTCTAAGATTTACTTGCCGATTCAAGAGCAGATAAGTAATTAATTCCTTACAATTCTGTTCCATCTACTTTCCCCTCCCTTAACTTAATAGTAAATGATAACCCTTACATAAAAATGCTCATTCATCACAACTTATCTTTTAGCAGAAAGATTTATTTGTGATGATCCATTTTTGGGGCGTCCTTTTTATTATAGAATAGAAGATTTTAGAAGAATAGATAAAAAAAGTGCACTAAGGCTTTTAATCAGCTTTAGCGCACTTTTTATTGATGAAATAATTTATTTTCTATCACTATTTTTTTTATAATTTCCGCTACCTTGTTAGCCTCTTTTTCACCTAATCTAGCAAAGGTAATACGGATAATGGTTTCTTTTATACCAAATAAAAATCCTGGCATAATGAGTAAATTATTTTTCGCGAAAATATCGAAGTCACGAATTGAGCGAAACGCTACTGGCAAATGCACCCATAAATGAAAACCTCCCGCCGGTTTCAGATAGCTTAGTTCATTTGGCAAAACTGTTTCTAAAGCGTTGATCAAATAGTCCCTACGCTCTAATAAAATTTGCTGCAACTGCTTTAAATGCACATCATATTCAGCTGTATTTAAAACAGCATTTGCTAAAACTTGTGGAAAAATACTTAATCCAAAATCCATTTCATTTCTAGCAAGCGCTAGTCGTTCAATAACTGCAGCCGGACCGATTAACCAACCAATCCGCGTCGTCGAACCCATGATTTTTGAAAGTGAACCAATATATAAAACATTTTCCATATCCAATTGTTTAAGTGGAACTGGGATATTTTCATCTAATGCAGCAAGCTCCGAAAATGGATCATCTTCCACAATTGGGATTTGCAGATGAGCACAAACTTGCACGAGTTCCTTTCTTCTTTGCAGGCTCATTACTAGCCCAGTTGGGTTTTGGAAAGTTGGGTTGATAAACACCATTTTCACCCGATGTTTATGATATAAATCTTTTAATTCCGAAATAATTATGCCTTCTGAATCCATTGGTAAAGCGAAAATCCTTAGCCCGGCAGATTGAAATAATGATAAAGAGTAAAAGTATGAAGGGGATTCTATTGCAACAGCATCTCCAGGTTTTAATAAGCATTGTGTAATAAGAAATAAGGCTTGCTGGGCTCCAGACGTTATCAAAATTTGTTCTGGTCTAACATTTAAACCATACGATTCCTTCATTTGTTTTTCAATTGTCTCTCGAAGTGGCTGATAACCTGCCGCATCCTCTAACTGTTCTTCCGCAATAAATGACTGCCATGAGAGGCTTGGTGTTTTTAATTTTGGCGTCATTTCAAGTGGAAGTTCCCCGGTTGCTGCATCAAGCATCTTATCTGAGTGGTTTTTCTCCGTTATTCCAATTTGGCGCATATAAGGTACAGTTGGCGTAAAGCCTCCTTGCGTTAAATAATGGCGCCAATTCGTCGACTGCCCTGCAAAAAGTCCCCATTTTTCCGCATTTACAATAGTCCCGCTTCCTTGTTTTCTAACGATGACTGCACGTGCAGTTAATTCATCTAATGCACGCACAACTGTAGAGCGATTTACCCCAAACATCGAAGCAAGTTTTCTTTCAGGTGGTAATTTTTCTTCTGGCAAAAGTTCACCATTCATGATTTTCGTTTCAATTAAATCAACAATCTGCAAATAAATCGGTAACTTAGAAACTGAATTTAGCTGCCACATGCACTTTCCCCCTATTTAAAATTGGATGGTGAAATAAACATCCAATTGGCCGTTTATACGAAATGGGTTTTATCTTATCATAATAATCAGGTAATTTCAATTAAGTTGATGGAGGTTATTAATATGGAAAAAAAAGTTGGTACTGACAGAGTAAAACGCGGAATGGCGCAAATGCAAAAAGGCGGCGTCATTATGGATGTAGTAAATGCAGAACAAGCAAAAATTGCCGAAGATGCTGGTGCAGTTGCTGTTATGGCACTTGAACGTGTTCCTTCTGATATTCGCGCAGCTGGTGGAGTAGCTCGTATGGCTGACCCTCGTATTGTTGAAGAAGTTATGAATGCTGTTTCAATTCCTGTTATGGCAAAAGCACGTATTGGCCATATCACAGAAGCACGCGTTTTAGAAGCAATGGGTGTTGATTATATTGATGAAAGTGAAGTATTAACTCCTGCCGATGACGAATTCCATTTATTAAAATCTGATTTCACTGTTCCATTCGTTTGTGGCTGTCGTGATATTGGTGAAGCATTACGTCGAATTGGTGAAGGTGCTGCCATGCTTCGTACTAAAGGAGAACCCGGAACAGGTAATATTGTAGAAGCTGTACGTCATATGCGTCAAGTCAATGGCCAAATCCGCCAAATTGCAGGCATGACAGATGATGAGTTAATGGTTGCTGCGAAAAATTTTGGTGCGCCTTATGAACTAATTAAAGAAATTAAAACACTTGGTAAACTGCCTGTTGTTAATTTTGCTGCTGGTGGAATCGCTACTCCGGCTGATGCTGCTTTAATGATGGAACTCGGAGCAGATGGCGTATTTGTCGGTTCAGGAATCTTCAAATCAGATAATCCAGCTAAATTTGCTAACGCTATTGTCCAAGCAACTACTTATTATACTGACTATGAATTAATCGGAAAACTTTCAAAAGAACTAGGCTCTCCGATGAAAGGAATCGAAATATCCCGCCTAAATCCAGAAGATCGCATGCAAGATCGGAGTTTTTAAGATGAAAACAATTGGTGTTCTTGCAATTCAAGGAGCGGTGGATGAACATGTTCGCATGATTGAATCCGCTGGTGCTCTTGCAAAAAAAGTAAAGCATGCAGATGATTTAGCTGGACTAGATGGACTTATTTTGCCTGGCGGAGAAAGTACAACGATGCGCAAAATAATGAAGCATTATCATTTAATGGAGCCTATTCAAGCATTCGCTAAAGAAGGGAAAGCTATTTTTGGCACTTGTGCTGGACTTGTCCTCTTATCTAAGGAAACGCAAAGTGGTGAAGAAAGTTTAGGTTTACTGGATGCAGTATCTGTTCGAAATGGTTTTGGTCGTCAAAAAGAAAGTTTTGAAGCAGATTTATCTGTAGATGTTTTTGGGCCTACTCCCTTTGAAGCTATATTCATTCGTGCCCCCTACTTAGTATCTGCAACTAGTGATGTAACTATATTAGCAACAGTGGATGAAAAAATCGTTGCAGCTAGACAAGCTAATATTCTTGTAACAGCTTTCCACCCTGAATTAACGGATGATAATCGCTGGATGCGGTACTTTTTAGAAAAAATTGTATAAAAAAAGCAGTAGATTGTAGCGAATCTACTGCTTTTTGCTAATTATTTATTAACTGCTTGTGCTGCTGTAATTAATGTTAAGTTATAAACATCATCTGTATTACAACCACGAGATAAGTCATTAACAGGTGCGTTTAAGCCTTGTAAAATAGGACCAACAGCCTCAAAGTTTCCTAAACGTTGAGCAATTTTATAACCAATATTTCCTGCTTCTAAACTTGGGAAAATAAATACATTTGCATCACCTTTAATTACGGAACCAGGTGCTTTTTTCTCTGCAACAGTTGGAACAAAAGCCGCATCAAATTGGAATTCACCATCAAGTGTTAACGCTGGTGCTTTTTCTTTTGCAAGTATCGTTGCTTCTATTACTTTTTCTGTTTCATCAGATTTAGCGGAACCTTTAGTTGAGAAACTTAACATGGCAACACGCGGGTCAATGCCAAAAATTGCCGCTGTTTCTGCACTAACAATTGCATTTTCAGCCAAGTCTGCTGCAACTGGTGCGATATTGATTGCTACATCACTGAATAAATAGCGCTCTTCTCCACGAACCATAATCATTGCTCCAGCCACTTTACTTACGCCTGGTTTTGTTTTAATAATTTGCAGCGCTGGACGAACTGTATCGCCTGTTGAATGAGCTGCACCACTTACTAATCCTTCCGCTTTACCCGTGTATACTAGCATTGTTCCAAAATAATTTGGATCTGCAAGCATTTTACGAGCAGCTTCTTCTGTTGCTTTACCTTTACGACGTTCCACAAATGCAGCCACTAATTCATCAAAAAGTGGATCTGTTGCAGGTTCGTGAATAGCAATCCCTTCAATAGAAACACCGATTTCTTTTGCTACAGCTTCTACTTCACTTTTATTTCCAAGTAAAATTGGTGTAACAATATTTTCTTTTTTTAGACGTGCTGCAGCTCCAACAATACGTTCATCCGTACCTTCTGGAAGTACAATTCGCACATTTTTCCCAGTAACTTGTCCTTTAATCGTCGTAAATAAATCGCTCATGTGTTATTTTCCTCCATTAATATAAAATGTTATAGATACTATTTTACTATAAAAACAAGCAACTTGATAGGTAAAAACCAATTAAAAACAGCACTGCTACTTATTTCCGTGTATCAATACAGACGTAAAAAGGCATGATATTAAGAAAAACTCCCCTCTCTTTTTAAGAATTTTTTTACTGTTATATCATACTTTTTTGCCACTTACATAATTAAATCGAAAAAAAAGCTTCATATTAAAAGATATTCGTGATAAGATGAACATAGTTGATAATGATTATCATATTCATTACATAATTTAAAAGGAGGCCTGTTTGATTATGCAATTAAATGAAACTGCCGTCGGTGATAAAGTTCGCATTGCTGAGTTTAAACTAGAAAATTCCATGCTTAAACGCCGCTTACTTGCACTTGGTTGCGATGAGGGTTGTGAAATTTGTATCAAACAAAAAGGATTATTCGGCGGACCATGTACATTTGAGACAAAGGGACAATATATTAGTATTCGGCAATGTGATGCTTGTGCCATAATGGTGGAACGCAGATGAGTCAAAACACCTATTGTTTACTCGGAAACCCGAATACAGGAAAAACCTCTTTATTTAATGCACTAACTGGCTCCTATGAATATATTGGAAACTGGAGCGGAGTAACGGTTGAAAAGAAAGTCGGTACTTTACGTTCAAAAACGGGTAAACTAATTGATTTACCAGGGGTTTATGATTTAAATCCGATTTCCCGAGACGAGACAGTTGTTACACGTTTTTTATTAGAAGAAAAATTTGATTGTATGTTAAATATTGTCGATTCTTCGCAAATTGAGCGAAACTTAAATTTAACGATTCAATTACTTGAGTTTGGCGCGCCTGTTGTCATGGGCCTTAATATGATTGATGTTGCGACAGGACGCGGTATCCATTTAAACATCCAAAATCTTGCGAGAAAATTACGAATTCCCATTTTACCAGTCGTTGCTAGATCAGGTAAAGGTACAGATGATATTCTTACTACTTTATCTGAAAAACATGTAGCTCCAGCAATTCCCCTTGTTTTGCCATATGGAGATTTAGCGGAAAAAGCTATTAGTACCATTATGGAATTAACAAAAGGAGTTATCGCGCCTAAACAATCACGCTGGCTAGCAGTACAATTTCTTTCTAAAAATGAAGTTACCGAAGAATTTTTAGAAATGACTCCTAATTTCGAACAACTCATTACTATTCGAAACGAACTTGATAAAGCACTTGATGGCAATATAGAAAATCATTTCCATCAAATTCGTGCCAATTATATTCACGATATTTGTTTAACCGCAGTTGAATATACTCGCAATTCTGACACTCCTTTGTCTGATAAGCTAGATAGAATCTTCACCCATAAATTATTAGGAATCCCTCTTTTTTTAGGAATTATGTGGTTAATCTTTCAAATAACCTTTACTTGGGTTGGTGCTCCGCTATCAGATTTACTGGATGGTTTTATTGGCGGTACGTTCACTGACTGGGTAACTTCTGCTTTAACAACTATTGGTGCATCTGGCTTTATAATCGATTTGATTACAGACGGAATTATCGCAGGTGTTGGTGGAGTTCTCGTCTTTGTACCACAAATTCTTGTCATTTTCTTCTTTATATCAGTTTTAGAAGACTCTGGCTATATGGCGCGAATAGCTGTTGTTATGGACCGGATAATGGAGCTTTTCGGTCTAAATGGTAAAGCATTCATTCCAATGATTATCGGTTTTGGCTGTAATGTTCCGGGAATTATGGCGGCAAGATCCATTGAAGAATCAAAGGAACGAACACTAACCATACTCGTTTCACCTTTTATGTCTTGTTCCGCACGTCTTCCAGTTTATGCACTTTTTGTGGGCGTATTTTTTGAGAAATATCAAGCACTTGTTGTGTTGTCGCTTTATGTTATCGGTATTTTAATAGCCCTAATTGTTACTAAAATTCTTTCAAAAACATTACTTAAAAAAGATAATTCTGTTTTTGTTGTTGAACTTCCGCCTTATCGTCTTCCTTCTCTTAAGACTTTATGGCGTAGTACATGGGAAAAAGGAAAAGGATTTTTACGGAAAGCTGGAACATTTATTTTTGCTGGTTCCGTCGTTATTTGGTTACTTAATTATGCCGGACCATCTGGATTTGATGTCCCAATGGGTGAAAGTTTCCTAGCTATTATCGGTGGTATAATTGCACCTTTACTTGTTCCACTTGGTTTTGGAACTTGGCAAGCTGGTGCAACTCTTATTCCAGGATTTCTTGCAAAAGAAGTAGTTGTTTCAACGATGGCTATCATTTATACAGTTGGTGAAAGCTCCCTCGGAAGTGTGGTTAGTTCCTTTTATACGCCACTTTCCGCTTACTGTTTTATGCTCTTTATTCTACTGTATATTCCTTGTTTAGCAACCGTTGCCGCTATTCGAAAAGAAACAACTTCGTGGAAATGGACAGCCTTTTCTGTAGTCTATCCACTTGTCACTGCATATGTAATTGTCTTTCTTGTATATCAGATTGGAAGTCTATTCGTTT
Organism: Listeria immobilis; assembly: GCF_014322765.1. GTDB lineage: Bacteria > Bacillota > Bacilli > Lactobacillales > Listeriaceae > Listeria > Listeria immobilis. Next base: position 61,846 of record NZ_JAASTZ010000008.1, on the reverse strand, counting down.
AAGGAGGCTCTTTAGGATGAGTATTATCGTTAATTTACTACTAGGTGGCGCCATTTTTGGTTATACTGTCTATGCAATTATTAAATTTATTAAGCGTAGTAAAGAAGGAAAGTGTGGCGGTTGCGAATTGGAAAAAGCATGTAACTGCGAAACTGAAGAACATACAAACTTGGATCATATATTTAAATAAAAGAAAGAGCTGAACGGAAATCATTCGGCTCTTTCTTCTATTTAGGACGTATTATCACTTCCACTATTTCATACGGATTTCCTAACCTAGGAAAGGCCTTTTGATGAAAACTTCCTGCTCCAAGCCCTGCGGAAATAATCATCTTCTTGCCATTTTTCGTATGTTCTCCGTAAACATATTTTGGTAATATTAAGCGTTGAGGTCCTGGCGCAATAGCCCCTATATTAGTGTAAGGAATCCGAATAATTCCACCATGCGTATGTCCACTTAAGGTTAAATTAAAATCACTTGCAACATATAACTCAAAATAATCTGGCATATGCGATAGCAATACTTGATAATAAGCAGGATCTTGTTGCTTTTTAATCTCTGCTAATCCCTCTTCGTAATAGGGATAATCGAACGTTAACTTCGCACTACTACGCAAACCAGACATTTGAAATTTTTGACCATTTACGTCAATTGTTGCGGTTTTATCTTCTAGGTTAATGACACCCGCTTCTTTCAAAAAAAGCTTGTAGTCATCTTCATAAGCATCCTTAACATCATATTCATGATTTCCCGGCGAAAAATACACAGGGGCAATTTTGGTTAATTGCTTTACTAATGACTTGGGAACACTATCACCTTGCTCATCAAAGAGATCTCCAGTAATCGCAATTACATCTGGCTTCAATTCTTCCACCTTTGCTACAAGTTTACTATTATTTTCACCAAACTCACTAAAATGCAAATCAGATAATTGTACCAGCTTTATTTCTTTTTCGATTTTAGTGGATGTAACATCATATTGCTTTACAGTCAACCGCGTTCCAGCAAACCACCCCACAACAAGTAAGGCAATCATCACACCCAATATAATAACCAACTTTATCTTCCTCGTCATTTTTTCACCTCTACGTTGCTGTTTCGATTTATTTTTATTGACTTTCCTTTTTTAAATGCCCCTATCAAACACAATTACTTTCATTATAACCCACATTAAGTTGTGACTCAAAATGAACAAAATTTGAAGCAAGTATTAAAACCTTCTAGAGTTAACCTTTTTGGGGAATCCGCTTTATGTGAAGCTAGGTGTAAAAAATACCGGATTGACATAAGCTTAATATAGTATATAATAAAATTATAAATACTTATAAAAAATATAAAAAAACTTAAAATAGATTATAATAGGTGGCGATATTATGAACCAAAAAGAAAGAATACTTGAAGAACTGAAGTTGCTAGAGAGCCAGAAAACTATTTCTCAGGAAGAACTCATGCGCATTTTTTCCATTTCAAAAGATACAGCTCGACGTGATATTGTAAAACTAGTCGAAAGTGGTTTGGCTGAACGCTATCCAGGTGGTGTGTCACAACCAATTTTAAAACCACAAATAGAAAGCTATACAAATAGGTTAGTTCAACAGAGTAAACAAAAACAGGGAATCGCTTATGCAGCTGGTAAATTAATAAAAAATCATATGACAATCTATTTAGATGTTTCAACCACAGTTAATTTTTTGGCTTCAGACCTTGAGCAAAATGATTTAGTAGTAGTGACTAATTCTATGGATAATGCAATATCCGCATCTCAGAAAGAAAATAATAAAGTATACCTGCTCGGTGGCTTTTTCCACTTCCATTCGCGCGTGCTATCCGGTGAGCCCGTTTTAGATCAACTCAAACAATTTAATTTTGATTTTGCTTTTATTGGAGGGACAGGAATAACGGAAGCAGGTGTCTTTTACTCAGAACTTACAGATGTTTACATGAAACAAGAGATTATCAGAAATTCCGAAAAAGTATACTTATTAATGGATACTACCAAAGTTAATAAAAAGACTGCATTTAAAATTGATTTTTCTGGAATTGATGGCGTAATAACAGATGAGCCATTACCAAAAAATTTAATGCAGCACCTTATTTCTAAAGAAGTGGAAGTTATATCATTGAAAGGATAGTGAAAGTAATGACAATGATCAAAAACGTGAAAGTTTATCAGAAAAATGACGTAATGGATGTAACTGTTATTATAGAAAAAAATATAATAAAAGAAGTTTTACCGAGCGATAAATTTGCTCCTGAAAATTATTCAGAAGAGCAAATTTTTGATGGAAAGGGCCAACTGCTGATTCCAGGAATGATTGACGTTCATATTCATGGAGCTAATAATTACAATATGATGGATGGTTCAACAGAAAGCATTCAAGCCGTTTCTATGGCATGTGCAGAAACAGGATGTACTAGCTTTTTAGTTACATCGGTTAGTTCCTCTTTGGAAGACTTAATTCAAATGATTAAGCAAACAAAAAAAGTGATTGGAAAAGAGAAAGGCGCAAAAATTGCAGGAATTCATTTGGAAGGCCCCTACCTTAATATAGAAAAAAAAGGTATGCAAAACCCAGCATATTTAAGGCATCCTGATTTAAATGAAATGATACAAATTTTTGATGAAGCAGACGGTTTAATTAAAATGGTAACTATTGCTCCGGAATTGCCTGGTGGTATTGAACTAATTGAATTCTTGAAAAAAAGAGGTGTCGTTGTTGCAATTGCGCACTCCAATGCAACTTATGAAGAGGCACAGAATGCTTTTGAAAAAGGGGCAAGCCACATTACTCACTGCTTCAATGCAATGCCGACAATCCATCATAGATCACCCGGACTCGTTACAGCAGCTTTAGAAAACGATTCGATTAGTGTTCAAACAATTGTAGACGGCGTACACCTTCACCCTGGAATTGTGCGTCTCATTCATAAAATTAAAGGACCAGATAAAGTCGTTCTTACTACTGACGCCCTTCAAGCTATGGGAGTTGGCGATGGCACGTATATTTTTGGCGGTCACCAAGTAACTGTCAAGGAAGGAATAGCACGCTTAGAAGACGGAACCTTAGCTTCAAGTACCGTGACGATGAATAAATCTTTACGGTTAAGTACGGAGTTTGGTATTAACTTGCAAGATTCTATTCAAATGGCAACAAGTACGCCAGCAACTATTTTAGGAATGGAAAATTTGGGCCAAATTGAAGAAGGTTATATGGCTGACTTAGTTTTACTTGATAACAAATTTGAGGTTCTATGTACATGGATTAATGGTGAAAAATACTGAACCAATATGACTATCAGAGGAGTGGATTATAAAACATGCCATTTTTTAAACACGAAGGAATTGACTTTAACTATGAAATACAAGGAGAGGGCATACCACTTTTGTTTCTTCATGGATTAGGTGATAATTTAGAATTTGCTTTTGAAACATTTAATAAAGACGAAAAAATTCAATTAATTTCAATGGATCAAAGAGGTCATGGGAAAAGCGGACATGACTCTAAAAAACTTAGCTACGATAGATTGGCAAGTGATGCTTTAGCGTTAATGGATTATTTAGGGATACAGCATTTTTATGTCGGTGGATTATCTATGGGCGCTGGTGTTGCATTGAATTTAGCAGTTCATGAGACAAATAGAGTGACGGGGTTGATATTACTTAGGAGTTCTGCGACAGATGAGCCGATGAAAAAAGAAGTGATAGAATGGTTTAGAATAGTAAGTAACTATTTGCCGAAAAAAAACGGACAACAGTTATTTGAACAGGATCCGATATTTCAATCTATAAAAGATACCTACCCTAAAGCAATTGATACTTTTGAGCGATATTTTGAAGATAAGGCCTCTGTTCATTACTATAAAAAATTTATTGATATACCTAAAGATAGTCCGATAAAAAACAAAAGTGAACTAACTAATTTAACTATTCCAGTCCTTATACTTTCCAATAAGCATGATGTGATTCATCCGATTGAATATAGTTTGTTTTATGAACGATATATTGAAAATTCCAGTTATTTTGAGCTCACGCCTAAGACAGTTGATGCAGAGAAACATAAATTGGAAATAGATACCTATATTAAAACCTTTATTATAGGTATCCAAAAAACGGTGTATAAAAGTTAGTATAGCCGTGCGCAAAACTATATTTTAGTTGTACTCTCATAAAGAAATGAATAAGCAGAAATCTTCTATATTCCACTTTAGAAATGGCTTTATACAATGATTTCTGCTTGTATTTTATTTTACAGGAGGATTAGAAACTATCGCTGTAATTTTGCCAGTTATTGCCCAAGTTTTCACTTCATTTGGTAAAATAAAATGGTCACCTTTTTTTATAGTTTGGTCTTTACCATCAATTGTAACTACTGCTTCTCCATCTAAAATACTTACTAATGTGTACGGCGCTTTGGCTGTAAATTCAGCCGTACCATCCACTTCCCACTTGAAGACACTAAAGAAATCATTGGAAACAAAAGTGGTTTCTGTCAAACCGCCACGTGTTTCGGTTTGGATATCTAGTTTCGCATCCACATGGGGAGCAGTTGTTACGTCGATTGCTTTATCTAAGTGCAATTCGCGCAAGTTTCCTTCTGCATCTTTACGATCATAATCATATACACGATAAGTTGTATCAGAGCTTTGTTGTGTTTCAAGCACTAATGTCCCTGTACCCAGTGCATGAATCGTACCACTAGGAACATAATAAAATTCACCCGGTTTAATCGCCACTTTGCGAAGTAATTTATCCCATTCACCATTTTTTGCCCAGCTAGCAAATTCTTCCTTACTAGCAGCTTTATGCCCATAAATTAATTCCGCACCAGGAGCGCAGTCAATAATATACCAACATTCCGTTTTGCCAAGTTCACCATTTTCGTGCGTTTTTGCATATTCATCATTCGGATGCACTTGTACAGAAAGGTCTGTATTTGCATCTAAAATTTTAGTTAGTAGAGGAAACACTTCTTCTGTTGGATTCCCAAAAAGTGCCGGATTTTCTTGCCACAATTCAGCTAGTGTTTTCCCTTTAAATTCTCCATTTTTAATTACGGAAGGTCCATTTGGATGAGCGGAAATCGCCCAGTCTTCCCCGGTTGTATCGGACGGAATATCATAGCTAAAGTAATCGTGTAATTTTGTTCCACCCCAAATTCGGTCTTGAAAAACAGGGTTTAAAAATAATGCTTCTGTCATTATCAACTTACCTCCATTCCAGCTTTTTCTGCTGGTTTTTATCAACTAAAAGTATATACTATTAACCGCGAAGATGCCAGTTATTTTCCGCCCAAAAAGCCTCTTTCTTTGATTTGTTCGGTTAAATTTGGATAGTATGGTTTATCATAAAATTTCGCTAATCGCTCTGTAAAAGAAACAAAACCTTCTCGTTCTGAAAATGGAATGATTTCCTTATCATAGGCTTCTAGTAATGGCATAACATCCGTTTGGTATGTTTCTTCAAAATAAACAGCTTCTTTTGGTAATCTTGGTTTTACTGGGGCTTCGACATCTGGAACACCAATACAAAGTCCAACTACGGGCATAACAAATTCGGGTAAATTAAGGAATTCAGAAGTTGCAGTGATATTCCTTCTTAATCCACCAATACAAATTGTGCCATAGTCAAGCGATTCAGCAGCAGTTAGCGCATTTTGCATGCTTAGACCAATGTCTGTTGCCGCAACCATTAGCAAATCTTCCTCACCAGAAATCTGGAAACTTTTCCCATGCATCTCACTAGCAATTTTCACTCGATAAAAATCTGCTAAAAAGCATAGAAACACAGAACATTCAGCTATGTATGGTTGATTACCGCAAAGTTCTGCCATTTTATTTTTGCGCGCTTGATCTTTTATTGCAATAATTGAATAGTGCTGTCCATTAATCCAAGAAGGAGCGCTTTGAGCTGCACGGATAATTGCATCCAACTTTTCCTCAGGTATCGTTACGTCCTTTTTATATTTACGAAATGAGCGATGATTTCTAAGCAACGTTAAAACCTCATTCATATTTCTACCTCCTAATTTTTAATTTCATTAGTTAAAGTATAGCTTGTTTTTAAGCAATTGTTAATGTTTTCCCTTGTATTTTCACGAGATATTTTCTAAACTTAAAAAGAAAGAGGTGAAAAGGTGTGCGCCAACAACAAATTGACTTTAAATGGTTAGAAGAAAATTTCCTCACCGCAAATGAAGCAGCAGCGTTTTTAGGTATTTCAAAACAAGCGCTCCTTTCCCTAGCAAAACGTAATGTTCTCCCCTATACGAAGAAAGGCAACATGATTCTCTTTCACCGAATAGACATTGAACTTCGCTTAGAAAATCAACAAAGTTTGCGTAAAAAATATCGTCCATTTGAAATCTAGATTCACAAACAGCGAAACAGACGAACATAGTCTGATATGGTACACTTTAGTTAGTGATATTATAAACAAGGAGTGATACATAGTGAATGAAGCAGTAAAAACATTAGATGGTTGGTTTTGTCTTCATGATTTTCGTTCGATAGATTGGGCGGCTTGGCGTGAATTAAATCCAACTAACCAAGAACTAATGTTAAATGAATTAAGCCATTTTTTAAGTGATATGGAAATTACCAAAAATATTGGTGAAGGGGAACACACGATTTATAGCATTCTAGGTCAAAAAGCAGATCTTGTCTTTTTCACCTTACGAGATTCCCTTGAGTCTTTAAATGAAGTCGAAAATCAGTTCAATAAACTAGCCATTGCGGATTATTTATTACCAACCTATTCGTATATATCGGTTGTGGAATTAAGTAATTATCTTGCTTCTCATATGGCAGGTGACGAAGATCCTTACCAAAATAAAGGTGTTCGTGCAAGACTATATCCGGCTCTTCCGCCTAAAAAGCATATTTGTTTTTATCCAATGAGTAAAAAACGTGACGGTGCGGATAACTGGTATATGCTCCCAATGGAGGAACGTCAAAAACTTATCCGTGATCATGGGATGATTGGTCGTACCTATGCAGGTAAAGTACAACAAATCATTGGCGGCTCGATTGGTTTTGATGACTACGAATGGGGTGTCACTTTATTTTCTGACGATGCACTTGAATTTAAACGCATTGTTACTGAAATGCGTTTTGATGAAGCAAGTGCTAGATATGCAGAATTTGGCTCATTCTTTATCGGAAACCTATTACCTTCAGAAGAACTATCTAAACTATTTACCATTTAATAAGTAAAAACCGGAATTCCTAGTAACAAATCTATGTTGTAACGCAGATTTGGTTACGGGAATTCCGGTTTTTTTATTTCACTAAACTAACAATTTTGTAAGGATAATTATTATAATTGTCATTTGAGACGATGGAATCAAGCAATTTTTAACGTTAGAATAATACATATACTTATTAGAAGTTAGTTTATTTAAGGAGCGAAAACAATGGAAACAGTTTTACAAGCAAAAAATGTTCGAAAAATTTATGGAATTAAAGGCAATGTCTATACTGCTCTTGAAAACATCAGTATTGATATTAAAAAAGGGGAATTCACAGGTATTATGGGTCCTTCTGGTGCCGGAAAATCCACACTTTTAAATGTATTATCCACGATTGATAAACCTACATCTGGTGAGATTATGATTTCCGGGCAAGAACTGGAAAATATGGATGAACAGCAAATGTCTATGTTCCGCCGCAATAAATTAGGGTTTATTTTTCAAGATTACAACTTACTGGATACACTTACTATTCGTGAAAATATAATTTTACCACTTGCACTTGCCAAACGACCTGTAAAAGAAATTGATGCCAAACTTGCTGTTATTGGCGAAAAATTTGGTATCACAGAAATTCTTGATAAATATCCAAATGAAGTCTCCGGAGGTCAAAAACAACGTACTGCAGCATCCAGAGCAATCATTACTTCCCCAAGTCTGATTTTTGCCGATGAGCCAACAGGTGCACTTGATTCAAAATCAGCTAGCAACCTATTAGAAAGTTTGCGGGATTTAAACGAACAAGATGAGGCAACAATTATGATGGTAACCCATGATGCTTTTGCAGCAAGTTTCTGTAAACGAATTTTATTTATTAAAGATGGCGAATTATATACTGAAATCTACCGTGGAAGCAAAACACGTAAGGAGTTCTTCCAAAAAATTCTTAATGTGCTTGCTAAACTGGGAGGCGACACAGATGACGTTATTTGATTTAGCGAAAAAAAATATTCGCCATAATTTTGTTCATTACTTTTTATATTTTGCCTCGATGATTTTTAGTATTATGATTTATTTTACCTTTCTCGTACTCTCAAAAGATCCATCTGTAGTAGAACGAATTGATAAATCGACCAAATTATCCACTGCTTTTTCCACTTCTTCGGTGATTTTGCTTATTTTTGTAGCGATTTTCATTCTATACTCCAATAATTTCTTCACTAGAAAACGTAAAAAAGAAGTTGGACTTTATTCCTTACTTGGTTTACGAAAAAAAGAAATAGGTCGAATGTTGTTTTATGAAAATTTCTTAATGGGTCTTGGCGCCCTAGTAATTGGTATCTTAGCAGGTACTCTGCTTTCCAAAATTTTTGTTACTATATTACTGAAGCTAATTAATATTGAAAACATCGGTGGTTTTGCTTTCTCGTGGGAAGCTGTCATTCAAACTAGTATCGTCTTCCTAATCATCACCTTGTTTACATCCTTCTCAGGTTACCGAATTATCTATCGCACAACATTAATAGATTTATTCCATTCTGAGGCAAAACGCGAAAAAAGCCCCAAACCATCGTTCATTTTAGCATTACTTTCGCTATTATTTATCGCGCTCGGTTATACAATCGCTGGGCAACCACTTGATGCAAAGGGATCCATCTGGATAAAACTTGGACTGCCAATTGGTGCGCTAATTATTTTAGGTTCAGTTATTGTAGGAACAGCTCTTTTTATTACGTTCTTCCTGCCTTATCTACTTACAAAATTGCGAAATAATAAGAAACTTTTTTATAAAGGAAGCAATATTATTTCCACATCACAATTAACATTCCGAATTTCGTCAAATGCTAAAACATTGATTGTTATTTCTATTCTTAGTGCCACAACGCTTTCTGTTATTGGTACAATTAGCAGTATTTACTATCAAGCAAATAGTTCAGCCAGCACGACAGCTCCATCCAGTTTTGAATATATTATTCCAAAAGATACATCTACCAATAAAAAAATCATCCAAACAGCTGGTAGTGATTCAGACCATCCAATCGAGTCCAAACAACAAAGTACGTACTACATTGTTCCAGCAAAAGAAACAAACCCCGATTTTATTGAATATAGCGTAAATGAAGGCTTCCCTGTTATTTCAGAATCTGATTATAATGCACTTGTTAAAAATCAAGGAAATAACGAAAATGCTGTGCAGTTAAAAGAAAACCAAGCTCAAATGGTTCTTTCATTTATGTATGATGATCGCTCCAAAGAAGAAATGATCGGAGAAAAATATCATTTAATCGCAGCAGGAAGCCCAACAGTTCAAATTAAATCTGTCGTGCAAGACTCACCACTTGGAACGGTTCCTGGGCTACTTGTTTTGGCCGATAGTCAGGTAGAGAAAATCGCCGCAGACAAAAATATTCAACCTGTAAATCTTGAATCCATTTCCATTAAAAATGCCAAAAGCGCCAAAGAATTGAATGAAAAAATGCAAGCAGTCACACCAAAAGATAGTATGTTACTTTCATATAACGCTACTTATCAAGAAATCATTACTGTTACAGGCGTACTTCTTTTCATAGGAATGTTCATTGGCTTCGTCTTCCTAGCAGCGACAGGAAGTATCATTTACTTTAAACAATTAACAGAAGCTTATAATGATATTGGTACTTTTGATATTCTGCAAAAAATCGGACTTAATCGTAAAGACATTCGAAAAACACTTGCTAAACAGTTACTAGTTGTTTTCTTAATCCCACTAGCAATCGGCATTTTGCATAGTAGCTTTGCGCTAGTTGGACTTTCGCATATGTTGCTTTTAGATTTAACAATGCCCGTAATTATTTCCACAGGAATCTACACGTTAATGTATATTGTCTATTACTTCCTTACGCTAAATAGTTATACCAATATCGTTGTAGGGAAAAAACAATAAACCCAAATTATTTTTAAAAGAAAAACAAGCAGAAATCTTATATATTCCATAAAAATGGTTTTATATAAGGTTTCTGCTTGTTATTTTAATACTAGATTTAATCGTATTATTTTTTAGCAATATAAGCAAATATGCTAGAAATAAGCGCCGAAGCCCCCATCAGAAATTGCATACCAAATACTTGGCGTTCATTGTTTCCAAATGTAATAGATAGATTATCTTTTGCAAAATCAATCCAATTATTCACAGATAAGTAATTCGTAAATAAAATAAATGAGGCTCCTAGCAATATCCCAATCAACAAATAAGAAACTTTTCGCCATGAAAGAATAGTTACCATGATAAATATGATAGCCATAAAACAAGCAAAATACGCATCTAAAGGCATTGTAAATAAATAGCCTTCTTTTATACTATCGGAATGAAGTTGTTTAAAAATAATCGTCGCTGCAAATACGGCGGTTACTGCCCCGATAAGCGAAAAAAAGCCAGCTGCATAACGCCATTTTGTTTTCCAATTTTGATCCGTTAGCCCTTCTCGTTTAGGCATTTTAGATGTCATAATTAACAAGATTAAAACTAAAATTCCCGCAATAAATAGGATGGTTCCTGACCATTCAAAGGGAGCATTCTTTTTAATTTCAGCTAAGATTCTAATTTGATAGTAATATACCGAAAAACCTTGAAACAGAATAAAACAAACGGTCAAAATAACACTACCAAGCCAAAATTTTTCATTCCTAATTAAACAAAATCCGAAAATAAAAAAACCTAAACCAAATAATAATATTACCCAATAATTCCAAACAAAAATAAAATTATTTTCTTCCGCACTAAAATAACCTACTATTACACTGACAAAACTATATAACTGTGTCACACCAAGTGCAACTAGCAAACTACCACAAACGCCTCTTAATTTATCAGGCAATTTGCCCACTTCCCTTCCTATTTTTCATTTACCATGTTAACCTAAAATCGAGGTGATAAAAATGAACTGGAAAATCTGGGACAAAAGCCAGCCAGTACCACTTGAACTCCTTCTTGAAGCTGATCCTAGCGAAATCCAAATCAAGAAATATCTGGAAAAATCTATTGTCTTTGAATGGCAAAATTCCGAAAAAACTATTGGGGTAATCTGTCTTTTACCATTAAACAAGCATCAACTAGAAATCATGAATATAGCAGTTCTTCAACCTTTTCAAAATAAAGGGATTGGAAAAAAGCTATTAGAAAAAGCTTTCGATTTTGCAAAAAGTCATCATTTTTCTGAAGTTATCGTCAAAACTGGAAATTCGAGTATTAATCAGCTAGCATTCTATCAAAAAAATGGTTTTCGAATGCAACAAATTATACCGGATTATTTTTCCGACCACTACCCTGAACAAGTTATTATCGAAAATGATATTCCTTGTTTAGATCAAATCATTTTACTAAAACTAGTAAAATCCTGATGACAAATATCATCAGGATTTTTTGTTTTCTCGTTTAGTCGTTAAGTGCCATTTCCGCGCGGACAACAGCTGAAATACGTTCGCAGTATTCATCTGTTTCATCTTTTGAAGCAGCTTCTACCATGACTCTTACAAGTGGTTCTGTTCCAGATGGGCGAACTAGAACACGACCGTTACCTGCCATTTCAGCTTCTACTTCACTAATTACTTTGCTAACTTGCGGGTTGTCTGTTACATGATTTTTATCACTAACCCGGATGTTTTCTAATTTTTGCGGGAATGTTTTCATTTCAGAAGCCAGTTCTGATAATTTTTTCCCAGTTGCTTTCATTACATTTATTAATTGAATTCCGGAAAGAAGTCCATCCCCTGTTGTATTATGATCTAGGAAAATAATGTGACCTGATTGTTCTCCACCAAGATTATAATTACCTTCACGCATCGCCTCAACTACGTAACGATCCCCAACAGCTGTTTGTACATCTTCAATGTTAAGCTCTTTTAACCCCTTATAAAAACCTAGATTACTCATTACAGTAGAAACGATTGTATTACTATTTAATAAACCTTGTTCGCGTAAATACTTCGCACAGATAAACATTATTTTGTCACCATCAACAATTTGGCCGATTTCATCAATAGCAATTACTCGGTCTCCGTCTCCATCAAATGCTAAACCAACATCTGCTTTCTTATCCAAAACAAATGCAGCTAAGGCTTCTGGATGTGTAGAACCAACGCCATCATTGATATTAAGCCCATTTGGAGAAGCTCCCATAGAACTAATATCAGCATCTAAGTCTGCAAATAAATGTGTTGCAAGTCCAGAAGTTGCTCCATTAGCGCAATCTAAAGCGATATGATAGCCATTAAAATCATTTTCAATTGTTTGCTTTAAGTATTGAATATATTTTTGCTTTCCTTCAAAGTAATCGCTAACCGTTCCTAAACCTTCTCCACTTGGGCGAGGTAATGTATCTTCTGCCGTATCAAGAAGCTGTTCAATCTCTTCTTCTTGGTCATCAGAAAGTTTAAAACCATCTGAACCGAAAAATTTAATTCCATTATCGTCTACTGGATTATGACTAGCTGAAATCATTACACTAGCGGATGCTCCTTGTGCTTTTGTTAGATACGCTACTCCTGGAGTTGAGATTACTCCTAAACGCATTACTTCTATACCAACTGAAACAAGTCCAGCGATTAAAGCAGATTCAAGCATTTCTCCTGAGATTCGTGTGTCACGCGCAACAAGCACACGTGGATGTTCTCCTACATGACGAGTTAAAACATAACCTCCCATTCGTCCTAATCGAAAAGCTAGTTCTGGTGTTAATTCTGAGTTTGCTACCCCTCTAACTCCATCCGTACCAAAATATTTACCCATTTTATTACTCTCCTTCTAAGTCATTCATTATCTAAATGATTTTTGTTTGTTGTTTTAGTTTTATTTTTTCCTAATTCTGGTTTTATCTACTTTCTTTCAACCATATACCTGTTATTATACCTTTTTTAAGAAAAAATTTCATCCTTCTGCAATAAAGTGTTGTTAATTCTCATTCTTTTCTATGTAAAAATATAAAATAAGGAGTACGAGAATCTAAATCCCATACTCCTTATTTTTATGTGTTCTTGGATGGAACGGTATTCTGTGCTTCTTTTTCCTTAATAATAAAATCTGCTGATATTGGATTAACTTTATAAGCAACATTATCTGGTAAACCGTTCACTTCCAGCGGAGTCGAGAAGTCCCCAGCATTTCCTTTACTTAAGTTAGCGATAACACTTAAATCTTTTGCTACGATACTATCCACCGTTTTTTTCTCACCAGTAATAGTTACAGTAACTTTACCATTTGCAGGTGTAACCATTTGTGCGTCCAATGTATTTTTTAGTCCGCTCATATACACTTGCATATCCGAGAATGATTTAGATACTTTAGATTCTTTTGTGTCTGTATCTTCTGAGTCATTGGTAGTTGTATCATTTGATTCAGGTTCTTGATTGTTTTCTGTGCTGTTTGTATCGCCACTTGCTTCAGACTTTTTTATAGTTTTTATTTTAACCTCTATTGTCGTTGGTTGGACGGATTTGGCTCCAGTTGGAACTGGGACCGTCACTTCTTTTACAGTATCGGCTTTTATTTTTGTTACATCAATTGGGATTTCAATTTCTTTTATTTTATCAAGGACCGTATCATCCCCCACCACAACCACTTCTGACTTATCAGGAGTTATGCTGGAGATTTCAATATCACTCTCTGGTGTTCCTTCTTGATTGATTTTAATCGGAACAGATTTCCCAACTTTCTCAACAGGGACGGTAACTTCTACTTCTTGCGGACTTACTTCCACATCGAGTTTATTTAAGTTACTATCAAAAACGGAAACGGTAGCATTATCGGTGAATTCTGATTTATGCTTCCCATCACTTTCTAAGGTTGCCTTGACATAAGCGATTTGTTCAATCGTGTCTTTTGCTCCAGTAATTGATACTTTTTTAGGATCAACAACGGGTGTACCAGCTTCATATCCATCCGCAATGACTGATTTACTTAACTCTACATCTACAGAGAATTTCTTTGTTACTTTTTCTTGAACATTAACATTAACTGATACAGGGTCTACTTTTACTTTAAGACGATCAGAAATGTCTTTCACTTGTAGTTTAACTTCTTGGGTACCAATGGAGGCATTTCTTAAATCAGCATAAACAGTAAAATCTTGTTGCGCTTTAGCAGATTGGACAATGCTTCTTGGTCCAGAAATTGTTACAGTAACGGTTTCAGGAACCCCTGAAATATATAAATTAGTTTTATCATAATACACTTTTACTGGTACATTCTCGATTACTTCTGTGTCACTTGAAGCAGTGGTGGAGAGGCTTGTTGCGCTATTATTACTCGCATTAACTGATGTAAATAGGATAGCAGCAAGTAATAAAGCTATAATCCGAATCGACCATTTATTATTTAAAATTCGATCCATCATTCGCTTTGCCCTCCTTTCCATTTAGAAAAGATAGAAGGTTTTTTAGCTGTAACTGTCACTAGTTCTTTTAGAAGAATTTTATGTAACTCTTCTTCTGAAACATCACGGAAAAGTTCTCCGCCTTTTGTTAATGAAATTCCGCCTGTTTCTTCGGATACAACTATTGTGATACTATCTGTTACTTCACTAATTCCAAGTGCTGCTCTGTGTCGTGTTCCAAGTTCTTTGGACAAAAACGGACTATCAGAAAGCGGCAGATAACTCGCAGCCGATGCAATTTCATTTCCTTTAATTATAACGGCGCCATCATGAAGCGGCGTATTGGGAATAAAAATATTAATTAATAACTGAGAAGAAATTTTTGCGTTTAATGGAATGCCTGTTTCGATATAATCATCCATCCCCGTATCTCGTGCAACAGAGATTAATGCTCCGATACGACGTTTCGCCATATATTGGGTAGATTTTTCGATAGATTCGATTAGATGGTGTTGTTCACGCTCAATTCTTGAACCATAACGAGTAAAAATATTCCCTCGACCAAGCGTCTCTAAAGCACGGCGCAATTCTGGTTGGAAGATAATTATGATTGCAAGAAATCCCCAAGTAAGCATCTGATCCGTAATCCATTCTACTGTTTGGAGACCAAAAAATCCGCTTAATAGTTTTACTGCAATGATGATAAAAATACCTTTTAATAATTGAACTGCTTTTGTCCCTCGGATTAGCATGATCACTTTATAAATTACAAACCATACGACAAGAATATCTACAATGTTTGCTAGATAGTGCAATATCGACATATTGGAAAAATCCATCACTTCACCTCCGCGCCTTTTGTAAACCTTTTATGCTATTTTAGTAGTCATTTAATTGTTCACTTTCTTTATTATAGCATAAGAGCCCGGGTGGAAAAAGGAATCATCCTGCCAAAAATTGGAAAGATTTGTTAAAGAAAAAAACTTGCTGAAAACATTTTACAAAGTTTTCAACAAGTTTTTTATTAATTTATTGGTATAGTTATTGATGTTTCAAGTGAATAGTTTTCCTTATACATTTCTAAATCTATTGGTTCTCCGTGACAAAGTTTAATTGTCACGTCTTCTTTAGCAACATTCACTTCTAGCAAACGATCGCGGAAGTTGATTTTAAAACGGTAATTGCTCCACCCATTTGGTAAAAATGGCGCAAATCGAAGTTTTCCATTTGAAATTCGCATGCCTGCAAAGCCTTGAACAATGGAAAGCCAGCTTCCTGCCATGGATGTAATATGCAATCCATCTTCTGTATCATTATTAATATTATCTAAATCCAGACGTGCGGTCCGTTTATAAAGTTCTACCGCCTTATCATATTTGCCAATTTCCGCAGCTAAAACAGAATGAACAGCTGGTGATAGACTTGACTCATGAACAGTTAATGGCTCATAAAATTCAAAGTTACGCTGTTTTGTATCAAAATCGAAATCATCATGAAATAGATATAATCCTTGTAGCACATCTGCTTGTTTAATGAAGCAAGAACGTAAAATTTTATCCCAAGACCAGTTTTGATTGATAGGTCTATCTTCCGGTTTAAGTGTATCTGTTGAACGTAATTCTTTATCCAGAAATGTATCATGCTGAACAAATATTTGCCATTTTTCATCAAACGGATAATACATTCTATACACAATATCTTCCCATTTAGCTAGTTCGAATTCTGTAATACCAAAACGCTTTTTCGATTCATCATCTAAATTTTGAAGAGTATAGCGAATCGTCCAAGCAGCAATATAGTTGGTATACCAGTTATTACTAACGTTATTATCGTATTCATTTGGCCCAGTTACTCCATGAATCATATATTTGTCTAATCGATCAGAAAGATGCACGCGGTCTGCCCAAAAACGAGTAATTTCTGTTAAAACTTCGATACCATCCGTTTTTAAATAAGTCTCATCACCCGTATAATTTGTGTAATTATAAATCGCATAAGCAATTGCGCCATTTCGATGAATTTCTTCAAAAGTGATTTCCCATTCATTATGACATTCAATCCCCGTGAAAGTAACCATTGGGTAAAGTGCCCCACCTAAGCCGATTTTCTGCGCATTGATTTTTGCACCGTCCAGTTGATCATGACGATATTTCAACAAATTATGGCTAACAGACTTATCCGTTAGTGATAAATACATCGGTAGCGCAAATGCTTCTGTATCCCAATAGGTTGCCCCACCATATTTTTCTCCAGTAAATCCTTTAGGGCCAATATTAAGACGAGCATCTTCTCCATAATAAGTAGCAAATAATTGAAATATATTAAAACGGATTCCTTGTTGCGCTGAATCATCCCCAACAATTTCAACATCTGCTTTGTCCCATCGTTCGCGCCATCCAGCAATATGTGCTGCGAGCAACTCGTCATAGGAACTAGCTTGAAGGTTTTGTAAAATGTTTTTACCAGCATTTAAAAGCGCTGCATCTGCATAATCACGAGAAGTTGTAATCACAACTCGTTTTTCGATTCGCGCCACTTCCTTCGCCTTTAATTCAAAATAATAGCTATTTTCTGCATAAAGTGACTTTGTTTGGTTTGTTTCTTTTTTCGCGTTGCTGCGGTTTTCCATCACGGCTGAAACAGTGAAGCGCGGTGTCCCAAAGTTATTTGGAATTGTTTTTGTAACTAGCGCTCCCTGATGTTCACTAGCGCTTTGTTCTAATTCTTGCCAAAACATTTCTTCATAATTAGCATCTTCATTTTGCACATTGCCATCCAAATAAGAAGATAATTCGACTGTAGCATCACTTAACGCTTCCACTTGATAATGAATAACTGCGAGTTCCTTTGTGGCTACACTTAAGAAGCGTTCTGCTGAAATCCGGAAAGACTTGTTATTTTTAACTACTGTAAAATGACGACTCAGCGTTCCTTTTTCCATATCTAAGGTAAGTTCGAAATCACTTACTTCATCTGTAAATAAATCTAGTTTTTCACCGTCAAGTCGTACGTTAATCCCAATAAAATTTAATCCATTAATGACTTTACCAAAATAATCCGGATAGCCATTTTTCCACCAACCAACACGCGTTTTATCAGGAAACCAAACACCTGCATAATATGTTCCAATATGGCCATCGCCGGAGTATCCTTCTTCAAAATTCCCGCGCATTCCCATGTAACCATTACCAAGGGAAGTTAAACTCTCTTGCAACCGTTTATTTTCTTTATCTAGTTTGGTTGTTCGTAATGTCCATGGACTAATCTCAAATAATTGCTTCTGTGCCATACTAAATCCTCCTAATTAGCGACTAGCAGCCATATTTTTCTCACTAGTCTTATAAAATCTTGTCTTTAAAAATGTCCAAGCTATCATTAATACCATTCCAAGTGATTGGACAGCCATAATGATGGTTATATCAAAATAGATAAAGCCGATAGCGCATGCTGCAATCACTGGAATTCCCAGTGCATTCAGCGTTAAATTAAAAGATTCTTTAAAAGAGCCAATCTTTGAAAAGCTGCTCCGTTTTGTCATCCAAATGAAAAGCGACGTGAATATAGCTAGCATAAGCGAACTCACAAAGATTATCGAACCAATCATCATAACCATCGAAAGAAAGACAAATGCTTGGTTTTCTAAATACCATTGAGCTGAAATCCAATTTACTAATGATTCACTAGAAGTAATTTCCGCTAATGTGGCATCTTTTGGGTAGCTTACTTGGAATGTATAGCCACTTGCATCTTTTAGCACCATTTCATTATTTTTGAGATTAATCACATTTTTAGCATTGCCAAGTTCTACATCAGTTAAATTAACCCCAGAAACGCCATTAGCCGATTTCTCTACTAGATGAGCATTTTTATCCGTTAATTCGCCATTTTCGAGCGATAAGCCTTGTATATCATTTGCCAACTGATCTGTTCCAAGCGCAGCCATTCCCGGCATTATTTCTGGTAAGTCAAAACTTGTTTGATTCGCAAAATGAGCCGAAACTGGTAGTAACAGTAATGCATTTAAGAAGATAAATACAATCACCATTTGCCAAAATTTAAGTGCTTTTCGTCCGTCAAAAATGGCGCTTGGACCTAATGTGCTTTTTACATAGTGAATGATAAATGGAACTTTTTTCATTGATATCACAGCCTTTTTAAAAATCGATTATCCTTTTGTTCCACCAGCAGTTAGGCCAGAAACAAAATTCTTTTGCAAGAAGAAGAACAGTAAACAAATCGGTAAAGCGGCAAGAATGGCTCCTGCTGCGAATAACGCGACTTTTTGTTGTTGTGGATTGGCAATAAATGTTTGAAGTCCAACCGCTATAGTTAAGTTTTCTGGTGTTCTGAGTAAGAATTTAGCAAGTAAGAAATCACCGAATGGTCCCATGAATGCCCATAAAGCTTGAACTGCAATCATCGGTCTTACCAGTGGTAAAATGATTTGTGCGAAAATCCGGAAATGTCCCGCTCCATCAAGTTTTGCAGATTCATCTAGATCCCGCGGAACAGTATCAAAGTATCCTTTCATCAGCCAAGTATTCATTGGGATTCCGCCACCAATATAAATCAATGTCAGGAACCAATACTGGTCAAGCGCGCCTAAAAGCATTGCCAAAACATAGAAAGCTGTAAGTGCCGCCATTGTAGGTACCATTTGAATAATCAGGAAGAAAATCAAGCTGTTTTTACGTCCTTTAAAACGGTATCGGCTATATGTATAACCGGCAAGCGTCACAATCGTTACTTGCATAATCATTGTTACGACAGCGATAATAAGTGTATTTTTGTACCAATCCAAATATAATGTTTCATTAAATAACCGAGTAAAATTATTTAGTGTCCAACTATCCGACCACTCTAAAGTAAATGCTGCGATATTACCTGGTTTAAAGGCAGACGATGCTGTAATTAGAATCGGATACAAAATAATAATCGTTAACACGGTCAAAAATAAATACGTAAAAAACTGTGTTAAAAACTTCGTCGTCCGCTGATCTTTCATAAAATCTCTCATTTACATCATCTCCTCGTTCCCAAAGGCATTCGTTTTCTTAAAGGCAATCATCGAAACAGTAATAACGATAATTGAAATAAGTAGCGTTACAGCAGCTGCTACAGCATATTGTGGCGAAGTACCTGTTGTTAATTTATAAATCCATGAAATCAAGATATCCGTTGATCCAGCGCCTGCTCCGACACTTCCGGGACCACCTTCATTAAATAAGTATATAATCGAAAAGTTATTAAAATTAAATGTATATTGTGTAATAAATACTGGTGCCGTTACAAATAAAATCATCGGCAAGGTAATTTTACGGAAACGCTGAATTGCGCTCGCCCCGTCAATTCTCGCTGCTTCATAAAGTTCACCTGGAATGGCTTGTAAAACTCCCGTTACCATAACATAAATATACGGGAAACCAAGCCAGCCTTGAATGCTAATCAGCGCTACTTTAGTCCAAAATGGATCCGTTTTCCAAGCTATTGCGTTCATATCAACAAACGGTAAATGATTCAATAGTGGAATTACTTGTGTATTAATCGCGCCAATACTGTCATTAAACATATTAGAGAAACTCATAATAGTGATAAATGCTGGTACCGCCCATGGAAGTAAGAAAACAACTCCGAATAATCGCTTCCCTTTAATAAAGCTTTGGTTCGCCATAATGGCTGTAAATACCCCAACCACAATTTGGAGAGAAGTGGCACAAATAGTCCAAACGAGTGTCCATGAGAAAACACTTAGGAATGTGTCACGATACGAACTTAGGAAAAAGATATTAAAAAAGTTCTTAAAACCAACCCAGTCAATTAAATTAGCTGGTGGAATATGATAAAAGTCATAGTTGGTAAACGCCATAAAAAGTGTTACAAGTACTGGGAAAATAATAATAAACGTCATAACAAGGTATGCGGGTAATGTAAGTAAATAAGGAAAACCTTTATCAAGCATATTTTTTATAATCGCAAGTGCTGATTGGTTAACAGTTTCGCCCAGGTTCCACTGCATAGCCACACGTCTTGCATCAAAAATATTTATAAACCAAAAGCCTATAAATAGTAATGTCACAATTAATTGCAAAGTACCTTCAATCATTAAAAACAAGGAGTGGTCAACACCAGGAACAGAACCAAGTGTGATCAGGCCAATAAGTGCATTTAAGCCAATTGTAAAGAATTCTATGATAAACAAAGCAAATAGTGCAAAGAAAACAATCCCTTTAAAATTTTGTTTATTATAAAATTGACCAAGCCCAGGAATGATTGATAACAAAGTCGCCCTGCGAACATTTTTAATTTGTTTTTGTTCTAGTTTCATTTTGTTACCCTCAATTCTAGATATAGATTCACTGACTAAATGTTAAAATCGGCGGGCGCGCTCATCCATGCCCCGCCGATTCGGTATTATTTCGTATATTTTTGTGTTACATTATCTTCTATTACTTTCACTGCATCATCCGCTGATTCTTGTGGAGTTTTTGAACCTGATGCTGCATCAAACATTAGATTTTCAGCCCCAGTCCAAACTTCCGACATTTCAGGAATATTTGGCATTGGTTGTGCATTTTTATATTGTTCGATAACTGCATTAGTTAATTCATCATTTTTAGATTTCGCAGTATCACGTGCTTTTAAATTAGCAGGTACTTCATTTGTCATATCATATAAAGTTTCTTGACTTTGTTGGTTTGTTACATAGTCTAACCATTTTTGTGCTACATCTTTGTTTTTAGAATAATTGCTTACTACCCAACCTTTACCACCAGCAAATGGCGCATATTCTTTACCATTGTTTAGTGTTGGGATTTTTGCTACACCATAATTAATTTTCGCTTCTTTATAGTTAGCTGCCGACCATGGTCCTCCTAATATTGCAGCTGTTTTCCCTTTAACAAATTGGTCTTGAATGAAGTCATCTGCGCTTTTATTATCTTGCATTCCTTTTGGCCATACATCTTGGAACCAACTTGTTGCATAGGTAATTCCTTCAACAGCCCCTTTGTTATTTAGACCAATATCTTTTGGATTTGTACCTTCATCACCAAAAACATAACCGCCATATCCTGCAAGAAGTCCATAAGAGAAGTAAAAGTCAGTCCATTTTGCTAAGAAACCAGTATTTTTTCCTTTTTCAGAAGTGAAGGCAAAACGTGGATCTTTCGCGATTGTTTCTAAATCTTTAAATGTTTCTGGTGCTTTATCAAGTAAATCTTTATTATAGTAAAGAACTAATGTTTCAATAATTGCTGGAGCGCCATAAATTTTATTGTCAATAGCCACCTGTTTTTGATCTTTTTCATCATAATCAGCTTTATTCTCTAGTTTTACTTCTGCCAAGTGGCCTTGTTGTCCGAGGCTACCAATTCTATCAAAAGCTGACATCATTACGTCTGGTGCAGTCCCAGCTGGTCCATCAAGTGGCAGGGCTTCAAGTGTTTCAAACATGTCTTTTTCAACTACTTTAACTTTTACGTTATTATCACTTTCGAAGTCACCTTTGATTTTATTAATATAGTCTTTGTATCCTGCATCAACAGAAACTGTAAGTGTTTTCTCCCCATCAGATGCGCCCGCTTTACTAGAATCTTTTCCGCCACCACATGCTGCCAAGCTTAAAGCCATTACTAAAACCGCTGAAACAATCCCCACTTTTTTAAAACGCTTCATCTACTTTTCCTCCTCTTTATGAAAAAAGCCGCTCTTTTTTGTCTGCTCATTAAGTCCCCATCTTTTTTCAAATCTTTTTTAAAGTTTGTGAATTAGGTTAACCTATACTTTTATTATATGCTGACATCGAAAGCGTTTACAAGAAGATTTCACATGTTACCGATAACAACATTTTTCTGGTAAACATGTGAAAAATTCCTTTACGCGTATGCTTTAACTGTTTTCTTTGATAACAAGAAATCCTTTTGCAGGGATAGTAAGATTTTCCGATACTGTTTGATTGTTCCAAATATCAATCGCACTATTTCCAAATGAAATTGTGAAATCTTTTGCTTCTGTTGCTTGATTGAAAAGAAAATGCAGTTTTTCTCCATTTAATTCTTTCGTAAATGCGGTAATCCCCGTTTTGCTGCTTGCATCCAACCATGTTAACTCGCCAGATGTGATAATCGCTTGGTTTTCTTTTCTAAGCGCAATCAATTTTTTCGTAAATGCTAACATAGATTGATTTTGTTTTGCTTCATCCCATTCCATACATTTACGGCAACCCGGATCATTTCCACCGTCCATCCCTATCTCAGTTCCATAATAAATACACGGAGAACCAGTGTGTGCGAACATAAAAGCAAGTGCTTGTTTTACTTTATCTTCATCATTATTAGCACGTGTTAAAATGCGTGCTGTATCATGGCTATCGAGCATATTAAACATGACTTCATTAACTTGATTCGGATAGCGCATATATTGTTCATTAATACCAGAAACCATTTGCTCAGGTGTGATTTTCTCTTCAATAAAGTTTTCAATAATCGTTTGCGTAAATGGATAGTTCATTACCGCATGGAATTCATCTCCGAGTAACCAAATCCATGAATCATGCCAAATTTCTCCCAAAATATAAATATCTTCTTTCTCAGCTTGGACTGCTTTTTTAAATTCTTTCCAAAAAGCATGATCCACCTCATTAGCAACATCTAAACGCCAACCATCAATATCAAATTCGCGAATCCAGTATGTTGCAATATCTAACAGGTACTTTTGAACTTCTGGATTGGCTGTATTTAATTTCGGCATATGTGTTGTAAAAGCAAAGGTATCATAAGAAAGCGTTGGTTCTCCTTCAATATTCCCATTTTCATTTTGTCGAACGGGGAAGCTATGAATATGGAACCAATCACGATACGCCGATTTTTCTTCTTTTTCCACAACATCTTGCCATGCAGCTGAAATGTCACCAATGTGATTAAATACCGCGTCTAACATTATTCGAATGCCCCGCTTATGTGCTTCTTGAACGAGTTTTCTAAAGGTTTCTTTATCGCCGAAATGCGGGTCAATTTTTTTATAATCAATGGTGTCATACTTATGGTTTGTTGGCGCCTCAAACACAGGAGTTAAATACACGCCATTAATACCAAGTTCCACTAAGTAATCTAAATGTTGGATAATTCCTTCCAAGTCTCCGCCAAAAAAATCTGTTGTACTTGGATCCTTACTTCCCCAAAGTAATACATTTTCTGGTGAAATAGCCGGATTTCCATTTGCAAAACGCTCTGGAAAAATTTGATACCAAATCGTATTTCCAACCCATTCAGGAGCTTTAAATGTATCTGCTGCATGGATAAATGGAAATTTAAAATAATAATCCATCGTCGCTAAATTCGCTTCTGTTGGTTCAAAAAAACCGCGACCGCCATAAAATGTTGTCATTCCTTCTGTATCTTTTAATAAAAAGCCATATTGAAGACGTCGATGTTCGGGTGTTATTGCAATAAACCAATAATCATGTTCTTCAGTTTCTGCAATTTTACGCATTAAAAACGATTCACTTTGCCATTTTTCATCTTTCCATAAGTAAGGGTCGGCAGCAATTAAAGTAACCTCGCTAATATCCATGCGTTTCGTTCTAATCCGAATATGTAGTGTTTTAGCGTCATAACTATAAGCATAGCTACTCGCTGGTTGATGATAAATCCCTGCTTTTTCCATTTTTTCTCCTCCTATATCACCTATCGTTCTATTTCAAATTAGCATTTCCATTAAAGCGTTTGCAACCTTTTCCTGCTCGTTAACGGTAACAAGATTTTAGACATTACATTTTAGTATAGAAGAAAGTCAGCTTTTCTCTCCGTGTGCTAAGTGACAAGTTAGTAACTTTACTGATTTAAAGTAAAGAGCTATAATAACTCATGGACTAATAAAAGCTCTTTAACATGGCCTAAAAGGAGGATACAAAGGAATATACTTTAAACGATAAAAAACAAGGTTATTGGTTATTTTTCAGCGCAATCATTATTGGTATTCTTTTTCTTCTTTTGCCACACATCATTTCCAATATTGAAATGTTAACATTCATAGGTGCTATTTTTAATGCCTTATGTATGGGAATTGTTGCTTTTATCATATTGAAAGCAACATTTTTAGATTGGTTTAAACATTTTAGTTTCAAATGGATACTTATTGGTGCTCCTGCAATATTTATTATCAGTTCCATATTTAATTATCTTTGGGCTTATTTTGCAGGTGGTACTATTGAAAATAGCATCAACAACGTTCTTACATGGTCTTATGTCTTCACCACTATTCCATTTATGATACTTGGCGAAGAATTGATATCTATCAGCTTGATGTTCGCTGCTTGGAAAAAATGGAACTGGAAATTTTGACAAGCTTCCTTGCTCAGTTCCTTCCTTTTTGCAATCTGGCACTTAACTTCCTATGATTTTAATTTTCTGCAATGTATCATTACATTAGTACCAGCCAGACTTATTTTAAATTACTTATTTAAGAAAACGGACTCCATTTGGGTTACATTTATTGTTCACTTTATTTTTGATTTATTAGCATTTTCACCAATTTTAATCCAATAAAAAAGACGCTAGGAATAAAGATTCCTAGCGTTTTTATCACTCTTCTTTTCCAGTTGTAGAGGCTCGTATCAGTAATTCGGGAGTAAATAATAGGTTTCCTTGAGGCTTTCCATGATCATTAATTTTAGCAAGTAACATCTTTGCAAGTTCCTCCCCCATTTCTACAACAGGAGAACGAACAGTCGTAATTT
This sequence comes from Listeria immobilis, assembly GCF_014322765.1. GTDB lineage: Bacteria > Bacillota > Bacilli > Lactobacillales > Listeriaceae > Listeria > Listeria immobilis. The sequence continues at coordinate 36,577 of NZ_JAASTZ010000008.1, read as the reverse complement.
TGGGAGATGAAATTCTATCTAAAAATACCCCATCAAATCCCGTTACAGCAACATTTTCACCAAAACGACGTCCAAAAGCTGCTGCTGCACGAACGACGCCAATCGCAATTCGATCTGATGCACTGACAATTGCAATTTTTTCTGAATTATAACGTAATAATTCAAATGCTTTCTCTTCTGAAACACTTGAACTATTAGCAATAAAATAGCTTTCTGGTTGCAAATGGTGTTTTTTCATTACTTCTTCATAACCTTCTAAACGTGATTTCATAAATTGCTCATCCAATAAGTCAATTCCTAAAAATACAATTCGCGTAAAGCCGATTTCAACCATATGTTCTGTGGCAAGCGCTGTCCCTTTCTTATTGTCCACATCAATCGAATCATAGCCACGTTTATTTTCGCCATAGAAAATAACTGGTTTATCAATATCTAAAATACCCATCTCATAATCTTTATCACGTATCCCAGTAACAATTAAACCATCGTAAGCACCAATATTTCTAGATCGTTGTGTAACAAGTTGCAGCGAATAATAATATTTATCAAGCTCCCTACTAATTCCAGTTAATAAATTCATATAATATGGTTCTACAGTATCAATTTCTTCTAAAATTAAAAATTTAATTACTTGTGTCCTATTTTGAACAAGCGCTCGAGCCGCATAATTCGGCACATACTCTAACGCTTCCATTGCACTATAAACAAGCATTTTCAGTTCATCTGAAACTTGGTCTGGATGATTAATAACCCGTGAAACTGTCATTTTGGAGACATTCGCCCGTTTTGCAACATCTGCTAAAGTTGCCATCTCCAACCTCCTCCATTCATAATCTTCCTTATTGTACCATCTTTTCCATAAAAAAAAATATCTATTAACCAACAAAAAAGCATTCTCACAAAAAATGCGAAAATGCTTGGTTAAATTTTATTATGTAATAGTTCACTTTATAGTGTTTGCCACTTTTTTTGTGAAACTCTTCTCGCTTTTGAATGTTGATAAGCTTTAATAAGCATTCTAAGTAATTGATGCGCCCCACCAATGATAGTTCCAATCACCGTAGCTACGAGCGTAGTTGTCAGAAAACTAACAAACGGAAAACTAGTTGCATTCATTGCAGCAATTCCTAATATGAAAACGATTATAGTAGGTAGTACATAATACCTAATATCTTGTTCTTGCATACAAAGCGCTCCTTTACTAACATAATTACTCCATCAACTATTGAAATTATAACGCGAAAACTGGCTTTTTTCAAGGCTTCAGAGGATTTTTTAATTAACTACTAAATTGCACAAATGGCTTTATATAGCCATTTATTTTTATATTCCAAATACACTCATTTTGAATTCATCAAAAAGAAAAATTTGTTACCACTTTGTAATATTAATTAAGTCCTTTTCCCTAATTTGTATCTAACTAATATTTATTCATTTCAGTATATAAGTATTAAAATTAACTTTTCTATTTACACAAGAAAAGGATTGTTTCACTAATATCGTATACAATTCATCTTTATTATTTTTGCTAAGTAAAAAAAAATCAACCAATCATTAAAAAAATAATTTTTCATTGAAATATTGATTTTCTTTTTAATTTCTTCCTTAAATTCCGATTTTGCTTTAAGAAAAATAAGATTTTCCAGCTTTATTTGTTTTTAAAATGGCGTTTTCCTCTTTTTACAAATAAATTAAATCTAGTTACACTTACGTTGTTCCATTATAAAAAACGGAAGAGCATCCCTCTTCCCCCGAAGTGCTCTTCCGTTTTTCTCTTGCTATTCTTTTAAATGATAAGGGTAAGTCGAAACAACGACATCTCTTTTCATTAGAAGTCTTGTACGAATCAATAGACTTGTTTGGTTATGAAGAAGATTTTGCCAACCTTTTCTAGGGATAAATTGCGGTATTAATACCGTAAGTGAGTAATTGTCTTGATCTGCTTTTTGTTTCGCGGTATCAATAAATTTCATTAATGGATCTGAAATAGAGCGATACGGTGAAAACAGATTGGCAATTCGTACTTCAGGATGTACCCTATTCCATCTTTCAACAAATTCCTTTTCCTGTTTTTTATCAATAGAAATGTGGACAGCTATGACTGTATCACCAATAGATTTAGCATATTGCAATGCCCCTTCTACAACTTTGGTGGTATCAGATACACAGATAATAACGGCATTTCCTTTAAAATCAGGCAAGTCCATTGTTTCATCAATTCTCAGTTGCGGTCCTACTTTACGATAGTGATGCCTTGTACGGTGGAACACATAAATCATGATTGGCATGAAAATAAATACTGGCCAAACAGACTCTATACGCGTTAAGAATAAGACAATTAATACTGTAAATGATATTGATGCACCAAGTAAGTTTGCCGATAATGACTTTTTCCAGCCTTTGGGACGCTGTTTCCACCATTTTACAATCATTCCTGTTTGCGATAGCGTAAATGGAATAAATACACCTACTGAGTATAGTGGAATAAGTAGCTCTGTTTTTCCTTTAAATAATATAATAAGTAATATCGAGCCAATCGCTAATGTAATAATTCCATTTGAATAGCCTAATCTGTCTCCTCTTGCTAAATACATTCTTGGCATAAATTTATCTTTTGCTAAATTATAAGCTAGAAGTGGGAAGGCTGAGAAACCTGTATTAGCCGCTAAAACTAAAATAAGCGCAGTTGTAGCTTGAACAAAATAAAACATAAAGTTTCTACCAAATACATTTTCTGCAATTTGTGATAACACGGTTACTTTTAACTCTGGAACAGTTCCATATACAAAAGCAAGAACAGTTATTCCGACAAAGAAAAAACCTAGTAATCCAGCCATTAGTGTTAACGTTTTAGCTGCATTTTTTGGTCGAGGTTCTTTAAACAATGGAACGGCATTAGAAATAGCCTCTATCCCCGTCAAAGATGCTGACCCTGAAGCAAATGCTCTTAGTAACAAGAAAATCGTTACGCCCTGTACATGTGTCCCTACAGCAGCTGTTTCATGACTAGCATCCATTCCAGTTAATACTTTAAATAAACCAGTAAAGATAAGTGCAATTATAGAGAAAACAAATAAGTATACTGGAATTGCGAGCAAGCTAGCTGATTCTGTAATGCCTCGCAAATTAATAATCGTTACTATAACAACTAATATTACAGCAATTGGTACAGCAAATGGATAAAGGGTGGGCACAGCTGAAATGATTGCATCCGTTCCAGATGAAACACTTACAGCTACAGTAAGCATATAATCGACAAGCAATGATCCGCCGGCAATTAAACCTGCATTATTCCCTAAATTCTCCCTAGAAACAATATAGGCGCCCCCACCTTGCGGATAAGAGTAAATAATTTGTTTATACGATAAATTAAGCGCAAACAGAAGAACAAGAACACAAAGCGCTATAGGTAACGAATACCACATAGCCGCAGCACTAACAGTTACAAGTACCAGTAAAATCTGTTCTGTCCCATATGCTATAGAAGAAAGTGCATCGGATGATAGAACAGCTAAAGCCTTTAATTTCCCTAATTTTTGGTCTCCAGCTTCTGAAGTTTTCAGAGGGCGGCCGATTAATAGTCTTTTTAGCGGTGAAGCCATTATATTCCCTACCTTTTTATTTGATTTTCAACCTAAATTCCAATTAACCAGACACATTATAGCACAGCTAATTTTAGATTGTAACATTAATCTATTTTATTTTATTAATATAGCTTTCTATTCCGTTTGAATCTGTTACTAACGCTATGTTTTGCATTTTATTTTTTATCTGGAAACTTCTATAGATACACATACCCATTAAGTTTGTATTTCACTCTTTTTCCGTGTGATTATTTTCAGAAAAAAAAGAAATTAATTTAGGTATTTACAAATGCTACCCTTTTTTTATATAATAGTTTCTAGCGGTAAAAAACATTTATGTGATGGCCCGTTGGTCAAGCGGTTAAGACACCGCCCTTTCACGGCGGTAACACGGGTTCGATTCCCGTACGGGTCACTTTTTTATTTTTAATTAACCAGCAAAAAATATTTTTGTTTTTTTGAAAAAAAAGCTGGTAAAAATAACAAAAATGTTATATTATATATTAGTATCTGTTTTGAAGGATTAATTAGATTTCGATTTGCCAGCAGTGAGAGCAATTCTTTGCCGACTTAGCTCAATCTGGTAGAGCAACTGAATCGTAATCAGTAGGTTGCGGGTTCAATTCCTGCAGTCGGCATCTTTTATAACGGAGGGGTAGCGAAGTGGCTAAACGCGGCGGACTGTAAATCCGCTCCTTCGGGTTCGGTGGTTCGAATCCACTCCCCTCCACCATTTTATTATTGGGCTATAGCCAAGCGGTAAGGCAACGGATTTTGATTCCGTCATGCGCTGGTTCGAATCCAGCTAGCCCAGTCATATTTAGAGCCGTTAGCTCAGTTGGTAGAGCATCTGACTTTTAATCAGAGGGTCGCTGGTTCGAACCCAGCACGGCTCATACTTAACGAAAGCGAGAAAAAATTTTCTCGCTTTTTTGATGTAAAAAAAGAGTTAGAAGTTATTTCAACCAACTTCTAACTCACTTTTCTGATATAATAACTGCTATTTTAGGCTTGTAATTCCTTCCAAATATCGTCGGATTTTTTCAATAAAATAAAAGACTTGGAATCTTCTGCTAAAAATCCGGACTCTATTAACTTTCCGCAAAGGTGAGTAACAGATCTCACTGATAGATTAGAATAATTTGCGATTATTTTTCTAGTGAAACATTTTGGAATTATTATCATTCCTTCTTGTTCACTTCCAAAAAACTCTCCTAATTGTTCTAAGGAATCTTTTAATCTACTTTCGCCATTTCCACGCATGAGATTACATTTTTCAATAAGCACGTTTTCATGATTTCGATTATTAAGGTATAGATAAAGCCATCCTTCTTGCATCCCAATTATGGAACAAATAATATCTTCCTTATTGAATTCGTATGCAGTAACAGTATCTATTACTCTAGTTGTATATAGATTAGCTTCATCCATAAAATAATCGTTTAAACCCGCAATTTGATTTGCCCCTAAAAAACTAACTACATTGCCTTCTTTTTCCAATGATACTATCCCTTTTTCAATAAAATAAACCTTGGAATTAATTGTATCTTCGGATAATAAAATGCTATTATTAGGTATTTTTATTTTGTTATAAGAAATTTTATTATCAATTAAAGTTTGCAAAAAACGTTGAAAACCAAATTCCTCTTCTAAGACTTTTTTGCTATATAAATTTTCAAACATTGATTGCATAATTCCCCATCTCATTTCTACTTTTTGATTGTTAAAAATATATGTCATTGATGTAATGAGTGTTCTTACAAGTGATGATACTATTAAATAGTTTTAAAAGGAACCCAGTAAAAAAGCTAAATTTCCCGCTTTATTGGTGTTTTTTTGACTTTTTTGTCACATTTATTTCCCCAATGTTCCTTTAAAGGTTGGTTTGTTTTTTTAATCTATCTATATTATAGGTCAGAGTGCGGTTCTTCATATTTTATCCATATTTTGAAAGTGTCTTTCGAAGGCAAAATTTATTTTATTTCTATGCTAAAATGTTAGTTTTACTTAAATTCCTGCTTACTTTAGCTGAATTATGAATTATTTGTGACATTTTATAGGCATTTAAAAGTATTCTTTTCCAATAATAATTAACTTAAAATTATTCATCTAGAAGAATAAAATATAAAGAAACGTTTTATTTGCAGTGGTTTCGGGAAGATTAAAACTACGAAGGGAAGAGATTATATGTATTTAAAAGAAACATTAGATCAATTTGCTTCACCAGCAAATATGCTTAAATTATTAAAAAAAGATCCTAGTTTTAATAAACACTGTATTCAAGAGCGTTTGAAAGAAGGTACCACTATAACCTCAGATAATCGAAGAAAATATATTTACATAATAGTAGATGGCTTTATGAAATTTATTTTTGAAGGTATTGATAAACAGAATTTCGTTTTTATTTTGCAACATGGTTCATTTCCTCACCTTCCTGTATACTCTGAAGATATTCCAAAGCACACAAAGATAGTCGCTTTAACTGATGTTATTTGGTGGCGGATTGATTTTCAGTTTTTCAAAAAAATGATGGAGCTTGAGGATCCCAGAAATTATTTAATGCTTCACCAACTTGCAGAGACACGTAGAAAATTATATATAATTGCTATTCAAGAAAAATTAAGTGCACGAGATAGTATCTATTTTTCATTAAATACGATGATGGATTTCGGGTTGCAAATTTCTGCAAATGTCATGGAGTTACCAGAATTTCTTACTTACCAAGAGCTTGCCAGCCATGCAAATACATCTAAAAGCTATACTTCTAAGGTGCTTATGGAATTACGTGAGGAAGGTATTTTAGACTCACAAAAAAAGCCTTGGAGAATTAATGATATTCAAAGGCTTAAAAAACTTATTAATATTGAAAATTTACAAGCTTACTTATAATAAAACGAAGAGTGCAAAAGGAGCACTCTTCGTTTTTTAGTATTAAATTAAATCGCTACGCCAAACTGGTATATTACTTTGTTGATACTTTTCAACTTGATTTACAGAATGAAAAAGTTCCATTTTATTTTTTACCACTGCTTTTGCTGCTTCAATGCATTCTGGGTAAATGGCGTTAGCATCCCAAAGTTCCGTTGTGCTCAAAATTTCTCGACATTTCTTATAAAAAGCATATTTATAATCACTAGAGATATTTACCTTTTGAATTCCTATCTTAACAGCTGCTTCAATTTCTGTGTCTGGATTAGCAGAACCTCCGTGTAGTACTAATGGAATGTTTACTAAGTCTTTAATTTCTTGGAGTATATCTAAGCGTAGTTTTGGCTCCTTGTCTTTAGGATAAATACCGTGTGCTGTTCCAATAGCTACTGCTAAAGTATCCACCCCAGTTCGACTAATATATTCCTCCGCTTCTTCAGGTTTTGTATAAATAATCTCGCTTACACCACCCTCAATGCTGTTTCCTGTTTTCCCAATCGTACCAAGTTCTCCTTCTACAGATACACCAAGTTTGTGGCAGACATCAACAACTTCTTTTGTCACACGAATATTTTCTTCAAATGGTAACAGGGATCCATCAATCATGACTGAACTAAAACCGCAACGGACAGCTCGCATCACATCACCCATATTATCACCATGATCTAAATGAAGTACAAATGGTACAGGGCTATTTTTAATTCTTGCAAGTACATATTCAAAAAAATCATCTTTTGTGAAATCTAGCTCAGTTGGATGGACAGCAATAATTGCCGGTGCATTGTTCTTTTCTGCTTCTTCTACTACTACACGTAAAAAATTACTATCAGCGACATTAAATGCCCCTACCGCAAACTTGTTTTCCTTGGCTACTTCTAATAATTGCTTCATATTAACTAACATTTTTCATTCTCCTTTTAAAGTGATTTTCCGTTAGATCCGGATAATAGAATATAATATTTAACTGCTTCTTTGCCGGCTTGGATTGTTTCATGAATTAACTCAACAAAACTAAGCCCTGGCGTTTCTTGTTGTAATTCTTTGATTTTGGTTGCTTGAGCTTTCATAAAATCAGAACCTACATTGATTTTATTAATTCCAAGCTGAATTGAAGTGGTAATGTTTTCAGCGCCACATCCAGAGCCACCATGTAGAACTAGTGGCATTTTCGTAGCAGCTTTAATTTCTTGAACAATATCGAATTGAAAGGCTGGTGTGAAGCCAGCTGGATAGTCCCCATGAGAAGATCCATATGAGATCGCCAGTGCATCAATGCCAGTTCGTTTTGCAAAATCAATAGCAATTTTCGGTTCTGTATACATTGCTTGATTTGTGTAATTATCCCCTGTCACTGCTCCGATATTGCCAACTTCTGCTTCTACACTTGCATTATAAACTTCTGCAAATTGGACCATTTCTTTTGTAATCGCTACATTTTCCTCATATGGATGACTGGATGCATCCATCATCACACTAGAGAACCCATCAGCCAAGCACTGCTTTACAATGGCTACATCTTGTCCATGATCTAAATTAATAGCTACTTCAACGCTTGCTTCTTTTGCCATTTTGATAATCGGTTTTGTTAAAAATCGACTTCCCAAGTGTGTTTCTAAATGTTCTTGCAATAAATCAATAATAATTGGCGCTCTAAGTTCTTGCGCTGCATCAATTACTGCTTTTGCGGTTTCTAAATTAAAACAATTAATCGCCATGACTGCATAATTCCCATGATTGGCACGGTGCAGCATTCCTTTCATTGAAACATACACTGTCTGTATCTCCTTCCTAACTTTACGAAATTTTAATTCCAGACAAATCGACTTCTTCTTCCTCTTCTAAACCTTGATCTGCAATTATCTCCTCTTCTTTGGTTGGTTCTCGTTTTAAAATTAGTAGCATTGCAGCTGTGACACAAGTTCCAATCAGTAATGCTAAACAAAATAGTAATGGCTCATTCATTGCAGGTACGATAAACATGCCTCCTGATGGAACGGGTGAGCCAATTCCCCATGTCATACTAAGACCTCCACCTACAGCAGCACCTAATGTACAAGAAACAATTACTCGAATTGGGTCAACTGCCGCGATGGGAATTACGCCTTCTGTTATCATACAAATCCCCATCGGAAAGGCAATTTTAATATTATCTTCTTCTGATTTAGTGTATTTTTTCTTTTTGATAAGTTTAGAAACAACCCATGAAAGCGTTACTCCAAACGGTGGAACCATTGACGCAAGAATTTTCACCGCTTCTGGCTCCTTTACACCTTCAAGTAGCAACCCATCGGCGAATAATGAAGCTACTTTATTTACTGGACCACCAAAGTCAAATGCAGCCATTCCACCTAGTACTGCGCCAAAAACAAACCTCATACTGCCTTGCATTCCTTGTAAGAAATTTGTCATCGCATCTGTTGCCCACACAATAGGAACACCAATAACAAAATACATTAGAAGCCCTATAACCAAACTACTTATAAGTGGAATAATCATCATAGGCATTAAACCTTGCGCCCATTTTGGTACTTTCAAATATTTCACTAGGATAAGTACAAAGTAACCAACTAGATAACCACCAAGCATTCCTCCCAAAAAGCCTGCTCCGATAGAATTGGCAATGACCCCCATCAGTAGTCCTGGAGCAATACCCGGCCTGTCAGCTATCGAATATGCAATCGCAGCCGCAATGACTGGTGCAAGTAAGCCCATCCCAAGAACACCTAGCGATACAAGGGCATCAGGGATAGAATAAGGTGCTTTATAATCTAAAATCACCTGTCCACTTGTTAAATTTCCAATGGCAATAAGTAACCCTGAGGCAACAACTAACGGTAACATATACGAAATCGCTGTAAGAGCATGTTTTTTGATTTGCAGTTTTTTCATCATACCGGTCCACTCCCTAGTTATTTATTTCATTATCTATTTTTGTAATAATTTGTTTTGGTGCTTTAATAGCTAAATCAGTTGGAATTTCGACTACTTTTTTCCCTTTAAAACGATCCTTTCCGCTAACTTTAATGTCTGCTGCAATAATTACTACATCCGCATTTTTTAATTGTTCTGCTGAGAGTTCATCTTCAATACCAATTGTTCCTTGTGTCTCAATATGAATGTTATGTCCAAGGGCAATTCCAGCTTTCGTTAGTTTTTCTTTAGCAATATAGGTATGTGCAATTCCTGATGTACATGCTGCAATTCCAATAATATTCATCCTAAACTCCTCCTAAATCTGGTTTTTAGCTAACAATTTAATGAATGCTTCTTTTGTCTGTACAGTTTGAAATTGTCCTATCACCTCATCATCTGCAAGTAAAATCGCTACTTTTTGAAGTAATTTTATATGGGTTGTCGTAGCATCTGAATTTTTGACTGCGAAAAGAATAATAATATTAACTGGTTTATCGTCTAAAGATTCCCATTCTACCGGATTTTGCGTTCGTCCTACCGCAATGGAAGTATTAGTTACGCTAGCAGATTTACCATGTGGAATAGCCACCCCTTCACCTAGGCCAGTTTTCCCTTCTTCTTCCCGGTATAACACGTCTGCTATAAAAGCTTTTTTATCTGCAACCGCACCAGCTTTAACTAGTAAATCAGTTAGTTCTTCAATTACTTCTAATTTGGTTGTTGCTTGTAATTCTAGATTTACAAGTGCTGGATTAATGACTTTGCTAATATCTAACTCTTGAATATCCATATATTCCCCTCCTATAAACTTTCCATTAATTTTTTCACCATCAACTTATCTTTCTCTGTAAACATTGCACTTACTAGTAGTGAAGGAATCTCTTCATTGTTATCTGTTTTAATTGTTGTTAGAATAAAATCAATATTCCGATAGTCTTGTATATTATTTTTGAATCTTGTAGATGATAAAACGTCCACTATTTCTACATCAGGAAATGCTTTTTGCACTTTTACTTTTAATAATTCAGATGTGCCAATCCCGCTTGAACACATGATAAGAATTCGTTTTATTAAAGGTGATTGTTCCATATGTTTGGCAAAGTAGATGGTTATATAGCCAATTTCATCATCAGATATGGTTTGGAGGTTAAATGTTTTAGCAACATCTCTAGCCGTGTCTTTAATGATTTCAAATAGATTTCCATACTCCAATTTAATATCACTTAATAAATTATTTTTAATATTTATCTGGTGGTTCATTCGGTTTACCATTGGCTTCATATGACTTAAAAGTTCAATTTTCAGCTGCTTTTTATTGATAGGAATATTAATTTTTGCGGCCACTTCATTAATATAAAAATCGGTCATTTCCTCCACTATCGGTAGTACATTGTTAGGAAATAGTTCAATTTCATGATTAAAACGTGAAGAAATTAAATATTGGAGAAAATTAAAAGTCTCGCGTTCTGGTAGTTTCATTTTCAAATATTGTTCAATCGCCTCAATCGCTTCAACTGCAATTACGTGGAGTGTCTTGTTTGTAATAACATAAGTTTCGCTTTCACTACTTTCACCAAATTCTTCCACCTCACCTTGTCGAAAACGATTAATCAAAATATAAAGATGCGAGAAAATATTGATATCATATGGATAAGGGATACTTATAGCTAGTTTATTTTCGATAATTTCCATTTGTTGCACGATAAATTGCACATCTGCTTTATTTAAATCACTATAATCAGTTTTCAAATCATCGTAGCTAGATAAATCCAAATTGTTAATTACCTCATTAATTGCTATTCGAATATTTTCTTCTGTTCCAACCACACGTATTTCTTTTTGCTTTTTTTCAATGGTTAAATGATACTTTGTGATTGATTGATTTAACAGCGCAAAATCATTTTTAATGGAGTTGTAACCGACATAATAGCCTTCATATAAATGATGGATATTTAAATACTTAGGTGATTTAAATAATATTTGAAGTAATATTTTTTCTCTTCTTTCAGTAGGTGTATAGCCAAAAATATCTTCTGAAGTCTCTAACTTTGCTTGAATATAGGCCTTATAATCAAGTTTAAAACCACGTCCTTTTTCCGAAATCAAGATGTCTTTCTTACCTGTTGCGTTATTAATATTTTTGATTCTGCGATAAATCGTTTTAGAAGAAACATCTAAAATTTCCGCTAGTTGATTAGCTGTTAAAAAGTCATTTTTCGTTAAGAACAAGTTAATTAATGCTCGCTCCGTTTTAGTTAGAAGCATTTCATCACCTCCTCTACGGTCTATTATACACAAATAAAAGAAAACGGTTACAACAAGTTATGTCCACTACACTAGACAATTTTTTAGCAGATTTTGTGAAAAAATCATTTTCACCTTAAGCAAATTTAAGCTACTTCCAGGAAGACAATAGTAGCTTAACAACGTATAATAAGTGGTGGGAAGAAATTAGAAAGGGGTGTTCATGTGACGCTAGAATTACATAATGTAACAAAAAAATTTGCTGATAAAACAGCTGTGAATGACTTGTCTTTTCGAGTGGAAGAAGGAAAAATACTTGGACTTATTGGACAAAATGGCGCCGGCAAAACAACTACTTTCCGACTTATTTTGCATTTTTTAGAAGCAACTTCTGGAAAAATCACTTGGAATGGTCAAGAAGTAAGCAAAATCGACCATAATATTGTCGGTTATTTGCCGGAAGAACGTGGTTTATATCCTAATGTCACTATCGAGGAGCAACTAATATTTTTTGCGGAATTAAAAGGTTACCCTAAACAAAAAATAAAAAGTGAGATAGATGATTGGCTGGAACGTGCTGAAATTGTTGGTAAAAAGACAGATTTAATTAAGACATTATCCAAAGGAAATCAACAAAAAATCCAGCTGCTAAGTACCATTATCCATCAACCGAAGCTAGTTATTTTAGACGAGCCTTTTAGTGGTCTTGACCCTGTAAATGCAGAAATTTTGAAAAAGTTTGTTTTCGATTTACGGGCTTCTGGAGCAGCTATTATTTTCTCTAGCCATCGTATGGAAAATGTAGAAGAGCTATGTGACTCTCTTTTAATGTTAAAAAAAGGCAATACGGTTCTTCAAGGAACTACTGAATCAGTTAAATCAGCGTTTGGTCGTAAACGTATTTTCATTGAATCGCACCATACAAAAGAACAACTTGCGGCACTACCAGGAGTACTTCATATTGAAACCCAGCGTGACGGCGTTTTCCAACTAGAAATTGAAAATGAATCCGATGCAGAGAAAATTTTTGAATATGTTACAAAAGATGGGTTCATTCAAACATTTAGCCTTCAAGCCCCTACATTAGAAGAAATCTTTAAGTGGAAAGCTGGTGAATTCAAATGAGTAAATTTGGCGTAATCACCAAGCAAGTTTATAAACGTCGGGTAAAAACAAAATCATTTTTGATTTCCCTTTTATTTCCAGTTTTAATTGCCATACTAATTGCTGGGATACCAAAAATGGTGGAATATTTTGATTCTACTAGTGATATTACTACGATTGCCGTTTTAACAGCTAACCCTATTTACGAAAAAGCACTAGCCAAAGATGATACTCATTTTAAAGTGAAATCAGCCATCACAGATAAAGAAACAGCTCAAAAATCTCTAAAAAAGGGAGATATTGATGGTTTTGTCACAATAACCGAAAAAAATGATACAGTAAGTGCCGTTTATACCACAGAAGAAACTGCTGGACAAGATACCATTACACGATTAACCGATGATCTTACTGCTACCAAAGTTGCCGAAAAAGCAGCTAAATATAAAATCACAAACAATCAACTAACTCAGATCACTTCTCCCGTTTCAGTTACCAATGATTTAGAAGCAAGTAATCAATTAACAAACCATGAAAAAGATGTAATGAGTGCTGCTGTATTAATTTTAACGCTCGTTATCTTTATTTTCGTTATGAGTTACGCAAATATTGTGGCCTCTGAAATAGCTACTGAAAAAGGCACACGAATTATGGAAGTTATTTTATCTAGCGTCTCGGCAACAACACATTTATTTGCTAAATTAACCGCTATTATTCTAATGCTCTTAACTCAAATTGGTTTTTATGTCGTTTGTGGAGCAATTGTCTTGATTGCTGGTAAAAATACAGATATGGTTCAAAACATACTAGATCAAGTAGCTGTTTTTCCTGCTTATTATCTTGTATTAAATCTACTTTTTGTCATTTTAGGATTGCTTTTATATATTTTAATTGCAGCAATGATTGGCTCAATGGTACCAAATGTAGAAACCGTTGCGCAGTTCATATATCCAATGACGATTCTAGCAATTATTGGCTACTGGGGTTCTATCGCAGCAGCTAATGCACCTGATAATTTACTAGTAATTATCGGTTCCTATATCCCAACGTTTTCACCAATGATGATGCTAGCCCGGATGGACCTCTTATCCGTTTCCACACTTGGTATCTTTAGTTCACTAGCGATTCTTACATTGAGTGTAGTTGGGGCTTTCTTCCTTACTGTGCGCCTTTACCAAGGAAATGTATTACTCTACTCCAATGATGGCTTATGGAAAACTTGGAAAACCTCCCTATCTTACGCAAAAAGAAAATAAAGAAAGTTGGTATATATTATGCAAATCAGATTATCCGTTCGTGAAGATGCAGCATCTATGATAGAATTAGAACATTTAGTATGGACTCCTGGAACAACTCCTGGGAACGTTCATTTCGACAGCGAAGCAGAATTTTTACTTAAAAGTCCTCCTGGTTCCAAAGTGGTTGTTGTTAAAGAGGATAAAGTAATTGGGATTCTTGGTTATAAATCGCCTATTCCACTTCCTTCCAATAAACATGTAGTAGAACTTGATATTGCTGTGCATCCTGATTATCAACGCGAAGGCATTGGACAATTACTAATGGATAAAATGAAAGAGATTGCTCGTGAAAATGGCTATCTCAAAATTTCCTTGCGTGTGTTATCTATTAATCAACGCGCCATCCGTTTTTATGAAAAGAATGGTTTTAAACAAGAAGGACGGCTTGAAAAAGAATTTATTATTGAAGGTAATTTTGTCGATGATATTTTAATGGCTTATTTTCTCTGACTAAAGACCCTATTTCGTTTCTTAACCTATGACTTTATAATCATTTTTTATATAAAGCGTTTACAATTTTGAATAACGGCTATATATAGAATACAACGAACAAAAAAGGTGATGCTAATGACAAAAACTTGGTGTACAAGCTGATTTTTTTCTCAGCTTTGTCATATGCCGGCAAAACGTCTGGTGAAGGATTTTAGTGTCAGCAGCTAAAGTTAGCTTACAGGAGGAAGGCGAGGAGTATACGCCGCGTCAAGGACTTAACTAACTTGGTTGCAGGAGAACGGAATTTCGTTACGTCGCCCATTTATCAATATTTTTAGCCTCACTACGTTGGTAAATAAGCGAATAAAGTATCGTTTCATTAATGGCCACTATTTGAACAAGTTCGGGCGCTCATTTATTCGTAAGTTGAATATCTTGAGAAGGAAGAGTTAAAAAAATGGTCTACTTGTTCGAAAATGCCTCACCGTTTTCCGAATGTTGTATGTTTGTTCAGAAACATCCAGACATGGTCCGGCCCATCAGATGAGTGGCAAGACAAGCTCATCCGAAAAGAAAAACCCTGTGTGACGAAAGTTGTCATACAGGGTTTTTCGATTACGAAAATAAAATTGAAATATTTTTATCGTAAAATTTTTGGATTACTAAGTGACATGCTTCAAACTCTTTTGCCTCTAAATGAGTAACTAATTCTTCTAATGATTTGGTAATATCCATTTTAAATTCGTCGAAAAACAGCTTCTCATTATTTTCTTTCATTTTTTGCAGGAGTACTGTGAAAGTATCAATATTTCTCTCCATCGTAGGCATTTCTGTGTAGTGAATCATACAAGCATAAAAATTTTTTACATGACTTATAAACACATCTGCATCTTGATCAGCTACAGCTAGTTTTATATAGATTAATTCCCTACGAAGACAGGTGGCGCAAATTTCTGCATCCTTATCTTGTAATTTCTGTACAGCATAGTTAAGATGAAAAAAAGCTAACTTTAATCGAGATTTCTCGCGATGCTCTGTTTCATTTTTAGTAGTTACTGAAAAACTTTTGCCTCCGTTTTCCTCACATATCATACCACTTTTATGTAAACAATGAAGGGCACCAAAAGCCACTTGTTTGCTGACTTGAAATCGTTTCATAATGTCGTCTATATTCACTTTTTCGCCATTTTCCAAAGTGTTAGTCATTATTTCATTCTTGATTTCTCCATAAATTGGATCTGCAACAAATCCACTTTTTTCCATAATTTAAACCTCTTTAATATTTATTGCTTACAAGGATATATTTTACACGAAAAGAATACTTTTTGATATGATATTTCAGAAAAAAATTATGTACATTTTGTTACAATGACACATTTTCAAACAGCTAATTTAGTCTTTTATTGTAACAAAAAAGCAGAACTAAATTGTCCTACTTTTCCGTTTTATTTACTGTAATTCAATAGTTAAATCTCCTGTTTTCAATCGTTCTTTTTTGATTAATATTGGTCTGACAATAAGTGCAATAACACCTGGCAAGACAACCGAAACCAAAATAAAAGCAGCTAATGTGCTGAATCCATAATTTGCTATTAAATAAAGTGGTGCAACAAACGCACATAATCCGAGTCCAGCTACTTCACTAGATGCTTGAATATGGAAAACCATCACTCCAAGCGGTCCGGCGACTATTGTTGTTAGTAATGGTACTAACATAAGGCTCGGCTTTCTAATAATATTTGGTGTTTGTAGTTTTGGTGTACATATAAGTTGTGCAAAAAATGCTCCCCAGTTATTGTCTCGATAGCTTAACACTGCAAAAGATACAAATTGAACGGAACAACCAATTAATGCCGCTGCACTTGCTGTTGGGTCTAATTGAAGTGCAATTGCGAGAGCCGCAGATGATGCTGGGCTTAGAATAAGTAATCCAAAAACAAAAGCGATCACCATGGATGAAATCAGCGGGGAACCACCAATTAAAGTGCTAATTCCTAGACTAACAGAATCTAAAATCGGCGCCATTATCTTCGCAAATAAAATACCACTTAGTCCACCAGCGAGAAGTGATACGCCTGGAATCAAAATCATATCAAACTTAGTCTTCCCTGTGATGCGTTTCCCAGTCCAAACAGCTACAATTACAGCTAAAATAGCTCCAACTGGTTCTCCGCTAGTAATTGCAACGCCACCACCAGACAATGTTGCTATAGCTCCTCCACCAATTACAGCAGATGCAGCCGCACTTATCGTTACAAGTGTATTAGCATGCAAGCACATTGCAATACCCACGCCTATGCCAGGAATTAACATCGATTTTCCAATCGCACCAATCGTCACCAGAAATGAGATTCCAGTCATCTGGCCGATAGTTTGTAACAGAAGTCCAATACCAAGCGTTACAAGAACGGCATTTGCTATTCCCATAGACGCTTTATAGGAACGATCTATAAAATAATCTTTCATTGCCTCTCCCTTTCTAAAATGTATTCTTTTTTATTGTAATCACAACGCCTCTAAAAAGCTAGTTTTATTTACTGATTCTCCCGTAAAAAAGCTAAAAATGTTTCTGCAATTCGATTTTCCAAAGTTTGTTTGTTTTTAAGTACAGAAAGTTTACGCATCATCGTTTTATCTTCATTAAAAGTACGTAATTTTCCTTGCCTTATTTCAGCTTCTACCACACTTTTGGAGATAATGGTATATCCTAGCCCTTCAAGAACCATTTGTTTAACGGCCATATTGCTCCACGCTACAACTCGCTCTGCTATATTCCAGCCGTTTGTACTAATAATATGATCTAAATATTCCCGCGTTCCTGAACCTTCTTCTCGAGCAATCCATGTTGTGCCTTTTTGAATTGCTTTCATTTCCCCAATTGCTGGGCCAACAATACACATTTCATCATCTAAAAATGCACTTATTTCAAGGTCTTTTTTATTTATTTGTCCTTCTATTATTCCAATATCCACTTGGAGTATTTCTACTTTATCAGCAATTTTTGCAGTGTTTTCAATAATTAATTCTAATGTTATATCCGGGTATTTTGCGTGGAATTTAGCAATCATCGCTGGTAAGTAATATTCCCCAACAGTAAAACTAGCGCCAATTCGCAATCTCCCTTTTAAATGATGATGGTATAAACTGATTTCATCCTCAACCTGTCTATATAAACCTTCTAATTGTTTCGCACGGTGGTATAGCATTTCTCCTGTTGCCGTTAAAACAAATTTTTTAGCTTGCCGATAAATTAATTCCGTATCGTACCGCTCTTCTAATTTCTTTAACTGCAAAGACACTGCTGGTTGAGATATATGTAATTCCTCAGATGCTTTCGTAAAACTCTTTAATTCTACCACTCTAATATAGGTTCTTAGCGCCTCATCCATATTCAACACCTCCATAAATTTTACTTATCAATAATATAATTAATATAAATTTTACTAATAAAAAAGGAAATGGTAAAGTAAAAGCATAAAAGAAAGGAGTAACAGTATGAATCCATCATTATTTCGCCTGAAAACCTTTTGGTATGGTATAGCACTCACTTTTTGTATCGCTGGACTATCGTATTTTCTAGCTAAATTGCCATTTTTAATGATTCTTGGACAACTTGTAACAGCTATTTTAATCGGGATTATTATTCGTGCTCTCATTCCAATACCAGAAAAATGGTTTACAGGTATTCAATTTTCCAATAAAGTTATTCTTCGGGCTGGAATCATTTTACTTGGTTTCCGATTGAATTTAGTGGATATTTACCATGCTGGATGGCGTGTATTTCTTATTGCAGCGCTATGCCTTAGTTTTGGGATTACCATCGTTTATTTTTTAGCTAAATTATTTGGAGTAGATAAAAAACTAGCTATTTTAGTTGCTTGTGGAACTGGGATTTGCGGGGCAGCAGCGGTTGTCGCTATTTCTCCTCAAGTAAAAGCGGATAATAATCAAACAGCAGTCGCTGCAACGATCATTGCTTTACTAGGAACTATTTTCACTATCATTTACACACTTATCTACCCAATTTTACCGCTTGGTCCTAATGGTTATGGGATTTTTGCAGGTGCTACACTTCATGAAATAGCCCATGTTATCGCTGCAGCAGATCCTGGTGGTACTTCAGCGGTTGATATGGCAGTTATTGTAAAACTGACTCGTGTGGCATTACTTGTTCCAGTTTGTTTTGTTGTTGCAAAGATGGTTAATGTTGGTACAAAAAATCGTTTTTCATGGGCAGAACTTCCGGTACCTTGGTTTATTTTTGGTTTTTTAGCAACAAGTGCCATTAATAGTTTTGGTATCATTCCATCAACTGTAACTGATTTCCTTGTTGTCTGTGCTTATTTCTTAATTGCTATGGCTATGGGAGGACTTGGTTTAAACGTCCATCTGCCTTCTTTTGGAAAAATGGGCGCTAAACCTTTTGCTGCAGCATTGGTTGGTTCTATTTTACTTTCTGCATTTGGTTTATCTTTAGTACTTTTGTTTCATTTAGCAAGTTAAGTTTCACCCAGGAACTCCATTTATGATACAATAGCTAGCACGAGGTGAGCATTCATGAAAAAAGCAATATGGATTTGCCGAGCTTTTTTAGTTAGTTATTTTCTTATACTGTATTTTACAGCAGATACTTATACGTTTTTGATATTAAACGTTGGGCTTGCTTATATCCCTTTTGAAATAGCTGTATTTCTTACAAAAAAACCTCGTGTTTGGTGGATTTTTTGGCCACTTGCACTTGTTTGGCTGGTATTTTTTCCGAATTCCCCTTATCTTTTAACTGATTTGTTGCATTTACAACGATTAGAAATTTATAGTGCAGAAGGAATTATATCCACTGCTCCTTGGTTATGGCGCCATTTCACTTATATTATCGTTGGTGTTTTCTTTGGTCTATTTATTGGATTTTGGTCATTTGCAAAAATGCTTGCTGAAATTAGAAGACGGTTCAACTGGACTAGTAGCCTTAGCTATCAACTACTTTTAATTAGCTTAATATTATTATCTAGTTATGCTATTTATATTGGCCGATTTTCGCGATTGCATTCTATCCATTTACTTACTCAACCCATTGAATCACTGCAAATTATGTTTGGTGTTTTCCACTGGCCATTCTGGAATTTTGTATTCTATTTCTCTATTATTCAATATGTCATTTTTATACTATTTAGTAGATTTTCTAGCTCACTAAAAAACTAAAAACGTTTGTATTGTAGGAAAATTCTTCTTACATACAAACGTTTTTTTTAATCGATATGGAGTTTACTTCGCTCTGTGGAAAAGCCTTGTGGATAGCGTCGTTTTAATTTTTCAATATTTAGTTCTGCCACTGTCTCCATGCTAATATCCGCCCACTTCGCAATTTGTGATACATACCAAAGTACATCGCCAAGTTCTTTTGTTAAAGCTTCTTTATTCAAATCATGTCCGTGAAAAGCATATTTTTTAATCAAATCGGCAACTTCACCGGCCTCTCCTGCAATTCCAAGTCCGTAATTCGTCAGTGCCTGTTCATGTGTTGCTGCAGTCCTGTTTGCTAAAATTTGATATTCTTTAAAATCCATATGTTTTCCTCCTTGCTTCTCTTCCTATCTTACTATAACAGATAATTTTTTTCGTTTGCAGTCTTGACTATTTTCTTTTTATGCGAACCTATGCTCTATCAATAACTTTCATCTTTAAAATTTTTTTATTTTTAAAGTCTTATTTTTTCCTGTTAATTCCTTTATAATAGAGATAAGAATTCTGAAAGGAGTTTATATATGAAATTAGCTGGCTTAGTAATATTTCTTGTTGGTCTGATTGGCTTTGGTGTTTCCTTTAGCATATCCGGACTTATCGGCTTTGGTGTTTGTATTATTTCCCTTATTCTAATAATCGCAGGAATTTTTACAATGATTCGTTCCAAAAAACGCCGTAAACGTTCCTATTCTTTCTAAACTGATAAGCTACTTTATCTTTGAAGGTAAAGTAGCTTTATTTTTTGCTTTTAAATTTACTTTGACCAAGTTCTTGTACGATTTTCGGCTAATTTCAACTGAATAATTTCCTCTGCATCTGCTCCTAAACTCTCCGCAATTTGCAAAGCATAAATCATCACGTCTGCCACTTCTTTCAGTATTTCTTCCCGATTTTCCTTCACTGCTATTTCATCGGTTTTCCATTGAAAGCATTCGAGCAATTCTGCTGCTTCTAGTGATAATGATAGCGCAAGATCTTTTGGATGATTATACTGATCTAACCAATTACGTTCTTTCAGAAACATAGTGATTTCATCTTGTAATTCTTTCAAAATTTTAGCTCCTTACATAAAACAAATTTGTGAATAATTGCGCAATGAAGTGCAAAAATAAGCGACAAGTCCCTATAGATAGGACCTGTCACTTATTGTGATTATGCATTAAGAGAAATAGCTTCTTCAATTTTATTTGGAGGAATAAATCCATTTAAACGGTGGATTTCTTCGCCGCCTTTGTATAATACTAGTGTAGGCGTTTGTTGTACATCACGATCAAAAAAGAAATTTTCACCCATTTCTTCTAATTTTACTTTTAATACTTTCACTTTATTCGCGATTTCAGAATTTTTGAATTCATCAAAAGAAAGGTCAAGCATTTTACAATTAGGACAATTGTCTTTCCAATAATCTACATATACTAATTCTTCTCCATTAATATGAGCTGCAAACTCTTCAGCTGATTTAATTTCAATACTTGTCATTTAATTCCACTCCTTATTGTTAAAATTTCCTTGACCCAATTATTTATATCAGCCACATCTTGTTCAGTGTGTGGCATTTGTTCTATTTTTAAAGTTGGATAATTTGTTCCAAAGTATTTTGCCATTCGGTCAACGGCTCCGCAATAAAAATCCATACCCCATTGTGTTTCCCCAGTGCCAAAAATGGCTACATTCTTGGGTTTAACGGCTAATTCCGCGATAAAATCTTTCATATCTGGCGGCGTTCTTCCGTAGTCGACTGTCCATGCCCCCAACACGTACAAGTCAAAATCTTCTTCAAGCGGATACTCGGCTAGAGGCGATACGCGAAAGGACACAACATCATGTCCTTCGCTTTGTAAAATCGCTTCAATTTCATCAGCCACCATTTTTGTATTACCACTTAAAGAATCATAGGCTAACAGAATTCTCATAGATCGTCGAATCCGTTATCCAAATTCGTTTTTTTATAGCTTGAATTGCGCATTTCAAAAAAGTCGGTTTTTGTTTCTGTAAAATTATCTGCATAAGCTTTAATCCATGTCATTGTGTTTTCACTATGTCCTGGATAAAGTTCTGGAATACCAAGCATTCCTAGCATTTTGTTGGCACGGTATTTCACGTAGTCAACCATTTCTTCCACATCAATACCTTCAATACCTTGTAAAACTTCTTCAGACCATTCTGTTTCCAGTTCTACAGCGTGACGGAAAGCTTCGTGTGTATATTCCACTAGCTCTTCTGTTTGTAATTCTGGGTTTTCGCCAAGGATTGCCCGGATTACTTCTGAAATAAACTTGGAATGTGCTAGTTCATCACGATTGATAAAGCTAATGATTTTCCCTGTTCCAGTCATTTTATTTTGACGAACAAGGTTGTAGAAGTATGCAAAACCACTATAGAAATTAATTCCTTCTAAAATAGAAGATTGAATTAATGCTTTTACAAGTGTTTCCCCTGTTTTATTATTCATAAAGTCATCGTATGCTTCCATGATTGGTTCGTTACGTTTAATAATTGTTGGATGTGTTCTCGCAAGTTCAAATACGCGATTTTGTTCTTGTAAATTTGTGATAGAAGCAAGTACATAAGAGTAACTTTCATTATGGATTACTTCTTGTTGAGCGATAATTGCTGCATTCGCATGGACAGCTGGATCAGTAATATATTCCGCAATATTATAAATAAAACGTGTTTGCGGAGAATCTAGTGTTGCGAGCAAGCCAATAATCGCATCAAACGCATATTTTTCTTGTTCTGATAGAGCGGGATATTGCTTTGCATCACTTTTCATATCTACTTCATCTGGAATCCAGTAGTTAGTAGAAAGTTCTTTATAAGCACGGTAGAAAGATGGATAAGGGATATCATTCCAATTCAAAATCCCACTAGTTTCTCCGTTTATGATGGAAGTAGAACGATTAGGAAATAAAGGTTCTAAAATTTTAATACGTGTAAGTTGTTCTTTTTGGTCAGCCATTTTGGCAAGCCCTCCCTTTTATTTTATGTTATTTCTACATGTTTTAGAGATTTATCAGCTAGAGCACCATTCGCACTCTTCCACATCAATATCATTTGAGCGAACATAGTATGTCGTTTTTAGCCCTTCATTCCAAGCTGTCATATGCAGTTCAAGTAGTTTACTTGCTTTGATACCACTTGGTACATAGAAGTTAAAGCTTAATGATTGGTCTACGTGACGTTGACGACGACCATTTTGACGAACACTTGCAAATTGGTCTACTTTGTAAGCACCTTTTTCATAGTATGGGTATGTGCTTAGATTTAAGTCTGGTGCAATAACTGGACGACGGTAGTCTTTTTTCTCTTCATAGTAGAATGCACTATAAATCGGGTCGATAGAAGCTGTTGAACCAGCAATTTGTGCCGTACTCATATTTGGTGCTACAGCTACAAGATACGCATTTCGCAAGCCTTTTTCTGCTACTTCTTTCGCTAATTCTTGCCATTCAGGTGAATTATAATTACGACGTGCAAAGTATTCTCCTGTGTTCCAGTCGCTTCCTTTGAAGACTTTATAGGCACCTTTTTCTTGAGCTAGTTTGTTACTAGCGCGAATAGCTAAGTAATTAATTTGTTCATATAATTCATCAGCATATTTTTCTGCCTCTTCAGAATCCCAAGCGATGTTTTTTAGTGCTAATAGATGATGCCATCCAAATGTTCCAAGTCCAATCGAACGATATTTTTGGTTGGTAATTGTCGCTTGTGGTACTGGTAGTTCATTTAAGTCGATAACATTATCTAACATCCGTACTTCTACTTCAATCAAGCGCTCTAAAGTACCTTCTTCTTCCGCCACCACTGCACGACCTAAGTTAACAGAAGATAAGTTACATACAACAAAATCTCCGGCTTGTTTTGTAATAACAATTTGATCACCTGAAATAATTTCTTGGATCATTTTTGTCGGGCTCATATTTTGCATGATTTCGGTACATAAATTACTGGAGTATACCATACCTTCATGTTTATTTGGGTTCATCCGGTTTACTTCATCACGATAAAACATAAATGGATTTCCGGTTTCTAGCTGACTCATCATTACACGTTTCATAATATCAATTGCTTTAACAATTTTTTTGCTGATTGTTTCGTCAGCAACTAATTCATCGTATTTTTCGCGGAAAGTACCTTCTCCTTTTGATTCATCATAGAAGTCTTGTAAGTACCAGCCTTTTTTCGCTTTTACTTCATGTGGATCGAATAAATACCATTCTCCGCGGCGCTCTACTGCTTCCATAAAAATATCTGGAATACAAACTGCAGTAAATACATCATGTGCGCGTAAACGTTGGTCGCCATTGTTTAAGCGTAAATCTAGGAAAGATTCAATGTCCTTATGGAAAACGTCTAGATATACAGCAATTGCTCCTTTACGTTGCCCCAATTGATCGACACTGACTGCGGTATTGTTTAGCTGTTTAATCCATGGAATAACGCCACCACTTGCGCCTTTTACACCACGAATAGCTGCTCCTGTTGAACGAACATAACCAAGATATGCGCCAACTCCACCGCCGTGCTTAGAAACTCTAGCAACATCTGTATTACTATCATAAATTCCTTGTAAACTATCATCCACTGTATCAATAAAGCAACTAGATAATTGTCCGCCAACTTTCCCTGCATTTGCAAGTGTTGGTGTTGCAACAGTCATATAAAGATTGCTTAAAGCCCAGTAAGCTTCTCCAACTAAATTCATACGTTTTTCTTTTGGTTCATTTTGCATTAAGTAAAGCGCAATTGTCAGCCAACGTTCTTGTGGCAATTCATAGACATTACGTTCAGAATCCGTTGCTAAATAGCGAGTAGCTAACAAATATAAACCATTGTAAGTAAATAATTTATCTTTTTCAGGATCAATTAATTTTCCTGCTTCAATTAATTCTTCTTTAGAATAGTTCTTTAAGATATTTCCGGAATAAATACCGCGTTCTCCCAGACTTTCTTGAAGCCCTACATAAGAACCATATTTATCATCATCATTATAAAAACGATTTTTACTTGCTTTTTTATATAATTTATTTAAATAAAGACGTGCTGCAAAATGTTCCCATTCAGGAATATGAATATCTGTACGTGCTTCCGCTTCTCGAATTAAGTAATCCACTAATTCATCTGCTGCATAATCTTCTTTTTTCTCTACAAAATTAAAAACTTTCCGTTTGTAATCTTCTAAATCAAGTTTTGGAAATTCTTCATGGATTTTCTCTAAATAGCCATCCAATCGGCTTTTGTCAAAAGGTAGCTTTCTGTTTCCCCCGTCTTTTACTATGTAAGTTGTCATTTGCAATCCCCATTTCATCCTTTTTTCCTCGTTGTAAAAATATCTGATTCATTTTTGCGCTTTTATTCGTCCGGTGAACAAGTAAGCCTATTCTGTGGAGCAAAAAAATTAACTTTTAAAGGAGCAAATTCCCCTCAATAAAAGTTAAAAGGCGATGAAGCAATATTTCGCTTTCGATACTATATATAGTATAACTTTTTTATTGTGAATGCAAGATATTGTGCTTTGGTTTTAATGATGAAAACTCGAAAAAGATGATTACAACAAGGTTTTTAGCAAACAAAAAATTTTTTCACTACTTTATCATGTGTTTTTTCGCACATTTCTAATTTTAAAAAACTACTACTTATAGTGGTTATTTTTTTCTTTTGACCTATATTTAGTAGCTCCAATTTCACTTTTTTTATCTTCACAATCTTATAAGTTACTTTCTTAAACCTTTCTGACAAAAATGTAAGGTTGAGAGCAGATTTTGTTAGTTAATGAACAGGATAAAGTTATTTTTTCATTGTAAACTAAATGTAATATAAGAAAGCAGGTGAAGAATGATGTTTACTAAAAAAAAGATATCCATTATATTAGCTACTATTCTTCTAGCTATCTGCGCTGTTTGGGAATATGCTATACCTTCAGATGCAGCTGTCAAACCCTACTACCTCAAAGTAGCTACAACTGGAAAACCAGTTAAAATAAATCAATTCAAAGGTTATAAGTATGCAACGAATGTTTATGATGATACAGGAAAACAAAAGAAACTAACATTTTACTCTGAAAAGCAGTTAACAAAAGATTCGCAGTTCAAATTATTAATCAGCGAAAATAAAATGGTAGTTAATTATAAAAAAATCAAAAATATGCCAAATAAAATGAATTACTTAGCCGAAAAATAAAAAACAGCTTGTACTAACGCTCTTTTTAAGAATAGCCAAAGGGTTTGTCAAGAAAAGTGTGTAATTAAGAAATAGAGATATAATGCGACACACGATTCTCAAGGGAATCCAAAAGAAGGAGCTGGTTCATGACAAGCGACCAGTTTTGAATGTGTTCTTCTGCCCATTTCGAATGTAGTTCCTTTACGCGTAAATAAAGGACTTTGAGTAAGGCGTTTTCCTGTGGGAAGGCGCCTTTCTTCGTGACTTTTCGAAAACTGGCATGGACACTCTCCACGGCATTCGTAGTATACATGATTTTACGGATGGCGCTGCCATAATCAAATAATTGTTCCACATGCTTGAAATTCCGTATCCAAACATCAATGGCACCTGGATACTGACTCCACTGTTGTCGGAAGGTCTCTAATTGCCTTTGGCAGGCTTTTAGTGAAGGCGCACCATACAATTTCTTAAGAGAAGCCGTAAAGGCTTTATAATCTTTGGATGGGACGTAACGGAGGGAATTTCGAACGAGATGGACGATGCAGCGCTGGACAACCACTGTTGGGAAAATAGCTTTAGCGCCTTCTTCTAAACCAGATACACCATCCATCGAAAGGAAGAAGACATCCTCTACACCACGCGCTTTTAATTCATCAAAAATCTGCATCCATCTATTTTTGCTTTCACTTTCATTGAGCCAAAGTCCGAGTATTTCTTTGTCCCCCTGCAGCGTATAGCCTAGAATGGTATAGACAGCGTAGCCTTTGGCTTCATAACCATCTCGAATCGTTACGTACATGCAGTCCACGAATAAAAAAGCATAGCACTTAGACAATGGGCGACTCTGCCACGTTTCTAATTCTGGTAGGACTGTATCTGTGATGTTTGAAATCATTTCATGGGAAATTTGAAAACCATAAATATCTTCGATTGTTTTGGCTATATCTCGTTGTGACATGCCACGGGCATACATCGCTAACACCTTATTTTCAATTGCGGAGACATCTTTCTGACGCTTCGGAATAAGTTGTGGTTCAAATGTACCAGAACGATCTCGTGGCACGTCAATAGGAACTTCGCCATAGCTGGTTCTCACCGTTTTATTCCCATAACCATTACGTCGATTATCATCTTCCTTCTCTTCACGAGAATGCGTGCTATACCCAAGATGATGTTCCACTTCTCCTTGTAATAATTGCTCAAAGAGCGGTCCAAATACGTCTTTCAAGGCACTTTGCATCTCTTCCACAGACTCCGGCTGGTATTCTTCCACAATGGCTTTCGCAAGGGCAACGGTTTTAGGATCACGCTTTTTCTTTGGCATCATATACTCATCCTTTCCATTTTTTATTCATTGTACCAAAAAAGAAAAACTGCATAAACAATGAACCTAGGATTCATTATTTACACAGTTTATTTTACACTCCCTAGCAAAACATTTTTGCATATTAGTTATTAAAAAGCGGATGTGAATTTTACTTCACATCCGCTTTATCTGTACTTACTCAGATAATTTCTTTTTAACATCGCCGGCTTTGTCTTCTACTTCACCTTTAGCTTTTTGTGCTTTACCTTCGACTTGTTTTCCTTTGTCATCTGTTGCTTTACCATATTGATCTTTTGCGTCGCCTACCAGTTTGTCTTTAAGTCCTTTTGCTTTGTCTTTGATACCGTTGTCTTCACTCATTGAAATAACCCTCCTAATTAGATTGTATTCAATAGAAGAAAACATCTTCATAGTATTGTTTTCCACAAAGCCAAAAGCTAAAACATCTTTTAAATGGAATGGACGGTTTTATTTGATTCGGCAGCTTGGAAAATAGCTTCAATTAATTTTAAAACTTGATAAACTTGTTCATTCTGGACGATTGGTTCGCTCTCATTATTTAATACTTGAACAAAATTATCATAAAAACTCATAGCTAATTTGCCAGGAGCAATTAATGGTAAAGTCTCGGTTGCTTCTTCGCTTGGAGGTGCCATTGTTTTTGTTAGACCTTGTCCTGCTTGTATTGGGGTGGGTTCCGATAATTTAGCAAGTGCAGTCGGTTTAACGATACTACCACTTAAATCCCAATCATGGATAATTCCAGTTCCTTCTGTTCCTTTGACATACCAGCGCGGTAATTTTATGAAATTAGTCGTTCCCACTTCAATTTGTGCAGTAATTCCATTTTCAAAAGTAATAAAAGATACAAAACCATCATCGACTTCATCACCAAGCGCATAGCTTAAATTAGCAGAGACGGATTTCACATTACTATCAACTAAGAATAATAATTGGTCAAGTAAATGAACACCCCAATCAAGAACCATTCCGCCGCCATGTGCTTTTAAATGACGCCAATCTCCAGGAATACCATTTGCCCCGTGTACCCGCGATTCTAAGTGGAACATTTCACCAATTGTTTTTTGTTCAAACATCTCTTTGATAATAAGAAAGTCTTCGTCCCAACGCCTATTTTGATGGACCATAAAATGTTTATTTACTTTTTTTGATACATCCATAATTGCTAATAAATCTTCACTTATCATCGTAACGGGTTTTTCGCAAACGACATGTTTTCCTGCTTCGAGTGCGCGAATAGCCAGTTCTTTATGACTATCATTTGGTGTTGCAATAAGGACAGCATCTACATTTTCATCTGCTAAAACAGCTTCATAACTCTCATAGATTTTTAAACCTTTTTGCACGGCAGCTTCCCGTTTTTCTTTGAGAATGTCGAATACACCATGAACTTCTAAATTATCAGCTGCTGATGCAAGAGTTACATGGTAGCTTCCCATTCCGCCGTAACCAACAATTACTAATTGATATTTTTTCATTCTAAGACATCCCTTCTTATCGTTAAGCCCACCACATATCTAGTGGTTTATCTTTAATTAAAATAGATTGTAAATTTGTAACGGCACGATCAAATCCTTCATCAATGGACATCAATGGGTCTTCATGTTCAATGCTAACTACGTAATCGTAGCCATATGTTCTCAGTGCACTCATAATATCTGACCATTCTGTTAAACTATGACCACAACCAACTGAACGGAATGTCCAACTTCTCGTTTGAACATCGCCATACGGTTGCATATCAGTTAAACCATACATATTAATGTTATCTTGATCTAAATACGTATCTTTTGCGTGGAAATGATGGATTGCTCCGGCTTTTCCTAAAATTTTAATAGCGCCAACTGGATCAATTCCTTGCCACCATAAATGACTGGGATCTAAATTAACTCCAATAGCATCATTTGTTTCTTCACGTAGTTTTAAAATGGTATATGGTGTATGGCATAAGAAACCGCCATGTAATTCAATACCAATTTTAACGCCAGAAGCCGCTGCTAGTTCGCCAATTTCTTTCCAATAAGGAATTAGTTTTGTTTCCCATTGCCAAGTTTTAATATCGCTATAAACAGTCGGCCATGGAATAACCGGCCAATTTGGCGCTTTGGCATCTTCGCTATCTCCAGCTGTTCCAGAAAATGTATTAACAACCGGAACATTCATTAAAGAAGCTAATTTAATTGATTTACGCAAAATTTCATCCGACGCAGCTTCTTCTTCTTTATTTGGTGAAATCGGATTATCATGACAACTAAATGCACTAATAGTTAATCCTCGACTAGTAAATTTTTCTAAATATTCCTTGCGAGCTGTTTCGCTTTCCAAAAGTTCATCTGTTGGACAGTGATGGTTTCCCGGATTTCCACCCGTTCCAATTTCCACTGCATCAAGTCCTGCTGCTTTTACTTTATCTAACATTTCTTCTAATGATAAATTAGCAAATAATGGTGTAAAAACGCCTAATTTCATTTTTATTTCCTCCCTATTTTTTCAAGTGGTTGATGATTTCCATATGCCGGATATGTTTTTCTACCTTCTGCGCACCACTGGACTCCGTTAATAATTACTTGTTGGATTTCCGGATGGTGATAGGTTGGGTAGGATTCATGTCCTGGTTGGAAGTAAAAAATCCGCCCATTTCCTCTTTTGTACGTAATGCCACTTCGGAAAACTTCGCCGCCTTCGAACCAACCTAAGAAAATTAATTCATCCGGTGTTGGAATATCAAAATGCTCACCGTACATTTCTTCTTCATCTAATTCGATAAACTCGTTAATTCCTTGGGCAATTGGATGTGTTGGGTCAACTACCCAGAGTCGCTCTCTTTCATTTGCTTCCCGCCATTTTAAATCACAGCTGGTACCCATTAATCGCATAAAGATTTTGGACATATGCCCGGAATGTAGTACAACAAGGCCCATCCCTTCTAAAACACGCTTTTGCACACGATCAACAATCTTATCTTCTACACGGTCATGACCCATGTGTCCCCACCAAATCAAGACATCGGTATGCGCTAATACTTCTTCTGTAAGACCATGTTCTGGTTCTTCCAGAGTAGCTGTCTTCGCATCAAATCCAGCTTTTTCTAGAAAACTAGCAATTTGTCCATGAATTCCATCTGGATAGATTGCAAGCACTGAGTCATCCTCTTTTTCATGTAAAAATTCATTCCATACTGTCACACGAGTCATATTACTTCTCCTCCAATAAATTCGCTAAATACGTATACCCTTTGGAAACACTTGTTAGTGGATCTTCCTCAAATGCTTCTTGCTCGATAATTAGCCATTTTGTCCCGGAGTCAAGAGCCGTCTTCACGTAGCCAGAAATATCAAGAATACCTTCACCAATAATAGTACTTTCTTTGTTCGTTCTCGATTTATCTTTAATATGAATTAGCGGCACCCGGTTAGAATATTTTTTAATAAAAGGAATAACTCCAACTCCTGCATACTCTAACCAATAAGTGTCTAATTCCGCAAACATTTCAGGTGTATTTTCCAGTAACTGTTCTAAAATGATGTCATTATCCCATTGTTCTAATTCATGAGCATGATTATGATAGCCAAATCGCATTCCAACTTGTTGGATATTTTGAGTAATTTTGCGAAGTTCACAACTAAATTCAAGCCATTCTTTTTTCGTTTCAAAGTCTGCATACGGACAAATAATATGTTGATTACCTAATTCTTGTTCAAATAGGATCACATTTTCTAAATCTGTTTCAAGCTTTTCTTTACTAATATGCGAACCTGCAACTTCTAGTCCAAGTGCTGCTAATTTTGCTTTAATTTCACTTGCAGATTTCCCGTAATAGCCAGCAAATTCCACGCCGTCATATCCCATTTCAGCCACTTTTTCAAGTGTTCCAAAAAAATCATCTTCACAAGCTTCTTTTACACTCCACAACTGTAAAGCTATTTTTGCTTTCATAAAGGTACTTCCCCCTTAATTAAAATAAACTGGTTTTCCGGTTTTAGCTGATTCATAAATTGCTTCTAAAATTTGTGTTACTACAAGTGCTTGAGCTGGTTTTACGACTGGTTCAGTATTATTTAAAATAGCATCCAACCACTGCTCAGCTTCAATTAATGCTGGATCCTCTCCTTCACCATCATAAAAATCTACACCATCCGCATCCAATTGAATTTTCTTTTCATACATTTGACTATACGCTTCTCCATTTATCCGCAAGCCATCTTCCATATCTGCGCCGCCTTCTGTTCCGCTAAGAGATGTCCTTGCTTCACCTACATCTAGTGTGTTTAACGCCCAACTTGCTTCTAACACAATAGTTGCCCCATTTTCCATAGTAATAAAGCCAAATGCAGAGTCTTCTACTGTGAATTTTTTTGGATCCCATGAACCCCAAGCATTCGCAGCATTTTCTTTTTCAGAAAGTTTATGATAACTATTTCCTACAACATATTTTGGTTTGTAATTGTCCATCATCCAAAGTGTTAAATCAAGTGCATGGGTACCAATATCAATAAGAGGTCCGCCGCCTTGTGCTTCCTCATCTAAGAAAACGCCCCATGTTGGTACTGCACGACGACGAATTGCTTTGGCTTTCGCATAATAAATATCGCCAAGTTCCTTATTTTCGCAAATCTGATGTAGGTAGTTTGAGTCTTTACGGAATCTATTTTGATAGCCAATGGTTAATTTTTTGCCAGTGCGCTCTGCTGCTTTAATCATATTTCTTGCTTCTTCTGTTGTTTTTGCCATTGGTTTTTCACACATTACATGTTTACCTGCTTCCAATGCAGCAATCGAAATTTCCGCATGAGAAATATTTGGTGTACAAACATGAATTACATCAATGGATTTATCTTGGAGTAAGTCTTGATAATTTGTGTATACGCTTGCATTTGTTCCACCAAAAACTTCGGCTGCTGCTTCGGCTTTTTCTAATATGATATCGCAAAAAGCAACCATTTCTGCTTTCTCAGCTTTTAATAAACTTGGCATATGTTTCCCGTTTGCAATGCCTCCACAACCAATAATTCCAACTTTCAATGACATATAAAAAACCTCCAATAGTTTTGATAGTTACATCATACAAAACTACTAGAGGTATTTCTTCCTGTTTTATTGCTTAATTATTCCCGTATATTGCTTTTCTGTATTTGAGTGGCGCTACTCCCATCGCTCGTTTAAAGGCATGATGGAATGTCTTAACACTACTAAATCCCGCTAGTTCTGCCACTTCTGTTACTGGAAATGCCTCATTTAATAACATCCACTTGGCTTTATTCAAACGGTAATCATTTAAAAAAGTAACAAAAGTCATTCCGGTATTTCGTTTGAAAAATTTTGTAAAATAATAGGTACTAAACCCAGTATGATCAGCCATTTCTTGCAAACTAATAGGGCCTTGATAATGTTTTTCCACATAAGAGAAAATCTGCTCTAATTTATGTAAGGTTTCTTGTGATTTAAGAACAGCTTGCTCAGAAATCACGCTAACAGGCTGTGTTTTTAATTGTGGAATTTCACGGTAAATAAGTACAATAATAGATAGCAAATCTGCTTTCAAAATATAGTGTTTCCCTGGCTTATTAGTGTTAGATTCCGTATGTATTTCCATAATTAACGATTGCATTTTTGTTATCACTTCTTCTGGCCACTCTCTACTCAAATGAGCCATTTCCGCCAACATTTCACGAAGAGTTTTTCCTGCAATATCCATTTGCATCTCTTCTTGAAATAAACTTAAATCAAACTGAATAACAATTCGTTCACTATTTGGAGAAGCTAAAAAATAGTGTACATCTCCTCCATTAATAACTTGAATTTCCCCTTCTTTTAGCTGAATTGGCATATCATTAATTCCTAAATTCAAGCTACCTTTGAGTGCATAAATAATCTCGATTTCTTTGTGCCAGTGCGGATAAACAAGAACCTCACCTTCATTGATGAATGACCGAAACGGAAAAGCTTTATTTAATTCAGGAATTTCCAAGTAATCACTCATTATGAATCTCCTCTTTTTTCTTTATTTTAGCATAAAAAAGAAGACAGCCGTTAGACTATCCTCTTAAAGTTTATAAAATCAAAGAATCATAAGGAATTTCGTTAAATAATTTTTCAACGTTTATAACGATGGGAATTTTCGTATTAAGTAAATATCCTTCTTTTTTTAATTCGCTCATAGTGAGACATAGGTATTCTCTAGTTATTCCCATAAACTTAGATAAAAATGTCGTTGATAATTCTGATGGAATTTGTATATTCGTTCCATTAGAAATTCCATATTCGTAGCCAACTGCGGCGATAACATGTTTAACACGATCTTTCACTTTAAGTGTATTAAGCAAACAGCGACGTTGCAACATTATAATTTCTTTCTTGGATTGATACAACATAAACACTTCACTACTAACATGTTTGTCAACCATAAAAACGAAAAAATCTCTATCAACTGCTGTAATAACATTGGTGCTTGGGGATAATAGTTTAGTACCCATTCCGCGTTTTAACTCAGGCGAAATAAACGATGAAAAATTACACATATCGCCATGTTTTAATAATTGATTATAACCTATATTATCATCAATTTGTGTCCCTTTCATAATGATTCCTATTTCGACAAAATAAATATCTGTTACAAAGTCTACATCAAACAATTCATTTTTTGAAAGTTTAATACTCATACTGTGCTTTGCAAAATCACTAGACTTCTTACAAAAATGAAGTGGATTAACTAAAATTTCATGTTGCCTTTTTTCTAATGTATTCAAAATAAATTCCTCCTCTAAAATATAATATCATAAATAAAAATTACCTTAGAGTCGTCATTTATAAATTCATCTAACATTTCAATCAAGAAAAAAGGATTTTCCTACCAATTTATGAAAAAAATATAAATTTATAGGTTAAATTTAGATAAATAAGTTTTTTTTGTGACAATTTCTTTAGGTGTTTATTGCTTTAATTGGGAGATTTCCCTACTTTATAAATCATCTATTTTTTTAATTACCCATGGCTTATGGCTATCATCTAGTATTCCTGCTTTGCGCAATTTTAAGACAGTCATATTAGTGTACTCTCGGGTTGTATTTGCATATTGAGCTAAAATAAAATTATTAATTTCCTCAGGCAAAATATATTCTTTTTCTTTGGTTACTCGTCCTAGGTATAAACCCATCTCTTTCAAACAAGCCCGAATCCGTGCTTCTTTTTTCATAAAAGTTCGCTTACTCGCTTTAAAATAAACTTTTCTCGTATAAAGTAAATTCGCTAGTAAATATAGTGATTTCTGATTGGTTTCGTCCAAAATACGTTCAACAAAATCAGAATCAAGTACCCAGCAATGTACTTTGGTTAAAGTACGCAAAATTGAGTCTTCTGGTTCTTCTTTAATAAGTGGTACTAAATTAACTGCAACTTCATCCCCAACAAAGCTAATAATTCCAGAATCCCCATTATCATTTTGGAGGCAGTACGCAAAATAACCACTCTCAACTAAATAAATTTTGAAATTTTTGGAGTCTTTTAATTTAATTTCTTGTCCTTTGGGAATTATTTCTTGGTAACAATATTTATAAAAGTCCTCACTCTTTTTAAGTAGCTGTAACAATGATTTTGTTGTTGCTTCTTTGAAAATTTCTTCATCTGAACGCATTTTTAACACCTCTCATTTATTTGCAAAAAAATGACAGAATAACGCTTCTGCCACTTTTTAATTGAAGTATGGGTTTGTTTCTTTTTCATTACCAATAGTTGTAACTTCTCCGTGTCCTGAATAAGCTAACAAGTCATCTGGGAGAACGAATAATTCTTTTTTAATGCTATTAATTAAAGTATCAAAGTCACCTGTATGCAAGTCAGTACGTCCGATACTCCCTCTAAATAAAGCGTCACCCACAATAACAAAGTCGTCAAAAATAAAACTTAAACTTCCAATAGAATGACCTGGTGTTGGTACCACTTTAAAGTGAAAGTCTTCTATATTATATTCCCCAAGTTTAAATTCATATTCTGCCGGCTCAGCAATGATTTGTTTTCCAGCAATATGAGCAGATAGATTTAATTCTGGGTTGGAAAGCCATGCTTGTTCTTTTGGACTAACATAAACCGGAATGGAATAAGCTGCCCTTATTTCTTCCAAGGCACCAATATGATCATAATGACAATGCGTTAACAAAACCGCTATTGGTGTTACTTGAAGTTTTGCAATTTCTGCTTTAATTTTACTAGCTTCTGCACCTGGGTCAATTATTAAAGCAACATTATCTTGATAAATAATATAACAATTTTCTTGAATTTCGCCAGTCATAATTCGTTTAATTTCCGTCATCTTATTTCCACCTTTCTGCACACACTCATTATACCGAAATTACCGTTTTACTTCAATATACCTTATTTGTATTCATTCCGCTGATATACTACAATGGAGAAAGAAATTTAAAAGGAGGAAGAGCAAATGACTGCTAAAATGTTACATACGTGTATTCGAGTGAAAAACTTGACTGAATCAATTACTTTTTATGAAAAAGCACTAGGTTTAAAGGAAGTCCGCCGAAAAGATTTTCCGGATTTTGAATTCACACTTGTTTATATGGCTTTTGAAGAAGGTGGCTTTGAATTAGAATTAACATATAATTATGACCAACAGGACGCTTATGATTTAGGAAATGGTTACGGTCATCTTGCTGTAGGGGTGCCGAATGTCCGCGCCTTACTAAAAGAACATCAAGAAGCTGGCTACACAGTGACTGAATTAAAAGGACTTCCTGGTGAAGATCCATTTTATTATTTTTTAACAGACCCAGATGGTTATAAAACAGAAATTATTCAAGATGGCGCACTATAGAACTGGAGATTTTTAATGGTAAAATATTTAATTATTATTGCAATCGCACTAGCAATTAATGGACTTAGCTTTCTTTTCCATAATGATATTGCCAATCTTATTGCGGTAATTATCACAGCATTATTGCTGATTTATTTGATGCTTGATTTAACTAAAATGTATCGACGCAAATAAAAAAAGCCAGAAAATCATTGTAGTGAGACCCAAAAGTTAGACCAAATGCCGACCAGAGAAATCTGGTTGGTATTTTTTATGCGGTCATCTGTTCGCGGTACTGAATAGGACTACAACCAAGTTTCGTTTTAATTCGATGATGATTGTAGTAATGTATCCAATCTTCTATTGCTTGCTTCAATTGTTTAAAGCTGGCATAAATTACCCCGTAATACATTTCTTGCTTTAACAGTCCAAAGAAATTCTCCATCGGAGAATTGTCAAAACAGTTCCCTTTTCGTGACATACTTTGAAAGATGTTTTGCTTGGTTAACTGCTTTTTGTATGC
>NZ_JAASTZ010000007.1 GCF_014322765.1 Listeria immobilis | reverse complement strand
ACGGTGATAAGTCGCTGTAGCAATTCGTTATAATCCCATGAAATCCCGAACACAAGCAACACCGCTTGCACAATGAAGAATAACGCGGCTATCGTTGAGATAACCCACGTTTTATTTTTAAATCTTACCTTCCAGTTAATTTTTTTCATTTTGTTCACTCCTTATTTTTAATTAATAATTGCTTTGAGGATAGCTGCGACAATAGCGCCAATTACTACGACGCCCCCAGCAGCAGAAGCCCATGACAATGATTTATAAGCTGTTTTATACTTATCTACTTCTAAATTTCTAATGCGTTCATCTTGTGCTTTTATCTCACTCATTACATCACTTAATCCGTTGCGTACGGCGTTCTCCATCATCAGAGATAGAGTGTCCTCATTTAAAACACGATTGTGTTTCACTTCTTCTAATTCCGCTTGCATTTTACTCATCGCTTCGCTATGTTCTTGTAAATCTTCTTTTAGCGATTCGACATATTTTTCATTGCTTTGTATCCTTTTATTTAATTTAAGATACTCAGCGTTAGAAATTTTTAATTCTTGTTCCATCTCATTTGCTCACCACCTCAATCAATATCTAACGTTATCTCTAACCATAAATTGTAATTCCCTGACGCAGAAACCAACTCGACACGACCGTCATCATGAACATACACAGTAGCGACTGCGCCTGCCGCACCTATGACCATCGCCACCGCAAATCCGTGGCGTTCTGCCGGTCTAAAACCTACTGGAAGCGTAAAAATAGCCCCTGTCGCTGTCGTACGCCCTACAGCACCTTTTATTTGCAGTGTAGACCCTTTCAGTCGATACAGAGGCGGAAATCTACTGTCTAATATAGAAAATCCGCTATTCAGCACAGGCGCCGTCCATGCGGTTTTTGCAATTTTCGGCTCGTACAAACTTGCAGCATCTGTTTTCGCGCCATCAAGCGCTTCATCTGCTTTCGCTTGTGCGCCAACAGTCGTTTCTTTTGCGTTCCAATTCGTTTTATCCGCTGATGTTACGTGAATATCCGCATTATTTACATGTGCATTTAAGTCCGTTTGTTGTGCAAATTGTGACGGATTAAAACTATCGAATTGCGTTTGTAGATTATTCGCTTCTGTTTGCAATTTACTCGTTTCTGTGTCAATTTTTGCGTCAAGTTCAGCTATTTCAGTATCTAATCGCATACTTTCACTTGTCACTTCATCATGTAAGCCTGCGATTTCTGTTTCAACATCATGTATCATTTGTTCTAATCGCTCGAAATCACTTATATAACTTTCAGCAATAACTTTACCTTGAAGCGGGTCTTTCTCTACGTAATAAGTGAAACGAGGCATACCGCTTAGCTCCGTTTTGTCTTTTTTCTGCAAAATAAAACGGGCTGTATCATATACGCCCGGAACTGAAAACGCTTCTTTTACGAAAGTATATTCGAAGTATCCTTCGCTCAATCGGCTAATATCAAAATGTAAATCGTCAATGACATACTCGCTTGTTCCCGGAAGCACCACCGCAAAAGTAGGCGTATAATCAGTTAAGTCCATCCCTTTACCGTCTAGGACGATTCGCGCCGCAATTGTTAATGAATCAATATCGCCCTGAATCGCTTCAATACGTTCAATACTCCAACTTTTTCTGTTCAAGTCTAACGTTGCATTTATTTTTCGTAAGTTGCTCATTTGTTCACCTCATTCACTAATTTATTAACTAAGTCCTTCAGCTCTTTTACTTCTGCTTTTAATGCTTCTTTTTCTGCTTCGTTTTCTTTTGCATATTGATAAATCCATGCAACGGAATTATATAAATCAATTGCCTTTCCGTCTGCGGTGGTCAATGAATCAGAAGCTTGTTCCGCAATAAAACCGATTTTCTTTTCATTAGTTTCATCTGCGATATGTGAATACGTAAAAACATCTGTTTCATTTATGACTTGCTTCGCTGTTTTACCAAAGGCAGTTTTCTTTACTTTACGTATATTTTTCTTGTATTCCTCTGAACTAGCAGTCTCAAAATTACTAGCTCGATGCGGCACATAGCGCAGTTGAGGACCACCGCCAGAAACCCACGTGTGACGATCAATAGAAGCGGTTTTCCCGTCCGAATTAGCACCTATACAACACCAGCCGTCACTTTGAATCAAAGGAGTTTCGATGCCTGCAAACGGTGATAGTCTGACAACTCTGTCCGCATCAATTGCACCTGTATTTTCGTTCACAGCTTCAATCGCAAGACCTAAATCTCCGTTTGTGTTCATCCGAACTTGCATGGCAGGATAAAGCTTACTTGTCGACTGTGCAGTTAAATTAAAACCAGTCCCACCGCCCATTTGAAGTTCTTCGCGATACTGCGGTGCCGGAAGACCTGGTAAAAAACTTGAGTATAAAACATCGAAATATCCGCTTGAACCTGTGATGGTTACGCCCTCAATGTCAATCGCTCGCAACGTACCGGTTCCAATCCAATCTGCGACAAATTTCCCATCAATTCCCCAAGCCGTTTTAGGAGTGCCAGTTATTCCGTTTTGATAAAACGCTATGCCCTCTCTATTCATAACCATCACTTTTTTAGCAGTATTCACATCATCTGTATCCATAAAATACATTGTTGAAGGTTTGAAAGTAGGAAATGTATAAATATTTCC
This sequence comes from Listeria immobilis, assembly GCF_014322765.1. GTDB lineage: Bacteria > Bacillota > Bacilli > Lactobacillales > Listeriaceae > Listeria > Listeria immobilis. The sequence goes on along the minus strand of NZ_JAASTZ010000007.1, from coordinate 156,344 downwards.
CCCATTCGCACCTTGAATGCTGTCACCTATTGCTTTCAGTTCATTCTGCATCCAATCTTGGGTAGGAACCTCATCGACAACTTTGCTAATGTCTGACTTTAACGTGTCTGTAAAATCAGCTTTAATACTGCCAAGTTCTATTTCTTCATATTTTTCAGTAATGACATTATATTTTGTTCGAACCGCTTTTGCAGTAATATTTACATTCAAATCCGGATGATAAACGGTTACAGTGTCACCTAGTTCAACCATTTCTAAGTTTTTATATTTTTCGTATCCCCTCATTTCAGAGAGGGGTTCAAAAGATACTTTAATATTTATCTCTGGTATGTCAGTTTTAGAATTAGTAAAATATTTTCCAGCTACATTTCTAAGAGTTGTAACATCTGTCACTTCTTCATCAGATGAATAATCGACTGGTAAAATTTTTATATTCGAATATGCATTAATATGTTCACTGTCTAAATATTTTTCAGGTAATACTATTGTCTGTTCATTACCGTTTACATCTTGTTTATTTGCAAACGGATAAATGCGAGTAATTACATTTTCAGTATCTACATCTGTTTCTAAACCAGTCAAATTCTTTCGATATCTAATAGATGCGACGTTATCTCTGCCACGACGTTTTAATAAATTTATACTAAAATTATCACGAACTAACTCCCCACCCCATACGTCCAAGAGCGAGCCTTCCACACCTGCAATAATTTCAAGCGGGTTTTTTCGTTGTATGCTTGTACTTGACAAAGTAGTGATGTCTGACGTTCCAGAAAATTTAGAAGGGTAAGCGGTAGAAGAAAACAATTTACTCAAAGCGGCGCCAGGTGTGATATTTTCGACAGTGAAATCTTCTACAAAATTCGAAGTAGCGTCATTTGTAATATGCCTAGCCTTGACTATGATTGAGCTAGTAAATTCGTCACACGCAATGTTATATGCTCGGAAAAGTTGAAAATTTTGCGCTTCATTTGCCTTCACTTTAAAAATAGATTCATCAATTATTTCATCAAACAATCTAGCTGTCATTGGATATTCAATTGTCAATTCACATGAACCGTTTAAAGTTTCATCCACCGATGCAGAGATAGTATCTTTTAGCAGTCCTAAGCCATTGCTGTCAAAATTAGTACTTTTGGAACTGTATAAAACTGGTATCATTACACATACCTCCAATACGGATTAACTTCGATTTTTTCGACATTTCCAATCCAATCAAAATAATTTTCTCCCGCTTGGAGCACAGGGAAATCTGGAGTAAACATTTTATCGTCAGCTGGAGCAATTACATCATTTACTGTCTTGTATGCCATTAAATTTTCGCAATCGAGTTCTATATATTCATCAATTCCTTTAAAAATAAAGTTATTTCCTGAAATGTTCAAAGTGACATCCCCTGTTGCGAAAATTTTTATATAGGGCTGCGATTCCACACTACCTTCATTCATAAGCAAATCCCCTTTATCAATATCAATAATGCTTGTATTAATATATTGAAATGGATCTAAAGTGAAGATAACATTAAACAATCCGTACTCTAATATCGTATTTTCAGCATCGGCAAATGACACATGGACTATTTTTCTGTAAACATGGGGGTCATCTGAAAACACAAGTTTTTTTCCATTCATAAAATACTTTTTCGCTTCTCTAAATAGTTGTTTGAATGATTTAGTGTCGTCTAAAAAATTGAATGAAATTTCTTCTTCGATATTTTTAAATCCGTACGGAATTACAAAAGCTCCATTTCTTCCTCTGATTTCTCTGACTTCAATGTCCTGTTCTGGTGTTTTTAAAACCGGTCTCTCTGTAACACATAATCCATAATCAGTGCAAGGTGTATCGTCTATTAATATTTGATAATTCAAGATGTTCGCCCTCCCCACGCCGTCGTTTTAGAATTCATTCCATTTGTGATTTCTCGTTTTACCTTGTTGACCAATCTGTCCTCATCAGCAGCACCATATAGATTATTGTTCATATTGATTTCAACTTTTACATCATTATTATTTTCTGATATTTTACCTTGAGCCATTTGCGGTAAAGATGATAGCATTCTATTTGATACAGCATCAGCAAAAGGATCCATGCGTTTTCCTTGAAGAGGCACAGCGGCTTCTGGACCTTTTTCCCCAATGCCGATTACAGAGGCGGAATTAAAGAACCCACCGTTCGCATGCCAATCCACGGAAATACTTGGCACTGTCATTTCTTTTAGACTAAATTTCCCTTTCGTCTTCAAATGAGGCAATTCTGGCATCTCGATCTTTGGGAACTTAATATCCAATTTTTCAAATGTATCTTTGATGTCCCCCAAAATCTTTTTAACTTTATCATATGCATTTGAAATTGGTCTTATAATTTTATCTTCCACTTTAGACCATGCGTTAGAAATATTTTCTTTAATGCTATCAAAAGCAATCTTAAAAGCGGCTTTAAAAGTTGCTAAAATAGCTTTAGCTCTATTATTTGCGTCTCTAATAGGATTAATGATATGATCACCAATCCATTTCCATGCAGATTTTGTAGCATCAGTGATACTTTTCCAAATGGCACCAATGTCAATTCCAAAGGATTTTAAAATATTGTCGACCCATTCGACCGCCGCAAAAAATATACCTTTAATAGCTTCCCAAACAGCGCTTGTCATTTTTCGAATGCCTTTCCATACTCTATCCCAATCCCCTGTAAAAATACCTGCCCAAAAATCAATTAAACCTCCGAGATAGTTTAAAGCAAATTTTACAACAACTAAAATTGCATCCCATACAAATTTGAGTGTGCTTTTCAATCCTTCCCATAAGAATGTCCAAACCGGTTCTAACCAAGCAATGAAATCTACGATATAATTCCACACAGCCTGCAACGCCCCGATAATTGTCGGACCATATTCTTCCCAAAACTTTTTCAACGCGTCCGCAATTGCTTGTATTCCAGGTTGAATATACTCCCATGCGGATTGAAATGCGGATACTATACTTTCCCATAGTCCAATCCAAAAGTTTCGAAATCCTTCACAATTGTCCCATAACCATTTAAATCCAACGATTAATACAGCAATCCCTGCAACAATTCCAGCGATAATCCCAATAACAGGTAACATAGCTGTTCCTAATATGCCTACCATCGCAACAACCGCAGTAACTACGGGCAGCAAAGCGGTAAAACCTATAATTAAAAGCCCGATTATAACAGTTACTTGTCGAATGGGAGCAGGTAAACTATTGAACCAACTCGATACTTTTTGCAAAAGAGATGATAACACATCTAAAATAGGAGCTAGTACCTCTGCTATCGAATTGCCTAAATCTCCCATCGCCATTTTCACATTATTCAATGCGACATCTTGACGATCAATTGGATCCAGTGTTGCTTCAAATGTTTTAGAAACAGTGCCTGTTGCTATTTCTGCTGTTCCTGCTAAGCCATCGAGACTTAAACGACCATCCTCAATGGCTTTGACCATCCGTGGCGCACCTTTTGTTCCAAAAACTTCTGCCGCTATATTGATTTTTTCTGTTTCAGTCTTCGCACCGAGTATTTTATCTTCTAATTCAGATAAGCCCTGGGCAAGTGTTTTATTTTCCTTTGCGTACACCACGCTTGCTTTTGTCAAACTTGATAATGTAGCACTGGAATCCACGCCCGCTTTATCCATGTTTGCCATAAGTTGCGCACCATCGGCAAAAGATAATCCTAACGCCTCAATCTGCGGCGCCCCTTTGACAGCTTTGTCAAAAATATCATCTACACTTTGTCCGGTACCTTGCGCGACATAAGTTACAGAATCTAAAATCATCGATAAATCTTTATTTTCCAGTCCATAAGCTTCCATCGCTTGTTTTGCTTTCAAAGTACTATCAGTAACATCTGAACCATTAATATCAGAGAACTTTAATAATTTCATTGAATTTTTTTCTAATTCTTTTCCTGTAAATCCGAACTGAGTATTCAGTTCTCCTACAGCATCACCAACTGCTTGAAACTCAAATTTAGACTTACCAGCAATGTTATCAAACACTTTCGATAAATCTTCTCCGGCTTTTCCGGTAGCTCCTGTTTTTGTAATAATTGTATCTAATCCTTCGTCTACTTCTCTAAAAGCTTCTAATGCATACTGACCAATTTCTTTCAGTTTTTCACCAACGGCTGCAATTTGCTCCGCCGCTTCCATCATGACAGCGCCAGATAGTTTGTTATTTAATTCATCCATTCCTTGTCCAGCATTATTTGAGTCACCTTTAAACTCTGTTAATTCATCCCCAAGCTTTGAAACAGATGTCTTAGCTTCATTTAGTGATGTTTCCATTTTTAAAGCTTCTGTGCTATTTTCACCATATTCTTGCTTGACAAGTTCTAACTGTTGTTCCATATTTTTAATTTTTTGCTCTGCGACATCTGTCTGATCAGCGAGATACTTTTCTGCTCTTGCCAACTTCTCGGCTTCTGTAGCAGTCCCTTCCATAGCCGCTGATTCTAGTTTATATTCACTCGCTAATTTTGCTGATTGTGCTTCTAAGTTTGATTGTTCTGATTGTAATTTATTTAATGAAGCGACTCGTCCAGATTCTGCTGATTTTGCTTTTTCTAATGCATCAGTTGTTAATTCAATTTTATTCGCTAGTTGCTGTTCTGTGATTTGTGCACTTTTCAATGCTGTTTCCATTTTATTTGCTTCTGTACTGTTTTCACCAAATTGTGTTTTAACTTTCTCTAATTGTTGAGCAGTTTCTTTTGTTTTTTGACTCGCTACATCATATTGTTTTTGCAATCCATTTAAATCAGCTGTTAATTTATCTGTCTCAGAACCAGTAGTTTTCAACTGCTCTTGCTCTAATTTTAATTCTTGTCTGAATTTCTTACTCTCAGCATTCATTTGTGACATCGCACTATTGAAATCTTGATTAAACACTTTAAAAGTTATTTTCGGCTGGTTACTTGCCATTATTTTCCACCTGCCTTTTCATTTTCATAATTGGACCATTTTTCGATTGCTGTTTTTCTTTCCGCAATCATCTGTACAGATTTAAGTGGTAGTTGCCAGACATCATTTCTATCTAATTCGAACACATAAAGATACAATGTGTATAAATCTTCAACGCATTCTATTACGATTTCTGGCAGTTTTATTTTTTTCCTTTTGAACTACCTGTTTTCTTTTTAAATTGTTTTGCAAATTCTTCCCTAGATTTTTTTGTGACAATTGCAAAATATACTTGCATGTCTACTTCTAAATCCATTTGATAATTTTCCATAAATTCTTCAAATTTTTTCGCATCTTTTTTATCATTCGCTTGTCTGTACGCGGCGTATACTCCTTGAGCAATAGAAATAGGGTCTAAATCCATTTGTTGTTGCATAAATCCTTTTAAAAACTTCCCGTCCACTGCGCCATCACCTTCGTTTTGCAAACGATATAAAGTTAACATAGTGACATTTGAATCTAGTTTCGCTTCTGTTCCATCTAAAAACTCTATTGTAAATTCCATTAAAATTCCTCCTATACAAATAAAAAAGACGGGATAAACTACCCCGTCTTACTCTTCTGAAATGTCTTCTTCCGGTACGTATTCTTCTGAATTGTCCCCTATGCTTTCTTCAATAATTTCACTTTTTTCCAGCAATTCTGGGGGAGTTTCAGGGTGTAGCAATAACCATATCTGGTGTGAAATTTGTGTGCCATTGCTTTACAAATGCATCCTTGTCCGCTTCGTCCAACTCAGAAATAATTGCTTCGTAATAACATTTTCTATTATCATCAATCATTGCAGTGAATTCCAATTCAACTTCTGCAACTTCATCCGCACCATTTTCAACTGTTATTTTTAATCCCGTTGCCGCGACACAATTGGAGAACGCAATTAATTTTGTTTGCGCTTCAAACTCATCTAATACATCTGCTGTCAGTACAAAAGGTTTACTCAAGCTATCGGCACCGTAGGAATAAACGCCTGCTTTTAAACCTTCGTTTGAAAGTCCGAAAATATCTCGTAAAACAGGAACTTTCACATGTCCGTTTAATGTTAGTGACATTTTTTGAGGTGTAGTTTTTTTCTTTGTTTCTACTCCCTCACATTTTTTTACTAATTCCAATAACTCTGTTTCTCCTTCGATTGAACCTAAACAACCAAAGGCAATACTTGTAGCATCTTCTGAAAATTTAGTTCCAACGTTCGTAACACGAGTTGCGTCAAATTCTTCAATGATTGTTGCCATTTTTCAATTACCTCCTAATATATTATTAATCTCTTTTAATACATCTTCTTCTAACATTTCTACTATTTCTGCAGTAGATTCTTCTAATCCTAACAACATAAAATCTTGTTTTGTTTTATTATTTTTTCCAACCCCTTGGTCTGGAAAAATCAAGTAATTAAACTTTGGTTTGGAAACTAACTCAAATCCTAAATTGCTCATTTTTGCAACAAATGGTCCAGCTGTTTGCGCGTGATTTTTGTTTAATAATTGTCCTTTCCAATTCTTTGAAAGGTTTATTCGCTTCTCAATATTTTGTTTTGCAAGTGGTACTGCTTTAGTTTCCAAGGTTTTGTTAATTATTTCCTCAGATTTGTTTGGAATTTTACTTATCAATTCAGTTAGTTTATCAACGTCCGCAAAATCTACTGACCATTTAGCACACATACTTAAACGACCTAGTGAAATTCAATTCCAGCGCATCGACATAATTATCTTGTTGTCCTTTTTGAATTTGACCTTTAGTAGAATTTAAAAAATAATATGGACCTGCTCCTGAAATCCCCTCAAGACTTGTAATAATATCAACTTGCAATCCATCAAGGTCATCAGTATTTTCAGTGGCTACTTGAATTGAAATTTCTTGAACTAGTGTAAATTGAGAAGTATCACTTTTTGAAAAACCGCCGGTCGAAAAAATAATGTAATCATAAACTCCATTAAGTTCTTCGTTCAATTCTGTTTCACTCACATTATCTTGATAGACATTAAAACCTGTATTTTCACTTAATTTTGCAATTAAATACATATTAAGTTTTGAAATTCTCTCTTTTGTTGGCTCATTCAATTTCATCACCTGACCTTGTCAAGTACCAAAATAAACGCACATTTCTATCTTTATCAACATAACTAACTTCATATTCAGTGCCTTCAATTTGTATTTTTTGATAGGAGACAGCTTCTTTTCGATAAGGCGTTTTAATTTTTAAATTCAAATCTTTACCCATCGCATTAATTCTCATAACATCTTGATCGCGCATAGAAACTTCTTCATAAAACAATTTCCCCCTGCTAACAAAATTTGTTCCTATTCGTTTTCTGTTAGTATCGCGAATTGTTTCTGACAATCCATAATGCAAAACACCGTCGCTAAATGTATCATGATTGACTTTCTGCATTAACATTCACCGCCACGTCAAATTGTAAACTTTGAATTTCTGAAATAAAGTTTTCTTGAAAATATTCAAAAGAATTATTATATGCGTATCGGACACCATCGAAAAGTAATTGTTTTGCAGCATCTTCTTTTTCGAAAGTAAAAGGCACGCCAGCCAATTGACTGATGCGTGCCGAAACTCTTTCAATTATTTTTCTTAGTCGATTATCTTCCGTTGTGTCTGTCCAAGTGATTCGCAAATAGTCTTTTATTTCTTGCAGTATTTCATCAGACACCTGCATTTAAATCATCCTCCTCTAATTTCAATATCAAGTCGGATTTCAAATCAGAAGTATTATACGGAATTTCTCGCCTATCCAATTCCTCTTTCAATTCAACAACTTTCATGTTGCTGTAACCATTCCCTGCACTAGTCAGCAGGGGTGTCTGAGGGTGTCGCGTCATTCACCACATTTACATCAATCGCAGGTGAACCTTTTAAACCAGTAATATCGAAAACTAAGAAAGAAGTATTGTCTTTAGGTCGTCCATTTGCGTACTGTTTCGCATAATAAAGCGTTTCGTCATCTAATAAACGATATTCAGTTGAAGTGCGAATAACTTGTTCTGAACCAATGCCCATGAAATAATCTTTAGCACGTCCTGCGACAGCTTTTCCTACTGGGACAGCGACAGATTGAATGATTTCCAACGGCACTGGTAAAATTCCGGTCACCCAGGCACCTTGAGGGGTCATGTAAGTTGTAGCTGCGAAAATTTTACTCCAATAATCCGCTGGATTAATAACTAAAATAGCATCATTAACAGACTTTTTCCCATTGTCCGTCAATGGGAGCATGACATCGTTTGCTAAAGTTTGAGGTGTTAAATCCGTTAACGGAGTAGCTGTTTTTTCAGGGTGTCCATCTGTGCTGGAATTGTCCACATCACGCATCATGCCGATTGGTTGGTCTTTTCCAGAGCCATTTACAATACCAGCCTCAAGACCAAGCGCCATTGCTTCGCCTAAAATAGTACGTACATATTGATCTAACCAGGATGGTCCTAGGTCAAGCATTGCATTACAAACAGGGATGTATGCAGATAACTTGTACATTCCAGTTTGAATTTTATCAAATCCGTTATCTAAAATTTCTTTAATCTCGGCACATAAAGGACCCCACCAAGCAGTTGCCACGTCTCCAATGCTAATAATCCATTCCGTTGTAGCAGTAGTATTAACAAAATTAATTTTGCTCAACAGTGGATGTTCTACTGTTAAATCTTCAAACACACGTTCAAAAACGGTAGGCGGTAACAAGTCAGTAACCCCAGCAAAACCATCGCCCGCAATAACGGCATTATAGTATTTACTTTCATCACTGGTTAAAGCGTTGGCACCACGGCTAGCGAGTACATTATTATCGTTCATTTCTCGATTTACTTCCTTACGTGCTTGATTGATAATATTATTTTGAATTTGTTCAGCCATATTTGTAAATGCTGTTACTTGTTCTGCTTCTGTTGCGCCTTCTTTGATTGCGTTTAAAAATGCCGTACTGATATTCAATGTTTCTGAATCTTTTTTATCAAGGTTATTCATTTGTCATTTCCTCCTAATAAAAAAGTATCGCTTCTATTTGCGATACTTTTAAAAATATTATTTTTTGTTTGAATTGCTTTATTTTCAGTTGATGCAACTACTTTATATTTATCAACTATACTTGCTACTGTTACTGCTTCACTTGAATTCTCAGTAACTTGTTCATCATCATTTAATTCAATTTCCCCTATAGAATCACAAAAACCTAGTGCTACACACTCATCAGCTGTTAACCATTCTTCATTGGTAAGTAATGTTACTAACTCTTCGCGCTCCCCAACAAATCGCTCTGTGTAACTTTCCGTCACAGCATGGTCTATCTTATCCATATCATTTGCAACTTTTCTAAACTCGTCTGCATTACCAGCTGCTATTGTCCAAGCTTTATGAATCATCATCATTGCGTTGCTTGGCATAATAATTTCATCACCTGCCATCGCAATTACAGATGCACCACTCCCAGCAAGAGCATCAATATAAATACTGATTTTAGCCGGGTGTGCTTTTAATAGATTATGAATAGCAATGGATTCAAAAACATCTCCACCACCGCTATTGACATGTACATTTATTTGAGAGACGCTAGATGTTTTTAAAAAATTCTGTACTTCACTAGACGTAATATCATCAAACCAGCCACTACCTATTGATCCGTATAAATACAGGTCCGCGATTTCTGGGTTTTCAGAGCTGTTTTTAAACTCTAATCTATTTTCTATTTTAGGAATCTCCTTTATTTTCATTTATGTCACCCCCTTTCAAATCTTCTTCATTCTCACCTAAAGGTGCATAATTTTTCGTAACAAAACGCTCTTGGGTTTCCGGACTCATTACAGGTTCACGTCCAATCATCCTTAAATTATCATCTATTGTATTTACACCAATATGGAACAGTACATCCATTGAACTCGCAATTTCTTGAATATCTTGAACCTTAATTCTTGTAGTATCTAATTTCATGTAGGTTCTTTCTAAAACCGAATCCCTACCATAAAACTTTCTATTTCCTTCATCGGTAAACATTTCGGCGATAGGATTTATACTAAACATTAAGAATGAATTAACTTGCTCGCTTAAACCTACAGTGTCACCTTTCGCCAAACCAAGAGGGATGTTAAAGCTATTTGCAATCATCTCAAAGACGTCATCTATCATTTTTTTTATATCTCTTGACTCTGCAATACTAGAATCCCCATTAAGCTCATCAATTTCCATACCGTCTTCTACGGGTAAAGCGGAATCCCCTTCAGCTAGAAACTTCTTCATCCTCTCAGATAACATAAGTCTCAATTTTTCTTCTTCTTCAGGAGCTTGCCCAAACATACCTTTTAATTTAACTATTATTTTTCTAGAATTTATTTTTTTGTATTTATTCACTGCTGCTGAAATCAAATCTCCATAAAGCAAATAAAACCCATCGATGATGGATTTAATACTTTCATTATTCAAAGTAAGATGTAAAACTTCTGATTCTTTAAATTCTTTGTTTAATGTGAGGTCTTTTAAAGTAACTTCTGTATATGTGTTTTCATACAGTGATTTATCATTTTTAGCAAAACTATCAGCTACATAAATATATTCATCTTGCATAAATATCAAAGCTTCATTATCATACACAAGTTTGTATATTGCTTTCTTCCAAAACTCTGTTGCATTCTGATTTTGATTTGCTTCAACATTAAACATGTACCAATTTTTTTTACGGACTTCTTCACCTTTTTCATAGGTGAGTACCTCTGCACAAGATAGTGTGTTGGCAATTTTATTAGCACAAGAATCAATTGCCCACTTCTTTATAGACAATTCTTTTAGTTTCTCAGAAGGAATAGAACACCACACCGTGTCCGTTAAATTCAATGTTCTTTGTTCTTCATTAAAAAATCCACTCACCCAACTTTTGAATCCCAATATTTATCACCTCCTAATACGTAGTCACATCATACAGTTTTATTTCTCGCGTCTCTGGCAATTCTTCATCAAGCATTAGTGTGTGCAGCAAAGCAAAGAACCCATCCGTTTTACGTGTCTTCGGCTCAATTTTTATATATGTTTTTTCACCACGTGCGTCAAATTTAATAGCTACATTGTTACAATACCAACGCATTAACATGTCATCACCAAAAATGATTTTATGCGAGGCGAACAATTTATCTACCATGCTCGACAGTCTGTTATGCGAATATGGACCAGAGCGGACTTGAACTAGAGGCGCACCTGCATTCGTAAATGCTTCTTTCAATGACTTGTATCTGAAGCTATCCGTTGCAATATTTATTATGCGGTATTCCTTTGCTTGTTCTAAAAACCATTGAAGCGGATAATCTTCATCAATATAATTATCATGTATGATAGTTGCCAATCCTTTTTCCACAGCTTCATGAATCGGAAATTTAAATTTCGTGATCTTCAAGGACTCAGCACAAATGAATGTATGATGTTTAAAGATATACTTACCTCTTTTTTTAAATAACAACCCTACCGCACAAAAGTCTCTAACATCCGCGAAATCAATGCCCCCAATTGCAGGAGCCATTTTCAAATCTGGTATTGGTTGATTTGTTGCTTTAATATCATCCCATTTTACTGCTACAGTGGTTGGATCTTGAGTTGGACAGTTCATTCTTTTAGTCATAAACTCAACCATGATTTCAGAAGATGATTGCGCATCATCCCAGTGTTGGTCAATTTCAATTCGCAATGGTTTGTAGTATAAAATCATAGGATTTGCTTTTGGCCATTTTGTTTTATCTTGAACTTCGTCCGGATTATCCAACTTGCAAATAAAAGGGAACATTTTTGAGTTTGGCTTTTCTCCGTTTAATACTTGTTGTGCTAATACTTTTCTGTCATCTAAAACGCTTCCGCGAACATAACCATCGGTCGTTAAATGGAATCTACGTGACCGTTCTTTTTTACCTAATCCAGAAGTGTGTACTGCATAATTTGAATAATCTTCATATGCGTGTTCTTCATCAAAGGCAACTGCACCAGGTCTTGAACCATCTTTTGTTCTTGCATTTGATGTTTTATATTTGATAGTTGATCCATTTTTCCGATGTTGTATTGCAACTAAATTCCAGCGATAGACGTTTTTCATCGTTTCTTTATTTTCTTCTAACATGTTATAAATATCTTCAAAGCTTGTTTTTGCTTGGTCTTCCGATGTCGCAACAATATCAATATTATAATGGTCCACGCCATGATTTTTAGTTGTACATTCAAAAATCATACAACTTAATAAACCATTTTTACCAAAGCCTCTACCAGCATAAATAAAATAGTCATTAAACATTAATTGCTTATCGCCATCTTCATCTATTTCAAATACAGCAAATACAAATGCATATATGAATTTTTGGAACGGGAAAAGTTTATAAAAATACCGCTCTGCCGTAGCAATAGCGGTATCTAAAGTATCATAATCAATGATTACATTTTTTTGTTCTAACCTGCCTCTGACATATTTCATCAATAATTTTTGTTCTTTACAATTTTCCACTTCATCATTTTCAACCATTCGCATCCACTCTGATATTGCAGGGTGCCATTTATATACATTAGAGGGCTGGGTCATGAAGTTCACTTCCTGTATTCTTTACTTGTTCAGAAGGTGGTTTTAAAGATAGGAATTGTAAAATATCCATTGCTTGCTTAGTGTATTTTTGTAGCAATAATGCACTATCATTTTTGCGAGTCCCTTTTTGACCGCCGCCGTTATCATATTCAACATAAAATCCACGCTCGTTAATATCCCGTAACAGATTCTGTTCCATATCCCAATAATATAGATAAGCATTGACTCTATCCTCATAAATAGGACTAGTTAGATTTTTATCTTTTAATTGCTGTTTTAAATCTTTTTCAATTTTATTTCTTGCAGTTATTAACTCTTTGCCTTCTTTCAATCGCATAAACGACACAATACCACCCCCTCATGTGAAAAATTAACGTTGCATTTTTTGGCGCTACTCTCCCCCGTTGTCACACCCTCTCAAAAAGTTTTAAAATTTTTACCCGGGGGGATTAAATCCGTGGAAAATATTTTTCAATAAAAATAAAAATAGAATTTATTTCTCCATCAGTGAATGAAAGCAATTGATACACTTGCAATCTATTATTATTTATTTTTTCTTTCACTTCTTTTTGCTTCAAGCCTTGACACTTATTATCAGACACAACGGAACGCATCGAACGATATGCTTTATACATTACATTGCGCACTGCACTTTGCTTATACATATCATATTGTTCATAGTCATCTGTGTTGTACTCAATTCCATCAATATCAAACAACAATCACATCACCATCTTTCTTGATTAATAATCTTCTTCTCTTGTTGATTAGGTAAACGCTCGTGCTCTTCGTTATGACATTGATTACATAAACATTCGAGATTACTTAATGTTAATGCAAAAGCGGGAAACTCTTTTACATATTTAATATGATGTACACAGTCTGCTTGACGTTGCTTACCTTTCTTCTTGCATCGTTGACATTCATAGTTATCGCGCTTCAATGCTTCTTGTCTAAGAGCCAACCACTCTTTACATTTATAAAACTTCATCAGCTGATTAGTATTGATTAAGTTATAATGTTTAGATGTCATATGCATATGTGCCACTCCTATATAAAAAAGCCCCGAACTATCGGAGCTGTAATTGTTAATATAATCCGTAGTTATAAAACCACAAAGACTTCTACGGTAGCATTCGTCAATACTTTGTCTTTCTTCTGATTAACCTTTAGTATAGGCTCGCGGACGTCAGAAAGTGGAATCTATAAAACGACCTCGGCTGTGGCACATTATTAAGAGGTGTCCGAAGTTCTATTCAGTTAATATACTCGGCAAGGATTTGCACCTTGCAGTTGGTTGTAATCAGCCCTTTGATATACCAGATCATGCAGGCTTAACGTCTACCTATTCCGTCACGAGTATGCGCTTATAATTATTTATAGACGCTTTTGCTTACGTCTTCCCACACGTGTGTTTAACGTCCGCTATGCGGTTGCAGACGGAGATTGAACAGGAGTGTCGTCGCCTGTTGGGACTAGTGTCCAGATACAAAGCCTCTGTCCGGCAATATAGCAACCTCCCGCTATATCATCATGTGATTATAGATGCTCAGTTCCGTCTAACAGTTCATGTTCCATTGCTTCGATTTCATTATCTGAAGCAACACCTTTAATCGCTGATATGTGAGACATCTTATTCGTTCTTGAGTAATAAGACGGAATGAACCCATTATGTTTGTTTCTTAGTTCTTGACGTTCTTTATATAATGCTTTAATAGAAGGAACAAGACGTCTAATATTTTGTTCAATAAATCTAGTTGGTATTCTAATAATTTCCCAACCGTGTTCAGATTTATTCAAAGTATTAAGGATAAACACATCTCGTTCTGAATCTTTACCAATCCTAAAACGATGGTGCCCTCCATCAATCTCTAATACAACCTTCATGTCTGGCAAAATAAAATCTACTCGTTTGCGCCCTATTCTTTGTTGTGTTTTTACTTTAATCTGATTTCTTAACAATTCGATACAAGCCATTACCTCATGAGCAGAATCAAACTTGCTACTGTCATTTCTATAAAATTGGGCTACTGTGTTATATGGGTCAAGGTATTCATCCATTTTCATACTACAGTATTCTTGCATTTCTATAAGATGTATTGCTCGTTCAAGTGTTGCTTCGATTTTGTGCGCAATATATTCTTTTTTCTTTTCTTCTATTTTTTTTCGATACTTATGTTGGCATTCAACGCATAAGTTTCTACCGCCAGACAAATCTCTGAAATGTACGGAAGCTTCCTGCGAAATATATTGCTCGCATTCCCAACACCTAACTAAATTCATATAGTCCCCTCGACTTTCATTTTTAATAGGCCCTGCCTATAATACTATAATAAACCTTTTTCGATGCCCAAAAGTCTCACTTTCGTCTCACAATTAAAATCCAAGGAACCTACCAATTTCTTTTATTACAACGTCTCGATGTCTTATTGCTGTTGCTCTACCCATATGCGATTTCATTCCAATGTGCTCCCAAGTATATCTCTCACGTGACCAGTAACGAAGCTTAATAACCATCCTGTCATTATCATTTAAGTTTGCAATCACTTTATCAATGACCCTAACAACTTTATTCATACGTTGTATTTGAATATCCATATCTAACAAAGTAACTCTTTGCTCTACTTGATTACTAATATTACCTGAAGAACTACCACCGATATTTTCATCAATATATTCTTGATATATAGATCCCGTAATGACATTCAGTCTTAATTGTTCCAACTCTTTTTTTGTATCGTAGTAATGTCTAAGTTCATCTTCGATATATTGAAATTGTGCTTTAGTTAATCGTTTTGACATTGTATCACTCTCCTTTCAATAAATACGCATGTTCTTTTGTTTTGAAATTTGTAATATAACATTGTCTACATGTGCCGTTTGCAAATAATTTATTCGCCTCAGCTCTCGCTTCTTCTTCTGTTTTATATGAAAACTTGTAACAGAATGAAGTTTCTTTTCTTACGTATAGATCCCACATTATTTACTCTCCTTAAATAAATTCAAAGAAACGGCACATGCTATAATTATGAATAAAAGAGAATTGAATTCCGAATTACTTAAATATCCTAAAAACTGACAAAATGCAAGTATAAATATCATGATTATATAAAACCGAGCTAGTTTATTTTTCATTCTTCTTCCTCCTCACCATAAATATCTAGAGTGGCATCAATAACAGGTAATATTGTCAATGTGTCTACTGTATTTAAACTCATAGTTCGTTCGCCATCTTCATCATCTTTAACTTGTAACATCATGCCCTGTCCATCAGCGAATGGTTGTATTATGGTGAAATCTGTTTCTTTGATGTCATTACCATACAGCTCTTTAGCTACTTTCATCCCCATGTCTGAAAATGTCTTAAGTTGTTTCATCGTATCTAATTCTTTTGTCATTCTTCCCCACTCTCCATTTCTTTAATTAAATCAATTAAATAAAACTGCGCTTTCTTCAAGTCTTCTAAGCCGTTTTTATGTTCATAGCGAGAAACGTATTTAAGTATATTTCCGACCGCATATGACGAATAATCAGATACTTTTGCTTTGATGTAGTCTAACGTTTCAATACCACCGCTTGTATAATGTGCGGGATTGTTTATGTTGTCACTATCTGTATTAATTACAGATGTTTTTACTGCTTTCACAGCATGGTCATACCATGCTTGAACTTCGTCTGGTAATTTACCTTCTGTGATAATGTCAGGTCTATGACTTGGTTCTTCTGTATTTTTCTTCGCTTTGAATTTTTCGATGGTCGTGTCAGGGTGTATATAGTTAGCACAATAAATGTCTCCGTAAGTTATTCTTGATTCTCTTACAAATACAACGGTCTCTCGTTCATACTTTTCCCACATCCACGAGTCATCTGGCATAATAATGTCACCGAACCGCCATCTGTACCCCTCATTTTTCAATTTTCCCAACAAAGCATTAAAATCTCCCTGTGTTTCTGTGTGATATATTTTCATTTGTTTATCCTCCTTGTTCAACGGAATTATCACATCGAGACTCATAAGTTCAATGTATATCCCTTGATTAAATTTCCATCTGTTTATAAATTTTCGAATATGGTTGAACATTGTTATCCCTCCACAATTTGCAATGCTTCTTCTGCACTTCTAGCAACCCCACAAATTGCTGGCGTTATTTCCATTGCTTGTTGAAAATTTTTCTGTTCTTGTCGTAACTTTCCAATCTCATTTTTCACTTCAATAAAAAACATTTTTCCATCTGTTCCACGAAAGCCAAACAAATCCGGAAAACCTTTCGGTAATCCTGTATCAAAAATTCGTCCGTTCGGCATTCTGATTTTTCCCACATTTGCTCTGAAAACATAATGTCCTTTTTTCGCTAAGGCTAAGCGTATAGAATTTTGTATATCCATTTCTGCTGTCATTTTATACCTCCTGAAATCGAAGTTACCGAAAATGAAAAGTTACCGTAATGGGTAACCTTGAAATCGATTGCGACTCTAGTACTTTGGACGTTTTTTATTGAGGTTACCGAAAAATGTCAACTCTTTATATTTTTTACTTTTTTTATAAATAGTATAAAGAGTTGAGGTAAAACGGTAACTCGGTAACTTTTCTTTCTAACGCTTAGAGTCTGTTAGTGTTTCGCGGTTACCCAAATTTTATTTACGGTAACTTACGGTAACTTTTGGGTGTTTTCGGTAACTTTTTTATAAAAATCAAACAACTTTCAATGTATTATTTTTTATGAAACACACATAAGTGACGGAATCCTTTGGTTGTTGGTAACGGTAAGGATGTATTCCTGTTGGAGTATCTGCAGGGTCAAACTTACCGCTTAACTTATGTTTACCTTTTTCCCAACCTTCTTCTGAAAGAATTTCACCAAAACGTTTATAAAACGAGCGATCGCCAACTGGTTTTAAATTATTTGATTCGCAAAAATACTTGTAAAACTCGTAGACAACATAAAGCGGAATTCTAGTACTTTTATATTCTTTAAAAATACGTTCGTAATAATCTAAAATCGGGTCGTTATCTAGTTTATATTCCTCCATGATTTTTTTTGATACATCTGGTTCAACAAATCGTTCAAAATCCATATTGATTGCATGAAATAAAATATATTGTAATACTTCTTTATTCTGTATATATTCATCTTTAATCTTCCAATTGTCTTTTCCACCTTTTAAATTAGCTTTAAATGGAACGATAATAAAACGGCGATATGTTCCATCTGTTTTATTACGCATTTTAGGCATACCATTAGTGGACTGAATCACTGTCATATGAAAATTTGCGCTATATGGGTGTTTGTTTTTTTGCTCCACCATAATTTCATCACCTGTTACAACAGAATTAAAATTGGAAGAATCATCAATATACACACCAGCTGGGACATCGTCACCGATGCAACATACTTTTTCTTCTAAAATTGATAAGGAAAAACGTTCTTGAAATTGCGGTAATTTTAGTGTTGCAATATTAGAATTTCCGATTAAATTACGCAATAACTGTTGAAAAGTCCCTTTACCGTTATTTCCATCTCCTAGCAACCAAATAGAACTTTTTCGTGAATAATTTCCGTTCAAGGATGCGCTGATAACTTGCCACAACAGTGATGTTATTTGTTCATCACCACATGCTATTTCATCCAGCCATGTATGAACATCCCACCCATTTATGTTTTGTTTCGGTGGATTTGCAACATATGGCGTAGCTATTTTGGAAGTGAATACATAATCAGGCGTGAAGGCTTCTAATTTCTTTGTTTTAAGATTGAATACACCGTTTTTAACTGGTATAAGATACTTTGATACTGTTTTTTCTTTTACTTCGGCACCTTTCCACAAATGATAAATAACATCACTCGCTTTATTTGCATTTAGTGTTGGTTCTAAAAATCCGATAAAACGTCGAATGTAAGTTTCATTTTGTGTCCAAATGCCATCTTCTTCTAAATACATAGCTAATCGAGTGTTTTCATTCATATTAAATAGGCAGAAACGGAAGAATTCTTTCAGTATAATAGCGCAACCAATTGGTGATATAACGCTTGGTTGTTTTCCTTTCCCACCACTTATTAACCATTCTTCTTTTAGCTTTTCTAATTCTTTTTTACGTCTTTCATTTAATAATTGCGCCCAATTTTTACGCGACTTTAAGTTGATATTGTAACTGTTGCCACTTTGTTTAGGCGAGTAAACTTCTGAACAACCTGATATAGCTTTACCTAATGTTATTTGTCCATAAGTGTTTTGCCCTCGTTTTTGGTCCCATTTATCACGCATCAACCCTGAATCTCGGAAAATAGTATCCATTTTGTCATAATCTGCTGCTGTCCAAAAAGCTAACATATTTGCAAAAGCTAGATCTGCATCTGACTGCGAAGCGTAATATGCTTCCCAATTTCCCTCGTACAATGTTTTAAAGTATGGACCATTTTGGCTATTATATGCTTTTTCCAATATTTCACTTTCAGACAAATCATTTGATGAATTTTGATGCTTAGTTAGTGATGTGTTTTCAGTTGTTCCGATGTATTTCTCATGCAGTATTTTTATTGCTGATGTCGCTTCATTGACTTGTCTGTAGTTATCAATTACTTGACCCGTCATAACGAAAAACCGACCATCCGGATACATTTCAATATTACCTTTGCGCCGACCACCTTCCGGAAAATCGCCTTTTGCAATAATATGAATACCTGTCCCACTCACACTGTACTCAGTGTAGCTAGCTAACGTTTGAATAAACTCACCAGCAATATTTTCAGTATTTCCATATAAATAATCTTGAATATCGTCTTTTATGTCGTCTATATCCACGCCAAAATACGGCGCCTTGAAGTAAAATCCTAACCCATCGAATTGATACTTTTCGAGTGAAGCAAGGGCAGTTTCAAAATCTGCCCAAGTTCGCTCGTCTACACTATTGCCATATGCTCCAGTATTTGCGTTCATTGGTATCTTTTTATTTTTGCCACGCTCTTCATCCCAAACCAGTTGAAAAGCGCACCACTGTTTTAATCTTCTTAATTCGTCTGGAATTTGTTCATACACGTTTGTGCGCTCCTTTCATTGTTTAGAACGGTAAATCGTTTTCACTTATTTCTACTTGTGTTGGTTCGTTTTCTTTCTTTTTAAACACATGTTGTAGAGGTCCAGTAATTTTGCTTTCAGCCCATGCCTTTACATTTAGATTTTTATAAACTTGTCCATTATATTCAGATTCTTCGTTTTTCACCGTAACTTGGCAGGTTTTAGTCAACAAGTCTTGTAGCAGTTCGTTTACTGTGTTATAGTCTTTTCCATTTGGGAGTTGGATAGCTTTCGCAATTGTATTTAATGCCGTTTGACTATATTCATTTGTTGCTTTTGCTTTCCACACTCTGTGAAAGATATGTGCATTTTGAAATTTTTGATTTACATCGTTGCGAATAATTAAGTCAATATTAATGAACTCAGCACCACTTTTTGTTGCGTCTTCATTTGCATTATATAAAACAACCTCATACGTACCATTTTCTACTCCATTTGTGAAAACATCATTATGATCTACTTTAAACATTTTTAAATTCCTTCTTTCGTTTTTTTATTTGATAAATCCTCGTGCTTTTCCTTGATGGAATGCCCATCCATTTTTATAATTGTGTTCTTTTGCATATTCATATAATTCTTTCATGTTTTTACATTCGTCTGGACTGCTATAATTCACTTTAAAAACGGCTTCTGTTATTTCTTGTAGCTCCGCTGCCTCATCAATTTGTATTGGTTTTAATTCTACTTTGAATTCATGGCCACAATGCTCACATTTTTTATTAGTAGATAAAACTGTCATAAAACAGTCAGGGCAAATTTTTACAGGTGCTTCTGATTTGTTGCTGTTACTTCCTTTTTTCGCTTCTAAGGACCATGTTCGTTCCATGTCTGGCAAACCAAAGCGATTGACATTTCCAACGTGGTCAATAATAATAGCTGTTTTACCAGTTCGATATCGCATACCTCTCATTGATTGCTGAATATACAGGGATAGAGATTGAGTTGGTCTTAGCATAATCACAGTAGAACAATCTGGAACATCGAATCCTTCACCAATTAAATCTAAGTTGCATAGGACCTTTATTTTGCCCTCTCGAAATCGTTTTATAATGTCATCACGAATGGATTTAGGTGTTTTCCCGTCAATATGTGCGGATGTAACGCCAAATGATTCAAAACTCATTGCCATTTTTTTGCTTTGATAAAGGGAAGAGGCATAAAGTATTGCTTGTTCTCCGTTTGCTAACTTTTGATAATGTTTGATGACATCGCCCCAAATCATTCTTTTATTGAATTGCTCGTCAAGCCCTGTCATGTCAAATTCTCCAGTTTGTTTGATATTTAATGTTTCTGTCTGAACGATTTCGGGAGCAAAATATTTGTAAGGTGCTAAGAATTGATTTTCAATTAACCACTTCACATCAACTTTTTCAATTAAAATATCGTTTATATCTCCTAAACCACCCCCATTTATTCTCACTGGTGTTGCTGTAAATCCAACTACTTTAGCATTAGAAAAATGATGGATTATTTTTTTATAACTATTTGCAAGCACATGATGACTTTCATCAATAACAATTAAAGCAGGTTCAGAGGTCTTGTTTAAACGTCTAACTATTGTTTGAACCATCCCCAAATTGACAAAATTCATGTCAACATCATTCATAGTGAGTGTATTTCTGATTTGGTCAATCAATTCTTTTCTGTGAACTAGGAAAAGAACATTATTTTTATTGCGCGTTGTCATGCGAATTATTTCTGATAAAATAACCGATTTACCAGCACCTAACCGCAGGGAGCAACAACGCACGGTCTGTTATATCCCTGTAAAAAAGCCCCCTTTACATCATTTATAATTTCTTTTTGATATTCTCTAAGCTTTAACATCAATATCACCAATTTGGAATAGGTCTTCTTGCAAGGCAAACTCTCTATTATCTAGCTGATTTTTTGCAAAATTACCATTGTTTTCTGTGAGTAAGAAACCCCTCTGACCTGTTTCAGGATTTCTTATTAATCTTGCGACTATAGGAACAATTCCCATAACGTGATTAACTACCTTTTCTCTAATGTCAGGCAAAAATTGATTATACAGTTGCCCACTTTCCATCTGTATTTGACGCGTGTTTTCCCAAGCTGTATATACTATATTTGTGTTTGATAAATTATTAAACACGGAAATCAAATGTATTAAATGTGTGTCAAATATTCCATAGTGTTGTAGTTCTGGTTGACCTGATTTTGTATTTCTCCCATTAAACATTAACCATAATTTTTGATAATGGCTTAAATTATCAATTACTACATTGTCATATTCCTCTGCATGTGCCTTCGCATATCCATAAAAATCAGCCATATCTTGTACGGGATTTCGAGGATCTAATGTCGCAATCGTGATATTAGGTAATCCACTTAATACTTTCGACGTACCATCACAATCCAACATTAATGTTTTTCCTTCTAAATACTTAATCGTCGTTGTTTTCCCTGCTCCCGGTTTTGCATAAATCATAATATTAAAATACTCCGACCTTTTCATTTTTTCTGATTGAATAAATTCCAATGAAATTCCTCCTTATTATTATTTTATTTGTAGTCTTTCTGTTTGGACCAAGATAGCTCCTGGTACTTCAATGCCTTTTTTTAAGTCATCTTTTAACTTAGTTTTATCCAGCTTTTTAGGTTGCTCGACTAAATAATTAATTAACTTACTCTCATCTTCTACAAGCACACTGTGAGGGTTTTTCCGAATATCTAATGTAAATAGATTCGTTTTTATTTTTTGCTTATTAGCAACTAGCATAGCATCATGTAGTGATTGTTTCAGTCGCTTCACATTATTGTTAATCGTGTTTTTTCGTTCTGATAAACGTTTAATTTCTACATCTAAAATAAGTGATTGCCCTTCTAATTCTTTAATGACAAACGTAACATTTTCTGCTTTTGTTTCTAATTCATCTTCAATGCTTTCAAGGGTATCTTTTAATGTCTCCGGATCTAATTGCTCAGCTAAATTTAATAATTGTTGATACTTTTCTTGAATGGAATAAAGTGTTGTCATATTAATCATCTCCTTTCAAAAATGCTGTTGCTGTTATTTTTCCGTTTGTTGCTGAAAACCATTTCACATCCATTGACTGTTCAAATTTAGGTTTTCCAACTTTTGACACAAAATTGGTAGCATCTGAAACATTAGCAAAATACAAGCGGAATTCAACATCATAAGCTTCTTTGTAAAGTTCACTTATTAACTGACTCTCTTCTTTCACTTTCTTCACTTGTCTGCACGGAATATTAAAAGACGAGAAACCATCTGTATCTTCTACTGTAAGCAAACCATCGTTATTGATTAGAACATAAAACTGTTCTCCATCGACACATAAATCAGTCACCCCTGTCCTATCCTGCACTTCTACTTTATCGCCCGGTTGAATAGTCATTTTTTTGCCTCCAGTTCATTTTTATAGTCCCACATGTCTTGTGATAATTTATCCAGTCCAATCGCGAAACGTTCGAGATCTTTAGGTGTTTTGATGATTGATTTACTTAGTTCTTTGCTTTTTCTGTGAAGTAAACTGTTAGCTTCGTTGATAATTATTTGTTCGGTCATTACTATTAATCCTCCTCTACAACAATATGAAAATCTGTTTCATCATTTATTTGTGCAACCATTTCGTCTAGTGATTTTGAACATTTAATGATTTGTTTCACTTTAAATTTGTGTTTATTCACACGATTTACAGAGTGTATGTTTCCTAATCGTTTCAAAATAGCTGTCTTTAAATCTTCCAATGATGTGTTATATTTTGTGAAATCAATCAGCGTTTGTTTTGTACTATTTTCAAAAACGGAAAGTGTGGTGTGGTAGTTTGTCATGATACCAACTCAGATGTGATGTAAGCTATCTCAGATAAATCAATACCATATATTTGTCGAGAACTTTCATCAAAATAATTGAATTCAACTCGTACTATAGTGTCTGTTTGTTTATGTTTGAAAATTCCTAAACTGTCTGTTTTAATTGTTGTTTGTACTGTCGTCCCATTTTTAAAATGATAAGTTAAAATGCTTTTGTTTTTCATTCTTCATCCTCCTTTTCAATTCGAGCATATAATAGGTTGAGTCTCACCCATCGCAAATCATTATAATATTCAATAATATCAGTATTTATATGTTGTCCTTTTTCTAATCTACGCATAATGATAGTCTTTATTTTTGCATATTCACTTGTAACGATATCTATAGCGATAATTAATTTGTTTAATTGTTCGTGTTGTGAGTCTGTTGGGTCGACTTTGTGACAGAACCTACGAGCTCTGTTCATTACGCTTCCTCCCAAACTTCCTCAAAATCTCGTATATCAATCGCTTCTGTCCGAGATATTGTAAAATAATTTGGTAAATAATCATGTCGTTCAGCCCAGTCTCTAATCAAATCTTGCAATTCATTCTGATGTTCTTTTGTCACATCATCTAAATAATCCTCAGCGTAATCTCCAACTTCGTCATAAACATCTTCTGCTATCCTTTCTAATAAATCGTCTGTCCTATTTGGAAATTTCACTTGTTCAACTAGACCAACGCTAAAAATATAAATCGGCTCATTGCTGATAGGTGAAAGAGGTACTGGATATGCACCCATATCGTCAGTTAAGATTTTGCGATTTTTTGCGTCATCGGGATTGCTATTATACTTTCTTAGCATTTCAATCCCAAAATCAATCGCTTCTTCTTTTGTATTAAATCTTGCAGTATCTTCCCAGAAATAGCATTCAACTCCATTTATCATCCATTGTCCTTGGCTCATTTTCCTTCATCCTCTCGTGCAATCAAATCAGCTGTTTTGCCTACATAAGTATCACAATCTACGCAATAAGCCCGCTTTCCAACCTCAGTGATTAAGCTGTCAAACATCGCAGAGTTATCTCCCCACGTGCCGTCTGAATTGTAGGTGGTGATAACACTACCTGTCACTATTTTTTCAGGTGCGTAAAACCCATTTTTTGAACCGCAATTTTTACAAATTAACATGTCGCCACCTCCACCTCTAAAAAAATCCAAATGCCTTTTTCAATCCTACCCGTCCCGCCGAATAATGAAGGCTTATGCGATGAATAATCTACGGTTACGCCGTTCTCCATAGGGGAATAGCTATATCCTCCTTTCATAAATATAGGTTTTATTTCTCGATAGACGGTAGGCGCTTCGATTCGCTCGTTAAGCATTTTTTCATAAGCTTTTAATGCTTTTTCATATAGCCATAAAGCATTCGATAGATCAGCAGTTGTTACGTCCTCGTTATTCCGCAATTTATCTCGTAAATCGTGATACATTTTCTCTCTGTAGCTATATTGCCTTGTCATTTACTCACCCTCCACCTCTTTCTTACGCGCAATTTCACGAGCTAATAACTCTGCTTCCCGTTCTAGATATTTAACCTCTGACGCTTCGACGAATGCAGAGTTTTGCACATCTCTGTTAGATTTAAAGTATGCAAACCCGCTATTATCAAAATCGTAAATAACTTCAACTTTCCCCGCAGCTGCATAGTTCCAGCAAAATGTTCTAAATTCCATGTCCATATTGTATTTTTCTCTTAGTTTCGCATAAGAACTAATTAATTCCTTCATGACCACTTTGGGAGTTAACCACTCGCCTTGATAACGTTTAAATTTCGATAACCATTCTGGTTTAAATTTTTCTAAGATGTTTTTTTGAATAATTAACACACTGCGATTAATACCTATGTTTTTATTTGCTTCAAAGCCGATTAATTCACTCACTTCATCCAGAAAAGCGTCTATATCTTTATTGAAAAGCTTGTCCAAATATTCATATGCACCTGTTCCTTTTGCTATGCTATAATATTTTGTCATTTATTTTTCCTCCACTTCTTCCTTCCAAAATTGGATACTATTCGAAGCAGTTTCGACAACTACTAAATAATCAAAGCTATCTTTCGTAAAGGCGTCCCCTGCTTGGAATTCACCTATTAATAATCGACCGTCGTCGATAAATTGTACTCTGTCACCTTTTTTAATTTCATTATTCTGATACCTCGATTCCGAGAAGATTTTTGTCAAGTGGAACAATAGCGATTTTATTTTGCTTTTGTTTAGCTTCTACATCAATACCACTTACGTCAAAACCTAGATTTTTTAATAATTCATATCCTTGTTTTCCTGTCAGAGCTTTTATTTGACCTTCTAATTTTTGATATTCTTGATAGACAGAATTGACTTCTGAGTCTTGATTATATCTAAATTGTCTAAGTTCTTCGTTTCGTGTAAATTGCAGGTGTGATAGCTCTGTAATCAAAAAATCATAGGACGGGACTATCGACGTATTAGCAGTAGAACTAATTGACCCGAATCCAGTTGGTATATACTCGTACAATTTTCCGGCTAGGCGTACAGCTTCGTTCTTGCATGAAATAAATTCCTTTAAGTCTTCTTCTAAATTGTTGTCTTTTATGATTTGTTCAATTTTCGCTTTAACGTCTTTGCGGTGTTTTTCCTTTAATTTGTTGATACGTTCCTTTTTTGCTTCTTTAATAATTTCGTACAAATCTCTTTTGTAAATTGTCATTCCGCTTCCTCCTTACGTTGTAAAATGTAGTTTGTAAATTCATCTAACGTTTTACGTGTAATAATTTTGTCTGTATCAAAATACTTTTTTATTTCAGCACACAACTGATAGCTTTTGAGTCCTGAAACAGAGTGTATGAGACGCTCTGATAAAAGATGTTCTAAAACAAGTGTATCGATTTGACGATTCGTATTAAATGCGCATATAGCTACTTCAATCGTCCATCCTAAAGTGTTTTTACCACTCACTTTCTTTATTGAATTATATAGTTCTGTTTCAAGCTTAGTGCCATTTATTTTATAATCCTCAATATTTGATTCGTTAATATTCTTGAATAAATCAATGAGCGACAAATAGCGTTTTATCATCTCTATATCGTCCAGAAAGGTGTGAACGAAAGCTGATTTTGTCAACACAATCGCTATATAGATTTCATCGTCTACTTTGTAAGTCACGCCTGCCCTCCTAGTCATCTTCAATTTTTATAACACACAAACCGTTATCCCCAACCCGTTTTTTATAAGCGCTCGACATATAAAACAATATCGTATCGCGAGTTACGTTTTTAAAATCTGCTAGTTCTGTTAGCGTGCCGATTAGTAGTAGATCGTCGCCTTTGTATAGTGCATATTCTGTCATGTTCTCACCGCTTTCTCTTTTTTCTTTTAGCTCAGCAATTCACGTGATATAATTATTGTGAAAGCGAGGTTTTATACAGTATGATTTTTCTTCAAAATAACATAATACCTATTACAGTTTTCATTGTTTCGTTAGTCAGTTTCTATTTTGCATTATCGAATTATTTAAACCAACGCCCTAAACTATATTTGCAACAGCATAATCTACAAAAGACGTCTATTATCATTGAACCAGACCGCGATTCTGACAGTGACCCTGATAAACATCATCACATTCCCTACCGTGTTATTTGCGAAGTTGTATTGACAAATAATAGTTCTTTGCCGATTAGCATTATTGAGTTTAACTTAAACAATGATTTAATTTTCAATAGCTATTCCCAACCCGGAAGTAAATATGAATTTAGCTCAAAAAACATTAAAAATTTACCTGAACACGAGAATATTACATCTGAATTTAAAAACGATATAAAAACACAAGTATTTCCCATTGGTCCATATATCTTAAAGCCAATAATCAAACTCGACCCCTATTCGTCAGTTAGAGGTTACTTGTATTTCAAATTCTATGATAAAGAGCAAGTTCGTGTAGGCGAAAATAAACTTCAAGTAATCACATCACGTAAAACTTTTAACTTCGATATAGTGGTACATGAAGCTCTCTACCGCCATTAAGTTTACCTACAAGATAGATTTGGTCAGGGTGAGCGCCGGCGTTAACATAAAAAAGTTTGTCCATATAATCAATTAAATGTTCTTTATAATCGAACTCGTCAGCAATTATGCTATTTGTTTTTATTAAAAGCTTTTTTATTGATTTTATTTCTTCCATGAGTTCCATATGATTCTGCTTTTTTTGCATTGACTTAACACCTCCTATTTTTTTCTTAAAATTTACTAACAAATTGTTTGGAACAATCTGTATTACCAGTCATTAGAGAAATAATAGAAAAGTCATAAAAGTACATATTAAAAGAGAATAAATCAAATACGTAAGTGACAACTGTTTGTAAATAATATAAAAATATATATTTCCAAAAATTGCTGCTAATATTAATAATAAAAGCATAACTTCATTTATCATTTTATAGATCTCCATTTCACTTAAATTATTTCCTTCAATGTCGAAATCCGTCGTCCCACCAATCATCAACTATTAACGGATTTTCTACGTTCATTCTCTATCACCTCTGGCAAGTAGCATTAACAAAAGAATCAATGCAATAATCGTTATTAATTCAGCCATTTAAAATCAACCCGCTCACGAAAATAATAAATGTAATTAATATGATTGAAGCTAAACCAATCAATGCGTACCTATCTGATTTTTCAATATATTCATTTCCGTTTTCATCTATACTTACTAGTCCAAAAAATCGTAATAACTTCATTTCAAAACCTCATTTCAAAAATAATGTGAACCATCCGAGTAAAATGTAAATTACTGATATAAACATGCCGATTTGTAAGCAAAACAGATAAATTAATAATGTGTTTTCATGTTTTTTGATTAATTTTTTCATTCTCAAAACTCCGTTTCTGTGATATAATTAATTCAAATATTATTTTGTAACTCGCGGTTTTAGTAAGCTCTAACTTACTATTTATAACTGTGAGTTTTTCTTTTACCAATGCCGCTCAAGTGAATTAGCGAAGCGATGTTTGTACTTTGGTCTTTTTTTATATTTAATTTGATGATCTAAATGCTTTGATTGAAGTTCAACTAGCAAATAATTTCCAACTGATTTTGGAACGTAACTTGGGTCGTATTTTCGTATCTCAACAATTAAATCTTGAATTTCTTTGTTCATCTTCACACCTTCTTGTATTTATATTCACCTCTTCAACATTCTCTCCCAAGAATCCAAAACATCTGCTCCTTGATAATAAAGTGTTTTTCCTAATTTACGTGCAGATAACTCTCCTTTTATCTCAAGATTTCTCAATGTTTCATAACCGATACTTAATTGTTTAAGTAACTCTTGTTGCGAATAATAACTGTCCTTGTCTAATTTGATGATCATTTAATGTCAATCTCCTTTCTAATCGACTTCAATTTCTAAAATTTCTGCAATCTCTTTTCTAACTTTCGCCGCGTCTCTTTTGCCGTTTATGATATCTGATAAATAAGGATTGCTAATGCCTAACATTTTTGCTAAATCAGATTGTTTCATGTTTATAGCTTTTAACTTTGCGTATACCGCAACAGCGAAACGCTGATGTTCTACTGACATGTTTTTGCTCCTTTCTATAATTTGTTTAATAATCTTATATGCTGCGCTGAGGCTTCCAGTCTATATTTTGGGTCCACATCGGAAAACATAATCTCTTCCAAGAAGTCCAATTGACGATTGTACCGCTCTTTCTTGTTCAATTTGACAGCAGGTTCTTTTAGTACGGTGATAGTACGTTTATCTCCTTGTCCCGAAACCTCAATATCCCCTCGTGATTTCAATTTTGAAATGGTTACTTTTGCATGATTCTCTTGTATTTCGCAGAAATTAGCGATATCTGAATTGGTTGCTTTAGGATTTTCCATTAAGTAAAATATGATTTTATCGTTTAAAGTCATTATTGTTATCCTTTCTTGTTTAGGTTTTCACGTGTTATAATTTATCTTGAAAGCGAGGTGGTTACATAATGATATGGAAAGATATCGCAACAATTTCTTTGTCTAGTATTGCGGTACTAATATCCGCATTTACTTTATTCAAAAATCGAAAGAATTTAACAGTCGATATTTGTAAAAATCTTGAAGTCATTACAGATGGACAGATTGAACTAATAAACCCAACGGAAGAAATAAACAGCTATGGTGCCGGCTTTTTGTACCAAGTACAAGTTGTAAATCCATCTCCCAATGATATTGCATATTTCGATATCAGAGCATTTAGTCCTGATAATAATCAAAATACTTATTTACTAACCAGAAAATCTTTAGCTCCTAGTGTAAAGGATGCAAAAGTTTTTAAACGTGAAGGATCGGAAATTTTTGAATTAGAAATACCAGATAAAAATCATGGGATTTTCAAAGCTAATTCTTACACACATCTTGATATATTTATCCTTCCACAAGAACACATCAAAAATAATATTATTGTCTCGTTTAAAATTGCAAAAAGTGCAATACTACGTGATGCTTTTGCTGTTACAAAGAGAAAACGTTACAAATTTTATAGTACAAAATTTGATCTTAGCGATCCAGTTCTTCCAGAAGTCCCCATAGAGCAAGACTAACAGCAATTATAGAAATAATGAGTGCTATATTCCCAAACAAATTCAACACCTCCTAATATTTACATGAGATTGTGTTATGAATAAAGCCTTTTCAAGTAAAGCTCTTTGTCTGCCAGATATAGAGCTTTATTTAATTTGATGTAATTTAAATTAGACTCGTCACAAATTTTCTTAACGCTATCAATTACGTTTACAATTTCTGAATCTCTTTCCTCCACCATTTCTCCAATGGTGTCTGCAAGTTGTATTTTTTTCATTTTCTCACCTCCTTTCTATCTTATTAGCTAATTATTTAGCATAATGTTGACAAATTTTAAACTTTAGTGTAGAATCTAGACATAGCTAAATAAGCATACAATTGAGCCATAAATCGTTGGGGAACGAGTATTTTATAGGTTTATTCGTTGACTCGTTTAGCTAAATAATTAGCTTATGAACATAGTATATTAAACTTTAAGTTAGATGTCAACCATTTTCTTTATTAAAATTTAAATTGTTCATAACCAATATGAAAAGGTGTATGATATGACTACATTTGATAGGGTGAAATTTTTAGCCGAGAAACAAAAAATTAGCATTGTTGAACTAGAAGAAAAACTGGGATTTGGTAGGAATTCACTTTATTCCTGGAAGAAAAAAATCCCAAACGGAGAAAGTTTAAAAAAAGTAGCTGATTATTTCAATGTTTCTACAGATTATCTTTTAGGTAGAACTGACAACCCCTATGTCGACAACGACATCCCTCAAGAAGCGGCAACACTTGCAGCTCACATTGATCCATCCGCAACAGAAGAAGATATGAAAAAAATTCTTGAATATATTGACTTGATTCAACAAAAATATAAATGAGAAATGAGATGAATGTATGTATGTGGTTAGATAAATACAGAGAGCAATTTCCTGAACTAACTATTATTGAAGACAAAAATATGCAAGAATTTCATAAAGGATTATATTATAATAGTAGAATATTCGTAAATCCTCGACAAAGTGATATTGAAATGCGGTGCACTATAGTAGAAGAAATTGGACATCACAAATTGACAGTTGGGAATATTATTAATCAAAATACAGTTAATGAAAGAAAACAAGAAAAACTTGCGAGAAATTGGGGTTATGAATCACTTGTCCCTTTACGAAAAATTATTGATGCTTATTACGAGGGTTTCACTGAATACTACGAGGTTTCAGAGTTTTTAGAAGTAACCGAAGATTTTTTAAAGCATTCTATAGAATATTATAAGAATAAATACGGAAATACAGTTGAATGCAACGGATATGTAATCATTTTTAGAAGTAGCATTCAAATTATCGCTTGCTAGGTATTTGCACAAATGTGTTTATATAAAAATTTGATAAAGGGAGAGATGAATTTGGATTCAATTTTTGCGATATTAGGAATTCTGGGGTTTTTAGTTGGGATCGTTTGGCTAATTGTTAATCTTTTTAGAAAGAAACAAAAGAAGGTTCCTATGATTATTTTGATAGTTGGTTTTTCATTATTTTTAATAGGATTGATAATGGGAACATCTGCTATTAATGAAAAGAAAGAAATGGAAAGAACAAAAGACACAGCGGTACAAAATCAGCACAAAGAAAAAAATTCTACAAACTCAAAGAACGATTCAAAAAAGAAAACAGAGCAAGACTTGAAATCAACTAGTGATAAAATAACTAAAGAATTTGATGAAAATTGGGATACCAACTGGAAACAAGCATTTGCCTCAATAGAAACTGACGAAGATCTAGAAACATTAAAATCAAGGTTATCTACACTAATTACAAAATATGAAAGTCAAAAAAACTATATACAATCCTCTAAGATTTTGAAAATTGATTCTGAAACTGAAGAATACGCTAGGAAAATGGAAGAAGCGATTGACTTGCGCATTCAAGCAGCAAATGATGTAAAAAACAATTTGGATAATGGAAACTTTGATAATTTATTAAACAATGTTAAAAATACAATAAGTCAGTCTGATGAAGCCTTGACTAACGCTCTAACTAATTTAGTTAGTAGTGAATATTATCCAAATGATGATGTAAAATCAAAGAATACTACCGAAAAAGAAGAAAGTAAACAAACAGATGCTTTAATTAGTACAAAAAACTATACTATCAATGAAATAAATGAAAATGAAGAAGCACAAGGTAAACATTTAGAAATTGTCATAAATGATAAAATTTCAAAAAAACAATCTGAAGAAATACTAAATAAAGTAATTGACAAATACAAAGACAAAGAAGATGCTCTTTATGTAAATATGCATTACAAAGATGGAGCGTATTCAGCCATTTTAAATGCTCGTCACTCTTATAATAAAAATGGAGTCAAAATAACAGGATTAAAAGCAAGCGAAACAGAGATTGAAATAAATAAAAACTTCAATAAAGATAAATAACAAAAAACGCCCTCTCCGCACAGAGATAAGCGTTTTCAAATACACACATAGGAGTATGCAAATTCATTTTAACATAATTTGCTGTACCCTTCAAAAGAACATACATTCGGTTAGGAGGATAAAAATGGATAAACGTATTAAATCATATTTGAATTCAAAAAATGAAATTCGTTATATGTTTCGAGTTTATGCTGGTATAGATAACATGACTGGAAAACGAAAACAGACCACTCGCCGAGGATTTAAAACAGAGAGAGAAGCTAAAATGGAGCTAAAGCGCATTGAAATGCAAATATTAGAGGAAGGTGGATTGAAAACCAAAAAAAAGGCGCTGAAATTTGAAGAAGTGTATTTTTCATGGTTAGATCTCTATACGCAAACAGTCAAAGAAAGCACGTTAGAACGCACTAAAATATTCTTCAATCATCACATATTACCATTTTTTAGCGATAAGTTTATCGATAAAATAGACATACATTTCTGTCAGCAAGTCATAAACGCATGGTCAAAAACAAATTCGACATCATATAAACGTTTGAAAAATTTAACTTCTCGTGTCTTTAAATATGCAATATCATTACACTTAATTGATACTGATCCGTTTGTGTTTGTCATTATTCCGCGCGGAGAAATGATAGAAAAAGAGGAAAAAGATATTACATTCTATGACAAGTATGAATTACGTTCGTTTTTAGATACTGTCAAAGACGATATTTTCAAATATACATTTTTCTATCTGTTAGCTTTTACGGGATTGAGAAAGTCTGAGGCACTAGCGCTGACATGGAAAGATGTAGATTTAAACAACAAACGTTTGTATATAAATAAAACTCTCTCACGTGGCGAACATGCTCGCATTTTAGTGAATACTACTAAAACAAAAGCTGGTAAGCGAGACATAAGTATAGATGTATCTACAGTTGATGTGTTAAAAAAATGGAAAAAGTATCAACGTGAAAATCATCATATTTTGAGATTAGATAAAGTACAAATCATATTCGACAATGAAGGAAATTATTATAATCCCAGCTCTACTTATTCGTGGTTAGATAACATTTTTAAACATCACACTGAATTAAAAAAAATAACTTCTCATGGCTTCCGTCATACGCACGCTTCACTGTTATTTGAAGCTGGCGCATCATTAAAAGACGTACAAGAACGCTTAGGACATGCAGATATACAAACTACATCTAATATTTATACGCATGTTACGCAAGAAAAGAAAGATTCTACAGCTTCTCTTTTTTCTGATTTTATGCTAAAATAAAAACTGTTGAAATTGATTTGATAGTCAAAATGATAGTCAGAAAATCATAAAGGCTTGTTAAGTCGTTGATACGCCTACATGGAGAAATACCCAAGTCCGGCTGAAGGGGACAGACTCGAAATCTGTTAGGCGGTGTATGCCGCGCCGGGGTTCGAATCCCCGTTTCTCCGTTTTATCAATTCGTAAAAAAGATCATCTTTTATAAAACGGTTCTACAAATCCGGCTTATAAAAGATGATTTTTTCTATTTAAATCAGCATATTTTAGAGAATTTTCACTACGAATTTGTGACGACAGTATGATATTGAATGATTCTATGTAAAGTGCAATACTAAGAATAATTTTTTCGATTTCATTCAACTCTTCGCTTAGTACTATTGTCTTTATCACGTTTTATCTCTAGTAAACATGACAGTGCCAGCGATTTTTGCTTGATATATTTTTCATAAAAAAGAGCAAACGAGTTTATCAACATACGATTTATTTTAGCAATAGTTGTATGATTTTCTGTTGATAGCTGTATTTTGTTTATTCTTTAATTTTAAACCGTTTTGGATTGCTTGTATCGTACATGATTGTAACTACTTTGTTTTCATATAACCATGAGCTATGTTTAGTCTTTATAGTTACCCATCTTTTCCCTTCAAACTCACTTCCATCTCGTAATTTGAACCTTACTGTTAGCTCCACTCTACGGACGGTCTCGCCTTGTGCACGTGATATTTCATCTCCCATTGTTCGGCTAGTGAATCTGCTAGCTACGACGAGAGCATTAGTCTCCTCCCAGTTTGTATTGCTCGCTTTTTTAACTGCAGTCGCAATAATAAGGTATAACGAGATAAAAATAACAATAATTATCCCAACAATAATCGATAAGGTAATAATCAAGTAAGCCACTCCTTCTATTATTCATTTTCACCTGTTCTTATTATAACAATTTTTCAGAAGGTAAAAAAGATTATTAAAAGTACTAAATGAAGCCTTTTGGAAGCGCAAATAAATTGCCCATGTGCAAAATAAATGGATACCAGGAAGCGCCCTAGAGTTTCTTTATTTTGAAATTTCCTTTTCTGAGACTATATTTTTTATTGAAAGATTCTTTCAGATTAGTGGAATAAATACTTCAGTGGATACTCGTTGGAATTCATAAAAAAGTAATAAATTTGGACTTTCTATGCGTGACTGCATTACTTTAGAATAGCTTGTCTATCGTTTTTCAATCACACTAAATAAAAAAATATGTGCGTTTTCCTTTGATTGGACTTGATATACTGCCTTAAAATCATCACAAATTATTTTTCAGTCTTTGATACGTACTTTATGAGCAAGATTACAAAATTAAAAAGCAAATTAGTATACCATCTATACATCAATGAACCGCCCCCAAAAATTTCTTTGGCACGCGGTTCATAGTAATGTTAGACTTGTTTTTCTATTACGTCTTGTTCAAAAAGTGCTTCTGCTTGTTGAGTTTTAAATATAAGCGTTGGAAAGTTAATTTCCTGCATCATTCTCTTACTTACTTCATCAAAGCGTTTATCACGGGTCTCACCTACTTGATGCCACCAGATATCTGCACCTTGACTTGTATATTCCATGAGTTCAGTCATTGTCGGACGTTCCGTGGAGATAAGCAGAAGTTGTTCCCCTGCTTTTTCTAACTTGTCAAACCAGGGATACGCCGCTTTCTCTGCTACTGCTTCGCCAATCAAAATCATCGCTGGATTTTGGATTTGGTTCGTCTGTAGTTTGGAAAGAATATCATCCACTGTCCCAAAAATACGCTTTTGCCGTCCTAAAGTCCCCCATTCAATAATGGCTAGATGGACGTTTGTTTGGCATTCTTTCAACTGAGGAATAAGCGTTTTTAATGCCTCCATGCCCATATATAAACACAGTGTTTGTTCTTTTGGAAAGTTAATGACCTGATTCACTTGATTTTCTTTTAAATGACCTGTGAGAAAAGTCACGCCTCGAGCAATTCCCCGCTTAGTTAATGATAACCCACTGTAGGCGGCACTTCCACTTGCTGCAGTAACTCCAGGAACAATTTCAAACGAATATCCCTCATTTGTCACAATCTCTAGTTCTTCAGATAAACGACCAAAAATTTCTGGGTCCCCACCTTTAAGCCGAACAATCCGTTGATACTTTTTGGGTTTCTCTTTAAGTAGCACATTAATTTCTGTTTGCTTTGTTGAGTGTTGATAAGGGGTTTTCCCAACATAATAAAAATCACATGTAGCTTTACAATGGAATAATAACAGCGGATTGACTAATCTATCATAGATTACTGCATCTGCTTGTTCTAATAGTTGCTGGCCTTTTACTGTCAATAGTTCAATGTCTCCTGGACCGGCCCCTACAAAGGAAATCATTCTTACACCTCCAGATAAACATCATCCCCAGAAATTTCCACTGGATAGATTGTTAACTGTCCTTCATCTGGTTCCTGAATCTCACCAGAAACTAAGGAAATCTTATATTCCCGCATTGGTTCATAGAGAAAATCTCCTGAAACAATCCCTTCTAAAATTGGTGAATCTGTTAACGGGCAATAATCTTCTAATGCATAAACCTTTTCTGTAGTTGTTTGAAAAAGAGCAATTCGTTTCTCTCCAATAGTGACTAAACGTCCAATGCGAGGAATTAATTTTGATTTTTTTGTAGCTAAAACTTTAGTCATTTTATTTTCCTCCTACTAGTTCAGGATTCTCAATAGTATACATTTTTTCTCGTAAGTCGACATCTTCGGTTACCTGTCCCCATGGGTCTTTGCGTCCTTTAGCTGCTGTTGCTTTATTCAAGGCTTCCCATAATTCTTTTCTTTTTTCTACATCTAGTAAAACTGTCTTCACATTTTCAAAGCCCATACGTATTAACCAAGGCGCAGTTCGTTCACCATATATCCCTGTTTCACGATAATATTGTAGCATCGCACCACAAATATCGATGACTTCTTCTTCTGTTTCAGCGGTTGTTAATAATTGCGCTTCAACTAAATCAGTACCGCCATTGCCGCCAATCATAATTTGGAAGCCATTTTCTACACCAATAATGCCAAAATCCTTCACAGCTGATTCAACGCAACTTCTTGGACAACCAGAGACACCGACTTTAAATTTATGTGGGGTATCAATATATTCGAAACGTTCCTCTAATTTGACTCCAAGTCCCATCGTATCTTGTGTTCCATAACGACAGAAGCTTTTTCCAACACACGTTTTTACAGAACGGAAAACTTTACCATAAGCTTGTGCTGACACCATTTCTAGTTCTTCCCAAATTTTTGGTAAATCTGCTTTTTTCACGCCATATAAGCCGATTCGTTGTGAACCTGTCACTTTAACTAATGGCACATGATATTTTTCTGCTACTTGAGCAAGCCGCATTAATTGTTGTGGAGTTGTTTGTCCACCGCGCATTCTAGGTATAACTGAAAATTTACCATCTTTTTGAATGTTAGCATGCATTCGCTCATTGACAACTCGCGACTCACGCTCATCTTCATGCTCAAGTGGCCAAGCAACATTTAAATAAAAGTTAACTGCTGGACGGCATTTCGAACAACCTTCTTCATTTTTCCAATCCAGTGCATCGAAAACTTCTTTCGTACTAGTTAAATGTTTGGCGTAAATTTGGGTCATGACTTGATCACGATTTAAGTCTGTGCAGGAACATATCCCTGAAGCAGTAGTCACATTTTCTCCCAGCTCACTTTCGAGTAGTGTCTGAATCTGTGGTTTACATTTTCCACATGATGTTCCTGCTTTCGTTATTTTTCCAACTTCTGCAACACTAGTTAGACCTTTTTCTCGGATATTTCGCAAAATATCGCCTTTTGAAACACCGTTACAGCCACAAACAGTTTCATCATCTTCCCAAGAAAGAACATCGTCACCCATACCTGCACCTTCACCAACTGCTTGTAAAACAGCAATCGATTGTAAATCCTCAATAGGTTGCTCTTTTTTCATCATATTATAATAGCGACTTCCATCATCTGTATCCCCGTATAAAACGATTCCTTGGATTTTTCCATCTTTCAAGAAAATTTTCTTATACTTTTTCGAACTACTATCAAACGCTTCAATACTATCCATGTCTTCTGTATTTAAAATATTTCCTGCTGAATATAAATCTGCTCCTGAAACTTTCAATGAAGTAAAAGTGGCTGATCCTTGATATGGCTTTGCTTCATTATCTGTTAACACATCAGCTAAGACTTTTCCTTGTTCAAATAAAGGTGCAACCAATCCATAACAGACCCCATTATGTTCGGCGCATTCACCTACAGCATAAATATCGGGTAAACTCGTATGCATGAAGTCATTCACAACAATTCCTCGATTAACTGTTAGACCCATTTCACGGGCTAATTCAACAGCTGGTCTAATTCCAATGGACATGACAACTAAGTCTGTTTCTATTTCTGTTCCATTAGCAAATTTTAAGCCAGAAATGCGTTCATCGCCAAGCACTTCTTGTGTTGCATATTCCATTAGAAACTTCAAGCCTTGATCCTCCAATTCCATTTGTAGGAGTTTCCCAGCCTTTTCATCCAATTGTGTTTCCATTAACCATTTTGCTAAATGAACAACTGTCACGTCCATACCTTGCTCTTGTAAACCTTTGGCTGCTTCTAACCCAAGTAAGCCCCCACCAATAACTACTGCTTTTTTATAGTTAGCAGCAGCTTCTAGCATTTCAGTTGTATCATCGATTGTTCGAAATGCTACAACTCCCGCTCTATCTGCACCTGGAATTGGCAAAATAAATGGATGTGAGCCTGTCGCTATAATTAATTTATCATAAGGAATTCGTACTCCAGATTCAGTAGTGACGCTTTTCACTTCTAGCTCAATTCCTACTGCTGGATCATGATTGATTAAGGCTATATTGTTTTCGTTATACCAATCAAACGGATTTGTAATGATTTCTTCAACAGTCAGTTTTTTTTGTAAAACATTTGATAACATAATTCGGTTGTAATTTGGATATTCTTCTTTACCAATAATCGTTATTTCATAACGCTCTGGGTCACGGTTGATTATTTCCTCGACAGTTCTTACCCCCGCCATTCCGTTCCCAATAACGACTAAACGCTCGCTCATAGGGCACACCTCTTTATAATTTTTAATTGTTATCCTATTCACAATATAATGGATAACAATTACTATTTATATTAGGGAATACCCTATATATTAAAAACCTCAAAAGCATCCCATTATTTTTTAGGGATGCTTTTGAGATTGGGTAGCAACATTTTTAGTAATATATAGCAACGTTTGCTCTCTATATTACCTCATGAACTCTTTCTAAAATAGCTGCTTTTAGTTCGTCGCTATCTTGTAATGTCGGCAAAAATGTATCTTTTGTTCCTCGTTCTGTTTGAATGGTCGTTTTGATTTTGTCTGTTAAAAATCCATCCGTTAAAAATAAAGGCTGAATCAGCAGGCTTTTAGAGTAGTCCTCTAAAAATTCCAAATATGTTTGTTGTCCGATATGATTAGCTGTATAGACGTCTACCGCAACCCCCTGCTCAACAGTCCTTGCTAACTTTTTTAGTTGCTCATATGGTTGCTCGTAATGCGGAGTTCCATGTGCGATTAATAAAACTGCTCGCTTGTCTTCAACATTTGCTGCTTGGATTGTACGAACTAAAAACCTTTCTACTGCCTTAGTAGTAGCTAACGTCTCTAAAATTTGATAGCTCACTGCATCATGTAAAAACGCTTCTATTCGTTCTGGTAAATCTTCTCTAGCGTGGGTTGCTGGAAATAATAATACCGGTACAAAAATAATATTTTTGACCTTTTCTGCAAGAAGTTCCTGCATCGCATGCTCTATTGTTTGCTGCTCTCCTTCTAGTAAGCCCACTTTTCCTAGAATTGCAAAAGGTAACTCGGCAATCACGCTGTCTACAAGTTTCATGTTTTTAGTTGAAAATTTCTCTTTTCGACCATGTAAAACAAAAACAATTCCTTTTTTCATGCTCTTCCTCCTAAAAGTCTACTAAATGGTGCTTCAAGCTATATCGTAGTAATTCTGCGTACCCTTCGATATTTAGTTTTTTGCGGATGTTTGCTTTATGCACTTCTACTGTTTTAACAGAAATAAATAATCTTTCAGAAATACTTTTATTATTATAACCTAATGCAATTAAAGGAAGTATTTCTTTTTCACGTTTCGATAAACTTGCATATAGAGAATCTTCTTTAGAAATTACAATCTCACTTAATTCTTTTTCTGTATAACCATGATAATAGCGCTTTCCTTTGTGCACTGTGCGAATGCCTTCGATTAAAATTTCATTACTTGCATTTTTTAAAATAAAACCATCTGAGTTTGCACTAAGTGATTTACGAACATATGACTCTTCGTCGTGCATCGTTAATATGATGACTTTTATTTCGGGGTAAGATTCCTTGATTCGTTGGGTGGTAAGTAATCCGTTTTCGCCAGGAGGCATGCTAATATCCATCAGAATAATATCTACTGACAAACGTTCTAGCTTCATAAATACTTCATTGCCATCCGCTGCATCACCAATCACCTGCATATCTGATTGTGCATTAATAAAAAACGCCAACGCATTTCTAACCATTGCATGATCATCCGCGATTAGAATATTCATCTGACCCACTCCCTTACTGGTATGGTGAAGAAAACTTTTGTTCCTTGACTTGGTTTCGAATGAATACTCAGATCCCCAGCTACTCCATGCGCTCGTTCCTTCATATCCATTAAACCGAAACCTTTTTCTTCTTTTGTCAAACTAAATCCTTGGCCCAAATCCTCTACTGAAACAACTAATACATTCTCTGTAAAATTCAAATTAATGCTAGCTTGATTTTCTCCAGAGTACTTCATCGCGTTCGCAATTGCTTCTTGGATAATTCGATAAACAGCTGTTCTCGAGGCTTCTGCTAGTGGTCGTTCAGAACCAGTAACCAAAAACGCAATCTCAAAGCCGGTCATTTCAACTGTTCTCTTTATAAACTGCTCCAATGCAGGAATCAAACCAAATTCATCTAGTGACATTGGTCGCAGTTCTCCTGCTAAGTTTTTAATTTCTGTCAATACCTCTGAAAAATGCTGATCAATTTCCTTTAGTTTCTCAATCTGCAAATCACTTTCTATCCATTTTATCCCTCTAGTCTCGAGCATCAAGCTATACACGCTTTGCGCAATACCATCATGCAAATCCTGTGAAATTTTCTTGCGTTCATTTTCCCTAATGCCATTTAAGTAGTTGAAAATGGAATGATTTGATGTCACTTCAGTATCGTTTACGCCTACTTCAATTTGGAGCATTAGTTCCTCTTCTGAAAAATCAACTCGTCCCCAAAATTCAACCAGCTTCTGATCTTTTGTAAACGCTTTGAAAGGAAATCCTTGTGGAGAGATTCTCTCTTCCAATGGGCAGTGCAAACATTCTTCCTGCGTGGTATGTAATGCGCACCCTTTTCCTAAACTAATATCTACTATTTTTTTAAAGTCAAATGAATATATCTGTTCCATATCTTCCGCAAGCTTTGTTTCATGTAAAACCTTGTAATCCTTTGTTAAAATCCATAACGCTTTTTGGATATGACGAAAAAAAAATTGTTTATCTGTCATTATTCTCACTCATTTCTTAGGATTAATGAGGACAGTTCTAGAGCGAATTTTTCAATCTTTTGCTCATCAAACACGTCGATAGCACTTCTATATCCTATCAGTAGTACGCCAATCACCTCATGCTTATCCATGACTGGAACTGCATAAACATTCACTAATTTTTCTGTTCTAGCAATCGGATACTCCAATCGTTTTTCAACATCTGCCAAAATATGTTTATCTTTTTGAGATCTGGCTGTTTTCCAGACTAATCCTGCGATTCCTCTTCCAACTTGCAAACGAATATTTTTATACGCAATGCTCTGATTACCTGCTACATATAACCAGTGGATTTCTTTTGGAGCATGCGTTGGCGCAACATTTTCAGCAAGTCCTACGAAATCTACCTGCCACTCTTTTTGCTTCTGCTCTATTAAGCTTTGAATTTGTCTCATTTTCATTACTCCAATTCTCTGCTTCTAACATGGTTGAATTCTGCTAGAAAACTCACTTGTATACTACCAAATCTTCTTTCAAAGTAACATTTTATTCTTATAAATATGGGCTTTAGCAATCTTGAAATAGTGAAAATACAAACTAGCCGCCCTAATGCCCTGCTTATACGAAAAAAAGCTAAATCTATAAAAAGAAATACACTTTTGTTTATTGTTGCCTTTATAAATCAATCTCCACTGCTAAAATAGCGTTAAAAAGTTTATCCATATGCGCCCAATCTGCTGGTGTT
Source organism: Listeria immobilis (assembly GCF_014322765.1). Classification (GTDB taxonomy): domain Bacteria; phylum Bacillota; class Bacilli; order Lactobacillales; family Listeriaceae; genus Listeria; species Listeria immobilis. The sequence goes on along the minus strand of NZ_JAASTZ010000007.1, from coordinate 114,321 downwards.
GGCATTTGTTGAGACCAATACATAATTGCGCCCAAATTAGCAGCATAAATATATGTAAATAACTCAGCTGGAATTTCATCTGACAGCTTTAACTTATCCATGTTTTCCTCAATATCTTTTTGAAACTCTGTAAAGAAAAAAGTAGCCATCGTCTTTAAAAAAATATCATCGTCCTTTTGCTTTTCTAAAATAGGTTGTACATTGTTATAAATCGTATCAAATCCTGACTGAAATGGATGTTTAATACGTGCTTTGATATCTAACGCAAAATAGTCTTGAAACTGCTCATGCAAAACATATAATAATAAATCATATTTATCCAAAAAATGCTTATAAAAAGTAGTTCGATGGATCAAGGCTTGTTTACAAATACTATTCACGGTGACACTTGAAAATTTTTCCGTTTCGAGCATTTCTAAAAGCGTTGTGTAAAGCGCTTTTTTGGTTTTTTGTACACGTAAATCCGTATGATTCATCTACATATCCCCTAAATTGTTGCTTAACTATACACTATATACAATCTGGTGCTTACTTTTTCTCTGACAATCATGTAATATACACTGTATGCTTATAAATATAATAGCTCGAATTGAAGGAGGAAACAACTAATTGGCAAAATTACTTTACAAACTGGGACAGACCTTCGCTAAACACAAGTGGAAAACTATTTTCTCTTGGTTTATCATTTTAGGAATTATCGTCACGGTATTGACTATTAATGGGGTTAATTTTACAGATGATATCAAAATGAACGGTCTAAAATCACTAGATACCTCGAATAAAATTGAGCAAGAATTTAAACAAGATAGTCAAAAGGGAAGCATTCGGGTTGTTTTCAAAAGCAAGCAAGAGAAAGGCATCTTAACTCCTGAGTCCCAAGCTGCTATCTCAGAAGTATTGACGGAAATAAAGAAAAATGATTCTAAAATAGAAAGTATTGCAAATCCTTACGAAGCAAAAACAATCAGCCCAGATATGACAACCGCGTTTGCAGATATTAGCTACAGTGTCAATGCTTTGGCTGTCAATGAAGAGTCGATAAACAAAGTCAAAGATTCATTGCATGATATGGATGATACAAATCTTCAAACAGAATTAACAGGAAATGTAATGATTACACCAATGGATATTGGCGGTTCATCAGAAGCTATTGGTATCGTCGTAGCGCTTGTCATTCTAATTATTGCTTTTGGATCTGTTATTGCAGCTGGTTTACCGATTATCACTGCCATTCTAAGTCTAGGGACGAGCATTGGTATCATTGCTATTATTTCCAGCTACTTTGAAATGCCAAATGTTACACTCACACTAGCTGTTATGATTGGTCTCGCAGTTGCTATTGATTACGCGTTATTTATTCTATTTAAATATCGTCAAATCATCCGCACGGAAAAAGACCATATAAGAGCTGTCGGACTCGCTACTGGAACAGCAGGAAGTGCAGTGATTTTTGCTGGAATTACGGTTATTATTGCTGTTTGTGGCCTCTCACTTGTTGGCATTGAATTTCTAACGGTTATGGGACTTGCATCAGCGCTCAGTGTATTATTCGCTGTTCTTTCTGCATTAATTCTAATCCCAGCATTTATCGGCGTTTTCCATAATAAAATCAAGCCGCAAAAAGATAAAAAGAACAAAAAAGGGGATAACATTTGGACGAAATTTGTTGTTGGCAAACCACTTATTGCATTCCTTCTAGCAGTTATTCTGCTCGGTGGATTAAGTATTCCATTTGGTTCAATGGAACTTGGAATTCCTGATAATGGTTCTAAACCAAAAGATTCCACGGAGAAAAAAGCATATGATATTTTATCTGATAAATTTGGTGAAGGCTTTAATGGACCATTAGTTATTTTAGCAGATATTAGAGCGGATGATAGTGCGGCTCATTTAACGGAAGTTGCTAATCATATATCTGATATAAAAGATGTAGCAATCGTCACACCGCCAATGCCTAGTGAATCTGGTAACTACGCACTAATTAGTGTTATTCCAAAGACTGGGCCTACAAATAATAAAACAACGCAACTCGTTCACGATCTCAGAGGCTACGCAAAAACTACAGACAGTAAATATAATATTAATTTAGAAGTAACCGGTCAAAGCGCAATTAATATAGATATGTCACAAAAACTAAACGATGCAATTCCAGTTTTCGCAAGTGTTATCGTTGTGTTGGCATTCATTTTATTGACAGTTGTGTTCCGTTCACTACTGATCCCTTTAACTGCCGTTCTTGGCTTTGTACTTTCTCTAACGGCAACACTTGGCTTCACAACTTTAATCATGCAAGAAGGAGTATTTAGTAATTTATTCGGTATCAGCACAACCGGGCCAGTTCTCGCCTTCCTGCCTGTTATCGCAACTGGAATTTTATTTGGACTAGCGATGGATTATGAGGTATTTCTAATGTCACGTGTTCATGAAGAATACACCCTAACGAAAGACAATACCCACTCCATCAAAACTGGTTTACGAGAAAGTGGTCCAGTTATTATTGCCGCAGCGTTAATCATGTTCTCTGTTTTCATCAGTTTCGTTTTTGCGCCAGATCCTATGATTAAATCTATTGGTATCGCACTTGGCTTTGGTGTATTGTTTGATGCATTTATCGTCCGTCTAACAATCATTCCAGCCATCTCTAAACTCTTTGGAAAAGCTACATGGTATATGCCAAAATGGCTAGATAAGATTCTCCCTTCACTCGATATTGAAGGACATCATTTAAAAGATAAAGAATAGAGTAATGAGAATCAATCTAAAAGGCTATAAACATCCCGCTTACAGTAATTAAGATTACAGATTACGAGACAATAAACAGTGAGAAGTTTAAAAAATAGCACTCGATTTAATTAACTAAATATATTTTCATTATTTCTACGCCCCTAAAGTCAGTATCTTCCACTTGGACTTTAGGGGCGTATTTTAAGTAGGATTATCCTTTTGGCAAATTAACTTTATTTACCTCTAGAGCGTCATTTTAATATAGCTACTTCCTTTCACTTCCCTAATGTGTTATACTCATTTTGTTGCAAACGCAATAAAATGGAGGCTCGCAATGAAAGATATTTTAAGAGATATAGGGGTTATTGCTCGCGCGCTGGACTCGATTAGCAATATAGAATTTAAAGAATTAAATCTATCTAAAGGGCAATTTGTTTATTTAGTTAGAATTTGTGAAAATCCCGGTATTATTCAAGAAAAATTAGTCAATATTCTAAAAATCGATCGGACAACTGCTTCTAGAGCCATTAAAAATTTAGAAAAAAACGGACTTATTATAAAAAAAGCTGATAAAAACAATAAAAAAAATAAATTACTATTTCCAACCGAATATGGTCAGGAATTATATCCCCTAATTATTCGCGAAAATGAACATTCCAATTCAATTGCCTTAAAAGGATTTAATGAGTCAGAAATAAGTGCGCTCTCACTAGCACTAAAAAAAGTAAAAGATAACATTGCTGATGACTGGCTATATGTAAAAAAAGGAAATAAAAGAAATTATTAATTGTTGGAGGAAAAATAATGATACGTTTATGCACAATAACAGATTTAGAACTATTATTAGAAATAAGCTATAAAACATTTGATGAAACATTTAGAGCACAAAATAAACCAGAAAATATTGATACCTACTTAAAAACAATTTTTACCTTAGAAAAATTGCGCAAAGAATTAGATAATCCGCATTCCTATTTTTACTTTATTTATGACCAAGAAGAAATCGCCGGATATTTAAAATTAAATCTAGAAGAAGCTCAAACAGAAGAAATACTAGGTAAAACTATCGAAATAGAACGCATCTATCTATTAAAAGCATATCAAAACAGGGGATTAGGAAAGGAATTATTTACCCAAGCTTTAAAAATCGCAAAAGAAACACATGTAGAAAAAATATGGTTAGGTGTCTGGGAACAAAATAAAAACGCTATTCAATTTTATGAAAAATTGGGTTTTAGCGCAGAGGGGAAACATGCTTTTTACATGGGGGATGATCGTCAAATAGACATTATTATGAGTAAACGTTTAGAAAAATAAACTAATTTACCTTCCATTGCAAAGAAGATTGATTTAAAACAATTATCTTAAATCAATCTTTCCCTGTTTACCTTGCCAGCAATTATCTCTTTTTCTTGGCGATAGTTACATACATGCCTTCTGGAAGGTTCCAATTTTTTACGACTTCAAAGCCAGCATCAGCTAGTGCCTGTTCCAACTTATTAGCTGTAATCTGGATTTCCATTGGAGGACCTTTTAATTCAGTTCCTATTGTGTCGAATTCTAAACAAGCGAAGTAACCGCCCGCTTTTACCACTCGGCTCACTTCATTTAAGACTTTGCTTAACGAACTTACCTCATGGAGTACGAGTGATGCAAGTGCAATATTTATTGTCCCAGTTTCTAGCGGAATTTCCTCCATACTTGCTTCTAAAACATCCACATTTGTTAAATTTTCGTTTGCTGCTTTTTGCTGAATAAGTGCTAACATTTGTGGATCCAAGTCTAAAGCAAAAACAGTATTATCCACTAATTTTGCAGCTGGAATTGTTAAAAAACCTGTTCCCGCACCTAAATCCAGTATAGTGTCTGCTTTATCCACTGGCACTTCTTGGATAAATGCTTCCGGAGACAAAACTTCCTTGCGTTCCGGACGGTCTAAATAATCGACTTTTCGCTTAAAACCAGCTTCTCCGTGGTGATTGTGATGATGATTATGGTGATTGTGATGATTCATTTTCTCACTCCTTTAATGATGATGTTTTTCGATTTCAACGACAATACTTCCAATAGTTTGTTCACTTAAATAAGCTTCCATTTGTTGCTCGGCATTGTCCATGACTTCTCCAATTAAACAATGTGGCTTACTTTCGGCATGATTTTTAGGGTCGCAATGAAAGAAAGCTGTTTTCCCTTCAATCGCTTGAATAACGTCTAAAAAACTAATATCATTTGCTGGTTTTGCTAATTTATATCCACCATTTACTCCAGTTATTGACTCGATAAAACTAGCTTTTACGAGCATCGTCAGCACTTTTGAAAGGTAGGTTGGTGATACATTTTGTTTGATAGCAAGTTCTTTCACACCTACCGTCTTTTCAGCAGATAAATTAGCTAAGTATACCATCGTATGTAACGCATAATTAGTTGCTTTTGAGTATTTCATTATCTCACCCTCTTAATTAAAGACTTAATGTATCTATAATATCTTCTTTCGTTTTATTTGTCAATAAAAAAAACCTCTTTCAAATAATGAAAGAAGTTTTCATAAAAAATCAAGTTAATTTTTGTAATAAAGCAAGTAATTGTTCTTCGTTTGTAACAGAATATTCGGGTTGATAGAGTGCGTCTTTCGGTGCTAGATGCTTACGTCGATTAAGCCAAATTGCATTCCATCCTGCTTGTTTTGCCCCAATTACATCATTTTTAAAAGAATCTCCTATATAATACGTTTTTGAACCAATCATTCCTAATTGCTCTTCTACCAACGCAAATAAACGTTTATCTGGTTTTTCATAGCCAATTTTCCCAGAAATAAAAGTGTTTTCAGCTGGAATCCAGTCATTTATACATAAATCATTTATTTTATGCTGTTGATGCAAGCTTGGTCCATTCGTAATAATCCCCATCATCGCATTTCTGCTTTTCCCCCACGTAAGAACTTCTTTTATTCCTGGTAAAAGCGTGATTTTCCGTTGATTATTTTCATAAACCTGTTGGAACATTTCTGCTTGTTTTTTGGTAATTTGGTAATCAAAATCATTTAATGCTTGCGTAATTCGGTATATATGCATTTCTGCTTTTGGCATTTCCCCATCTACAACCCGGTGGTACACTTCATCGCTATAAAAACGACTTTTAATATATAAATTTTCGATTTCTAGTTTGCTTTCATCACCAAAAACGGTTTTAAAAGCATCTTCAAATGGTTTTAATTGATCATATACTGTATCATCAATATCAAAAATCAGATTAATCATGTTTTCCTCCTACAAAATAGCCGCTTCTCTTACTCTATCATTAAAACGCAATATGAGGAAGAGCCTAGGCAAAAAGCCCAGACTCTTCTCGTATTATTTAGCTAATTGTTTAATTCTTGTTGTCGCGCCTTTTAGATTGTAACATTCAGAGTAACTGCGGATTGGGCGCTTGATATGGTCAATTACAAAACGCTTACCATCAATATTATTGGCTGCTAAATTAGCATATAAAGTATTTATTTCTTTTTTAACAGCGGCATCATTAAATGTATAATGACCTGCGATGTCTAGTATTTCCAGTGATAGTTCGTCATCTTGCATAATTTCATTAACGGTAATATCTTTTTGTCCATCTAGCATCCACTTGCGCCAGCGTTCACTCTTAATAGATTGTACGAGTAAGACTTCACGTGTATTTGAAGGGTTTTTAATTAAGCCATTTTCTGCTAATCTCCGCTCCAATTCCACTAGTTTCAAGTATGCTCTCGTTTCTTCTGTACCATATTGTGGCGCTACATTCGTTGCAGTAATTTCAGATGGGATATGCTCGAGAAGCGTCACATCATCCAAATAGTCACCGTTATGCTCTTTTAATCCAACACCATATTTCTTCGCCATTTGCGCTAAATCATACGCATTTTTAAAGTTAAAATGTCCAACTTGCTCTGTTTTCCGTGTTAAAGTTCCCGTTTGACCAACAATAAAAGTTGGTAATGGCAAATCGCGTTTTTCAAGTTCTTCTTTCAGTTGAATAATAAATTTTTCATATGTTTCAGTAGAGGTTAGCCCGCCGTTTGTCTCTTCCGTTCCTACTTCATAGCCAATTTCCGGGAGATTACGCTTTTTCCGTTCCGCTTCACAAAAGGCAATTAAGTCCACTGTGCGCTCTAACACTGTTTCCAGTGGGATTACTTTGCCAATTTCAAATGGGTCTTTCGTTGGATCAATCATCAGTAAATCGAATCCCGCCTCAATATCAGCTACATACGACTGCTTACCAAGCTCCATTGCCTTTTCTGTAGGTAAATGCTCATTTCGTTCTTGATCACGTTGCCAAGGGCCTCCGTGGTCACGACAGACATAGTACAATCCATCAAAGGCTACTTCATCCGCAACTTCTTTAATGGCTTCAATAAAACTAAATTGATTCCAACCATTCACATAACCTCCACCAAGTTCATCTGCATCCACTTGATTTCGACTTGCAATAAACATTAATGGATAGTCATCTTCTTTCGCTAATTCAAAACTTGCTTGTAGTAGATTTCGTGACATTGGACCAACGCCAATAAGCGTTGCGCTATCTCCGGTTGTTTGTAATTTTAAAAGGGATTCGACTGCTTTTTTAATAGGTAATTTCAATTATTTGTTCCTCCTAGAATTTAATTTTATGAAAACATTGTTTGTAGTTTTTTAATAAGTGCGTCAGATTTTTTAATAATATCGGAAACACTCATTTTCACTACTTTTTTACCTTTAAAACGTTGACTTTCTCTAATTTCCACATCATTTGTAATAATGACGCAATCTGCTTCCTCAATTTCTTTAGCAGTTAATTTATTTTCAATTCCTGAAGAGCCTTGTGTTTCTACTTTGATAGTAACGCCCATTTTTTTTGCAGAAAGTTCGAGTGATTCTGCTGACATATACGTATGCGCTACTCCACTTGGACAAGATGTTACTGCTACAATTTTCATTAATTATCATCCTTTCTAAATATCTTCAAAATTAATATCTAAATCATCAATTTCTTGACCTTCTTCCAGTGCCTCATCCAGCTCGGTTGCATCTTTTTTCAATATCCTAAGCATAACCGCTGTTACAACGGCTCCTAAGGCAATCGAAATGACATAGCCAATCCGATTTTCTACTACCGGAAGTACAATGAGCCCTCCCCATGGTGCATGATTCAAACAACCAAATAAGAACGCCGATATATTCCCAACAATCGCTCCGGTCATTATGGAAGGTATAACCCGTAACGGATCAGCTGTTGCAAATGGGATGGCACCTTCCGTTATTCCCACACTTCCCATAATTAGAGCCGCAATACCAGAGTCTCTTTCTACACGAGTAAATTTTTTAGGGAAAAGTAATGTTGCCGCTCCAAGTCCTAGTGGAGGTACACAAATCGCTACACCAACACCACCCATTAAGTAGGGAAGCGTATCTACTTGTGTCTGCGCAAATGTTGCTGCTACTTTATTGACTGGACCGCCCATATCAAAGGAAATCATTGCTCCAAGCAGTGCTCCAAGTGGAACCTTCGCCGCACCTGATAAGCTATTTAAAGCACTTGTCATCCAGTCCATAAAGCCAGAAATTGGTTCGCCAATGAGGAAAACTATTATCCCCCCGGTGATCAATGTTCCGACAAGCGGATAAATAAAAATGGATCCTAATGTTTTCATCGAAGTCGATAATTTGATTCTTTTCAACTGATTAACTACAAAACCTGCCAGGAAACCAGCGACAATCCCGCCAATAAATCCTGCACCAATTTCATTTGCTAAATATGCACCAATCATCCCTGGTGCTAGCCCTGGTTTATCAGCCATACTAAATGCTATGTAACCACCTAAAATTGGAACAAAAAGTGCCAGTCCAGCTGCACCAATCTGATTTAATTTTGCAAGCCAACCTGCATCTGGTACTGCTGCTTGTCCGCTTAACATAACGGATAGTGCGAAAAGTATCCCCCCTGCTACGACAAATGGAATCATGTAAGAAGTGGCGGTCATCAAATGTTTCTGCAAAAATTTAAGTGTTCTCATTTAGTTATCCTCCTTCACACTTTTATTTAGTAAAGCCATTGTTGCTGCATCGTCAAGCTCACTTAATTGCGTCCGGAAATCATCATGCATTAATAATCTTGCTAACTTGGAAAGCACTTTTAAATGTAAATTGCCTTCATTTTCTTCTGGAACTGCAATTAAAAAAACCAACTGGACGAATTCATCTTCTGTCGTCCATCTTACTGGCTGACTTAGTTTTCCAATCACTACACAAGGACGCTCTACACCGCTACTCTGGGCATGGGGTAAGCCAATTTCATGCCCAATATATGTCGAAAGTGTTGCTTCTCTTTCTAAGATATCTTTTTCAAAAAGTTTTTTATTTCCCAAATAGTTGGCTTGATCTAACACATCTACTAATGCTAGAATGGCTTCTTCTTTCGTTTTCACTTCTAAGTTAGAAATGGACAAGAAATCGATTTTCATGCTCATACTATCTAACCTCCTCCTCATATTTTTTAATAATCTGGTCTGCTTCGATAGGTGTTTTCGCTTGTTCTAACTGCGAAATAAAGTCTGTTTGATAGGTCATTTTTGTTAATGTGATAATCGCTGGAATCTGCTCTTTTTTATCTTTACTTGCAAGAATAAAAACCACTTTCGCTTGTTTAGTACCAAAAATAATGGGTTGTTTACTTATCAGCAGTGCCATACTGTTCATTTGAACTAAACTACTATCATTTCCATGAAATAAAGCAAATTCCTCATCTTTCACTGAATAAAAGCCTAATTCCTCTTGTATTTCAATGATATTATTTGCATATTCAGGATGAACGAACTGATTATCTGAGAGTAACTTCGTAGCAGACTGAATTATTTCTTGCCAAGTTGCTTTTTTCGAGATAATCCGAATGGCATCTGTTCCGATGAGGTCACTTAATCCTAGTTTTCGATTTGGAATACTCACATGCCCATAACCTAGTTCTTCTTTGATTACGCTGATTACTTGTTGCTTAACAGAACTTTCTAGAAAACTAAGTCGCTTATTAATAGCAAAATAACTAGTTAAAATGTTTTTCTTTTTTAAACCTTGCTTTTCCAATTCCACAAAATCACATTCTTTTAAAACTGGATTTACTTTGATAGTTGGTTTTGGCAAAGGCGTATCCATTTTGGCAGTTGTAATAACTAAATCTACCGCTTCCCAAGACGTAAAATCTTTTAACATATACTCTGGAATGGTCGCAACAAACGCAATTTGATATTCACTGTTAAGCGTATCTTTCATCATAGCGATTGCTCCGTATCCTAGACCACAAACTAGTAATACCTGCTGCTTTTCTTCTCGTTGATTCCGTTGAATACTTGCTAAAAAGTGGATTGAAAGTAAGGATATCTCATTTTCATTTTCAACCTTTTCTAGTATTGGTATGGTTTTAATCGCTTTACTCGTTGCATGAAAAACATATAAAAATTCTGCTGGAATAACATCAAAAGTATCTTCATAAATTTGCACATTTTTCCTCACTCGCTCAATCAACGGCGCTACATGATTTAAAAGACCTTTGTATAAAATAGCATCTTCTAGAAATGGTAAGTTTAGTTCTTCGCTCATTGCATTTATAAGTGAATTTACTAATGTTTCAGTTGTAATCAAGTCCATCTCTTCATTTAAGCTTGCATACTTATTCGTGAAGAACACAAAACCCACTAAAATATTTAACTGTTCCTGTGTGAACTTATAATCCAAAATCATTTCCATACTTTGAATGAGTTGTGGCTTAAATATCGGAAGCACTAACTTAGTGTCTTTTAATGGATTTTCGATATTATTTTTTATATACCAGCAAAAAACTAAAATATTTGCTAAGTACCAATAATATGATTCATCATTGAGGATCCAACCCATTTGTTTTAGCAGTTGCTTGGACCATTTATTCACTCCATTTAGATCAATTTCTTTTAATGAAATTTTTATCTCACTCAACATCCGCTTACTATAAAGATTAGTTTCGTTATTTTCATTTTGAATCAAATCAATATACTCACGTAAAATCCGAACGCGCTCATTTAAAATAACGCTTTCATTCCCTTTCAAAATGTATCCTTGCTTATACTCCAATTGAAGGTTTATTTTTTGAAGAGTTTCTTCCAAAAGCAATAAATCTTTTTTTATGGTTGTCCGCGAAACACCCATCCATTTGCTTAAATGTTCTAAATTCACTTTTTTAATATTGAAAAATAGTAAGTACTGCAAAATATGAATTCTTTCTTGCGGGGTAAATATATACGCTTCGTTTTCCTCCCGTACTAATTTGACCAAATCAACTGGTGAAATTAATCTTCCTTTTCCCTCCTTTAAAATTGGTTTTAATTGGTTTAGCGTTAGTGCGTCATTAATATTATCAATATCATATCGGATTTTTCGCTCAGATATTTCTAGCTTTTTACTGATATCACGAATACTTGACTCACTTTTGCCTTCTAAATACTTTATGATTAGTATCATTCTGCCACTTAACATTTCGGTCACCCCTTTATACTAGTTGCGATAAAATGATTTAGAAGGCCTGCCCCTAACATCATGTTACCGCCATGTAAGCACTTCCACAATTTACATAATTCGAAATAAATTTTTACAAAAACTACAAGTCTAATGAAACTCCTTTTGAATTGATAGTTCGTGATATTAATTATACATTTTGTTAAATAAAGCAACTAGCCATTTTGACATACTAAAAAACCAACCCGCTCAATGAAGGTTGGTCCCTTTATATTATATTGTGTATTCCTTTTTGCTCAAAAAACATAACTTAATTTGTTACTGGTATATCATTTTTAATGAATGTATATCTAAAGCTAAAAAAAGCACTCATTTTTTGGGCGGGCACTTTTTTTATTTCAGTAACTTCACGTATAAACGTTGCCATAAGAATAAAGCAAAACCAGCAACTAAAAGACTAAAGGCAACTAGATAGATTCTTACACCAAACTGGATACCCCATGAATACTCTGTAACATTTATAGATAAAATATAGAGAGCTCTCATTCCGTAAAAACCAGCAAAGTAAATACCTGTAATTAAAAGAACACCAATAATTTGTACTATTTCTTTAGATACTTTTTGCGGTACTCGCATTTTTTTCCAAAGTGAAATTGGAAGGAATAACCAACTGCTCCAAAATATTAGTGCAGTAAATTGAAAAGGAATTGCAGGTATTTGTACCGTTAGTAAACAAACTAAAAAGGTTGCACTTATGATAATAAGAAAAGCTGTCACTTCTGCATCTAACTTGTAACGATCGTGCCATAACTGATAGCGCTTAATTCGCTCTAGTCCAACACCTTCTTTTGATAAATAATGACGAATAACAGTAAGAATCAAGAGTAGAATTAGAAAGAAAGTAAGCATTAAGCCGCAAATCAGCAGTATTGTATCAAAAAATCCGCTCGCCATTCGATCCCCTGCTCTCTGTTTGTTTTCGCTTGTTTATTCTCTTAAAAATTCGTTCTGCTTGTTTAGAATCTTTTGATGCAAACTGAGCCATAATATTCGCTTCATTTTGAACAAGATGTAAATAACCTAGTGCAACAAAAATTGGTTCAGATGCAGCATCATCTAAAATAACAATTTCGCTATAGTCAAAGAAACTTAGGAAATCGATATGTTCTTCTAATACTGTTTGTTGTCCTTCTTTTGTATTGATGACAAAGCCCTCTACTTCACCTTCAAAAAATTGCCCCATAGGCGAGACGATTTTAAGTTTCATTTTCTTCTCCTCCTATTTCAAGTCTTTGTAGGATCCGATAAACAAGAAGTCCCGCTCTGAACGTTCATCATAATCGCCATTTAAAATACGTTCAATACTACCAAGTAAATCTTCAATTTCAACAAATATACCTTCAGTTCCTGTGAATTTTTCAGAAACGTAGAATGGTTGTGAAAGGAAGTTACGAATTTTTCTTGCTCTATTTACAAGTTTTTTATCTTCATCACTCAACTCAGCGATACCTAAGACATTAATAATCTCTTGAAGTTCCATATAGCGTTGCAGAATGAATTTCACTTGTACTGCTAATTGATAATGACGTTCCCCTACAAAGTTCGGATTAAGTGCACGTGAAGATGATTGAAGCGGGTTAACAGCTGGGAAAATTCCTAATGCTGCAATTGAACGCTCTAATACGATAGTGGAGTCCAAATGACTAAATGTAGCAACCGCTGAAGGGTCATCAATATCATCCGCAGGTAAAAATACACATTGAATGGAAGTAATGGAGCCGTCTTTAGTAGATGCGATGCGATCTTGAAAATCTCCTACTTCTTTTGAAAGCGTAGATTGATATCCACCAGTTATCGGAATTTTACCTTGCAAAGAAGATACCTCAGAACCAGCTTGGATAAAGCGAAAGACGTTATCAATGAATAGAAGTACATCTTTTTTCTCTTCATCACGTAAATATTCAGCAATAGTTAGACCAGTCAAAGCAACACGCATCCGAACACCAGGTGACTCGTTCATTTGACCAAGTACAACGGTTGTTTGAGGTAATACGCCACTTTCTTCTAGTTCTTTATATAAGCCAATTCCTTCACGAACACGTTCACCAACACCAGTAAATACGGCATTTCCACCTAACATAGCAATATTGTTAATCAATTCTTGCATAAGAACAGATTTACCTACACCAGCTCCACCAAATAGCCCTGTTTTACCACCTTTTAAAATCGGACAAATTAAATCAATGACTTTAATACCGGTATATAAGATTTCTTTATTTGTGTCTAACTCAGAAAGTTTTGGCTGTTTACGGAAAATCGGCCATTTAACTTCTGTATCTGGTTCAGGTTTCCCATCAATAGCTTTTCCATACACATTCAGCATTCTACCAAGAACTTGCTCTCCAACAGGCACCTCAATCGGACGACCTAAGTTAACAACAACAGTTCCTCTAGCTAGTCCACTTACTTCACCAATTGCAATGGCTGATACTGTATTGATACCTGTATGCTGTACTACTTCTGCTAAATAACTGCCTTGATGTGTCTGATATTCAAGTGCATAACCAATTTCAGGTAAATCACTTTCATTAAATTCTATTTTTAAAACAAAACCACTAATGCTAATAATGGTCCCTGTGTGTTTTTTCATTTATTCTTCTTCCTTCCTGATTGTCTGTGCACCGCTAATGATATCTAGTAGTTCACTGGTTTTCTGTTGCAACGCTTTTTTTCTAGAATCGAAAATCGCTTCTTCAAGCTGTTTTTGGATATTATCCTTTGCTTGCTTCATTGCGATTCGACGCATACAATATTCGCTGGCAACCGAGTAGCGAAACATACTATAAAGCAAGCCGCATAGATAGTTTTCGAGTAAAAGCTGCTCGACTTGTTCATCCTCTTCCTCATAATCAAGAACATAATCAACCTCAATTGGTTGCATACCTTCTTCTTCAGGAATGTCAGGATAAATCTTTTCACACATCGCCTCTGAATGAACCGCATTAAAATATTTTGTGAAAACAACATATAATGCATCCATCTGCTTGGAGTTAATTTGATCAATAAAATCAGCCGTAATCGATGTTGTTGTTTCTAAGTCGATGTTTTCAAGCGAAACTTGTAAAAAAGCAGTAATATTTTGCCCAAGTTTAGTCAAGTAACGATGACCTTGTTCACCAATAACTACCCAGTTGATTGTTACTTGATCCCCAAGAGATTCAATGAGTTGGTCGATTTTTGAAAACACATCACTATTGTATGCACCGCAAAGGCCACGTTCCGAAGTGACTGCAATAGCGGTGACGTTTTTTTCTTCTACAGCTTGATTATTACCATTATGCATGGTTTTTCGCACCCAGCGTAGACTTTTCAAGATAGTTTCATAATAACTAACAGCCGCTTCAGATTTTTCTCGTAATTGAGGAAGTTTTCCAAGCGTTGCCAGTTCCGTGACATGGACGATTCTATGCGTTGAGTTCAGTGCTTTAATGGTTTTTTGAGCCTGGTTTGTGCTACTCAACTAAAAGCCCTCCCCGCTTCCGAAATAATTTTTTCGAGCATTTTAGTATGTGACTCATCTAGTTCGTGAATATCACCAATTTGACTTGCAAATAGTTTAAATGCTTCATTCGAATTCGCTTTTTCTAACAATAGTCCTTTATAAGTTTGGATTTTTGCTGGTTGGATTTTTGTTAGGGAACCATTTTGGAAAGCATATAAAACCATTGCCAACTCTGCTACAGATAAAGGATTTAAGATATTTTGTTTAAATAATTCTGTTAAAATCCGACCATCCATAACCATTTTCATACTACCATCATCGAGTGCATTCCCAAAATCAAGTAGTTCTTTTAATTCTTCATATTGCGAAAGAATTAAAGTTAAGTTTTTACTAAGTTTGCGGATAATTGGGTGTTGCGCATCTCCACCAATCCTTGAAACTGAAACACCGACATCTACAGCTGGCTTTTGACCGCGGTTAAATAAATCAGATTTCAAGAATAATTGACCATCAGTAATGGAGATAACATTGGTTGGAATGTATGCTGTTACATCATCAGATAATGTTTCAATCATAGGAAGTGCTGTAATCGAGCCCCCGCCATGTTCTTCATTCATTTGAACAGCTCTCTCAAGAAGACTAGAGTGAATATAGAAACTGTCCCCTGGATAAGCTTCTCTACCCGGCGGCCGATTAAATAGTAAACTAATTGCTCGGTATGCATCTGCATGTTTTGTTAAATCATCAAAAATAATCAATACATCTTTACCTTGATCACGTAAAGATTCTGCAACAGCCATTCCAGCATATGGTGTTAAATACTGGGACGTAAGCGAGTCGCTAGCAGCAGTAGCAACAACAGTTGAATACTCCATTGCTCCATGACGTTTTAGTGTTTCAATAACTTCAGCAATATAAGCTGCTTTTAGACCAATTGCGACATAAATACAATGTACATTTTGATCATGCTGATTAATAATCGTATCTACAGCAATTTGTGTTTTTCCGGTTTGTCTATTGCCAAGGATTAGTTGGCGTTGACCTCGACCAATTGGAGTAATGGAATCAATAGCTGCAAGTCCAGTATTAAGCGGACGAGTCACGCTATCAATAGTCATAATTGCCGGTGTTACACAAAAAAGTGGGTAACTACTTGTTGGTTGTTCTCCTTTATCTTCGTATAACATTTTTCCGGTTGTATCGATAATACGACCAGCCATGTCTTCAAAAAGAGCTACTTCCATAAAGTTTTCAGTTACAGACACATTCATGCCTTCTAAAATATCGTTGGTTTCGTCAATCAACCCAATTCCAACAAATTCTTCATTTAATTCAAGAATAATGCCACGATGCTTTCCGTCAATTAATACAGCTTGGTGAAGCGCTGCATTTTCTAAACCTGATGAGAAAATTACTCCATCGGAAAGTTTTTCTACTCGGCCATGTTCTTTTAAATATTCTAAGTCCACTGGCGTTTCATATTTTTTCATATCAAAATGAATAGTTTTCAAAATTTCACTTCCGCTTCTATTTTTTCTGTTGAGCGTTTAATTAATTCCTGATAGCTCATATCAATAGATTTTGTTCCATAATCGATAATAACCCCACCAATTAATTCTTTTTTCACACGGTACTCAATTTTATAATTTTCATGAGTCGGATACCAAATTTTTTCAAAGTGGTTAGCCGATTCCTTGCTGGCAATTGTTATACTAATTAGACCAGTGTAAAAGTGCAGGTTATATACACCTAAGAAATTCTTAAAGAGTGTACGTGATTGACGATATGAAAAGTGCGTTAACATATAAAATAGAAACTGTACAAATTCCGCATCTAATTCATCTAAAGTTCCATCTTCACGCATTACTTTAAGTTTTTGTTCTGGTGATAAATAACTACTTTGATAGATTTGTTTAACAGCAAGTTTTCCTGCTCGCTCATTGAATTTCTTAAATGAAGCAGTAAACATATGCAATTGATCAGAAGAGTACATTTCAAACAGCTGTAATATTACTTTGTATGGTAATGCACAGCGGATTTTTTCTGCACGTATTAAGGCATCAAATTCACGAATAGCTTCTGTAAATAATGCTGCTTCATCTTCCTCTGATTCAATGAATACCTGTTGTAGAATTTCATCTATATAACTGCTAAGCGCCTTTTTAGGGGCATTCGGTGTAGTTGGAACACTTGGAACCTCCACAATTTGTTTTGGCTGTTCGTTTTGCCACATGTGAAGTTGTTGTTCATATTGCCTATTTTCTGCTACTAATTGGTCAATCTCTTCTAAAAAAATGATTTCTCTTTGCTCTGCTTCACTTGCTAGTTGCTGATTCTTCTGTTCTTCTCGTGTCGTGGCAACCTTTTGACGTTTTAGTCGTCGTAAAAGGCTTTCTTTTTCGAGTGACTTATCTTGACTAAGTTCGTAAAAGAAACTGGTTAGAATATTTTCAAGTTTTCTTAAGGTAAAATGCAGCAGGTATAAAAAACCAACCGCAAAAATACCATAAAGGATAATTGCTTCTATTATTTTTTCCATGTTTACACCCATCATATAAACGGATTAACCCAAAGCAAAATGACCGCAATCGCTAATGCAAAAAGCATTAATGCGACAATCATAAGGAGTCCCAAGAAGAGACCTCCCATAACTTCTTTTTTAGCATTTGGGTTTTTTCCGATAATTTCTGTTGCTCTACTAACTGCAATTCCTTGTCCAATCGCAGCTCCTAAAGTGGCGAGTCCAATTGCCAGCGCTGCGCCTATTACACTACATGCAACTACTAAATCCATTATTAAATTCCTACCTTCTTATGAGAATTACGATACGATAGATGCGTACCTCATCTGTTAATCTTGATATACATAAAGTTGTAACTCGCCATTTTTATCATAAACAGCTACGCGATATTTAAAGCTTTCTTTAGCCAGTTTGGAAATAGTTTGTTTGAAGTTTACCAGTCCAGTTTCATCGGCAGTAACTTCTTGCTGATTCCAAGTTGTCCAGCTATCATCTGTTCCATCAGTGCTTCTTTCAAAAGCTAACTGATAAGTTTCAACTGCATCGCGCTGCATAGCGAATGTCATATCATAAGTTGCATTTTGAGGTGCAAGTACATCCTCTACTTTGGCTGTCATATCAGTACTTTTGACAGCATTGTCGTCCACTACATCTTGCTCAATTCCTTCTGACTCTTCTGTTGTTTCTATTTCAGACGGATTGCTTTCTTCTGGTTGAAATGGTGTTAAAGAAATTGTAAAATTAGCGCCTTTGTTATAAGAAACTTCTTTTTTGACAGGATACTCAAAAATCTTACTTTCTTTTGTTTCATTATTTGTTGTTTCAAGAATTAGTTTGGCCTCTAAGTTAACTGATTCATCTGTAATAACTGGTACCAAACGAATATCGCCCTTCTCTTGATTAACAATTTGATAATCCACTTCTGTATTGTCTTCTTCATTAATTAACTCTACAGTTGCTTTGTTAAGTGTATAATCTGCTGAACTCCAGTTATAGTTAACTTGTAATGTTTTTTCCGGAGTTTGTGTTGCTCGTAAACTTTTCAAAACAGTTGCTTGCATGGTGTAATATTTTTCTGAGCTGTTCAGTTTTATTGTTTCACCATTTTTCATTTCAATTATTGTTTGGAACTGGTAGGCAGTACTTGGGGTTAAATCTGTAATATTGAGAAGCTCCCCACTGCCATTTACAAGGTTTGTACTTGCATCCATGTAAAAGCTATCGCCGTCTACTTTTGTTACTTTAATTCGTGTGCGTTTAACTCCATCAATCTGTGCATCTAGCGCAACATTAATTTTCATCGTTGTACTTGTTACACTTTGCATTTGGTACACGGCAGAGACTGTTTGCGTTGTGAAAGATTCACTTTGCATTTTCACTTCTTGAATGCCTTTATCTGTACCTAAATCATATTGATAAGTAAACTCAAGATGATATTTTCCGTTTGGTGAAAGCCCTGTTAAATTAGCTTCTGTATCTACAGCTGATACATATTGTGTGTTTACTGTTTTGCCGCTAGTTTCATCTACAGCACTGATTTTTGTAACACCAATTAGTGTGTTGTTTGGATCGGCATAAGTGTAACTAACTTTGGCGCTTGTAACACCTGGAGCAATATATCCAATTCGTAGAGAAGGGATATTTCGTTCTAGTTTCTTATTTAGCTCTTCAATTTTTTTCAGCACTTCATCATAGTTATCAATTTCATCTAAGTTTCCGCCTGAACCACTTCCGCTAGCACTACCATTTGAGTTGCCGTCTGTATTACCAGTAGCACCACCAGTTGAAGCGCCATTCGAATCATTATTAGAGCCGCTGTTTGAATCATTGTTAGAACCACTACCTGAGTTGCTATCAGTATCAGTTGTTCCGTCGCCTTCTTTAGTTCCATTTGAGCCATTTCCAGCTTTTAGTGTACTACTGTATTTTTTAGTAGCATTTAGTTCACCGCTTGCCTGCTCAGATGACTTATTACTGCCACTTTCTGATTCTTTTTCTTCTTCTTTCTTAGCAACAGTTTTCTTTTCTTCCTCTTCTTTTACAACCGTTTTTTCATTATCCGTTCCACCGAAACTAGCAAGATCGATTTTGCGTTTATCAACGGTATATGTTTCATTACTTGCATCTAGAACTGTTTCATCATTGACTTTTAAGGTCATATGTCCTAAATAACGACTTTTCTTTTTATTTTCATAAATAGTAACACTACCTGTTTTATCAATTAGCAGTAACGGTTTGGAAACTTCTTTAATTTTTTCCCCGCCTAGATAAAGTGTTGCATCTGCATTTAAAAAGTATTGTCGATTTGCTAATTTAACTACGCTGTTTTCTGCAATTGTTGAATTTTTGTATTGAAATGAAGAATTAGTCGGCTCATATACTTCTCTTCCTTTGAGCTTACTACTTATACCATCTGTATCAATTACTGGAACACTTTTTGTAAACATAAGTGAATCTTTATCGAGATAGAGAATAGTACTTTCCATTATTTCATTTCGGGTATCTTCTTCATTGTTTTTAGCAATTAGCTGATCATCATTCCAACTGCGATACAATGTGTTTCCTTTTTGAAATTGCAATGTTTCCTGTTCGTTATTTAAAACTACACCATTATCAGGGAGGGAGACAAGATTGTATCTTGCCTCCTTAAAGGAACCCCATAAGACAACAGCAATAATTATTAGCGGAACAGCTGCAACGATTATGCCTATTTTCCATGTAGGTTTCATTTACTTTCCTCCAGTTCAATCACTCCAAATGTTTTCCCTGATTCTGCTTCTTTTACAGTTACTTCAGAGTCGTGATAATCTGCTTTAATCTTAACGCCAGAATCTAAATCTTCTTTTTGAACAGTTTGTGTTTTTGTAAAGTCTTTACCAAACCAAGACTGAACGGTTTCCCAAGCTGTTAATTCTTTTGGCTCAACAGAAATAGTCACTTCCGTTTTAGCATCTGATGTATTGTTACTCATCAGTGTAAAACTATCTTTTGAAATATCTGCTTTTACGTTATTTTCTTCATTAGTACCTTGATACAAGGCTACTGGTTTCTTATCTTGATCGAAAACAGTTAAAGTATAGTTGCTAGTTGGCTCCATTGATAACGAAACCACTTCGGAAGCATCTTTTGCAGCTACTTTTTCTGTATCAATCACTTTGTTATCTTCATCTTTCAATTCATAAGTGTACGTTTCATTTTTGTTTTCGTCTGTATTTGCTAACGCAACGTCTAGCGTATCACTTGTCGCACGAACGCTCTTGAAGGATGTTAATAACAACGAAACATCTTGTTGTAACGTAATAAAGTTGGAAGTTTTTTCATAAGTTTTGATTTCATTTGTTGGTGTTTTATAAGTGATAATCATTTTTCCTAGGAAACTTTGGTCTTTCTTTTTACCAGCTATACTAAAGTTTTGAGAAATTGTTGCTGGATAAGCACTTGGTAAAGTCATATTTTTTGTTTCAACTAGTTGTGTTCTCTCATTATTACCACCATAATCAATCAACTCATAGAATTCCATTTTGATATTTTGAATGGTTGCAGAACCTGGTTTTACTTCTTTTGCTTGTAGCTTGATACTTTTAGTTGCTGCATCCAGTTGGATTGTAAGTGAGTTGGAAGTAACATATTCGTCATCAGTTGTAAAATTGAAACTATTGTTCCACGCTCTACTTCCGCCGCCATCTAGATTATCGTATTTCGTGCTAATTGTTAGCGTATATCCAGTTCCAGGGTCTAATTCGCTAAATGTATTTATCCAACTAGCTGTATCTCCCCCTGTAAAGTTGCCTTTCTTCACTTCTGTTCCAGTTTTTGTATTCCTCAAGACATATTGGAAGCTCTTATTCGGGCCGCCTACCAAATAGCTTTGCGGATCGTTATAAGAGAATTTTAATGTCGCTTCTCTTGCGGAAACATTTTCTAGTGTAATTGGAGCAGAAACATTACTTGGTGGAGAAATATAAATAGCTTTTGCATCACTCAAGAAGCTTGGTGCCTTCGCTAAACTAGTTTTCATATAAGCAGCGATGACATAAGACTTACCAGACACATAATTTTGTCCACCAGAAGTATTATACAAGCCAAATTCTGGAGTTTTAGTTAAATCATCAAATGTTGCTACAGGAGTTTTAGTTGCTAACTCTTGTTCCAATGCCACTAAATCAGATAAATTAGACGAAATAGTTGCAGCATCATACATGCGATATTCAATGTTCGTTAATACATTACTTTCATCCAAGAAATTAACCGTACCTTTGATTGTTCGGTTACCATATGCAGGACTCCATTGATATGAAGTTGAAGTCATACTTGGAACACTCTTCTCTGTCGTAATTGTTTCTGTATAGTACACTTTATCTTTTTCACCAGTTCCATCGAGTAAATTGTATTTACCTTCTACTTTAACGATATAGTTGGTATTTGGTGAAAGTCCTACAACAGAAATATCACGTGTTGGCAATCCGTCTATTCTGACAGAACCAGCAATTGTTGTGCCATCTGTTTCATAAACATTGACATATAATTCATTTTTGTTATCTTTTTTCACTGTTGTGTTGTCTTTATCTTCACCGATTACATCAATCTTAACTCGTTTGTCAAAGATACCGATGTTTTCAGCAGAAATATCTGGCTCTACAAGGTCTTTTGTAGCAAGAGGTGATGAAACTTGTTCTGTTTTTTCTTGAGTAGAGTATAAATCTATTCTTGATCCAGAAGCTTCATCATTGACTAGCCCTAGAGAAAAGTCTACATAACGCCTGTTAAGAGCCGGAACATAGCTTCCATCACTTTGACGGACTAGAGTAAAGGAATCAGCAGTTTCACTATTACTAATTAAAATCCCATTACGATAAGCCATATACTTACCTGTCCAGATATTTTTAAATGTTACATTAGAAATATCTCCTTGCGAATTAGTGCTACCTTTTGTTACTGAGAAAACGTCTGCGCCATTGATACTATTTGTTGTTGAAATAACTCCATTAGCGGAACTAACAAAAGATCCACCATTTCCAATTGACATATAATAATTATCGCCCAGGTTTTCGTTATCCATTTGGTTTTCCATATAATTCATTTTCATTTCTAGTGATAATTGATACGTATTACCAAACCAAATATTTCCAAAAGGTAATGCAAGTGTTTGTTCATCAAATTGGTTAGCTCCAGATTTCGTTACTGTATAATCCGGATCAGTACTGGAAGCATCTTGTAAATTATATTTTGTTCTCATTACAGTACTTTTTGCTGTTGCATCAGGTTGAGGAGTAAGAACTAATGCTCGTCCTGTTGCATCCATTCCAATTCCAGCGCCTACTTGTGGAGCAGTTGTATTAATAGCTTTCAGTTGTTTTGTCATGAAAGTGTCTGTTACTGCTGAACTACCACTTGAAATAATGTAATCACCTTTTGTTGCAAGTGTTGTCGTGCCAGTGCTTGAAAGTGGTAATGTTACAGTGTTTTTCCCACTTTGAAGTGGCTTATTGCTTCCAGTTGTACTAGCAATTTCTAATGTACCAGGAACAATTGCCTTTTCTTCATCATTCACGTAGACATTCATTTTAACTTCGCTTGCAGAACGACTTAAAATTTCATATTCAACTGTTGGTTTTTCTTTTTTGATTTGAATCGTTTCAGAACTGATTTCAATATGATGTTCTTCGTAATTATCGTTCCATACTACATCCGCTTTAATAACATAGTCATAACCGCGTCCAAGTAGTTTGTTTGTTAAATCAAAGTACACATATTTGCCAAAATCAGCAGCTGTAGAAACTTCTTGCTCAACTAGCGGAGTATCTAAGTCGCTTGTTTTATAAATGCTATACACAATAGAGCTTGTCGCATTATATTTATCCAACATAGGCAAACTTGATTCTTCAATTCCAGCTAATCCGCCTACTTTCATTTGGTCGGACTGGTAATCGAATAGAACTTTATCCGTTACTGGTGCTTCTTTTTTCGTTTTAAATACAAACTGGCCAATTACTGGTACTTTATTCATTCCACTATCATAGCCATCTTCTATTTTCACTAAATATTCTTTATTAATATTTAAGTCTTCAAAGGAATAACTCTTACCTATACTACTCATTAAATCTTCAAAATCGCCTTGTAGCTCAATTGTTTTAATAAGTGTACTTGTATTATTTTCATAAATATTTAACTTAGCTTCATTTAATTTAACAGCGGCATCAGATAATTTAACATTAATTTGTGCCTTATCAGTTTCAACCGAGTCTAATGTGAAGGTCGCATTTACTTTGGAAACTTCTGTAGTTCGGAAAACACCTGATTGTCCGATAATTTGATCAACCATAATTCCTGCTCCATCATCTAAATTATAGGAAGCAGTCATCACAGCGACGTAATAGGTTTCACTTTCCAGCCCTTCAAATTCTAGTAAATTTGTAATATCGGCCTTACTTAAAAGATCCACTGTCGCTACAGGATTTCCACTATACATTCCTTGTGCATCTGATTTGTATAGCTTAAGTGTCGGGTGAGTTAAATTATCATAAAGAATCGTGTTATCTGCATCAAAAACTTCATAGTTAATGGATAATTTATCTTGTTCCGCTTCTTTTAATGAGAATTGAACAGTTGGTTTTGTCTTTTTACCAACGATAACACTATTTGAAACTGGTGATGCAAATGTGTAATCATACTGACCGTTGTTTCCAGAAATATAAGCTACAAAAACATAATTATTATCGCTCATATCCACTGTTCGACCAACTTTTACAGCAGTGTTTTTCTGACTAGCATCTACAACTGAGTAAGCATATTCTTTTGCTTTGTCCCCATTGGCTTTGTAATCGTCTTCCAAATAAGCTACATAACGAATGCTTGTTATTGCATTATCAGTATCAACTAATTTGACTGGCTCAACTAAAAATTCGCCTTTATCTGTACTATATGAAAGATTTAAGCCATCAATGGTTGGTTTTGCTTTTAATGTGGAGGAAATGAAGTACCAGCTCTCGTCTGTTACATCTTTACCATCAACAATTAGTTTGTCCATTTCGATAATATATTCTTTACTACTACTTAATGAATCAAACGTCACTTCTACTTGACCATTCTTCGTTAATGCAGCTGCATCTACTGTGATAGTTTTAGAAGTTGTTACTTTACTAGTATTTTCTTTGATTTTTAAAACAAGTTGATCAATTTTACCATAAAGCTCTGTCGCAGTAATTTTAGCTTTTAAATAATCCTCACCGCGTTCTGTTACTTCTGGTTTCAATACAACTGGTTTTGCTTTTACAGTTTGGCGGAAGAAGATTGTTTCTTGCGTTTTATCGCTAGCTGACAAATAACTTCCTTGAACTACTACTTGATAAGTTTCACCATACTTCAAATTATTGAAAGTGAAGTTTTGATTTATTTTTTTCGAATCTAACGGGACTTTTTTCACAACATTATTATTGCTGTCATAAAGGATTGCTTCCAATGATTTAAGTCTATTCGAAGTATCCGTTAGTTTTAACTCGGCAGAAGCAGTTTGACCTTTAACCTTCAAATTAACATCTACAATTGGCACTTGGAAACTATTCATGCCATCTGTTTCGTTTAATTTCTTGATAATTTCATTTGCCTGATCTACATCGCCTTGGTTTCCACCTGACTTATCTCCATCAGTTCTATTATCATTTGTATCGGACCCTGATTCTGTTCCTGTCGAACCGGATTTGTCTCCGTCAGCGCCTGAACTAGTTCCATTCGTGCCAGACTCTCCTCCACTTGCTCCACCATTACCGTCTGTGGTGTTTGAGCCTTCTGTGTTACTTGTTCCTTGTTCTTGATTATTATTTGCTTGTGTTTTTGATGCGGTATCATCTTTTTCTTCTTTATCTGTCGTTGCTTTCTCTTTCTCTGTTTCTGTTTTTGCTGGCGTTAATTTCCGTGCATCTGCATCATCATCAATTTCAACTTTGATGGAACGGATATCAATATCTTTTTCATTATCAGTTTGGCTAGTGAGTAATTCTTTTTCTAATTCAAAATGGTAATGATTGTTTTCCATTTCGATATAGGCATCATCACTTGCTATTTCTTCCAGCGTTTTATCTCCCATTAATTGGACTTTTTTATTTTTGTCAATGGAAACAATGACGTTTTTTGGTAATTTTTTATTAAGCCCTTTATTATTTTTCAAGTAAGCATTATCTAAAATAATGTATCGGCCTTCAGCAAGTTTAACAACAGTTCCTTTTGGTAGTTGTGCAATGGCTTTATCATCATCATTTTTCGCATTATATACACTTTTATTTTCTATTACTGATGTTTTAGATGGTAATTCTATTAAATCTGTTGAACTCTTTATTGCAACACTTTTTCCTAAGAATTGAATCTTTCCATCTTTTAAAAACAATGTCCGTGAAAGATTGATTGGCTTCATTTCTTTGCCATCACTAATTGTTTTTTCATTATTAATCCAAGTGTCGTTATACTTAGCTTCATTTGAAAAGGTAACTGTTTTTCCATCTGGACTATACGTGTAGCCTGCCATCTCAATGGCATAAGCATCGTCTCTCATCAGAAAAAAGGCTGAACCAATTGCGCTAATAGCAAGTAAAGTAACAATGCTTATGACTAAAATATTCTTTTTCAAGTTCTTCCTCCACCTTCTTCGTGATTATTTTTCCAACAAAACGCTTGGCTCATTTCGTTCAAGTGTCTTATCGGTATTGCGTTTCTTTGCAAACTGTTTCTATTAATTAATCTGAAATTACAAGGCTTCTTTTTCCAAATAATCAATCTTGTTCTCCCTGCTTGTCAGTCTCCATGGTGATGATTTAATATCTAGTATTCCTTTATTGTGTAATTCGTTTACAACTGATGATGTTGTAGGAACTGAACAGTTTGCTAATTTTGCTAAAATATTTATATGAAGCCAGTCAGAAAAAACTGGCATTTTCTTATTGGTTAAACCATTTTCTAGTAAGAAATTAAGTGTAGAAATAATTTTGTTCCTAGAAGCTTCTGTTCCTAGCAATTCTTGGCGTTTTAAATCTTGTTCGTTTTTTTCTGCTATTTGCAAGAAAAATACTGATAATATTTGTTCCTTCTCTAATTTACCGAAAACTGTTTCAGCAGGTATAAGGCAAATTTCCGTTGTTTCTAAAGCCTTCAACTCCAGTGAATTCCGAGTTGGGAAAATAAAGCTTTTTTGAAAGAAACAGCGAGCGATTCCTTTTTTCTTACCAGCACTTTCTTCTATTAAAGTGCCTTTCTTCATTAATAGAATATGATCACGATCAACTGTAATGCTCTCCCATGCTTTTATTTTTTTAAATACGTGAGAAAAATTACTCAGTAAATATGTATAAATAATGGCATCTCTCTTCACATAATCATAGAATTCAATATATTTCATTATTAATATCAGCCCTTCTAAATTTCTGTTTTATCTCTTTGCGTTGTGCTATTGGACTACACTTAAGTATCTTACTACCTTAGAAGAACTATGATAAGCGCCATAAAAAGCAAAACTTCCGATTTTAAGGTGCGATTTGTGACAATTTTGACATCATTGTTTTTTTGACGTATTTATTGATTAAGTACATAACAAAAAATCTCGTTGCCACCTGCCTCCTCGATAAACAGACTTTTAAAAGGCATTTTCCGCATAATGGCAACGTTTTCACAGGTGTTTGATCCCACTCAAAAACGTTAATTGGTTCTTCTTATATATAAAATTTAACTCAGATTATGCTTTTTATTACCTGATTTATAAAAGTTTCAAGTGCAAATTCCCACGCGAAATTTCCTTATTTTCATACGAAAAATCGTAGTATATAAAGCTAAGTTAACTTTGTTTTTTTGATAATATAGCATCATAGCAGGGTTTTTAAGTAAAAATCTATAAAATTCAGTTATTTGTAATTGTGACCGTTTAGACACAAATTTTCCTGTTCCAAAAGCTATTCTAATAATAAGGCACTTTTATTATTAAAAAAGATAGAATTGTTTGTTATAATGAACAAATGGTTTTCTTAATTAAATGAAGATAATGAAATACAAGGAGGAAAACTATGTGGAAACGGCATAAATGGCTTTTTATAGCGATTCTACTATTAGTAATTTATGTAGCGCCATTGTTCTTACTTAAAGGTGATAGTCATATTCGGATTCATGATAATTTGGATTCCAATGTTACTTGGTACAAAATGCTTCTAAATAGTGGGGATTATACAGCAAAAGTTGGTATGACAAATATGAACCAATTAATGGGTGGTAGTGTTTCAAGAGATACTTTTGATTCTGAATTTGTTGGTATTGACTGGCTTTACCTATTTTTTAGTACGCCTACTGCATTTGCACTAAGCCAATTAATTACTCGTGTATTTGCTTTTTTAGGATTATTTTTATGGGCAAGAGATTATCTTATAAAAGACGAAAAATTTCTCGTGCCGCTTTACTTTATATCACTAGCATTTGCACTAACACCTTATTGGCCATCAGGAATGCTAAGTACGCTTGGTATGCCACTTGCTTTATGGGCTTTTTTAAATATTAGAAATCATAAAAGGCGAATTTGGAATATCCTCATTTTGACGCTACTTCCTTTTTATTCCAGTTTGATTTTAGGTTTTTGTTTCTTTTTAGTGATGGTGAGCTGCATTTGGTTGTACGATCTCTGTACGAAAAAACAACTTCATATCCGCTTTCTATTAAGTATCATTTATATGGGACTAGTGTATTTGATAGTGAATTATCGTTTTATTTACACCATGTTCTTGCACCCCGAACCTGACTCAAGGAGTGAATTTGGGTTATATCATTTAAATGTACTTAGTTCCATCAGACTAAGTTTTAAAAATTTTGTCGTTGGTCATACACATGATCAAGCGCTTGTTGGATATGTTATTTTACCAATACTTCTGCTAGTATTAGCTTCTATTCTTATTCGAAAAGAATGGGCAAAAGAAAAAATCTTTCTATTAATATTTATCTTTACATTATTTTTATCGTTTTGGTATGGATTTTGGTGGTTTGATGCCTGGAACATTTTAAAAGAGCATATTGAAATATTGCGAACTTTTAACTTTTCTAGATTCCATTTTTTGCAACCATTCTTATTTTATGGTCTTTTTTCCCTTGCGATTGTTTACTTAATAAAAAAAGGGTCTGGTTGGAAGAAATTGGCTTATGTGGCGATTATTTTACAGCTCATCGTTGTTTTTGCTCATAATTCAGAAATATATTATCGTTTTGGGGACAATCCTAGTATTAATCAATTTTATGCAACAGAGCAATTGGAGGAAATTAAAGAATATATTGGCAAACCATCCTCCAGTTACCGAGTTGGAAGCATTGGACTACATCCTTCTATCTCACAAGAAAATGGTTTTTACACGGTTGATGGCTACGTCAATTCTTATCCACTTAGTTATAAACGTGCATTTCGTAAAATAATTGCTGGTGAGTTAGACAAGAGTCTTACTTTAAAAGATTATTATGATAATTGGGGAAATCGCTGTTATCTATTTTCTGCAGAATTAGGAAAAAATTATGATTATGGAAAGCACACTAAAAAACACATTAAAAACCTAACTTTTAACGCTAGCGCTTTTAAGGCAGTTGGTGGCGAGTATGTCTTATCTGCTGTCCCTATTGATAACGCCAGCGAACAAGGATTAAAATTCGAAAAAGCTTTTAATAATAAGCAGTCTTATTGGAAAATTTATTTATACAAAGCAATATAAGGAATTACTAAAAACATGGGAAGACGCTAGGTGTAACTAGCTACCTCTCATGTTTTTTGTGGTATGATGAGTAAAAGGAGTGATTTTAAATGAAACAGGCAATCCAATCAGTTGGTATTTGGGGCGACAGTATTTTGAAAGGCGTACTTTTCAATCCTGAAAAAAATCGCTATACGCTACTTAAAAACAACTGTATTAAACGCGCATCTGAAAAATTAGGTGTCACTTTTCAAAATCATTCCACCATGGGACGAACTATTATAAAAGGAAACGAAATTTTAAAAAAAGATTTAGCTAAAGATGCTAGTAACGATATTGCTATCATTGAATTTGGTGGGAATGATTGTGATTTCAACTGGGCAGAAGTGTCTGAAAACCCACATCTAGCGCACATTCCAAGTACACCCCTTGATTTATTTGAAGCGCAATTGTATGAAATGATTGCTAGGCTTAAAAAATTAGAAATCCAACCAATTTTGATGACACTTCCACCACTTCATGCCAAACGTTATTTTCAGTTTATTACGCGAAATGGGCTAAATAAGGAAAATATTCTTTCCTTTTTAGGTGGTGATGTCCAAATGATTTATCGTTGGCAAGAACGTTATAGTAATGCCATCTCAAGAATTGCAAAAACTAGTGGTAGCCATATTATTGATATTCGTGATATTTTTCTTGCTGAATTTCATTATGAAGACCTCCTCTGTGCAGACGGTATCCATCCAAACGAAGCAGGTCATATCAAGATGTCACGCAAATTCATTCAATATGCGAACTCCTATAAAAAATAGTAAGAGACATTACTTAACCCTAGAATAACAGGCAAGTAGTATCCCTTTTTAATGAAATGGTCCAAAATTAAAGATAACAAAGCTTTCATGTTATACTTTAGAAAAAAGGAGTGTATGCTTATTTTACAATTACAAAAAATGACTTCTGAAGATTTACAAGACTTTCTAGCATCCGCTATTTCAGACTATGCCCAAGATAAAATTGAAGCTGGTACTTGGTCTGAAAAAGAGGCGCTAACAAAATCAGAAGAGTCCTTTAAAAAATTACTTTTTGATGGAATAACAACGCCTAATGAATATCTTTACAGCATTTTCACCTCGCAAAAAATTGGTTATCTGTGGTTTCATTTAAACGAAACAGCTACTCAAAAAACGGCATTCATTTATGATTTCATTATTTTTGAAGAATTTCGTGGTCAAGGCTTCGGCACACAAAGTTTAGCCGCTCTTGATATTTTGGCTAAAGAAATGCAAATAGATAAAATGGAACTACATGTCTTTGCACATAATCAAACCGCCATCCATTTATATAACAAAGTTGGTTTTAAAAACACTGATATTACGATGGCAAAATACCTTTAAAAAAAAGCAGTTTGGAATCTATAGAAATTGGATTTCAAACTGTTTTATTTTAGACTCGATTGTTCTATTTCAGCTAACTTCTCGTTTCCTTTAGTTGTTCTTAAATATCTTGTTGTCTGACCCTCTGTACTTCGAAAAACAAAGTCATTTTCTTCCAACCAATAAACGGCAAAAAGCAACTGATTTTTAGTAAAGGGTCTGGTTCCTGGAAACGCCATTAATTCATACATTAAGTGATCCATAGTCGCATTTACATCTTCGGTTCTTGATAAAATTTGATACATTACCTCTTCAGTTGGTCGTTCCATTGTATCAACTCCCGCTTAAAACATTCTTATTCCCCCGATAATCATTGTCGCTTAAAATTGATTAAATCTTTATTAAGTTTAAGGCAAACAACACAACTAATAATAGATTAAATAATACAGCAATCCATTTTTCATCTAATAATTTATTTAAATGTGTCCCAATTATCGCCCCAAGAATTGCCCCAGGTATCATATAAATTCCAATAGAAAAGTCACTTCCACCAATTATCATGTAGGAACCAATACTCGCAAATGAAGTAAGCAGCGTAACATAACTTGAGGTAGCAGATGCAGTCTTTTGATTTAACATAAAGATCAAAAGTAAAATCGGAATAACAATTGGTCCACCTCCAATTCCGAATAAACCTGCTAAAAAGCCAATGATTATCCCAAATAAATATGGCATAATTCGATATTTACTTAAGAAGTGTGGTTGTTCACTTTGCCGCTTCTTTTTCCACACCATTAATAGCAAAAGTGCAACAATTAAAGCGCCATATAAAAAACGATAAACCGCTTCTGGAAGCATTTGATTTACCATCGCGCCAACAAAAGTCGTCGGAATGCTTGTAATTGCGATTTTCAGTGCTAAGCCTACATTTCCTTGTTTACGTTTGTAGTAGATACTACAAGTAAATATCGCCATTGTAAATACTGTTAAAGCAGAACTAAAAGCAGCTGTACCTTGAGAAACCCCCATTAGTAACAAGATTGGCAAAAGGATAACGCCCCCACCAATACCTAAAAAACTTCCAATAACACTAGTACTAAGAGCTATTAGAAAATATGTTATTATCTCCATTTAATATTACCTCTTTTCTATATATATTAGCTTATCATATTTCTATTAATTAAGAAGCACTAAAAAAGACAATAAATTATTGCCTTTAACTTTTTATAGTTGGAGTAGGTTCTATAAGTATTAGTTTAATTCCTCATCCTTATATGTACTGCCTTCTGTTCCCAATTACTAAAAATTGCTATTTATTCAGCACACCCCTTTGCTTACCTCCAGTATACTTGACTGACAAACATTAAAGAAGAGGTTTTTCTTCTTTATAGGTTTCAATTAATGCTTCTTCTAAATCATATAGCGAATCATTTGTTTGATCAAGTGAGTATCCATGGTCTAAAGCAAAAATAATAATCGCATCCCGGCGGTTTTTTGCATATAGCGGCGGATATTCGGTATATTTTAGTAAGCGACTCGCTTCTAGTCCTGAAAGTTTAAATCCAAAAGAAAGAGCAATTGTCCTATCCCGTGATGGCCTTCTAACTCCACTAAAAATTTGATAGCCATATGTTTCATGTAGTCTTGCTGCGCGAATAACGCTTGCTTTTGTTAAATTTTTTTCTGCTAGTAATTCCTTCAAATAACTAACCATTTCATTTGACTTGAATTCGCCCTCATTTTCATCTAGTACTTGGCGTAAATTGGTCGCTTTTTTTAATTCATGAAGTAATTTACTTGTCTCTTTTTCCCCATCCATTAGGCATGCCTCCGACTGTTTTTTTTCATTATATCACGGAATAAGTACCAGACTACTATGCTTCATGCTATAATTTTACTATAAATGTGTAGAAGGGGTTTAACTTAAATGGGAGAAATGACACTTGCTTTTATAGAAGAACAATATAAAGAATTAGATAAACTAAATGATAAAGAAAATCCTGCGATACTTACACGAAACATTTCATCTGGGGCATTGTTTGTTCGCAAAGTACTTCCAATTGGCTATACTTCTGTTATTGAACAACTTAAAAACTTATCTAGCAATTTTTTACCTAAAATTGAAGTAATGATTCCAAATGGCAAAAACTTAATTGTTTATGAAGAATACATTAATGGGAACAATTTAGCCGATTTAATAAAAGTACATTCTACATTTGCACCCGATGAAGTAACTCGGTTGATGTTAATGCTAGCTAACGCGCTATCCGAACTGCATGCAAACGACATTATTCATCGCGATATTAAACCTTCCAATATAATGATTTCAAATGATGGTATTTTAAAATTAATTGATTTTGATGCTTCTCGTGTTTATGAAGTTGGTAAAAATCAGGATACTGTTAATCTTGGCACCATTGGCTATGCGGCTCCTGAACAATATGGTTATTCGCAGACTGATGCCCGGTCAGATATTTATAGTATTGGGGTTTTGATGTTAGAGCTACTACTCGGAAAAAATACCCATCCTGATCAAGAAAATATTACCTCACTTGAAAAAATTGCTGTCCAAGCAGCATCGTTTGATCCAGATAAACGGTACCAAACGATGGAGGAATTTCGCACAGCGATAAAAAATGATTCTCTTGGGCCTACCTTTGCCTCCGAATTATCTGATTTTGCAAGTTTTGAAACTACAAAAAAAGAAATTAAACCACCTTCTCTTCCTTGGTATCGACATATTCCTGGTTTCAGAACCGGACGAACTTGGAAAACGGTTATCGCCGTATTTGGTTATATATTTATATTATTTGGTTTATTTAGCGCCCCAGCAGAGGGTGTTAAAATAAGCCACACAGTTAATTTTTTTGGTAATTTCCTTTTAATTATTCCCGCATTTGTTCTTTTAACGAATTTATGTGGAATTTGGACAAAGTTACCATTGCTAAAATCACCCTCTATCATAAAAAGAATACTTGGCCTGATTGTTTACCTATTTATCTGTATGATGATTTCTAGCATATTTACCGATTTATTCTACTAGTCCTATGCCCATAGCATAGGACTTTTCTTCTTATTACATGGTCTAATAGAAACAGATAAAACAAGAAGGAGAGAATACAATGAAAAAATGGAAACACGCTTTACTATTAATGGGGGTTCTTACTTTTGCTCTAACACTAACAGCATGTGGAGGAACTGAGGATACTTCTAATGAGGCAAAAACAGAAACAGCGAAAGCAGAAACGAAAGAAAAAGCAAAACAAAAAACAGACCCAAATACTCTGGGCGATTACAAAGTTGAAATTCTTAGTTCAACTGTTGTCAAAGATTATGAAGGAAAAGATGCTATTGAAATAAAAAGTAAATTTACCAATAATAGCAAAGAAAATATTTCATTTATGATTGCAATTGACCAACAAGCTTTCCAAAATGGAACACAGCTTGAAACAACCGTATCATCAAGTGGCGATATGGGCGGCATTGATAAAGATGTTCAACCTGGTGCAACATTAGAAGTAACTTCCATATATAGTTTACAAGATACTCAAAATAAAGTAGATGTTGAAGCTAAAGAACTCATTAGTTTCAGCAAAAACACTGTGAAAAAATCATTTGAACTAAACTAAAAAAATAACCTACTAACAAATTTTGTTAGTAGGCTATTTTTTTAAGCTTGTCTCCATTATGATTTGCCTTTTCGTTATTAAGTTTAATGAAGTAGATCAACTTTTGCTTATATAGTTTTATAGACTAATCGCTATTAGCAAATTTTATTTATCAAATGAAATAACTATTTTTCCAACTGCATGGTGCGTTTCGCTTAATGCGTGTGCGTCAAACACACCTTTTTCAGAGAATGGAAATGTTTTTCCAATAATTGCTTTTATCGTTTTATTTTCTAGTAACTTAGCTAACTCTTTCAATTGTTCACCATTGGGTTGAAGCCAAATACCACTAGCAGTAATATTTTTCTCTTTCGCTCGTTCCTCGTTAGAAATGCCGACTATACTTACTAAACGTCCAGTGTCTGCTTTTAGAACATCATAACTATCTGTTTCGATTTGTCCGCCCATAGTGTCAAAAACAACATCAATATCAGAAAGAATATCTTTAAAGTTAACTTCTTTATAATCAATCACTTGATCTGCCCCAAGTGATTTTAATAATTCATGATTTTTAGCACTCGCAGTTGTTATTA
This sequence comes from Listeria immobilis, assembly GCF_014322765.1. Taxonomy (GTDB): domain Bacteria; phylum Bacillota; class Bacilli; order Lactobacillales; family Listeriaceae; genus Listeria; species Listeria immobilis. Next base: position 79,809 of record NZ_JAASTZ010000007.1, on the reverse strand, counting down.
CTTCTGCTCCAGCATGTTTCGCCAGTTGAATAGCGAATGTTCCAACACCGCCAGCTCCAGCATGAATCAACACTTTTTCTCCCTTTTGAAGTTTTGCATGGTCAAATAGTGCTTGCCACGCAGTTAAGCCAGCAAGTGGTACTGAGGCAGCTTCTTCAAAACTAATACCATTAGGAAGTTTTGCTAGCAAATGATCATCTACCGCAGTATATTCTGCATATGTTCCAAATCGTGTGGTTTCTGGGCGAGCAAACACCTTATCCCCAACTTGCCAATCTGTCACACCTTCACCTACCTCTGAAATGACACCAGCTACATCCCATCCTAAAATAATTGGGAATTCCCAGTCCATCATCTGTTTTAAGTAACCCTCCCGAAGTTTCCAATCAATCGGATTAATCGAAGTAGCGCTTTCTTTAATGATAACTTGTTTCTCACCAGGTTTAGGCATAGCTACTTCTTTTTCTTTTAATACTTCCTTACCACCATAATTTTCGATTACTACTGCTTTCATTTTACTTCTCCTCCATTTTCTCTATATTATTCATCATTTTTGTGACCGACTTTAACCATAAAGCAACTTCTTCTTCTGAAAAACCTGCCAATGCCTCATTTTGAAATTTTTCTTTTTCTGCTAATAAAGAAGCCAATTCTACTTCTCCATTTGCAGTTAAAAATAAATACGTATAGCGTTTGTTATCTTTTTTCTTTTTACGGGTAATTAGCCCTTCATCTTCCATACGCTTTAAATGCCTTGTAATACTTGCCGAATCAATGTATAAACTTTCTTTTAACTTATTTTGACTCTGACCGGGTGTTTGTTTAATGTGAAATAAAATCTCTACTTTGGTAAAGCTTTTATTTGTTTGCGTTTCAAAGACATGGCTAATTTCCTTGGATAACAGGTGCATTCGATAAAGTAATTCAGATCTTTCTGTACATGGTTTCAGTATCTTTCACCTCCATAGTTGATACGTCAAATGATATATCAACTATTATACACTTCATTATCTAAACCACAAAGAATTTGCTCGCTTATACTAGTAACTAATTTTTTGTAAGCATATTATTTGCTGTTATCCTTCTATTTACGCTACACTTAATGAATACTTAACTAAATGGAGGCAAGATTGTAATGACAAATGTTCTTTTCATCAAAGCAAATGGTTTACCTGCCGAACGCTCAGTCAGCGTGGCACTTTATGAAATTTTCTTAAAGGAATACAAAAAATCACACCCAGACGATCAAGTAACTGAATTAGATTTATTTGAAGCTAATCTACCTTATTATGATGTAACAATGATGAGTGGATTACATAAAGAAGTTGCTGGTGAAACACTTACTAGTGAAGAAAAACGCTTGGCTGATATCGCCAATGGTTACTTAGATCAATTCTTAGCAGCCGACAAAATCGTTATGGCTTTCCCACTTTGGAATTTCAGTATTCCGGCTCAATTTTTAACTTACTTATTCTATTTGAATCAAGCTGGAAAAACCTTCAAATATACTGCAAATGGTCCAATTGGTCTTGTTACAGATAAAAAAGTAGCTTTACTTAATGCACGTGGCGGAATCTACTCAGATGGCCCAATGCAAAGCTTCGAAATGTCTGTAAATTACGTAAAAAATGTCCTCGGTCACTTCGGAATTTCCGAACCAGAAATGGTGATTGTAGAAGGTCACAATGCAAAACCAGATCAAGCAAAAGATATTATCTCAGCAGGTGCCAAAGAAGCTGCTGAACTCGCTCAAAAATTCTAATCCAAAAGAACTGTCAATGTGAGCTGACCCCCAAAATTTAGACCTAAAAATCTAACTTTTGGAGGTTTTTTTGTATGGCAAAATACAGTTTTGAATTTAAACTTAACATTATCCATGACTATTTATCTGGTCAAGGAGGTGCAACAGTTATTGCAGGTCTGGAAGAAGCAATTTCTCAAACATATGATTGTTCCTATCGTCGCACCTTCCACTCTGATCAAGGCTGGGCGTATCAAATGAAGACCTATGTACAAACATTAAAGGATAACCGTATCTTTCAAAGTATGTCTTGGAAAGGAACCTGCTTAGATAATTCTCTTATGGAGAATTTCTTCAGTATTCTAAAGCAAGAATTGTATTATGGAAAAGTTTATCAAAGTCAAAATGAGTTACGACAAGCCATTAAGAATTATATTTATTATTACAATCATTATAGAATCAATGAAAAGCTTAACTGGAAAAGTCCAGTAGAGTTTCGACGTTTCAATCAAAAAACTGCATAAAAATAGAGTGGAAAAATCCACTCTATAAAAAGTCTAACTTTTTGGCGTCACTACAATGATGAATTTCATTAACAGTTCTTTTTTTGTGCATTTCTATCCATACCGTTAACATTTTAGACATATTTTTGTTTAGAAAAGTCCGTTTAAAGGAAAGGATAATAGGTGAAGTATCGTAATATAAATTTTACCTTATATCTTTAAAAGGAGGGAACAGCTTCATGATAAAACTTGGAATAAAAATCAGTCTATGCACTCTTTTAATATTGCCACTTAGCATTGCCCCAATGTCTAACAATGTTTCTGCAGAAGAAAATAGCAATGTCCAAGCGGCCCAAGATATCGTAAACATACCTGACCCCGCATTCAAAAGCTATTTAAATAGCATTCTTGGTCAACCTGCTACTAGTGATATTACAGAAGCGCAGATGGACACGATTACCGAGATTTCTATTAATGGAGGTACTGTGGCAGATATAACCGGCATAGATTATGCACATAATTTAACTTCTGTCCAACTAATTAACACACAAGTTACCGATTTTTCTTTACTAGCTTCATTATCAAAATTAACAAATATTAGTTTAGCTGGTAGTAATATTACCTCCAACTCCATCCCAGATCTTAATGGTTTACAAGAGCTAACAAACTTAACTATTAGTCCTGCAAATCTCACCAATGATGCTTTAACTAAAATCAATAAAATCCCCAACTTAACTTACTTAAATTTAGATAGTAACTATTCTTTGACCGATATTATGCCACTTAAATCATTACCTAATCTAGTTACTTTATTTGTACAATTTTGTGGAATTCATGATTATCGTGGAATTGAAGACTTTCCCAAGTTAAACAATTTATATGCTTATGGACAGAATGTTGGGCGGTCGGTCTTAATAAACAGTTCTATTAAGAGTTCCGCATTAAATTATGATGAAGCAAACCAAACTATTTTTGTTCCCTTTACGTTAATGACAGACCGCACCGTGAATTTCAACGGTGATCTTATTCCATTTTCAACTTCTACAAGTAGCTCTAGCACTTATTTCACATTAAATGAACAACAAATTGCTGGCAGTCGGTTAAGTATTGATGATACTGGTATCACAGTTAGCGGGATTACAAAAGATGATTTTGATGCCATTACTAAGATGGAATACAATGCGTTTTATAATAACCCAGCTGGAAGTTACGCAGCTCCTCCAAATATTACTTCCTATACGATTTCAGGTGGGACATACGACCATTACTTTGATATTGATCATTCCTTGACGATTACAAATGATGATACAATAAGTTATATAGAAGGAGATTCTATTACAGAAGCACAGTTCTTAGCTGATATTCAAGCCGAAACAGATGATGGAACCCCAGTGACAAGTGATTTTAATAGTGTGGTAGATTTAAATACTCCAGGGGTTTATACCGTGACACTTAATGCCGAAAATGCTGCAGGTCTAAAAGCAACACCTAAAACAGTCACAGTCACTATTTTAGCTAAACCAGTAATTACGGCGGATAAAACAATCACTTATACAACTGACGATTCCAAAACTCCCGAACAATTTTTAAAGGATATTTCAGCTACTACCAATGATGGAAGTCCCGTCACAAGTGATTTTGATAGTGTGGTTAACTTAAATAAAGCCGGCACGTACGAGGTGACCTTGCGTGCGGTAAGTGCAGATGGCGTAGAGGCAGATCCTGTAAAAGTTGTCGTAACAGTTGAGAATGGGGAAAAACCACCTGTCCCACCGACTCCTCCAACACCTCCTGGACCAGACCCAGCACCTCCTGGACCAGACCCAGCACCTGCACCTGCACCTGATCCAAGTCCAAATCCAAACGGTGATATTGATTCTTCTACTAACAACAAAAACACATCACCTAATCATCAAAAAAGCACCAAGCAAGCTTCCTTACCTGCTACAGGTGATGCTGATCAAGACACCATGATTTTAATTGGTATCGTTTTAGCCGGTGTAGCTGTTCTCTCTTTCAGAAAAAGAAAACAATATTAAACTAAAAAGCTGCGACTCTAGCTAAAATCGCAGCTTTTTTGCATTCATTATTTACTAACTTCTCCGCGCCATGCTCCCATGCCCCCCATTACATTTGTTACCTCAAAACCTTCAGTGGCTAAAAACTGACTAGCACGTTCTGACCGTCCACCTGCATAGCAAATGATTGTATAAGCTTGTTTGCTGTCTAGTTTTTTTAGTTCCTCTTGTAATTGGTTTATCGGGATATTGATAGCATTTGGAATATGCCCTTCCGCATAATCAGCAGCGTCTCTTACATCTAATATATTTCTTGGATTGACCTTCAATTCTTGTTCCAAGTCGTTTGCTGTAATAGATTGATACATTTTTTCACCTCTTCTATTTATTCTTTCTTAACCATATCGTCTATTCCGCAATCAAACAAACTTTCTGCTCAAAAAGAACCCTGAAGCTGAGTAGGTGAAAAAATTAGTTTCCTTCTATAAAATCACGACGTTTATAACCAATGTAGCCTAATCCAAGTAATACAATTGATATCACAGTAATTGTAATAAATGTTGGTAAGTCAAAGGACTCTCCTGGAAGCTGAGGCAACCAAGATTGAATGGCTGTTTTGGAGAACCAAACCGGGAGATCAAGAATCCCTCCAAAGTAATTCAACATAAATGAGTAGCCTAAATAGAGATAAACCACTTTCCCCAATCTAGGTAGCCATCCTAAGAATAAACCGGCAAGCCCAATGAAAAATAAAATAACTGGGAAGAAATTAAATCCGGCTCCAATAAAATCACCAAAATTCATATCCGAGTTACTCCCCATCGAAGCCAGTGCTGCTCCTCCAAGACTTCCGGAGCTAAAGAATAGAGCAATAATCCCTGCAATAGTTGCTAAAAACACGCTTGTCCAGTAGAACTTAGCACGTGAAACTTTCGTTGAAAAAAGCTGACTAAAACGACCACGGACTTCTTCTGAGAAAAGCCTGTTCATAATCGCAATCGGCAAAATAGCAGATAGCGAAACGAGCACAATCATAATTGTACCTGTAAACGATTCTTCTAATGAGATATTAGAACTGCTAAACATTTGTTTCAATAAATCATTACTTTCTAAAAACGACTGCATATCACCGTAAATCGACCCATATGCTGCTCCCATCACTATAAAGGCAACTAGCCATCCCATCGTGATACCTTTGCTGAGTTTAGTGAGTAATCCATGAACAGATAGTAAGCTACGTCTTGCGTTAGCCCGCCCTTCTCGTTGGGGAATATAACCATCACCCATATCACGTCTACTTTCAAGTACAAATGATAGAACGCTTAGGACGATAACAAAAAGGAGCAAATAGAGAAGTGGCAACCAGTTATTTTCAGTGAATGGATAGGTGAGATATGTCCAACCCATCGGATTAAACATCGATGCATTTACATTCGCTGTATCGGTAGCCGCACGCAAAATGTAAAGTAAACCTAAAATGCCAAGTGAAGCACCAGTTGCTCCAGATGATGCTGGCATGATTTGTGCAAAAAACAAGGCAAGCGCAGCACCTAAAAGTCCAGCTCCTGCAACAGAAAGACCGAATAAAAATGACCCTTCAACAGTAATCGTTTCTGCACCAAAACTTGCCATTATGACGGCTATTGCAACACCAAGCAATAGGTTAATTAAAAAAGTCTCCTTCATCACCGCAAAAGAGTTCGCTTGCCTTCCAACGCTGAATGAACGAACTAATTCAGTCAAACCCAAATCTTCCTCTTTTCGCGTATGACCAACCACATGCAGAATAGAAATAACTGCAGCAAATAATCCACAAAAAAGTAACATTTCATGCGAATACATTGCACCAAGCGTATAATCTGCTGCGCTTGAAACTGGCGTTGGACCAACCATCGCAATCATCGCTGGGTTCTGCATTGTTTCATACATTCCAACTAAGCCGTTTCCTTTTGCAATTTCCTCAAAAGCGGGAACAAAAGCCCCAGAAAACAAGCCAAGTCCACCTATCCAAAAAATAATTTTCTTCCAATCTCGTTTTAAATATTGGACAAATAAAATCGTCCAACATGCAAATTTTTCATTCATATTAATTTCCCTCCTCCGAATCCGCCTAAGCTTCGTAATGTCTTATGAACAGATCTTCAAGTGTTGGCGGAACGGACTCGAATTTCATAACGCCGAGTTTTGAGGCTTCTGCTAAAATAGTATTCATTGCTGTATTATCTGCAGAAAAAGTTGCTTCATCCTCTTTTTGAACAAAATCATGTACGCCATCGATTGTTTTGAGTGCGTTAACATCTTCCTTTGTTTGAACTGTAATGGTTGAACGTGTTAAATGCCGCAATTCCGCAAGCGAACCTGTCTCCACTACTTTTCCTTGTCGGATAATAGCAATTTTATCGGCAAGTCGTTCTACTTCACTTAAAATATGGGAGGATAAAATAATCGCTTTACCAGACTGCTTAATTTTTTCTACCTCATCTTGAAACACAGCTTCCATTAATGGATCAAGACCAGATGTTGGCTCATCAAAAATATACAGGTCAGATTCCACCGAAAGTGCAGCAATCAAGCCTACTTTTTGCCTGTTTCCTTTAGAATAGTTTTTTGCTTTTTTCTTTGGGTCTAATTCAAATTTTTGAATAAGTGCATCGCGGCGACTTTTATCCCCATTTCCGTGTAGTTTCATAAATAAATCAATAATTTCTCCACCAGTAAGGCTACCCCAAAGCGCTACATCTCCAGGAACATAGGAAATTCGCTTATGAATTTCCAGACTGTCTTTCCAAACGTCCTTACCAAAAATCTCTGCGCTTCCTCCATCGCTGTGAATAATTCCAAGTAGCGCACGAATTGTAGTGGATTTCCCTGCGCCATTTGGTCCGATAAACCCAAGAACTTCACCAGGATTTACCGTGAATGATACATCGGATAAAGCTTGGAATTTACCGAACTTTTTTTGAAGCTGTTCGACTTTTACAATTTCTGTCATAATTTCGATACTCCTTTTTTCGGTTTAATGATAAAATAGAATAAATAAACTTTCTTAGGTTTAAAATTACCCGTCTATTCCACTTTATAAACTGTTTTTCGATTTCACATCAATAATATGTTATTTTAAATCCTATGTCAATGAAATTCTAACGGTTTCACACAACTATTTTCTTTATTTTAGTTTATTAAATGAACTAAAGAGGATAACTAATTGAAGTTTTGAACTAAAAATAATAACAAAGTTTAATATATTAATGAAAGGTTGAATGCTAATGAACGGCTTTGAAAAACGTAGTGAAGAAAAACGAAAACAAATTTTAGCCACCACTTTTTCTTTAATGAATTCCAAAAAAGGGACTGACGGATTAACCATTGACGAGGTTGTAAAACAGTCTGGGATAAGTAAAGCAACTATATTTAAGTATTTTGATAAAAAAGAGAATTTGATTCATCAAGTTTTTATGCAATTTATGACAGACATGGCAGATTCAGCAAAAGAAATTATGGCGGAAGAACTACCATTTGAAGAAACTTTGATTGCGATGAGTCAAAATAAAATCCGCTATTTAGAACGGGTTGACCATCAATTTTATTTGGACTTAATGGCCTACTACACAAAGAAAAATGATCAAGAATTCTCTTTGCTTATGGAAGCATATACAAAAGAAAGCTTTCACATCATGCTAGATATATTTCATCGTGGTCGAAAGGAAGGAAAAGTAGACTTAAGATACTCGGATGAATTTTTAATTTTGTTTTTCCAAGCACTTGTTGAAGGAATTTCCAATCCAAAACTCTATGATAAAATTCTCCCTTATACCGCTGAATGGACGGAGGTTCTTGTTAAAGGAATAGCCCCAAATAAGAAATAAAGTATAAAACACCCTTTATAAGGTACCGTTAAAGTACTTCATAAAGGGTGTTTTTTTTGCCATTAAACTGCTTGAGCACCAGTAAATTGACTATTATAAAGATCTGCATAAAATCCATTTTCAGCTAATAAATCTTGGTGAGTTCCTTGTTCAATAACACTACCATGATTCATAACTAGAATTAAATCTGCATCACGAATCGTTGAAAGTCGATGTGCAATTACAAAACTTGTACGACCTTCCATAAGATTTCCCATCGCTAATTGAATATTTAATTCTGTACGAGTATCTACACTTGAAGTAGCTTCATCTAGAATTAAGATGGATGGGTCTGACAAAATTGCCCGTGCAATGGTTAACAGTTGCTTTTGACCTTGGGAAATATTTGATCCTTCTTCATTCAAAATAGTATCGTAACCATCTGGAAGTCTGCGGATAAAGTCATCAGCATAAGCGGCTTTTGCAGCTCCAATCACTTCTTCTTTCGTTGCACCATCTCGTCCATATGCAATGTTTTCAGCAATTGTTCCGTTGAATAACCAAGTATCTTGTAGTACCATACCGAATTTTTCACGAACGGCATCTTTTGTCATGTCTCGTGTATCAATACCTTTCATCCGGATTGAACCACCATCGACATCATAAAAACGCATTAGTAAGTTAATAATAGTGGTTTTCCCTGCCCCAGTTGGCCCAACAATCGCAACCATTTGACCTTCTTCCACATGAATATTCAAGTCAGTCATCAATGGTTTATCCGGTGTATAACCAAATTTCACATGATCGAAAACAATACTATTTTCTTCGCCAGCAACTTGATTAATATTTGCTGGAATTTCATCTTTTTCTTCTTCTTCATCCATCATTTCAAAAACACGTTCCGCAGAAGCAATAGTGGATTGAATGATGTTAGCAATATTGGCCACACTGGAAATCGGTTGGGTAAATAGTTGAACATATTGTGTAAATGATTGAATATCCCCAACTTGCAATGTGCCGTTTGTGACAAAAATACCACCGGCCACACAGACACCAACGTAACCTAAGTTTCCAACAAATTGCATTACTGGCATCATTATCCCAGAAATAAATTGCGCTTTTTTCGCCGCTTTAAAATAATCTTCATTTACTTCATCAAACTTAACTAATGTTTTCTTTTCTTGCCCGAAAGCTTTAATAATCGTTTGACCGCCATATGTTTCTTCGACAGTATCATTTAAAATACCTAAATTACGTTGTTGTGCCCCAAAGTAGCGTTGTGATCTACCAGCTATAATCGCTACTAAAATAATACTGATTGGCACTGTTACAAGTACAATTAGCGTCATTTGCCAACTAATTGTTAACATCATAATCAGGACACCAATCATCTGGACAATTGCTGTAATTGCCTGTGTAAGTGATTGTTGTAGTGTATTGGCGATGTTATCCATGTCATTAACTGAACGACTTAAAATATCACCGTTTGAACGAGTATCATAATATTTCAGTGGAAGACGAGCCATTTTTGCTTTTAAATCTTTACGCATATCATAAACTGTACGCTGTGCCACACTCGACATCACATATTGTTGAATAAAACTGAATAACGAACTTCCAAGATAGAGTACTAAAACAACCATTAGAATGTTAAATATTTTATCGTTGTCAATGCCGTCTTGACTCATTACACCTTTAAAAATTTCCGTCGTTGCTTTCCCAAGTTCTTTTGGGCTGAAAATATTAAATATCGTAGACAAAATTGCAAAGATAAATACAACGATTATTGCGACCGAACGAGGTTTCATATAACCAAGCAATCGGAACAATGTTTGTTTAAAATTTTTCGGTTTGGCGTTGGTTTGCATTCTCGCACCGCCTGGACCCGGGCCTTGTTTTGCTGCACTCATGCGATTTCCTCCTCTGACAGCTGTGACCTCATGATTTCTTGATAAATCTGATTGTTCTCTTTTAATTCTTCATGTGTGCCAATTCCTGCAACTTTACCTTCATTTAGCACAATAATTTGGTCAGAATTTACGACAGAGGTAATTCGTTGTGCAACAATAAGTGTAACAGCTTCGGTGGTTTCTTTCTTAAGCGCCTCCCGAAGTTTAGCATCTGTTTTAAAATCAAGTGCTGAGAAACTATCATCAAATATATAAATCTCTGGTTTTCTAATTAAAGAACGAGCGATTGAGAGCCGTTGTTTTTGTCCACCAGAAAAGTTATTACCGCCTTGTTCTACGCGACTATCAAGCCCATTTGACTGTTTAGAAACAAAATTTTCTGCTTGAGCTGTTCGAAGTGCTTCCCAGATTTCTTCATCTGTCGCATCTTCTTTTCCGTAGCGCATATTAGAAGCAATTGTTCCCGTAAATAACACAGCTTTTTGCGGCACAAGACCAATTTTTTGGCGCAAATTAGATTGCTCCATTTCGCGTACATCAATACCATTTATTTTAACAACACCACTTTCAACATCATAAAAACGCGGTATCATGTTGATTAAAGTAGACTTACCGGCACCAGTACTTCCGATAATAGCCACTGTCTCTCCTGCTTTTGCTTCAAAGCTAATGTTTTCAATAACCGGTTTTTCAGCACCTTCATAACGGAAAGTAACGTTATCAAAAGAAAGTTTTGCTGGGGGTGTGGTTGTTTTTGGATTAGCTGGGTTAAGTATTTCCGCTTCCATATCTAGCACTTCATTAATACGTTCTGCCGAAGCTCCAGCACGTGGAATCATGATAAATACTGCTGATAACATCATAAAGGACATCATAATTTGCATTGCGTATTGAATAAATGCCATTAAGTCCCCTACTTCCATATCACCATTTCCAATAAACATAGAACCAATCCAAACAATGGCAATGGATGTTAAGTTCATTAGTAACATCATTAATGGACTCATAAGAGAAAGCAATCGGTTAACCTTAATTGCCGTTTTTGCATAATCGGCATTGGCATCTTCAAATTTTTCTAACTCATCTTCATTACGGTTAAATGAGCGTACAACCCGAATTCCCGTCAACCCTTCACGAATAACACGGTTTAATTTATCCATTTTCTTTTGAAGGGATTTAAACATTGGCATGGCTTTACTTCCAAGAGCCACAACTAAAATAAGTAATAAAGGAAGAACTACAACAAAAATGAGCGATAATTTGGCATCACGTCCCACCGCCATAATAATTCCACCAAGCAACATAATTGGTGCCATCACCATTAATCGCATCATCATATATAGTACGTTTTGAATTTGAACAACATCATTGGTTGTTCTAGTAATTAGTGAGGAAGTTCCTACTTTATCAAACTCTTGTAAGGAGAAATCCTCTACTTTAGCAAAAATTTTATCTCGCAAATCTTTCCCAAATCCCATAGAAATTTTTGATGCAAGATAAACAACTATAACTGACAAAATAACAGACGCAAAGGATATGAGTAACATCCGCATTCCAGTACTCCAAATATAAGCGGTATCTCCTTCTACGACCCCTTTGTCAATAATATTGGACATCAGTGTTGGTAAATAAAGCTGACCAAGAACTTGCCCGAAAGTAAGGACTAATACGACTGTAATACTCAGCCAATAGGGTTTTAATCTTTTCATTAATTTCATCATTTGCGGTTTACGCCTCCTTATTTTCGGATTTTGTGTTTAAGTAATTTGTTAGTTTTTCTAGTAGGGTTATTAACTTTTTCATGTCGTCTTCTCCTAAAAATTCTTGCATATCTTCAAAACTAGTTTGGAACGCATCCAACATTTTTTTTGATACACCTGCGCCATGTTCTGTAAGTTCTACATACATTGAACGCTTGTCATCTGGATTTTGTACACGTTTTATGAGTCCCTTTCCTTCGAGCGATTGTATCATTTGGGTTACGCTCGGTTTGGAAATTCGAAGCATATGACCAAGATCGGAAACTCGAATTTTAGGTCCTTGGCTTTTAAGTCCACGTGATAAAATAAAAATAAATCTTGTCTCGGATTTACTATATCCTGGGATTTGAAAACTCTTTATTTCGGCATGCTTAAAGTTCATAAAAGCCTTGATAACCGAGTGTCCCAATTCTTGATTTTCGGAAGACATTTCTCCACTTCTTTCTGTTATTTGATTAGTTTACCTAACTAATTATATGATTTATTATTTTTTTGTCAAGCAATATCTTGAAGGATTTTAATATTAATCTATACTTTTAACTTTAATTGTCTTATAATGGCTTTAATTGTGTATAGATAAGAAGGGAGGGGAAAATGTGAGTTCAGTACAAAAGGTCGCCAGTTTAAGCCTTTTTACACTTGCTTGGCCGATATTCTTAGAGCAATTTTTGCGTCTGATGATTAGCTATATTGATGTTTTTATGCTAGGACATTATTCTGATGATGCAGTTGCTGCGACTGGGGTAGCCAATCAAATTCTTGTTATTTCTATTATTATTTATGGATTTATAAGTGTTGGTGTCCAAATAATTGTTGCTCAAATGATAGGTGCTAGAAAACATAAAGAAATTGAAAATGTTATTACAAATGGCTTAGTAGTAGCTTTCTTAATTGGGATTGTTATGAGTATTATTTTCATTTTTATGTCAAAAAGCTTTCTTACCTGGATGGGAATCGCGCCACATTTAGTTGAAGTTGGTGCTCCGTTTTTAGAAATTATTGGTGGGAGTTCCGTTGTTATTGCAATCCATGCATCCATTTTGCCTATTCTTCGGGCGCATGGTTATGTTAGGCAGTCCATTTTAGTGCCGGTAACAATTAGTATTATCAATGTTGTTGGTAATTACTTATTTCTTTATGGACCACTTGCCTATTTAAACTATGGTGTAGCTGGTGTTGGGATCTCTACAGCAGTGGCTAATTTCATTGGTATGGTGCTTGCGATTTTAATGTTAAGAAAATATATCGGCTATACTTTCCATTTCAAGAAATTAGAACAAGTATCGAAAAAATTATTATTTTCGATTTTACGTCTTGGTTTACCATCTGCTGGCGAAAACTTGTCCTATGCTGGTTCTCAGCTTGTTGTAACAGCGATTATTGCCATACTTGGAACAGAAGCACTAACGACAAAAGTCTATGCCTCTACAGTTAGTCAATTTGTCGCCTTGTTTGCCATTGCGCTAGGTCAAGCCTCACAAATCATTATTGGACGAGCAGTTGGAGCAAAAGAAATTGATAAAGCCTACAAACAAGGTCTTCGTAGTTGGAAGATTGGTTTAGTAGTTGCGACGATTATCAGCATTTCCATTTATCTTTTTGCTGAGCCAATTATGCGATTATTTACAACAAATACAGAAATTATTACAATGACAAAAGAGCTATTCTTACTATCCATTTTCCTTGAACTTGGGCGTGCTACTAATATCATTATTATCAGTAGTCTAAATTCTACGGGAGATGTTCGTTTTCCATTCATATGTGGTCTAATTGTAATGTGGATTGTTAGTTTGCCGTTTTCATATGTACTTGGAATTTCAGTTGGGCTTGGACTTGTGGGTGTTTGGCTCGCCTATATTATTGATGAGGGTGTTCGAGCAGTTTTAATGTATAGACGATGGCGAAGTAAAGTTTGGTCATTAAAATCAATTATATAAACAAACGTCTCTTTGATCTTTTCGAAGGGGCGTTTTTTCCTATATGACAAAATTGTCAGCTTCATTTGGAAATCGTCACCTAATTCGATGGTTCTTTTTTATTTCCCCGCTATACTATAGATATAAACCAATGAAAGGTTAGATGTGACATGCTTAATAAAAAAATAATGTATGCTTTATGTTATTTTAGTATTTTTTTTAGTCCTATTATCACTCCTGGTATTCTTCTTTTCTCTATAAAAGGCAAAGAAATGAAACATCATGCTAAATGGGCGCTTCTAACACATACTACCTTTGTTATCGGAATGATTGTTACTTTTCTACTTTATAATTATGTGTCATTTAGCACTAATAGTTCGGATACAGTTCCATTTTTGTCATTAGCTAGTGTATTTTTTATTGTTGTTCTAAATGTTACTATTCTTCTTTTTAACTTGATTCGTGGTATTACTTGTATAGTAAAGCATTCAGAGGATAATTGGGCTAGTTGTTAAGCAAACCACCTAATTTATGCTATAATATAGTGTACTTTGGGAGGTTTTTTTATGCGTTTTATTTTGGCTTACTTATCTATTTTTGTTTTAGGTATTTTTTCTGCACTTTTAATTGAAACTATTCTTTATGAAAACGTCACGCCACAACTCATTTTCTCTGCTATCCTCTTTGCTGCTCCTGTTATTTTAGTCGCCTCTACACTTGGCGAAATATTTTATGGTTTTAGTAACAAGGCTAGCTATTTCACCTTCACTATTTGGGGATTTGCTTATGGGGTTGTCGTTACCGTCATTATTCTTAGCATTATTCAAGTTGCAGGTATGTTTATTTCTGTAGGAATATCTGTGCTTGGTGGATGTATTATGGCTATTTTAGCAATTATTTTCTTTTTCTTACGTGGTGGAAATCGCGCCAGTGGAAAAGCTGCAACCAAATAAAAAAATGTCTATTCCAATTGATTTATTCAACTAGAATAGACATTTTTTTATTCTTCTTCAAAAGCATGATGATTTAAGTTCATTCGAATCGTTTCTAGCGGATATCCATAAAAATCTTCCGTAAATTCCTCCACTATAATGAACCCTTTTGCTAAATAAAAATGAATAGCTGTTTCATTACCTTTTTCCACATTAACAAACATTGGTAATGGCACATGAAACAAAGTCATTCCTACTTCTAAAAGTTCAGTGCCCAGTCCTCGCTGCGTTACTTCTGGCAATAAATAAAATGCTGCGAGCTCACTTTTCCCTTTTTCAAGTTCAATAAAATTTGCGAATCCAATCACGCTGTCTCCTTGCTCTAAAACTGCAAAAGGTGTCGCTGAAATACGATTATGAAGTGTTTCAACATTATAAAATTTGTCTAAAAAACCATCTTGTACTTCACTTGGGATTAATTCTTGATAGGTGTGGTGCCATGAAGTGATTGCTACATGTTGAATGGCTTCAGCATCTGTGTTTGTTGCTTTTCTAATCTGAAAGTCCATCGCCTATTCTCCTTCCACTTGCACAAATTGATAAAACAGTTTAACTGACTTTACCCCTTTTTCATAAAAAAATGCGCTAATAAAGTAATTAGCGCACAGAATTTATTATTTTTCGATTGTAATATCACCAGAACTAGAGTCAATGGTAACTCGATTTTTCGTATTTGAATCACTTGTTGGTTTTTTCACTGAACCAGAACTTGTATTTACTTCATAAATGGCTTTATAGCTAGCAGGTACTTTCAAATCTACTTCACCTGAGCCTGTATTTACTTGAATGTCTTTAGCTCCATTTATGAATGAAGCATCTATATCGCCAGAGCTTGTTTTAACATTTAGATTACTTGTAAGTTGCTCTAACTCAACAGAACCCGAGCTTGATTCCACCTGCATTTTCCCTTTTACATCAAGAGTTGAAATATCTCCAGAGCTTGAAGTTAATGTGGCTAGATCCATAATTTCGCTATTAGAAAGCTCTATTTCGCCAGACTCTATAGCGATTTTTGTGTTTTTTGCTTTCACTCCTGAAACTGTTACGTCTCCTGAATTACCATCTACCGTTAAATCACCAGTTACTTGAGTGATATTTGTTTCACCTGAGTTCGTTTCAACGTTTGTATCACCCTTTATGTCTACTAAATCAATATCCCCAGAGGTTGATGATGCCTTTACGCTAGCTGCTTCAATTTTATTTACTTTTAATTCTCCTGAACTTGTTGAGCTTACAAAATTATTAGCTTTGAAATTAGAAACGGTCATATCGCCAGAATCTGATTTTAGTTGTAAGTCACTTAGTTCTGTATCTTCTGTTAAATAGACAGTGAGTGTTTGTTTTCCATATGCATATATTTTCCCAAAATTAAACCAAACCATTTCTTCTGGCACAGTTAAATCAAAAGAAGTCCCATTAGATGATGTGGCATTTAATTTTTCAATGTCTTCTTTATCTTTTTTGGAATAATTTCCACTAAGCTCTACATAGTTTTTTCCATTAGTGCTTTTTTTCCATTCGATTAATGTATCGCGATTGGAAGAAAAAGTAATTTTACTAATATCAGAATCCGCTAAATCCCAAGTTTTCGTCAATGATTCGCCTTTTTCAATCATTGCTCCAGATTTCATTGTAAACACAACGCCGATTGCACCAATAATAAATAATACTAAACCAGCGAAAAATAATTTGCTTCTCCAATGTTTTTTAGGCATTTTTCCCGCCTCCCTTTACTGCAAATTTATGCCATTGAATAATTCCTATTGTTGCTTTTTTAGTGAATTGAAATAGTGAACTTGTAACAAATAGTAGCATTAATCCAAGTCCGACAAGACCAATTGAAATAAACATTTGATACATTTCAAAATCCATGCCAAATAATAGGCTTATTCCAAGTAGTATTGGTGTAAGGAAAAATGAGCCGACTGTTGCCCATAATGAAATCGAAACAGCCCATAACGAAACTATGATGGGAATAATTAGACAAACATCTAAGAAAAACAAACCTACACCTATTAATAATTGTCTTCCTGTTGATCTATTTTCTGTTTGATTTTTTCTTGGGACATAATAGTAATCGTTCTCTACTTTTTCCTCTTTAATATCGCGCTCATTTAAAATATCTGCTGCAATTTCTTCTGGTGTTCCGAGGTCAAACACAATTTGTTCCTCGCTTTTACCCTCTTCTAGCCCATTTCTGAAGTGCTCTTGATAATCTGAAAGCAACTCCCTACGCTCTTTCGAATCAAGCAATTCTAGACGTTGATTTAATTCATTTAGAAAATCTTGTTTATTCATTTTCCGCTTCCCCCTCAGTTAAAAGCTTGGCAACACTATCAGTAAAATTATTCCATTCTGAGATAAGCTCATTTAAGTAAATCTCACCTTTTACAGTTAGCTGATAATATTTTCTTGATGGTCCTTCATTTGACTCAACTAAATAGGTTGAACAATATTCTTCTTTAACAAGTCTTCTAAGTACAGGATAAATAGCACCTTCTGCTACCTCGATATATTTGGAAACTTGATTTGCTAGCTCATAGCCATAACAATCTTTTTTCTGTATTAAAAATAAACAACATAGCTCTAATACACCTTTTTTAAATTGTGGGTTTACATCCATGCTAGTCCCTCCATTCGGTAGTATTTTCTACTAGTAATAACTGACCACTACTATATATTATTCAGTACTGCTATAGTTTATCATACACTAGTGTTCAATGCAAGGTACTGGTTTAAAAAAGTAGTATTGTTTTTTGTTTAAATAAATGTTAACCTATCTAAGTAATAAGTTTACATTTAAGGAGTGGTTTTATTATGCGAGATCAAAAGTTAAAATTTTTAGTGGTGGATTCGCTTTTTGCGGTGATTATTGCCTTACTTGCCCAAGTTGCCATCCCACTTGGTCCAATACCTCTTACTGGTCAGACATTTGCTGTTGGTTTAGCAGCAACTATACTTGGTGCGAAACATGGTACTATTTCTGTCATAGTTTACATAATTTTGGGTGCTGTTGGTATTCCAGTATTTCAAGGAATGACTGCTGGAATTGGTATTATATTTGGACCAACTGGCGGCTTTATTATTGGCTTTATTTTTAGCGCACTTCTCACTGGCTGGATTCTTCAAAAAACAAAATTCACTGTTTCTTTTGCTATTATAGCTAATATTTTAGGTGCGTTAGTTACGCTTATGTTTGGTGTTTTATGGCTAAAAGTTAGTACTGGACTTGATTGGCCAGCTGCCTTTCTAACTGGAATGGTACCATTTATAATTCCAGGTATTATTAAAGCCGTTTTTGCAGCTATTTTAGGTATTATTATTCGCGATCGTTTACTTAAAGCAAAGCTACTTAAAGCATCATAAGCTCCATTAATACACATTTTACCTTTTCTCCTATATAATGATAATGATTAACACTGAGAAAAGGGGCTCGGTATATGTCATTACTGAATGAGGAAAATAGTTTTTACAACACAGACTTACTTGAAATGTTAAAAGACTCCACTGAAGCAGTTCTTCCATATAAAAGGATTCGCTTTAGACGTAACCAAAGAATTATTTCAGAAGGAGAAGAAAGCACATACTTCTATATTATAGGAGATGGTGTTGTCTCTATGAGTAAAAACACATGTAAAGAAGATAGCATTATTAGCTTCCTTGGAAAAAATGAATCGATTGGAACGCTTACAATGCTTGGTGGCGCAAAATCACCAGTTAACTATACAACTATTAGCGAAGTTAGTGTCTTTCAATTTGAAAGAAAATATGTTCTTAGTAAATTTCTAAGTTCGCCAGATGTTTTTTGGCAGATGAATACATTGATGCAAAATATGCTTCAGCCAATATTAGAACGAGAAGCATATGTTAACTTACCTTCTAGTGAAAAAGTATTAGCGGGATTAATTGCTTGTGGTGAACGTTTTGGCAGAATTGAGTCAGATGGTTCATGCCTTATCCCATATTATTTTACTCAAAAAATATTAGGTAATTATTTAAATTTAGCGCGTGCGTATGTCGCGACGAATTTGCGTAAGTTGGAGGAAGAAGGAATTCTTGCTTTATCGCCTAAGCCTTGGCGAATAAACGATTTTGAAACCCATAAGCAAAAATTAACTAATACATATAAGTCATATTTATAATCTTAATGCGGTTATGAAAGAAGAGCTATATTCTAAAAAATATAGCTCTTCTTTCATATTTTTGTCACACTTCGTCACCTTAACGTAATTTTTTTGTAAAAAAATAGTAATATTCTATTTCACAAACTAAAAAAATGTTATATAATTATTTTGCAACATAAAATAAAAAGAGAATTGGGGATACAGAATGAAGAACATTAAAAGAAAGTTAATTGTTATTTTAGCATTTGGTCTAGTTTTATCAATTAGCACTCCCGCTTTTGCTACAGAAACGGAAACACAAGACGACACAACCACTCAAGTTGCTCCATCATCAGAAACGTCAACTGAAGTTACTCCTGCATCAGAAGTAACAGCGAATGACAACACAGAGGAAGAGCAAAAAACAACAAAAAGCCCGTTAAAAGCATCCGCAAATGCGGTCGTTGCTAAAACAGGACTTTCATTCGAAATTGGTGCAACTCCAACAACAAATGATTTTGTTACTATTAACGATGCTACAAACAATCCAACTTTAACTTTCAAAAATGGGCAACCGGCAACAACTACTGCTGGAAATTACACAGCAGTGATTCTAGTAACATTTGATGATACTACATCCACAGAAATCACTGCTAATTACATAGTAAAAGCAGCAGCAACGCCTCTTGCAACATTAAAAACAAAACCAACTTTTGCTTTAGGGTCCAAACCAACACCAAGTCAGTTCGCAACTCCAGCAACTGGTGTCCAATTAAGTTTTAAATCTGGCGTACCTTCCACAAAGAAAACAGGTACTTTTAAAACTACTATAGTTGCTAGTAAAAACGGTGTAACAGAAGAGCTTATCGCTACTTTCGTCGTGGCTGACCAAGAGGCTCCTAAGGTTGAACTAAACAAGGGTGGAGGAGTAGTAATCAATGGTACTGTAATAACTCCTTCTACATTTGTGACAGCTACAGATAATTCTGGCAAAGTTTCTTTATCTTTTAAACCGGGGCATGAACCCTCCACTTCTAGACTAGGAATGCATTCAACTACTATATTAGCAACAGATCCATCGGGAAACACAACAGAATACCCGCTATATTATCATATCTATAGTGAAAAACCTACTTTCAAAACACCAGTGATTGATATGGAAAGAAGTACTGCTACAACCATCTATGGAACTACAACTCCAAATGTAGGAGTGAATATAGAAGATCTTGATGGAAATAGTATTGGTTGGGGAAGTGCAGATGCAACAGGACATTTTATAGTTGAATTAGATAAGCCACTAGAACCAGGTGATGAATTTATTATATATGCCATAACCGAAGTTGAATATAGTGAAGCTGCTCATTATATTTATGATATAGAATATTTAGAGGTGAATAAACAAAATCAAACACCTACCAAAGAAAAAACAAAATTCAAAGTAGCGAGTAATAAGACTTCTTCTTTAAAAACAGCTATATTACCAAAAACCGGTGATGAGCATTCTCTTCCGCTAGTAGCATTCGGTCTAATCTTGGCTAGTGGCGCAGCAGTTGTATTACGTAAAAAATAATCTAATAAAAAAAACGAACCCAATTCAACAACTGGGTTCGTTTTTTTATTATTTGGTTTTTCCAATAAAGAAGAATGTTGCAATGGCACTGATACCTTGAACGATGAAGAAGATACCAACGATAAGTACGATACCAATTGCCGAAACAACTGGATTGAAAAGTGCAATGAATCCAACAATGATACCAATGATACCAATTGTTAAAATCCAGCCCCAACCTTGTACATTGTTTTGTTTTGCGGTAAACGCACCAATCGTACGCATAATACCAGCAAATAGTACCCACATACCAAACAGTAATACAAGTGTTGCTGCACCTGCAAATTCATTAAATAATAGCAAGAAACCTAATAAAATAGATAAAATACCATCAGCTAGCACCCAACCTGAAACTTTCTGCATTTTCTTATCTGAGAAATAAGAAACTGTGTGAAAAATACCAGAAATAAGTAGCAAGAAGCCAAACATTAATGTTGAGGTTAATAAAGAAATCCCCGGATGGAATAAAAACCAAATTCCTAGTGCGATCATTGCAATCCCTGCTAATAAAACAAGAATTCGTGTAAAAGTTTTCATTTGTCTTTCAACTCCCAATTTTTTGTTCTAATTCGACCCCATTTTTGATGAAATTCAACTAGACTTATCTATAATAGCCTAAAAATAAAAAATTAAACACTTTTCTCGAACAAAATTTAACTTAAATTTATTGATAGACACAAAACTCACACATTATTGGCCGTAAATCAAATAAAATAAACAGATAGTTGACATTTTCATTCATCCAGCGTAATATAAAACTTAATTTAATCGTATTTTCTTATCATGAAAGGTGGAGGGACTGGCCCTTTGAAGCCTTAGCAACCGGAATATTATTTCACGGTGCTAATTCCAGCAGTATGTTCTGAAAGATAAGTCGGAAATCCAAGTTTAGGAAACTTTATCCTCTCTGGCGGCTTATATACTGCTAGGGAGGTTTTTTGATTGGAATTACAAGTAAATACATATTAAAAGAGGAGTGGATTTTATGAGTAATGAGTATCAATTTGAAACAATTCAAGTACACGGAGGACATACACCAGACGGGGATACACATTCAAGAGCCGTTCCTATTTACCAAACAACTTCCTACACTTTTGATAGTCCAGAGCATGCAGCAGCTTTATTTGGTCTTCAAGAATCTGGAAATATTTATACGCGAATTATGAATCCAACTACTGCTGTGTTAGAAGAACGCTTAACTTTACTTGAAGGCGGTATTGGTGCAGTTGCAACAGCTTCTGGAATGGCTGCTATAACCTATTCCATTTTAAATATTGCTGGTTCCGGTGATCATATTGTCGCAGCAGCAACACTTTATGGTGGTACACATACACTGTTTTCTCATACTTTTAAAACATTTGGGATTGAAGTTACCTTTGTAGATCCAAATGAACCAGAAAATTTTGAAAAGGCCATTAAAGAAAATACGAAGGCTGTCTTTGTTGAAACAATTGGCAATCCAGATATTAATATTGTTGATATTGAAAAAGTGGCAAACATTGCGCACACTTCTAATATCCCACTTATTGTTGATAATACTTTCGCAACCGCTTATTTAAATCGTCCGTTTGATTTTGGAGCTGATATTGTCGTTTATTCAGCTACTAAATTCATCGGTGGTCATGGGGTTGCAATTGGTGGAGCCGTAATTGATTCGGGCAAATTTGACTGGGCAAATGGTAAGTTTCCAAAATTAGTTGTTCCAGATGACAGTTATAACGGTTTATCCTACACAAATGATGTTGGAGCAGCAGCTTATATTACCAAACTACGTGTTTCACTTTTACGCGACACAGGTGCAGCACTATCACCTTTTAATGCATTCCTACTTATCCTTGGTTTAGAAACACTCTCCCTGCGATTAGAACGACATGTAAAAAATGCAAAATTAGTTGCAAACTTCTTAAATGACCATCCAAAAGTTGCGTGGGTTAACTACCCTAACCTAAAAGAAAATAAATATTTTGATTTAGCGCAAAAATACTTACCAAAAGGTCCTGGATCTATTTTCACTTTTGGCGTTAAAGGTGGTTATGAAGCTGGGAAAAAAGTGATTGAGTCGGTGGAACTATTCTCCCATTTAGCAAACGTTGGAGATGCAAAATCGCTTATTATTCATCCAGCCTCCACGACTCATCAACAGTTAAGCGAAGATCAACAACTTACTGCTGGGGTAAAACCGGAATCAATACGTCTATCTATTGGAATTGAGAATGCAGATGATATTATTCAAGATTTAACACATGCACTAGAGCAAATTTAAGGGGATGTGAAGAGAAGTGAGCCTACAACAAAAAGAACTATTTCAAAAAAGTCCTCTTCTACTTGAAAACGGAGAAACCTTAAGTCCTGTTTTAGTTGGCTATGAAACTTACGGAACATTAGCAAAATCTCGGGATAATTGTATTTTATTAGAACATGCTCTCACTGGAACAGCACATGCAGCCAAGCACTATGAAGATGATGCGCCTGGTTGGTGGGATGATTATATTGGACCTGGAAAAACCATTGATACTAATAAATATTTCTTGGTTTGTACGAATGTGTTTGGGGGATGTAGTGGTACAACTGGACCATCTTCCATTAATCCAAAAACTGGCGACCCTTTCCGCCTGCAATTTCCTGGTTTTTCAATTAAAGATATTATTAAAGTTCAACGTGAGCTTTTAGAGCAATTAGGTGTTGAAAGGATTGTTTCGGTTATTGGTGGATCTATGGGAGGGATGCAAGCTACAGAATGGGCAATTGATTATGCGGATATTACTGATAGTATTATTAATATCGCATCCCCTCTTGCTGCTGGGCCTGATGCGATTGGCTATAATTTAATCATGCGGATGGCAATTTTAAATGATCCTGATTTTAATGGAGGAAATTATATCGGTCAACCTGAAGGCGGCCTTGCTACAGCTAGAATGATAGGCATGATGACTTACCGAACGAGCGAATTATTTTCAAAACGTTTCGAACGATTCACAGTTGCCGAAAGTTCACCAGCTGCCTTTTCCAAAGAACATTTTCAAATTGAATCTTATTTGCAATATCAAGGTGATACTTTTGTAGAACGGTTTGATGCAAATAGTTACTTATATTTAACGAAAGCGATTGATTTATTCGATGTTACTGCTCCGGATAAGGATGACCTCCCAGCGTTTTCAAAAATAAAAATTCCGTATTTGCTAATTGGCATTACAACGGATCAACTTTTTCGAATCCATGATTTACGCCGTGGATATGAGCTATTAAAACAATGGAGCGTTCCAGTTACTTATCATGAAGTTGCTTCTGAATATGGTCATGACGCATTTTTAGTGGAAAAAGAATTACCTAAGTTCGAACCATTAATTCGGTCATTTTTAGCAAATTTACCAGTAAAAACACCTAAAAAAGCTAGCTCAGAAGTTTGAGCTAGCTTTTTTTATTAATCTTTATAAATTGATTTTGTACGGTTAAGCCAAGCATATCCTAAACCGATTACAAGGCCTCCTCCTACAAAGTTCCCTAACAGCGCAAGTACGAGGTTGACTGAAACATTTCCTACTGTCATTGCAGCAAGTGTTCCGCCAGAAGCAAAAAACGCTAAAGAGAAAGAAGAGAAGTTGGCAATAACGTGCTCAAATCCTAAGAATGCAAAGATGAAAATAATGAAAATCATCGCAATTACTTTTCCAGCATCATCTTTCATTCGCAGTGTACAAAGCACGGCGGTATTTACAACTATATTGGCAAAAATACCTTCGACAAAAATCTCGAGTGGCGCTTTTTCAAGCTTACCAGTTACTGCGGTAAACAAAAAGTGGTCTGCTGGTAAATTTTGGAATGCGGACGTTAAGGATACTAAATACCCTGCCAAAATCCCGCCAAGTAAATTACAAATAATACATAAGAACAAAATTTGCAATGCTTTTCCAGGCTTGATTATTTTTTGATATACACCTGTTGTCATATACATCATATTAGACGTTCCAAGTTCCGCATTCATATAGATAATCATTACGAGTGACCAACTAAACATAAATGCATAAACAATTTTTCCAAGACCTGGTGCAAAATGATCCACTTTATCACCAATCATTACAGCAACAGCGGTCCCTAGTGTTAAGAATAAACATGCTAGCATAGCGCGCACAATATAACGAAGAATACTATTATTTACTAAATCAATTTTTTTGCGCGTACTATAGTCAATTTTCTGCATTAATGGACTGCTTTCTACATCCAAATTACTTCAACTCCAAATAAAGAATTATTCTTGTGAAAATCACAACTTGTTCATTGTAGCACGTTTTTAATTTTATGAAAATAGCTTTCATAAAATAAAGCGTTACCATCAAAAGAAAAATGATTTCTGGACATATTTAAGTAATTATCTTGTTTATAGTTCCCGAATTTTACTATATTAAAACAAAAAGAGAATAGATTGCTCTATCCTCTTTCGTATCGCTTATTTGCTAAACCAATGTTTTTTAGCAGAATCTTTTGCTTTTCCTTCAGTTGATTGAGCTTCCTTGATTTCTTGTGCTACAATAGCTTCGTCCATACGTTGGATACGGCCGTGTAATTCATCCATTGCTACATCATTTACGTTTCCTAGTTCTTGTTCAGTCGCAATTAAGATAACGCCTGTTGAACCTTCTGGGATTGTTTTTAATGTTCTTTCAAATATTGTCATCGCGTTTTTCACTTCGCCGGCATCTTTTGTAGTACCAACGATTGCACCAATCATCCAACCGATTAAAATACCAAACGGACCACCTAGAATACCGATTAACATCCCAATAAGGCTATCTTTCATATTTTTGTCAGCACCAGTAAAGTCAAGAAAATCTTGTGCTTCAAGTTTATTCCCAGGTTCATGTTTTACGACCGCCATTTGGTAGCCAATGATTTTACGTTCCTGGTGTAATCTTTTCATTTCAGAAAATGCTTGATAAGAAATACTTTCCTCATCGAAGTTCATAATTAACACGGTCTTTTCTTTTTTCATTTGTTGTACCCCTCTCGCATCATAAGTATTGTACAGGTATGTTTATAATACCTATTGTTATTCTACTCGCTTTCTATAGTAAATAGCAATTAATAGCACTAGTAAGATTTACGAGCCCATCGCCACTTTTTACTAAAGCCCCTTCTTACCAATGATTGGAAAAAATTTCGAAGTTTTTTTGGCATATTTCTTAAAATCTTCTCGGTCTTGATATTTTTTCTCAAGCAAAGGAACTCCGGAAACAAATAATAGCAATAAGGTAATCAGCGCTGGGCTAATAAGTAACCAACTATCTGTTATTTCTGTGAGAGCGACTAAAAACACACCCCACCAACTGAGTGCTTCTCCAAAGTAATTCGGATGCCTTGTTAGTGACCAAAATCCAGTTGTTAATAATTTCCCTTTATTTGCTGAATTCTTTTTAAAGTTTTCTAATTGAAGATCTCCTCCTACTTCGAATATAAAACCAATCAGCCATAAAATGATTCCGACCATTTGCCACCACTGAAAAGTTATTGTTTCGTTTGCAAAGGTATGTGTAATCGGTAAAGCAATAATAAAGAGTAATACTCCTTGTAAAACAAAAACATTTAAAAAGGCTTTTACATTAACCCAACTAGTTCCCCAGCGTTTTCGCATATTTACATACCGATAGTCCTCAGGTTTATTCCAATTTCGACGAGCTAAGTGCCAAAATAAGCGTACTCCCCATATAGTGACTAATATAAGCATCGTGATGTTTTGAGTAGTCATACTAAAAGTTGCCAAAAAGCCTGTCCAAGCTACGACAACAAAACCACCACCCCAAGCAATATCCACTAATGAATATTTTTGCTTTATTTTTGAAATAATAAACCAGATAACAAAATAAACTAGTAATGTTCCAGCTACAAGCCAATATATCATAGTGCCCCCTCCTTTTTAATACCAGCAACTGCTACGCTTCCAATTCCCGCGCTAATCGCTATTGCTGCTGAACTATCTACTACATAACTCATTTGTCCTATTTTCTTCTTTAGCTGCGTGCTCCAATCGTGAGCAATTTCAGCAGAACAAACATGCGTAACTGCCAAATCTAATAATGGATTTTCCCGATGTATTTTACTGACTTTTTTAATGATTTTTTTCATACTTTGCTTTTGGCTAAACGTTACACCAATTAATTTTCCAGAACCAACCTCATCAAGGCTAACAATTGGATATAACGACATTTTTTTCGCCAGTTCCCCTAAAAAGCGAGGAATTCTCCCGGATTTTACCATTGGTGATAAATCTGCAACTGCCACATAGATAAAACTACGGCTAGCTACTCGTTCCATTTGCCTCGTAACTGTTGCAAATGAACTTCCTGCTTCGATGAGTTCCACTGCTTGCTTCACTAAAAGTCCCTCGGCAACCGAGTTTAATCGAGAATCAATTACTTGTATCCAATCGGATGATAGCTTCTTGGCTTTTATCCGCTGCTTGATTAATTGATAAGTTCCACTTAATTGCGCGGATACCGTGATGACTAGTACATGTTCATACTTACTTTCTAAAAAGGACAGTAAAGCATCTACTGAATGGATGGTTGGTTGCGCTGTACTCATTTTAGTTTTTTGTGCCAGCTTTTCTTTTATCAATTCTGGCCCAACTGTCAATTTATCCAAAAAATTTTCGTCTTCCGTTAAAATATTCATTGGTAGTACATGTATTTGGTGCTTTAGTAAAAATTCTTCGGGTAAATCAGAAATAGAATCGGTCACAATAGCTATTTTTGCTCGAGGTTTTTTAGTTACATGATATTGAAGATTCATATCATCTACTTTTTGGTAGGTCATTGTGCCAAACTTTGCTAGTATAGTTAATACTTCTCTAGGTTCATTGGTATGGATGTGGAGTTTTATTTGCGCTTCATTACAAGCGATGACTAAAGAATCTCCTTTAGCGGCTAGATTAGTTTGAATGGTTTGTTTTGTAACCGTGGGATCTTTGATAATAAATTCTGAACAGTATCTGTATCGCGGTTCGGTAGTTTCCACATGTTCGATTATTGTTTGATTGCTTCCTACAGCTTCGGCCATTACTGCTACTTTTTCACAGTAAGCATTCGTTAGCCCAACAATAAAATAGTAAAAACCTTTTGCTCCCGAATCTACTAATCGATTTTTCTTTAAAATAGGCATTTGAAACTGCGTGTGAGCCAAAGCTTTTTCTGCGACCACTTGTGCGTTTAACAGGGAACGATCGAGAGACCGCTCTTTTGAGTAATTTTCCGCAAGTGCTTCTGACCAAGCGCTCATCACTGACAAAATTGTTCCTTCTTTTGGATCGAGCAATGCTTCATACGCCTTGTTTACAGCCTTTTGAAAAGCTTGCACTAATTCTTCCACAGTTGATTCTAGGTGATGATAACTTTCGGCAACGGCATTTAAATATTGTGCAAATATCATTCCTGAATTTCCTCGAGCTCCAATTAGTGCCGCCGAAGCAACTTCATCTAGTAGCTCTTTCGTGGAATATTCTTTGTGAGCCACATTGTCAATAATCGCTTGCATTAATGAAGCTAAATTACTGCCAGTGTCACCATCTGCTACAGGAAAAACATTAATCCGATTTAGTTCATCTTTTTTGCTTATTACCTCTCTGGCACCATTTAACATGCCTTGTAATAAGCGATTATTTCCTACTTCAGTCATTGTTGCGAACCTCCTACAAAGAAATTCATATTAATAAAGTAAACAATCATAGAAGTAACCGTCGTCACTGCAGTTCCCCAAATAAGATCAATTATAGTCATCGCAACTGGCCAATCTTTTAATGTTGCTAAGTTCGTCAAATCGTATGTCGCGTAACAAATTAAACCAAATAATGCAGCTGCTAAGGTGACATAACCAATACTTTCTTTTTCGGTTCCTGGAATTAAAACGAAAAAGGTAACACCAATCACATAAAGTAGATAGAAAATAACAGCTGGCCATATTCGGACATCTCCCATTAACTCCCCGATAAAATGCTGATACATTTTTTTAGAAACAACAAGTACCCAAAAAAGATCAAATATCAAAAAAATAATGGCGTTCGTTATGAACAGCTTCAAAAATTGTGTCATTTCAATCCCCCTTATCACCTGATAAGTGAATTTTAACATACCTAAGTCGTTCTCCCTAAAAGGTTGCTCATATTCCCTCATGTGAATTTTGGCGCAAAAGAATCAACCGTTTGTTCTTTTGCTGTCATTTTTTCGGGTTGGCGAGTGAATTTGTCTGGTAAATCTGCTAACTCTTGTACATACTTGCGAATAAAGTTTCCCGATGAATCAAATTTACCTAGTGCTTTTCAAGGACAACCTTTCATAGAAACTGCACTATTACTAGTTTAAGGTTATAAAGCATAAAATTGCGATAATTTAGTAAACTTTATTGCTTTATACATTCAAAACCATTATTTTTTGTGCATTATCTGTAGTGAAAAATACACAAAAAAGCCTACTAAGAAGAAATATTTTTTCCGCTAGTAGGCGCTTATAAATTACTCTTTTGATTCTTCCGGCGTTGTTACAAATTCGCTTTCTGGTTGTTCACCATATAAACCTGATACGCGTTTGAACCAAATGAATACGTGTGTCACGATTACTTTAAGAACTGCATAACCCGGCACAGCAAAGATTACTCCTAGTACGCCGAACAAGTTTCCGGCAATTAAGATAACAAAAAGAATAGTAATTGGGTGTACTTTTAGTGTTTTACCCATTACTTGTGGAGAAATAAATTTACCTTCAAGTAATTGGACAACACACCAGACAATGATTAATTTAACTAGTAACCAAGGAGATGTGACAATCGCTATAATGATAGCTGGTGTAATTGCAATTGCTGGCCCTAAATACGGAACAATACTAGTACATGCTGCAATGATCGCTAACGTCAATGCATAAGGTAAACCAATAATTAGATAACCGATAAACAAAAGAATACCAATACATAAACTAACGATGATTTGTCCACGAATATAAGAACTGATTTGATGGTTTGCTTCACCAAGAACTTGACGAGTATGTGCACGACCATTGACTGGCAACATTTTCAGTAGAAAGTCTGGCAGCTTTTTGCCATCTTTAAGTAAGTAAAAGAGGACAAGAGGAGTAGTCACAATTGCTAGTACTACTTCTGTAACTGTTCCAACAATACTTCCGATACTTGAAATCGCTCCATTTAATACAGAGGTCCCTTTCTCAGAAATAGTTTTCATAATTTCACTCATATTGGTACTTAGTCTATCTTTTAATTGGTCGAACAAACTTGATTGACTGAATTCATTAAATTTCTGTGTGATTTGATCCCAGTATCCAGGGAAAGTTTTAAATAGGCTAACAATTTGATCCTTGACTGCTGGAATAACAAAACTAAATAGTAGAATAATCAAACCAATAATAACTAGGTATAATAAAGCTATGGCCCAACCGCGCTTCCATTTATTTTTCTCCAACCAATCAATTACTGGATTAAATAAGTAATAGGAAATTCCTGCTAATATAATTGGTGCAGCGACCGTTTTGAGAATGACCATCAATGGATCAAAAATAAAGGCTATTTTAGTTAAAACGTAAATATCAAGTGCTACTAAAAGAAAGATTAATAACCCTAATACAAACTTGTTATCAATAAAAAACTGTTTAAATTTTGTTAATGACCCCTTCACTTTTCCACCCTCTTTTGTGTATATTTATTTTCATTTGTTATTATTATATAGAATATTACCCTCGTTCTCACTTAATTACCCATTTATTTAGGAAAAATCAGCCCCAAGTTGTAGCATTAACCTTGAACTAGCCCTTCTGGATCTAATTCAAGCAATGCATGAGCAAAGTAAAAATGATAATCTGCTTGGAATTTCTCAAATAACTGAGCGCCTTCTTTTTGATACATAACAAGTGGATCTTGTTGTCCATATGCCCGTAAATGAATCCCTTCACGAAGTTGCACCATTGCATCTAAATGCATTACCCACATTTGGTCCATTAAGTTTAAATAAACTTCTTTTTCAATAGCATTAATGGTTTCTAACGGAAATTTGTCTCGCTCTTTTTTATGCCAAGTGACAATTTTTTCCACCACTTCACTTGCTTCCATTAACGATACTTCATCAAAAGAAATCGGGAATTTTGTTCCACCGAGAAATTCTTTTTGTCGAGCGTAATATTTGTCCATTTTCTCTGGATCTATTTCAGAATGAATAAAAGCATATTCGGCTACTTCACGAAGAATTTTTTCAGAAGATACACCTAGTTTATTCCTTTCAAGCAATTGATCTCGCTCTTTGTATACCATTTTCCGTTGTAAATCGATTACTTCATCATAGGAAAGTAAATCTTTACGAATATCATAATTAGCGCCTTCAAGTCGTTTTTGCGCATTAACTACAACTGAGTGAATTTTATTGGAGTTTACTGGTTTACCATCACGTGGCGCTTTTCGTTTAAGTTTAATAGATAATTTTTCCCAGTTTTTACTTTCAAATTGTTCTAGTAAATCGTCTTCTAATGAAATCATAAACTTACTAAATCCAGGATCTCCTCGTCGACCAGAACGTCCCATTAACTGCAAATCAATACGGCGACTTTCATGACGTTCTGTTCCAATCACGGCTAATCCGCCTAGTTTATGAACATCCGGGTCGAGTTTAATATCGGTTCCACGTCCAGCCATATTCGTCGCCAAGGTTACCATGCCACGTTTTCCTGCCTTGGCAATAATTTCCGCTTCTTGCGCATGGTTTTTGGCATTTAAAACTTGATGAGGAATTCCTGCTGCATCTAGCAATCCGCTAATCCACTCATTACTTTTTATGGAAGAAGTACCAATTAATGTTGGCTGTCCTTTTTCATAACGCCATGAAACTTCATATACAATCGCGCGTCCTTTTTCTTTTTTTGTGTAGAAAATATCATCTGGAACATCTTCACGGTTAATTCGTAAATTAGTTGGGATTACAACAACATCCATATTATAGATTTGTCTAAATTCTTCTTCTTCGGTTTTAGCCGTACCTGTCATTCCAGAAATTTTCTTATACATCCGAAAATAATTTTGAATAGTAATTGTCGCCAGTGTTCGTGACTCTTCTTTCACTTCGACATCTTCTTTTGCTTCAATTGCTTGGTGTAGTCCATCATTAAAACGGCGTCCTGGAAGCGCACGTCCTGTATGTGGGTCAATAATAAGTACTTCCCCATCAAGCACAACATAATCTTTATCTTTATGCATTAAAAAATGAGCTCGCATTAGTAGCATCGTAATACGTAGTTCTGATTGTGCTTCAGCTGAGTAAAGTGATTCTACTCCCCAAAATTTTTGTGCTTTTTCAATTCCAGCATCATTTAACCAAACAAAACGTTTATGTTCTTCTATTTCATAATCATCTTTCATCATTGTTTTCACAAGTTTATTAGCTGTTTGATAAAGTGTAAGATCTTCTTCTTTTCGATCTGAAATAAGCAACGGTGTACGAGCTTCATCAATAAGAATAGAATCTGCTTCATCGATTAATACAAAGTCAAGACCGCTTTGTACTTTATCTTCCATTTGGCGAACCATATTATCACGTAAATAGTCAAAGCCAAATTCAGAAGCTGTTCCATAAATGACATCTGCCGTATAAATTGCTCTCTTCTGTGCTTTATCCAACCCAGATTCGTTTAATGCAACTGAAACACCTAAATATTCTAGTACTTGGCCAATTTCTTCTCGGTCACGTCTAGCCAAGTATTCATTAGCTGTCACAAGATGCACACGATTACCACGCATTACTTCAATAAACATCACAAATAAAGACATCAATGTTTTACCTTCACCGGTTTTCATCTCGGCTACTTTGCCATCTCCAATAACAAGTGCACCAATTAGTTGCACGACTACTGCGTCAAGGCCAATAATACGGCTAGCTGCTTCTCTTGCAAGTGCAAAAATATTAATTTTATCTCGATCTGTCATCGGTTTTGTTTTGAACTTTTCACGCCAATAATTGGTTTGTTCGCAAAGTTCATTTTGATCCATATTTTTATATAAGCCTTCTTTTTTCACAATTTGGCGAGCTATTTCACGATACTGTTTTACAATTTTTCGATCATCAAAATTCTGTTTCATTGAATAACATCCTCCATACCTTCTATTATAGAATACCATAAAGTCATCTGGCAATTCATTTCCAGTCTTTCTCCATCAAAAAGAGCTCTGATTTCATATTACAAATATATTAAATTTTTCTATTTACGAAAAGTAATAGGTTTCCCATAGCGAAAGTTGTTGATTGTTATCCAATCCATTCCTTTATCTCAAAGGACTCCCCAGCAGTACATCCCAAGTCTTAGGAATACACGTTCGTTTTTATTATTATTACAAGTTTATTACAATCATCTGGTATAGTCCGTTCTCTATATTCGACCTATTATCTCATTGTTTGTTTTTTAAGTTAAAACTGGGTAAACTTAGTATTAATCACTATAAAATTAATTCTCAATTACTTATTTATGTATGGGATTTTCTGAAAAAAAGAGAGGAGTTTTATGAATATGAAAAAAGCAACTATCGCGGCTACAGCTGGGATTGCGGTTACAGCATTTGCTGCACCAACTATCGCATCCGCAAGCACTGTAGTAGTTGAAGCTGGAGATACTCTTTGGGGTATTGCTCAAGATAAGGGGACAACTGTTGATGCACTAAAAAAAGCGAACAATTTAACATCTGATAAAATCGTACCTGGTCAAAAATTACAAGTAACTGAGGTAAAAAGCGAGAAAGCAGAGAAATCTGTTAGCGCAACTTGGTTAAATGTACGTTCTGGCGCTGGCGTGGATAACAGCATTGTCACTTCTTTAAAAGGTGGCACTAAAGTAACTGTTGAATCTAACGAAGCAAATGGCTGGAACAAAATTTCTTATGGTGAAGGAAAAACTGGTTACGTAAATGGTAAATACTTAGGTACTGCTGTAACAAGTGCTCCTGCTGCTACAGAAGAAGTGAAGCAAGCAACAACACAAGCTGCTGCGGAAGCTAAAACAGAAGCTAAACAAACTACTCAAGCAACTGTTGCACCAAAAGCGGCAGAAACTAAAACAGCAACACCAGCTCCTGCTGTAAATACAAATGCTTCAACACACACTGTTAAAAGTGGCGATACAATTTGGGCATTATCCGTTAAATACGGCGCTTCTGTTCAAGAACTAATGTCATGGAATAATTTATCTTCTTCTTCTATTTACGTTGGTCAAAATATCGCAGTAAAACAAAGTGCAGCTAAAGCGTCTGCTCCAAAAGTAGAAACTAAATCATCTACTCCTGTAGCCGAAAAACAAACAACAACTCCTGTAGCGAAAGAAAATACAACTACAGTGAAAAAAGAAACAACGCAAACAACAACTAAAGCACCGGTACAAGCTGCAAAACCAGCTCCGGCACCGGCACCTACAGTTAATACAAACGCTTCTTCTTACACAGTAAAAAGCGGTGATACGTTAAGCAAAATTGCTACTACATTTGGAACAACTGTTTCTAAAATTAAAGCACTTAATGGCTTAACTAATGATAATTTACAAGTTGGCGATGTTTTAAAAGTTAAAGGTACTGTACCAGCTACTACTACCAATAATGTAACTACTCCAACAACTAATACAAATACAAGTACTAATACAAGTACATCTAACACAAGCACTCCTTCAAAAAATACAAGCTCTAATCAAAGTACAAGCAACAGTGCTAGTGCTAGTTCACTAATTGCTGAAGCTCAAAAACACCTTGGTAAAGCTTATTCATGGGGTGGTAATGGTCCAACTACATTTGACTGCTCTGGCTTTACTTCTTATGTGTTTGCTAAATCTGGTATCACACTACCAAGAACTTCCGGCGCTCAATATGCTAGCACAACAAAAATTTCTGAATCTCAAGCAAAACCTGGTGATTTAGTATTCTTTGATTATGGTAGCGGAATTGCTCACGTTGGTATTTATGTTGGTAATGGTCAAATGATTAATGCACAAGACAATGGCGTTAAATACGATAATATTCACGGCTCTGGATGGGGTCAATATTTAGTTGGCTTCGGTCGTGTATAATTAATAAATAATTGAATGAAACCTGTGGAGCAGGAATTTCGCTCCACAGGTTTTTTGTTGGCATTTTATCCTGATGAAAGACGGTGCTCTATGAAAAACTCCATTAAAGTAAAAATATTTCCCAAATTCACCAAAGGCTATAAAGAAGGCTACCCTTTAATTCTTAAAGAACGTATGGAAAAATGGCCTAAAGAAATAGAAGAAGGCGATGAATTAGAATTAATAGATACATCTGGTAAATTTGTAGCACGAGGTTATCATGGTAAACAAAACAAAGGTGACGGCTGGCTTTTTACTTGGGACAAAAAAGAACAGCTTGATAAAACTTTTTTAACTAATTTAATTACAACCGCAAGAGACAAAAGACAGTTCTTATTCGCTGATGATTCTACAACCGCATTTCGGATTTTTAACGGAGAAGGTGATGGTTTTGGTGGTTTTACAGCAGATTATTATGATGGCTTTCTTGTAATCCAGTGGTATAGTCTTGGTGTTTATTCTTTTCAAAAAATGATTTTAGACATCTTTATGTCCCTACCAGAAATTAAAGGGATATATGAGAAAAGACGGTTTCAAGAAGATACTAAAGATGATTTTGTTGCCGGTCAAAAAGCTAATTTCCCTCTAATTATTAAAGAAAACGGAATTAATTATGTCACTTATTTGGATGATGGGTGGATGACTGGTATTTTTCTTGATCAGCGTGATGTAAGAAGACGTATTAGTGAAGATTACGCTATCTCTAAAAATGTTTTAAATACATTTTCTTATACTGGCGCGTTTTCTGTTGCAGCTTTATTTGGTGGCGCTAGTAAAACTACTAGTGTAGACGTGGCCGGACGTTCTCTTAGCAAAACAAAAGAACAACTTGAAGTAAACGGACTGGATCCAGCAACTCAGAATATTATTGTGGAAGATGTATTTCATTATTTTAAATATGCCTTACGTAAACAACTTACTTTTGATTTAGTTATTGTTGATCCGCCTAGTTTTGCTCGAACAAAAAAAGTCACATTCCGAGCTGCCAAAGATTATCCTAATTTACTTCGGGAAATTATAGATATAACCGCTACTGGTGGAACAATAATTGCTTCTACAAACTATGCTGGCTTTGGAATGAAAGCTTTTAAGAAAATGATTGCGACAGCTTTTGAATCAACGGAGCGAACTTATAAAATTACAGAAAGCCACTCCCTCCCTGCTGATTTTACGATAGATAAAAACTTTCCTGAAGGGAACTATTTAAAAGTGCTATTTTTAACTTTAGACATATGATTAGCCTGACCGAAAATCCCCTTGTTAACTTCATTATTAACAGTTATTTGATGGGATAGTTAACTATAGATGTTAATGGCTGTATAATACAGTTTCTTAAGGTTAGATGGTTATTTACTAAATGTTTATATCGTTTAATGAATGTTACCCTCCTGCCCATGGAAAAAAGCTCACTAAAAGGATATGTTAGAGAATAAGTACGACACCAAGCTATAATAATAGACAACCCGCTATTTGGCAGGTTGTCTATTATTTATCGAATCCTTTAGAAGAGCAACTTGAATTTAAATCATTTATTCTTCTAAATATAGGTCCCCTTCTCATGACCAAAATTTTTATAGTTTATTATTTTGTTGATGCAATATTGTATTCTAAACCTAAATTATCAAATGAAATTTCAAGGGACCTGCAACACTTTAGTTAACAGCTAGTTAGATTACTTATTTTTTTTGTTTCAAATTGTCGAGGAGTCATCATGAATTTTGTGTGGATTCTTTTGTTTGGATAGTAGTCTTCTAAATAGTCTTGGATCAACACCTTCATTTCTATTTTACTTTTGTGCTTGTTGGGTTCGATTAATTCTCGTTTGATCGAACGATGAAACGATTCGATTACTGCGTTGTCAACAGGAGTTCCAGGTTGGCTCATTGAATGTGTGATATGGTAGTCGGTCAACAGTTCTTGATAGGTAAGAGAACGATATTGGCTACCTCTATCGGAGTGAATTACCGTAGGCAATTCACCTTTGTAAACTTCTAATGGCTGGATGACAATTTCTTTTTTCATACGTGAATCTACCATATTGCAACGTGGAATACGGGTTGCTAAGTCAATATAGGTGGACAAATAGAGGCGACCATCACTACAAGGAATGTAAGTAATGTCTGCCACCCAAACAGCATCGATTTGATTCTGTTCAAATTGTCGATTCAACAAGTTTTCTTTTACAATTTCTTCAATTGCTTTTCCTCTACCATAAGAAGATTTTCGTCGATGAAATCCTTTTGCACATAAATTCATTCCACGCATTAGGATAGCCACAACACGTTTATTAGTTTCGATTCCTTCATCATAAAGCTGTTGAGCAATTCTTGGAAATCCATATCGACCTTTGTGCTCGTAGAAGACTCGCTTGATATTCTCTTTTAAAAAATTATGGCGGAGTTGGGTCCTGCTTGGACGACGATTCCGCCATAAATAATATCCTTGCCTACTTACATTTAAAATCCTGCACAATGCTTGAATTGCATATTGTTGATGATGTTTGTGAACAAACTCAAAACGAACTATTTTTTTTGCTTCACAAACGGGTCGAACTTTTTTAGAATTTCATTTTCCTGATCGAGAATGTAGAAATCTGCTTTATCGGGTAATCTTTTTCCATGTCCGGCAAAAGCTTTATTTCCGTATCGACGGTATTCTGAGACCCATCGAGAGATTGTTGGACGAGAGATATTGTATTCTTCAGAGATGCTCTTAATAGTTACTTTCTTCTCAAGGATATCCCAAGAAACCTTAAGTTTAAAATCACGGTCATATGTTTTTCTCAATAGCGTTCATTCCTTTCGGTAATGTACCTGATAGTCAAGAAAAGTGTACCATAACCCGTTTTCTTTATTGTATTAAAATTACTAAACTAAAATTTTATTAACAACTCTATATTTATTTTTTGATTTTTCGTCCAATTCTTTTTGAATCTCTGTAAATTCATGAAGGAACTTCTCTTTCTCTTTCTCATCATTAAAACCATTATAGCGAAATTCAATTTCAGTATCTGTAAACAAATTATCATATTTATCTTGTAGATGTGTTAGCTTTTCATCTAAATCTTTATCTTTTTTTAATTCATCAGGTAAATCATTTTCCTCTAGAAATCCAGCCTCGTCGTATACCCAAATAGGATAACATTTATAATCCAAAAATAATCTTACTTCACTCATTATTTTACACTCCCTTATTTAATTGAAACAGTATTGGCACCAACAATGAAACCATTCTTACCGACCGTAATTGCGACCCTACGTTTTTTCCCATTATAAATAACTTCATAAATAGGTCTTCCTTTACCTTTTCCTTGGTAGCCAACAATTTTTCCTTTTTCTAATGCAGTCATCAAAAAATCAGGTAACTCAGATTTTGAAATACCCTGTTTAGCAAATTGTTCCCCATGTTCAATAAGAATATGCTCAAATCCAGCGGATGGATTTCCTTTTTCCAGCCAAACGATTTTTTTATCATCTGGTAATTCTTTTATTCTTATAACATCTTCTTTTGATATTTTTACACCATCTTTTTCAAGTTTTGCTATTAATTTTTTATCTAGTTCACTTAAAACAACCCCACTGGCTTTCTTCGTACTTTTTTCAACATCCTTCACTTTGTCTGCTTTTTTATTAATCTTATTTATGTCTTCTACGCCTTCAGCAATAAATTGGAAGCCTTTGGCCCCATATTTGCCTACTTTCGCAAGTGGAATGATAAATAACAAGGAAAGTCCTCGTTCGCCCCATGATAGCTTGTCTCCGGTTATCAGGTCTTCTCCTGTCACCACTCTAGCACCGTCTCCTATCGGTGTAAAGAGGTCGGCTATTTCTTTCATTGCTTTCACTGGGTCAAAGTCTTTTGCTTCTGCTTTCATTGCTTCTGCTTGGGCTAGCATTTTTCCTAAGCCACCATCTTTTCCTGCCCATTTATCATGTTTTACGGTGAATTGAATATCGTCTTGGGTCAGTGTACGGCCATCTTTGGACCATGCCCATATGTATGTCCCGTTTCCTAAGTCTATTCGTGTATAAGTTCGGCCCGTTGTATCTGGTTCTTCTTGCGCCTCTTTTTTCTGTTGAAAAGCTCGAATGGTATTTGCCCACCCTAGTTTTTCCTGACTTGGAATCATAAAGGTACCCGTTGTCGGATTCCACGCGGTCTTTGTTTGGGCTAGCCCTTGATCAATCGCCTGTTTCAAATGCGCGATTTCGGAAAAAATGCTGGGCGAACTTGCGTGAAAGGCGATTAATTTTTGAAGTTTTTCTTCTAGTTCTTGTTTACTTGTTTGATACGCTTCCAGTAAGGCATGATTAAATTGCAGCTGGATTTGCTGATCTGTTTCGGATAATGGGGATTGCCTCACTTGATTCTCTAGATCATTCGCTTGGTGGATGAGTTCATTGACTCGTCGTATTTGTTCTTCTAGTTCGGACTGTTTGAGATCCCCGCTGTCTACTTCACTTTGGTACCGTTCTGGGAATTTTTTGACGGCTGCTTCGGTCGCTTCTGATAATAAAATCCCTCCCTGTACAAGGGGATAGAGCACGGTGCTATAATAAGCTTTGGCCGAGTCGTATGCTTTTCCTTTTAAGAAAGGCTCGAGGGTGAACTGACTAATCGCTTGTTGGAGTGCTTCATAGCCTTCTAAATGTTGCTGGCAAACTTGGCTGGTACTCGTCGCTTGGGCTTTGGATTTTGATACGTACATATCGATACTCATGATTTCGCCTCCTGTTCTTCTAAGCTTGCTTTTCTTTTTCCGTAGGCGACTTCATTGAGTTCATCTTCTAGATTTCTTTTTTCTTGTCGTAAGGTTGCTTCCATGGTTTCAAAATGTGCTTGTGTCGATTGTGAAAGAGAGAAAACCCGTTCTTGCGTTTGTTCCCGTAAAAAGGCTCGATCATTTTTCCGAAACTGCCAGCTAACTTCTTCCACAAATCGGAGTCCTTGTCGCAAATGGATGTCATAGGCCTCTTGAAGTTGCTGAACAGCTCGCCTTTTTTGTTGATTTTCGTCTTCTTTTCCCATTAATCGCCGTTCCTCTTGTTGCCACTCGGTCCACGTCTTCATGGTGTTGAACCTCCAATGGTTGAAAGGTTGGCCCCCAGTTCCGCATCTTTCGCAGCAAAGGCCTCTGCGACACTATGTAAATTCGTACTTGCCATCGTTAACGCACTCGCAATCTGAGTGGCTGCTTTGCCTTCTGCTTGGATTGCCGTGTGTGCCTGTGTATTCCTCCCAACCGTTGTTTCTTCATCTTTCATAGTGGTTGTTCCTTGTTTCTGAAGGATCGAAACAGCTTGTTGAAGCGCAGTGGCTTTTTCTGTGGCTTGCCCTAAATCACTTGCTACTGTGCTCATTTTTCTTCATCC
The DNA here is from genome assembly GCF_014322765.1 of Listeria immobilis. Taxonomy (GTDB): domain Bacteria; phylum Bacillota; class Bacilli; order Lactobacillales; family Listeriaceae; genus Listeria; species Listeria immobilis. The sequence continues at coordinate 39,926 of NZ_JAASTZ010000007.1, read as the reverse complement.
CTTCCTGTTCATTTTTTCACATTAATTCTAAGTTGTTTTTCTATATATACTACGATATATCGTAGTACCTCTATACTAATATAAATCCTCCGAATCCGATTGTAAACACAAATTTTAATATATGTTCAACCGTCAAAATATGTCCAACAGCACAATATTCTTGTATCTCTTATTTGGGAGGTTTTTCAAATGTTACATGATGTAAACTCAAAATAAATATAAAAAACCGAATTCTGTGCCCCACAGAACCTTATCCCCCCATTTAAAACTAGGAGTTTCAAAAAAACAGAAAAAATGTTTTTTGATATTTTTTTGGTAATAGTTTTGGCTATAAACACCGTTATCTACATAGTAATGTATTTAGTGATTTTCAAAGTATCACAAAAGCATCCTACTTTACAAAACAAAAACCCCCACAAAAGTGAGGGCTGAAATCTATAAGTTAATTTTTGATGATTTTTCACTTATAAAACCAAACTATTACTTCTTGCTCTGCTTGGTTTTGTTGAACTATTCGCATTAGCCTTCCTACCAAATGTATCCGTTCCATACCCTTTATAATTAAACTGGAGGTGCAGATTCTCGATCAATTTCCACCCAGGTGGTTTTCTATGGATAAAGAAGTAAGACATCTGATAAAACCAGCAACTAATACTGTTTTTATTTGGGAGGAAATTTCCATTCCATCATCTCATTGACTCCACATATAATTGGTAATTTTTATTTCCTCCCGATAAATTATAAACTTCACTAAAACCATTATTCCGAAGTATATTTTGGGCTGCATTCCCAGTTACTCCTTTATTACAATATGTTATGGTTGGCAAATTTGCATCAAGAGAGGTAATCTTTTCACGTAATTCAGCTAATGGAATATGAATAGCACCTTTAACTGCGGATTTTTCGAATTGTTTTTTAGATCTTGTATCAATAATTTGCATTTTTTCGCCATTGTTTTGTTTTTGAATGAGCGCTTCTGGAGTTATAAGCGGATTATCATTTAGTGCGTTATTCAAAGCCATACCAGTATATAAAATGGGATCTTTCGTTGTTGCAAATGGTGGCGCATAGGCTAAATCTAAGTGAAATAAATCTGCTGCTGTTGCTTTAAAAGTAATCGCTGTGGCAAGCACGTCGATTCTTTTATCCACCCCACTTGTCCCAATTATTTGAGCACCTAAAATACGCCCTGATTCTTTAGCAGCAATTGCTTTAATTGTTAATTCTTTCCCACCTAGATAGTCTGCCTTATCTGGTTTTATATTGTACAATACTTCTATATCAATGCCTTCTTCATGTGCTTCCTGTTCTGTTAAACCTGTGTATGCAACTGCTGTATCAAAAACACGAATAATTCCTGTTCCAAGAATGCCTTGATGTTTTAGTGAGCCGCCCGTTAAACTATCCCCAGCAATACGTCCCATCTTATTGGCTGTTGAACCTAATGGACGATACAATGGTTTTCCCGTGATCAATGAATAGCTTTCTGCCACATCTCCAACAGCGGAAATATGAGGAATATTCGTTTGCATCTGTTCATCCACGGAAATTGCCTTAGAAATACCAAGTTCAATACCCGTTTCCGCTATTAAATCTGTATTAGGCATAACTCCAGCCGCTAAAATTATCATATCTGTTTGGTACTCTTTTTGTTGATTATCCCATACAGCAGAAATTTGTTTTCCATATGGTGTTAAACTTACTTTTTCCACAGTAGTATTTAAAATAACCTCCACACCTGCTTGCGTTAATACTTTTTGCACGCGAAAAGCCATATCTTTATCTAGATGTTTCAAAATTTGGTTGCCTCGTTGCAAGATTGTCACTTCGATATTTTGCAAACTCAATTGTTCTGCCATCTCTAGTCCAATAAATCCTGCCCCCATAATTAGGGCTTTTTTGGGTCGTTTTTCTTTCATAAATTGATCTATTTTAGCAGTATCTTGAATATTTCTAACTTGAAAAAGATTCGTCGTTTCAGAATATTTTTTAAAGACTTCTGGTATAACAGGCTTTGCTCCGGTTGCAAGCACTAACTCGTCATATGAATCATGCAAAATCTCTCCTGTTTTTACATTTAATATCGCTAATTTCTTTTGTTGAGGATAAATTTTCTGTACCTGATGTTCGGTAAAAATAGCCACATTATATCGTTTTTGAAACCATGCGGCATCTCTTGGTGTCAACGTATCCATCGACTCAACTTCTCCGCCTATATAATAAGGAATTCCACAGACTGAATAAGAAATATCTTTATCTTGTTCGTATACAACAATTTCTGCTTCTTCTGTATTTCTTCTTGCTTTTGCAGCAACACTTGTCCCAGCAGCTACTGATCCTATAATGACTATTTTCATATATTTATCTCCATTCATTCCAAATAATTAACGCAAAATATAAACCTGTCTATGTAACAAATAGGACAGATGACCCTACTGATTTTCAAATAGTTTGCTCACTTTATTTTTGATAAAACATTGCGGTTAAATTCCCGATTTGGTATTATTCTAGCTTTTTTGGTTATGTCAGTTAAAATCTATTCATTTCTAAGAACCAAAAATATTACCAAATAAATGGAAATAATTGTTTCGTTGTTTTCTCATAAATTTCAAATTGTTTTCCGTATTTTTGACGTAAATAGTTGTTAGCATTGGGTATATAAGAAAATATAAATAGACAGGTTAAACCTATTGGTATCAACAATGCCCACCAATTAAAGGTAAGTAATGCAAAACCAGCCACCCAAAGAATATCGCCTAAATAGTTGATATGAATTGCATATCGAAATAAACCTTTTGTGTATAGTTTTCCTTTATTAGCTGGATCATCTTTAAATGGTTTTCTTAATAGTTCAGACACAGTATTAAGTAGGCTACCAACAATAAATAGCACTATCCCTAATATATATACAATTGGCTGAATATTTTGAGGTCCGAAAATAGCAAATAATGGAAAACCTAAGTAATACAAACCAAAAGCAATACTATTCCCAGTGGCTTCTTTCCAGCTTATCCCTCGTGGAAGCCATAAAAACATCATTCCATTTAGACGTATAAAGACAATTATTAAGCAAAAGTAAATACTATTACGAATGATAGTATCTGTTTGCCAATGATTAAATAAGAAAACAGCTATGCCTAAATAGCACAATTGCGCAATTAAAATAAATATTTTAGCAGATAGTGTGTGTTTTTTTATACCATACATTTTCCACTTCCCCCTTTTTAAAGAGTACTAATAATATCAATTTTATGTTTAGACTTTTTGTAAGGTAATTTAAAATTTTTATTATTAATTTATTCCACTCTCTGGGGCAATTAAACTTGTTAATTCGGCTATATCTTTGTCATATTGGTCCGTTATTAAAGTGACTTCATTTAGCTCAAATGCTTTTACGGCAGATGATTTATGTATTTTTGAGCTGTCGCAAAGTAAAAATGCTTTTTTTGCGGCTTTTAAAATTTCTTTTTTCTTGTTGGCTTCTGTTAAAGTTGGTGTACTTACACCGCGAACGATATCAACCCCATTTGCTCCTAAAAAAGCTTTATCAAAATTAAAAAGTTGGATATTACTATCTGTTAATGGACCGTTAATAGAAGAGATAAATGGGCTATATCTTCCGCCTAAAATAGTGATTTCCGCACGTATTTCTGTGGATATATTAAAAATGCTGGTATTGGTAGTAAAAATGCTTATTTTTTTATCCAAAATTTTGTTTAGTAATGCCGTACAAGTTGAACCTGAATCCAAATAAATAACATCACCATCATTAATTTCTCTTGCAGCTAAACTGGCGATGATTTCTTTTTGTTCTGTTTGAATTATACTTTTAGCAGAAATTGGTAATTCGCTCGTACTTGAGGATAGTTTGACAGCACCACCAATAAGCATATTTACTTTTCCTAACTTTTCCAGTTCTTTTAAATCTCTTCTTAAAGTGGATATAGAAATATTAGGAATAACTTTTTGCAATTCATCAATCTTTATAATTTCTTTTGTTTCTAAAAATGCGATAATTCTTTCTTGCCTTTCATAGGGAATCATATATACCTCCAAAAATAGCCATCTCTTTATAATGTCATTAAATTTTATATTTAATTATATTTTATCACTATTTTTCAATTTTATCCAAATACAAAAAAGCTACGAAAAACCTTTGAACGTTTTTCGTAGCTTTGATAGATTTTATTTAACCATTCCTATTTCCTGTTTTAAAAATGAATCTCCTTCTGTGACGCTAAGTGAACTATCTTTTAAATTTGTGAAAATAATTAGTACATCTGTATCTTTTCCTTTTGATTCCAAATATGGGAAATCTACTGCAACTAATTCTGTATCTTTACTAACTTTGTCTCCTTCTGCCACTTTCATTGTAAAGCCCTCGCCATTTAGTTCTACTGTATCAATTCCAATATGGATTAATATCTCTAAACCAGCTGCTGTTTTAATAGAGATAGCATGTTTAGTTGGGAAGATAGAAGTAATTTCTCCTTCAACTGGGGAATAGATACTTTTTTCGGTTGTTTCCAGGGCAAAACCGTCTCCCAAAGCTTTAGAAGAAAAAATTTCATCTTCTACTTGATCAATTGTTTTAATGACTCCATTTGCTGGAGAATAGATAATTGTTTTTTTCTTAAAAAATTTCAAACTGCTCCTACTCCTTTAAATATCGATATATTCTAAGCAAGTTTTTCTTCTCTATTTGTAAATATATAGGCTAGTATCATCGAAACCATCATTGCTATCAGTAGACCAATAATTGCTTGGATGAAATTAGTTGAGTTATCACCGAAAAATGCTGGTAAAGTGATAACACTACCGAATACAAAAGAATTTGCCACAACTTGCATCAGCCCTAAATAGGCTCCACCGGCTGCCCCACCAATAATTTGAGCTAAAAATAACTTTTTATTTTTTACTAAAAGCCCGAATAATGTGGCTTCAATAATAGCAGATAGTGCGATTGTAATAAAACCAGTCATTGCAAAACTACGTAATTGGGAATTTTTAGCTTTTAAATAAACGCCGATTGTTGTTCCCATTACAGCAAAGTTACATGCAAATGTGAAAGGTACGATATAATCAAATCCGTACGTAGAAATATTATTAATCATAATTGGATTAACTGCCCAGTGAATACCTAAACTTACTAGAACACTCCAACCTCCACCAACAAGGATCCCAGTTAAAATACTACTTCTTTCTATTAACCAGTTAACGCCATTTGCCACTAGTTCTCCACTATAAACACCAATTGGTCCAATAATAATGACAGTTAAAGGAACCATAATAGCTAATGATATGAGAGGAATAACTACTAGCTTAAGGTTTTCTGGAACTTTTTTATCAAGAAATTTATATAGATAGGAAAATGCCCAGATAGATAAAATAATGGGAACTACTGTCGAATTATAATTCATTAAAACTACTGGTATACCAAAGAATTCTGTTGTTGCTCCATTCCCTGCATTACCTAATAATCCAATAAAATCTGGATGGATTAAAGCTGCTCCAATTAACGCAGAAAGATACGGACTTGCTCCAAAACGTCTTGCAGAAGTAAATGCAAGTAACACAGGTAAGAAATAAAATACGCTCATACTTGTTGCATATATAATCGTATATGTTCCACTGTCTTCACTAATCCATCCCAATTGTACACATAAAATTAATAAACCACGTAAAATTCCCGAACCTGCAAGTGCTGGTAATAATGGGGCAAAAATTGCTGAAACAGAAGAGAAAATCTTACTTATCACACTTTCAGAAGAATCATTATTATCATTTGGTTCTAAATTTCCAGTTCCTTTAACCAAACTTTCAAATTCATCATATAGCTTAGGTACTTCTGTTCCAATAAGTAGTTGATATTGACCAGCTTTATTTACGACATTAATAACGCCATCAATATTTTTCACTTTTTCATCATTTGCCTTGGAAGAATCTTTCAATGTTAACCTTAGCCTAGTAGCACAATGCGTCATATTAGCAATATTTTCTGCTCCACCAATATGTTCGAGAATTTCTTTTGCCATTAATTTATAATCCATTCTGTCCACATCCTTTTTAGTAGTATTTATTAATTAGAGCTAGTTAAAAATTCAAGCATTAGTTGATTAGCTTCAATTGCATCATTTTTATCAATTATCGTTTGAATATGGTTTAATCCCACCTGATCAATCATCTTATTAAGTTGTGTGATCATTCGAATATTTTGTTCACATTCCTTAGTAGCATTTTCGATTACTGGGAAGGTATCAAAATAAATAACGCCATCATATTGATGTTTTCTAATATAATACAAGAATTCTAGTGTTTTAAAAGGAGTTGCAGAACCAATCATTAAGCCATCATCATTTAAGCCGTATCCATCATTTAGGTGAATACCAAATAATTTATCTCGACTCCCAAAAATTTCAGCAGCAAAAGCAGGATTCTCATGTTTCATTAACATATGACAATAATCTAGTGTAACACCCACATTATCTCGGTTAATTTCATTTAACATCATTCCAGCTAGCCCCATACTGTCAATAAAAGCATATGCTCTCGGTTGAAATGGTTTATATTCAATGCTAATTTTCAAATCTGGCGCATAGTCTGCAATTTCAATGAAAGCATCTCTAATTTGGTTCCAAACTTTTTGGTAATTAATTTGAAAGCTATAATCGAAGCCATCAAACCCTAACCAAATAGTCACCACTTTTCCTCCTGCATTACGGCAATAATCAGCGGCATTTTTACAAAGTTCTAATGCATGTGCTGAAATTTTTGCATCAGCATTTCCCAGTTCTCCATTTATAAATTCTCCACGAAAGCGTAATGCTACACCGTTTAACTTTAAATCATGCGCTTCCATCATTGTTTTAATTTCAGAAGCTTCAAATTTTTCAATATGCTCTGGGTAGTTCAAATCTACATATCCTAAACCTAATTGTTTAAACTGTTCTAGTACTTTTTTTAAATCATTTTCATATACTGGTAAAAATGAATTAATTCTTGTCGCTAATTTCATTTATTTCCCTCCATATTTTTAAGATGAGATAAGCATATCATATAAATGAATCGCTTACAATCATATTTTTTCATTTTATTCCAATTGATTTCATTATTTTCCATATTTATCCAACAGAATATTCCTTTAGATGGCGTTTTTAACCACTTTTGAATTATTTTGATTTATCCATCGCAGTAATAGTTTTTCATAATTTTTCAAATAAAAAACAAGCCTTTTGTATCAAGAGACTTGTTTTTTATTTGAATAGTATTGTCGTTATATCAGTTTTAACTAGCTAACACCACTTTTTTATTATGGATGTTGTTTTTCTGTTTTATTTTTAACGGATTGATTTGGAAGAAAACTTTCAAACCAATCATATAAATCATCTTCCTCCGCTTCATTGATATTATGACCAATAAAGTAGCGATGTTTTTCCACATCACAACCTATATTACTAAAAAATGTAGCAAGTTTATCCGCTTCATTCACTTGAATAACTGCATCTTCTAAACCATGACCTATAAAAATACGTTTATTTTTCAGCAATAAATTGGCAGGTCTATCTTCCAAAATTGGAAGCAAGCGACCGCTCAAAATGGCTGCAGCTTTGTATTGCCCACCATAACTATGCAAAATCGATGTCGTTAAAATGGCTCCTTGATCAAAGCCGGCAAGGAAAATTTGATCTTTATCAATGGATTTATATTGTTCACAAATATTATCAATGAATTGTGCCACCCGAATACTTGTATCATCAATTTCATGTGTATTTGGGTCTCCTTCTGTAACCATATGATAAAACCCGAAGCTAGGTCCATATTCTATATCTCCGCGTAAAGAAACAACGACAAAACGATCCATTAATAACTCTAATCTTCCGGCCATATCTAGCTCATCTCCACCAAAACCATGAATTCCAAATATTACCGGAAATGTTTCTCCTTCTTTTCTACCAATTGGTTCATAAATATCATAAGCGTACATTCTCATTTTACACCAGCCTCGTCTTTATAACAGTTTTTTTAATACTTCTGCTTCTTCATCAGTTAGTGTAATCCCTTTTCCCATTTTTTCATGGTCTTCTGCCCAGTCGCGAATATCATATTTAACTGGACGACCATTCCAACTAATTCGATTTAATTCTTTTCGCCAACCACGTGCATTTTCGGATAGTACACCGATTTCTTCGATAATTTCATATTCAATATTAGCCAAATTATCTCCTACCTTTTCTACTTGTTTATCTAACATACTATCAAATATTTACCCCAAATAACATCTAAACAATCGTTAATTCCATAAAAACATCCTTCTTACTAGAATTTTTGATTTGATTGGGTTACGATTAGGAGGTAATACATGGTTTGGAGGTGCCTCAGAATTGAATAATGAAACAACTGATTATTTGCTTGAAACATGTTTAATGGCAGGTAGAATCATGATGGAAAGCGGCGCAGAAATGTACCGTGTGGAAGATACGATGAACCGGATTGCAAATATTGCTAGTAGCAAAAAAGGGATTAGCTTTGTGACACCAACAGGGATTTTTATGTCGCTTGAAGGAGAACGAAATGTGCAGTTACAGCAAATCCCAACTAGAACAATTAATTTAGAAAAAGTGTCGTTAGTCAATGAATTATCTAGGGATTTTGCCGAAAAAAGAATTACCTTAAAAGAATTACATACCCAACTCACTAATTTAGATGCAGATGTTCGTCATTTCCCGCTATGGTTGCAAATTCTTGCTGCATCACTTGTTAGTGGTTCATTAATGATTATTTTCGGCGGTAGCTGGGTTGATTTTATCCCCACTTGCTTGATTGGTGCTATTGGATTTATTATTTTTCACTATACACAAATTTTTATGAAGGTAAAATTTCTAGCTGAATTTTTAGCTTCATTGACAGTAGGCTTATTGGCTGTGTTCACGATTTCGATTGGACTAGGAATTAATTTGGATAAGATGATTATCGGTGGTGTGATGCCACTTGTTCCTGGGGTTCCCATTACTAATGCCGTACGAGATTTAATTGCTGGTCACCTACTAAGTGGAATGGCACGTGGTACAGAAGCGCTTCTTACTTCTTGCGCAATTGGAATTGGAATAGCGGTTGTTTTCCGCTTTTTCATGTAAAGGAGGCTCCAAAATGGATTTAGTTTGGACAATTATCACTCAATTAATACTTAGTTATATAGCCACAGTAACCTTTGCGATTATTACAAATGTACCAAAAAGAGCGCTAAATGCTTGTGGTATTACTGGAACATTTGGTTGGATGGCTTATTGGACTTTACTTCAAACGGATTCTGGAATTGGTGCATCTACTCTAGCAGGCGCATTTGTAGTTGCTGTACTTAGTCACATTTTTGCTAAATACAAAAAAATGCCCATCACCATTTTTAATGTTCCTGGTATTGTACCACTTGTTCCTGGAGGACTTGCTTATCAAGCTGTACGCAATTTTGTGCTCGGTAATTATACGGAAGCAATTGGTATTTCTGTGCAAGTCACCATCGTCGCTGGAGCTATCGCAGCTGGTTTAATGCTATCCGAAGTTTTCAATCATAGTATACGTACCTTTCGCGAACGAAAAGAGCATATATAATTAGTACAAAAAAACTGCTAATAACAACCGTTTCATGATTGTTATTAGCAGTTTTTTTTATGTTAATTTTCATTTAGATTAGTTAATTTTGCACAAATATCTTTCGTTGCTGGATATACTTCTTTATATAGTTCATACAATTTTTCATAGCTGGCTGTATTTTCTTTATTTGGTAGAAAAGTATCTTTTTTATATTGAACAAACATATCACGACAGCTTTCGAAATCTTTAAACCAGTTATTCCCAACAGCTGCAATCATGCATGCTCCTACTCCAGGTCCTTGTTCCACTTCTAAACAAATTATCTCTGCATTAAAAATATCTGCTTGCATTTGTAGCCAATCGCGATTTTTTGCACCGCCTCCAACACTAATAATTTGTTTAAAGTGTTTATTTTTAGCAGATTCCATTAGTACTTGAGCATCTTTCAAGCTAAAAGTAATCCCTTCAAGCACAGCGCGAGCAAAATGTTTTAATTCATGACGGGTATCCATTCCGATAAAACTGCCGCGAATTTTTGAATCAATATGTGGTGTTCGTTCCCCTACAATGTATGGTGTGAAAAGCAAACCTTCACTGCCAGGAGAAACTGACTGAACATCCGCAAGTAATTCAGCAAAACTCAAGCCTTTACCAAATGTATTTTTAAACCAGTTTAAAGAATTTCCGGCTGCAAGCGTTACTCCCATCGAATAAAATACATCCGGAATAACATGGTTAAAAAAATGTAATTTCCCTTGATAAGCAGAAATTGCTGTTTCAAAAGAGCTAAACACGCCACTCGTTCCAATTGAAACAAGCGCATAATCCTCGTTAACTATTCCTGCACCTAGCGCGGCGCAAGCATTATCAGCTCCACCAGCAAATACTTTTACTTCTTTTTTTAAGCCAAAACGATTCGCATAGTAATCATTTACGACACCAATTTGAGCTAAAGATGGAACCACATCGGGTAAAATGTCTTTATTAATATGGAACTTTTCGCAGATTTCAGTCGACCACGCTTGTTTTTCAATATCAAATAAGGAAGTTCCGGCCGCATCAGAGTATTCAGAATGGATATTTCCTGTCAAAATAAAACCTAGATAATCTTTTGGTAGCATAATCTTGCTAACTTTAGCCCATACTTCTGGTTTATTTTGTTGTAGCCATAAGATTTTTGGCAACGTAAAGCCTTCCAGAACAATATTTTTAGTAATCTCTAATATCTGGCTTCCAAATTGTTCCATGATTTCTGTACATTGTTCTGTAGTCCGTACATCATTCCATAAAATCGCCGGGTAGACTACTTCATCGTTTTTCCCAAGTGTTACTAGTGAATGCATTTGTCCAGAAAAACTAATTGCCTCAAGTTCTGCACTAAAATCAACCACTTCTAAAGTTAATGCCGTCAACACTTCTTCCAAAGCGATAACCCAATATTCTGGGTGTTGTTCCGAAAAACCGGGAGCCGGCGAGTCGATATGATACTCTGCTGTGGACTCTGTAATCAATTGCCCCGCCTTATTCATAACGATACCTTTTAGTGAACTTGTTCCAAGATCAATTCCTAGTACATAACCCATTTGCTAAAACTCCTTTATATTTAAAAGATATAATCATTTAATACTGATTTTACATGCTCGATATGGCTAGATTCAAGTTTGATACTATCTCCATGTTTGTATGCATAGTTAGTTAGTGATTCCAAGTCTTCTTTTTCAGCTAATATAGACTTACCAATCTCTGTATCTGACCATTTGCCATAGCGTTCAGCAAGGATATTTTCCATAAACTTATCTTCTGTTAATTTAGCAGCTGCTTTCAGTCCACGGGCAAATGTATCCATTCCAGCAATATGTGCTAACAATAAATCTTCCATTGCAAAAGAAGAGCGTCTTACTTTTGCATCAAAATTAATACCACCGGGAGCAATTCCACCATTTTGTAAAATTTCATACATTGCCAGTGTTACATCAACAACATTTGTAGGGAACTCGTCTGTATCCCAGCCTAGTAGCATGTCTCCTTGGTTAGCATCAATGGAACCAAGCGCATTATAATCACGTGCTACACGTAGTTCATGTTCAAAAGTGTGACCAGCAAGCGTTGCATGGTTTGCCTCTAAGTTTAATTTAAAGTCACCTTCTAAATCGTAATGTTGAATAAATGCCATTGTTGTTGCAGCGTCGAAATCATATTGATGTTTGGATGGTTCTTTAGGTTTTGGTTCAATTAAGAATTGTGGTTTATGACCAATTTTTTCTGCATAGGCAATCACCATTTTAAATAGGCGAGCGATGTTATCTTGTTCAAACTTCATATCTGTATTTAACAGCGTTTCATAACCTTCACGTCCGCCCCAGAATACATAGTTTGCTCCACCTAATTTTTTAGAAATATCTAACCCTTTTTTCACTTGTGCTGCTGCATAGGCGAAAACTTCTGGGTCATTTGTTGAACCTGCCCCATTATTAAAGCGCGGGTGAGAAAACATATTCGCAGTGTTCCAAAGTAATTTAATGCCTGTTTCTTCCATTTTCACTTTGATTAAATCGGTAATTTCATCCAAATTATTCATAAAATCCTCGATGGAATCTCCTGCTGGGGCAATATCAATATCATGGAAACAAAAATATTCTACGCCTAATTTTTCAAGAATTTCAAAGAATGCCTCTACACGATTTTTCGCAGTATCCATCTCTGTTTCACCAATCCAAGTTCGCTCATTAGTAGCCATACCGAATGGATCACTACCATCTTGTGTCATTGTATGCCAATAAGCCATCGCAAAACGTAAATGTTCTTTCATTGGTTTTCCAAGAACTACCTCGTCTGCTTGATAATGGCGAAATGCCAAACTATTTTTTGTATTCTTACCTTCAAATTGTATTTTTTCTACTTGTGGGAAATAACTCATTGTATATATCCTCCTTTTAAATTTATATATTATTTTAGTTAGTTGGTGCGTCGAACTAACTATATAATACCCTTTTTCCCCATCTCTTGTAAAGCGGTTTCAGCAAATTCGTCCAAATAAAAAACTGTGGCGCCTATTTTCCACAGTTTTTCATTAAAAATTTATTTCTTAAAAATGACTTTTTGCGTTTCAAGTCCGAGTACTTGTCTAGTAATAAGTGCCACTCCGCCAAGCAAAGAGGAGTCATAAATGTCATGTTCAGTAAACTCAATTCGTGTATCGCCCAATGGATCTAGTTTTTTATATGCTACAGAAATTCGCTCCAGTAACTCAGGAAATTGCGCTAAAGAACGTGAAGATAAAAATATTGCTTCAGGGGCACTAAATTGGACTAAGTTATATGTAATTTGCGAAATAGCTGTAATCCATTCCTCAACAACTTCTAAAACAAACGGATTGCCCATTTTGATTAATGCAGCAAACTCATCCACTGTTAAATCCGGTTTTTCTTTGTGTTTTGCTATTTTTTCCATAATAGCTTTTTCAGAATAAAGTTCTTCTAAACGATAAACTTGTTGATCTTTACAAACAACTGAACGACCAATTTCGCCAGCCAACCCTTGTACACCATGGTAAAGTTGCTCGTTAATAATGGTTCCTACACCAATTCCATTATGAATATTCAATGCAATCAAATTAGTTAGTGGTTCCGCATCTGCATGATTCCAAAAATCTCTAATTGAAATAGCGGTTAAGTTCGCTTCATTTTCAAATCGAATGGGTACATCTACTATTTTTTGTAAAGCATGAAGTAATGAAAAAGAATCTAACTCTAAAAATGGACTATAACGGATTTCATTGTTGTAAACTGGTGCATGGGTTGATACAGCAATACCCAAAAGCCCATTCATTGTTTCATAATTCGGCAGGCTAGATATTATTTTTTTCATCATCTGAAAAACATCTTTTATGCTCTTTCCTATTAATCTAAGTGATTCTTTTTGGATTACTTCCCCATTTAAATAATTCACTGAATATCGTAAATGTCTTGCCCCCATATCAAAAGCTAAAACATAACCATAGCGATAATTAAACTGAATTAAATTTGGTTTACGTCCACCAGCATTACTGGACTCACCAATGCCGAGTTCTTCAATAAGTCCTGACTCATGAAGTTCGCGAACAATGGATGATACAGTGGATTTTTGCAGGTGAATTCTACTCGCAATTGAACTTCGAGATGTTGGTCCGGCATTAAATAATGTTTTTAATACTAATTTCTTATTATTTTCCCGCATCACATCTTGGTCTGTTTTTTGAGTCATACTTATATCCCTTTCTTGCCGTACATTTTATTTTCTACTGAAAAGTATATCATATTTTTTCCAAAATAAAGGAAAGATAATTTGCACATAAAAATAGGAAGGTAAAATGAAACTTCATTTTACCTTCCCCTTCTTTAACGTCTAGCAATATTCACTGTTGTAAAGACAAATTTATCATAACGGTGACGCGACTTCGAAAATTCAAAAGCAAGACCATTATTCAAATACACGGTTTGTTCTACTTCGACAACTGGATCATCCGCCGCACAGTCCAAATATTGTTGATCAAGCAAAGTCGCTTTATCCGCACGAATTTGTTTATAGGAACTCGCAATTTTTAAATGAAGTTCCTCTTGAATATACGAATAAATGGAGCCTTCCAAAATTTGTTGGTTAATTCCCGGGATGACTCCGACTGGCATATACGTATGTTCTAACACATATGGTTCATCTTTAACTACACGCACACGAAGAATATCATAAATGGGTGTTTCCATCTCAATATGCAAACGTTCCGCAATTTCTTCTGTTGGAAAAATAACTTTGAATTCAATGACCTTGCTAATCACTTTTTGACCATTTAAAAGTTTTGTAAAGCCATTTACTTCTTGATTGTGAATCTGCAACCGGTCCGCGTCCAGCGCCGATTTGATAATGAAAGTACCATGTCCACGTTTTCGGTAAAGCAATCCTTCAAGTACAAGTACCTCAAGTGCTTTTTTCATTGTCATTCGACTACAATCAAACTCTTTCGCCAAAGTTATTTCATCAGGAATAGGTTGATTAAGCGGATATGCGTGATTCATTATTCTTTTTCGAATTTCTTCAGCGATAAAACTATATTTTGTTTGATTCTGAGCCACGGAAGTTCACCTCTTTACACATAATAGTTTTATTTTATCATATTTAATCTTCAAAGCCATTATTTTTTGCGAGTTCTTTATACCAATGACCGGAAGCCTTAATAGTACGTTTGAAATTATTATCCAAGTCTACTTCGACTAAGCCATAACGGTTTTTGTAAGCATTCGCCCAACTCCAGCAATCCATAAATGTCCAAAGGTGATAACCATTACAATTTGCACCTTCATCTATTGCTTTATGCAACCATTTCAAATGACTCTTAATAAAGTCAATTCGGTAGGTATCTTCAATCATTCCATCTGCATTACGATAGCGACTTTCACCTTCAACACCCATTCCGTTTTCAGAAATAAAGAATGGAATATTATTATAATTATCGCGAATATTAATCGCAATATCATAAATCGCTCTTTCAAAAATTTCCCAACCACGGTATGGGTTCATTTTACGGTATGGCATTTCATAATTGTCAAAAAGATGTTCTGGCATAAACGGTGCATCCGGATGTGCCGCATATTCTTTTGCTTTCACACGGCGTGGTTGATAGTAATTCACACCTAAAATATCAATAATATTATTTTTGATTATCGCTAAATCTTCCTCTGTATATGTTGGTAAAGCATCATGCTCACGAATAATTTCCACAAGATCAGCCGGGAATTCCCCTTTTGTTACTGGATCTAGGAAACTACGATTGAAAATTAAATCTGCAATATGCGCCGCTTTTACATCAGCCGGGTTTTGGCTACGCGGATATGATGGTGTTAAGTTTAAGATAATCCCGATTTGAGCTTTAGGAATATTTAATGCATGAAATTCTTTAACAGCTAATGCATGTGCAAGTGTTGTATGGTAAGCCACTTGTATTGCGCGTTTAAAATCAACAACATTTGGAAAATGCATATCATATAAGTATCCCGCTTCTACAGGAACAATTGGCTCATTAAAAGTAAACCAATGTTTCACACGATCACCAAATAACTCAAAACAAGTTTTTGCAAAAGTTGCGTAGGCATCAACAACTTCACGACTTTCAAATCCGCCTTTTTCTTGCATCGACATTGGCATATCAAAATGGTATAGATTCATAAATGGTTCTACATTATTTGCAAGCATTTCATCAATAACTCGATTATAAAAATCAACTGCTTTCGGATTTACTTCTCCGATACCATCTGGAATAAGACGAGACCACTGAATGGACGTCCGGAAAGAATTATGTCCTGTTTGTTTCATTAAAGCAATGTCTTCTTTATATTGATAATAAAAGTTCGATGTATTTGTTGGTCCAACACCATTAAAGAAACGTCCTGGTTCAATATCATACCAGTGATCCCAAATACTAGGTTTTCTACCATCTACATTTGCTGCACCTTCTGTTTGAGGACCGGAAGCAGCACTACCCCACCAAAAATTTTCTGGAAATTTATACGTCATTATTTCTTACCTCCAATAATTATTTGCTTTTATTATACCTTATTTTTTTAAAAGTATAAACTTATTTTTTTAAAAGTTTGTTTTTTTATTTTTTATTTCAGATTGTATTGCTAAAAATGTTCTAATCGTCTACAATAAAAAAGTCGTATAAGTTCGGTAATATGGACCGTTCGTTTCTACCAGGCAACCGTAAAATGCCAGGCTACGAGCTATTGTAAATTACATAGGGATTTTTTGCTATTTTTTATTTTTTTATTCCCTTTTTTTACCTTTGCTCTTTCCGTTATGTGCGACAACATAAATAGGGAGGATTTTTTTAATGGATAAATTTTTTAAATTACGCGAGAATAAAACGACTGTTCGAACAGAAATACTCGCAGGGCTAACGACTTTCTTATCAATGGCTTATGTACTTTTTGTCAACCCATCCATGCTTGCAACTACTGGAATGGAATTAAAAGCTGTTTTTGTAGCGACGATTCTTGCTTCTGTTGTTGGATCACTTGCAATGGGGTTAATCGCCAACTATCCAATCGGACTTGCTCCAGGTATGGGATTAAATGCCTTTTTTGCTTATACCGTATGTGCGCAGTGGGGTATCCCTTGGCAAACAGCACTTGCAGGCGTACTTGTTTCTGGGTTAGTTTTTATTTGTTTAACACTTTCAGGTATTCGCGAAAAAATTGTTAATGCGATTCCTTCTGAGCTAAAATTTGCAGTTGGAGCTGGAATTGGTTTTTTCATTGCTTTTCTAGGATTGAAAAATGCCGGAATTATTGTGCCAAATGATTCGACGATTGTTGCGCTTGGTGACTTGCATTCTGGACCAGTTTTGCTTGCTGTTTTCGGAATTATTATTACCGTTTGTTATATGACACTTGGATGGAAAGGCGCGATTTTCTTTGGGATGGCTACAACTGCAATTGCTGGAATGATTTTTGGACTAATTGATGTTCCTACGCATATCGTTTCTTCCGTTCCAAGTATTGCACCGACTTTTGGTCAAGCAATTATTCATTTGCCAGATATTTTCACCCCACAAATGTTAATTGTTATTTTAACCTTTTTCTTCATTGATTTTTTTGATACTGCTGGCACTCTTGTTGCTGTTGCGACACAAGCTGGTTTTGTCAAAGATAATAAAATCCCACGTGCAGGACGTTCACTTTTTTCTGACTCCATTGCAACCGTATTTGGTGCCATTTTCGGGACATCCACAACTACTTCCTATGTAGAGTCTACTGCAGGTGTGGCAGTTGGTGGTCGAACTGGTTTAACTGCTGTCGTTATCGCCATTTGCTTCTCTTTATCCCTATTCTTTTCTCCGCTTCTCGGGGTCATTACTAGTGCGGTTACAACGCCAGCGCTCGTTATTGTAGGTATATTGATGATTGGTAATGTGGCGCATATTGATTGGACAAAATTTGAAGTTGCTGTGCCTGCGTTTTTTGTCGTATTAATGATGGTGCTTACATTCTCCATCGCAACAGGTATTGCAATAGGCTTTATCTTCTATCCAATTACAATGGCACTTAAAGGTCGTTATAAAGAAGTCCATCCAATCATGTATGTGATGATGGTACTGTTTATACTATATTTTATATTTGTTGTTTAAAACGTCAAAAGACCGAGGAATCTTCACTGTCCTCGGTCTTTGTTTAATCATAATAGACAATCATAAAATTTTTGCCTCGTTCTTCATCGTATCCTTGTACAAAATCAGTTTCCTCTAATTGCTCTAAATCTTTAACCACTACTGAAATATTTTTTCCTAATTTAATTGTTTTACGAATTTTTTTAGATAATTTTTCGCGTTTTTCTTCATCTAATTGAAAACTCTCTGGGAATCGTACATTGTTTTCTTTTTCAAATGTATCTACCATTGTGTTAAACTCAGTGATTTCTTCTGGCTTTTCAATGGTTGTCCGGGCAAATTCGGCAATATTAAGTGTTTCTTCGCCTGCTAAATATTCCGTTGTCGCTTTTACAAAATTAGATTTATCAAGCAATGATTCTTCCCGTTGCTTAATATAATCTGTACAAACCTCTACAAAACCTTCTGTATAAAATTTCTCGTCAGTAATTTTTTCAATTCCTAAAAATTTATCTTTCCAATATACTGAATCACCGCGATTGAGTCGGTCGAGTATTAACACTTTATTTCCTAAATCTTGTTCTAAATTGAAAATCAAACAACCTTTATCCAAATCAGTTCCTGTAATTCCTTTATCATAACCAATCTGGAATTCCCGACCATTAAAATCATTTTTCAAAAAGACTTCTTTATTTTCAACTTTAAAAATACCAATACCATTCGTAAAATCACCGTCAACAACACAGCCTTCAATAAAGAAAATCCACACATCACCGCTTTTAATATTTGGATGTGTTGTTTCACTATATAAATGTTCCAAAATTTTCTTTGATTCATCAAGAAATTCATCTTCCATTGCAAACATATTGGCTGCAAACGTTCGAACTTCATTAAAGTCTAGATCCGTTTCGTGAGTGAACTGATAATATTCATCTTTTTTAAATGGTTCTAAAAAAATCGAAGCAAGTGTTTGATTCATTTCGGAGCCAATATCAGCAAGTACATTGACCGACACCTCTGTCCCTTCTTCCCTCGCTTTATTTCCAGCAAAGTGGACAACGAGTTTAGTTATCTTGGCATAAGAAAAATCTGGCATTTCTTTATCATCCTAACTTTTATAAAATGGTTATTTCCTGTATACTAATTTTATTATGAACACTTGGAGGGAAAGCAATGATTCCAGCAGATTTTGAAGATCGCGTTTATGAAGTAGTTAGACAAATTCCTCGTGGCAAAGTAACAACTTATGGTCAAATTGCCTATAAAATTGGCTTTCCAAAAAATGCCCGGCTTGTTGGTGCCACTTTAAAACGTTCGAAGCGTGATAAAGTTACACCTTGTCATCGTGTCGTTAATGCGGCTGGTCGTCTTGTACCTAATTGGGATGAACAGCGCGAACTACTTTTATCTGAAGGTATCCAATTTAAAGCAAATGGACATGTTGATCTAAAAACCTATTTTTGGCAATAAACTTCATACGCTCTACCAACATCCTGAACTCCATGCGCATCAGATCCATATACAAATGGAATCTGCAATTCATTCGCTAAAAGAATAATCTCTTTTGGCGGGTAAGTTTCACCACATAAGGCTTTAAATAACCCAGCTGTATTAAAATCAAGTTCGTAATCTCTTTTTTTTACTAAAGTAAGCACTTGTTGAAATTGTTCTTTTACTTCAACTGAAAACATATTCCCTGACGGACCAAAATACTGCCAAAACTTTTGACATAAAGAAATATGTCCCATCCTCGTAGGTTTATAACTTCCCAAATCCGCTTCGATTGACTGTTTAATTCCTGCTAAATAGGCTAGTTGCGCGTTTTCAAATCCATCGTAAAATTGAACAATTCCTGTATCATAATCCTCCGCTGAAAAATCAATGGCACGATAACCACCCTGCCCTTTTAAAAAATGTAATGACAAAATACCGTCGTCTGTTTGTGGCCCGTACTCATTAAGAAAATCCCGCGTAAAATCTTCATACCCCATCAAATAATCTACTTCAAATCCAATATGTATTAATAAATCACTCGCATA
This sequence comes from Listeria immobilis, assembly GCF_014322765.1. GTDB lineage: Bacteria > Bacillota > Bacilli > Lactobacillales > Listeriaceae > Listeria > Listeria immobilis. The sequence goes on along the minus strand of NZ_JAASTZ010000007.1, from coordinate 20,162 downwards.
TTTTTTCTTTAAATGCATCATTTTTTTCAAATAGTATTCTATATCATTAAGCGCCATACCCGCAGTCTCTACTGCTTCCTGGTCTCCAGCGGTTTCTTTCATAAATTCACTAGGAAGCGGTGCATGTTCGACAATTGAATATTCATCAAAATTAAGTTCTATCGCTCTTAAAATCATTTCTTCTACGTCTTCTCTCGTTCCGTGCGGACAAAATTCTGTATGTGTATGTCCATCTCTTTTCATCCTCTGCACCCCTTCCATTTTCTTCTAAATAACACACTTATTATACCATAATGAGCCATTTATTATTTATAACCTATAATATAAAAAGAAAGTTCTCTACCTAAAAAACAAACTTAAAAAAATAAATCTAGCTTATAGCAACAAAAAAAACAGTTGGAAAATAAACATGACAATATCGTCACTTTGAAGATTATTATTGTAAGAAAAAACGCAGGATTATTTAGAAATTCTCTTATATACTTGTTTCCATGGAGCGCTTTTACCCAAAAGAAAGCGAGTGATGTTAAAGCCTTATTAAAAAATTCAAATTCGTCTTATCCCTTGGCGTTGCTTTAACATTATGAACTCCCTAATACTCCCTTAACCGCATCCCCCTGGTGCGGTTATTTTTTATATTAAAACGTACAAGTCATGTCAGCTAATAAAAAGCCAAAATACTGCCAACAAGATGACATTTTTTTCTATAAAAATTGCAAAAACGTTCTCATTGACTACATTTTAAAAAATTTCTGAAAAATTGGTTTTTATGCTTGAAAATATTCTCAACAATGTGTAAACTAACAACATAGGTAAGAAAAGTTGACCTACTTGATGCGAAAGTGCAGTTTCTTTTTCACTTTATAACATTTTATGTATTGAAATTGGTTTTTTACTTTTTCTTATAGTCAAAATATTTAAACAAGGAGCGATTAAAGTATGGCACAAATGTCCACTATCCAAAATGACACAAAAACAGCAGAAGACTACGCAGCACGTGTGTTTGCAACAATTAAACAACGTAATCCTGGAGAAACCGAATTTCATCAAGCGGTAGAAGAATTTTTAACCTCTGTTATTCCAGCGCTTGCTAAAGAACCTAAGTACGAAGCAAATGGTATCTTAGAGCAACTTACTGAACCTGAACGTCTTATTAGTTTTCGAGTTTCATGGGTAGATGATTCTGGTGCAGTACAGGTTAATCGTGGTTACCGCGTGCAATTCAATAGCGCAATTGGACCATATAAAGGCGGCTTACGTTTTCACCCTTCTGTCACAGGAAGTATCGTCAAATTCCTTGGTTTCGAGCAAATTTTTAAAAATTCCTTAACAGGATTACCAATAGGTGGAGGTAAAGGCGGATCTGACTTTAATCCAAAAGGAAAATCAGATGCTGAAGTAATGCGCTTTTGCCAAAGTTTTATGACGGAATTACAAAAACATATCGGTCCTGATACAGATGTTCCTGCTGGTGATATTGGGGTTGGTGGACGAGAAATAGGTTACTTATTCGGTCAATATAAACGTCTTCGCGGCGCATATGATGCAGGGACTTTAACTGGAAAAGGACTTACTTACGGCGGAAGCTTAGCAAGAACAGAAGCTACAGGCTATGGTCTTGTTTATTTTACAGTAGAAATGTTAGAAGCTGCCGGTGAAACAATCCGTGGCAAAAAAATTGTTGTTTCTGGTTCTGGAAATGTAGCTACTTACGCTATTGAAAAAGCACACGAACTAGGTGCAAAAGTAGTGGCATGTAGTGATTCTTCTGGTTTCATTTATGATAAAGACGGCATTCAAGTAGCAACCGTTAAGCAAATAAAAGAAGTAGAACGCAAACGTATTAGTGAATATGTTGCTTTCCATCCTTCTGCTGAATATTATGCTGGTGGTGATGTTTGGTCAATTCCGTGCGATATTGCTTTACCATGTGCCACACAAAACGAAATCAATGCGGATCAAGCTCGTGCCTTAGTGAAAAATGGTGTTATTGCAATTGCAGAAGGTGCTAATATGCCTTCTACACTTGAAGCTATTGATATTTACCATGAAAACAATGTACTATTTGGACCTGCCAAAGCTGCTAATGCTGGTGGTGTTGCAGTATCCGCGCTTGAAATGGCTCAAAACAGCACTCGAATGAGCTGGACATTTCAAACAGTTGATGAACATTTACAAAACATTATGAAAGACATTTATAAAAATTCTAGCAACGCAGCAAGCGAATACGGCTCACCTGGAAACTTAGTTATAGGTTCCAACATTGCCGGTTTCCTAAAAATCGCTGATACAATGATTGCTCAAGGAATTATTTAATAAAAAAGGCACTCTTCCCCAAAAAGAGTGTCTTTCTTTTTCATCACAAAAAACTAGCATCTCATTACAATTTTGTTTATACATTAACTTCTAACGAACATAATAGAAACAATTGCTTTTAATCTGTTTAGAACTCTTTCCAACTTTTTGCCAGTACGCCGATATACAACTTGATTATTTCCTAGGATAATTTCTTTTGCTAATCTTTTTTCATCTAAAATATGAAGTTTGTGAATTGTAGCCTAGACAAACAATTATTTTATTTTTCTCTGCCTGTCTGGGCTTTTCCATACACCTGTTCCATATCCTAAAATCGTTTTTATAGCTGGGAAAAAGGTTGTTGCAATCGTTGCCGCACTTAACATCCAATAAAATAATAAATAAAGTGGTGCGAAGATAAAATATTTTACCTTTCGACTTTTCTTATCCATAAATAATGCTGTGAAAATTTGTGATAAACCAGCTACCATTTCAAAGCAAATAAAAATCCCTGAAAGTACAAGCATATGTTTTATGGCTTGATATTGTTGCGTCCAAATTAAATACATCATGGTGATGAAAAAAATAATAGAAGATATCCAAAAAAAGAATGTCCAAATAATACTTAAGCTTTGATCAAAATAAATGCCCGTTCTTCCAGGTTTTCTAAATGGATGACGAAAAACTTTTTTGAAATTAGTCAACCATACTTCGGTACCACCTTTTGCCCAACGTTTCCGCTGTTTATATAATAATTTAGTTGTTTCTGGCACTTCCATATAAAATTTGATGTCTTCAGCAAACAACGCTAACCATCCGCCAAGTTGATGATCCCATGCTATACTAATATCCTCTGTAGCTCGATTTTGTCTAAAAAGTCCAGCATCAATAAGTGCTTGCTTTTTGTACATGGTGTTTGCCCCGCTATATGCATAAATCACACCAAAAACAGCTGTTTGAGTACGTTTAATAATACCAACTATACTCGCGAATTCTACTGTTTGTGATTTCCCAACTAGTGTTGATCGATTTCGTACTACAGCATTAGAAGTAATCGCCGCAATGTTACGGCTCTCCATCCGAATAAAATAGTTAATATATTTTTTCAGTGCATTGGTTCTGGTACAATATCTGCATCGTTGCTCAAAATTAATTCTCCTCTAGCAAACCCGACACCAATATTAAAGGCATGTGCTTTTCCTTTATTTTTTTCTATTCTAACAACTCTCAAATTGTGATATTGTTTTTGTAATCGTGCTAAAATTTCAGGTGTTTCGTCTGTTGAACCGTCATCCATAACAAGCACTTCATACTTACTATAATGTAGCTTGTTCATCATATAGTGTATTGTGTCTTCGATAATAAGTTCTTCATTATGTGCTGGAATCATAATCGTTATAAATGGCTCCACCTCTTTTGGTATATCAATCCACTCATCCTGCCGATAATGATATAGGAACTTATAACAAATTACCCCTGTCAACCAAGCAATTCCTCCTAAAACTGGATAAGTGAGTAAAATAACGAAAAAAATCATTATCAGTATATTTATAAATGGTGAGCCTGGTTTCTATATTCATCATTTTAGAGGTACCTCATTCTCTTTATACAATTTCTCTATATCATCATCAAGGAAGTTTTGTTCTTCAGAAACAGAATAGTACCGAACCAATTCACGCTGTTTCTTTGGACCGAAACGTTCATGATATAATTTTTCCATAATCTGTTCTCGTCTCTCTGCTTGTATTACATTATACGTTGCTTCTTTTTGTAAATGTTGTTTAAAAGTCCGATTATTCCATATGGTTAAACAGACAAACATAATAATAATGAAAATAATTGCGGCTAAGTAATAATATTTTAATATATTAAAAATATGTATAGCCATTTCAAAAGCATTATAGACAATTACCTCATCTTGCTGAAACAATATCGGAAATAATATGAACCAAAAGGGAAGCAATAAAAGAAGCCAAGCAAATAGAACAATTACTAATTGACGAATTTTCAGCCCAATATGACCTCTCTCAAAAAAATAATCTACAATTAAGCTTTCTTCCTCGGTATGTTTTATCTCGGAAGTTTCCATATAGTATACACTCTCTTTCCTTATAAATTTTTCACTTTTACAGCCCACCGCTAAATAATCTTCACTTACACATAATCTGCAATAGGCTTTCTTCTAATTTTTTCTATTCTTTAGAACTTATGAATCAATCAACTCACTTGAAAGATTCGAGTCCAACTCTTTTTTTATTCGATATACTGTCATCCGTGTCACGCTATTTTTTTCTGCAATCGCTTTTATAGATAGCCCATCATTTAACATTCGAACAATTTGATGGTAAACTGCTTGTTTTTGTGGGTCTTTTGCATTTGCAGTATAAAGCTTCGGTCTCCCTTTGTACACTCCTTTTTCTTTTGCAATCGCTATCCCTTGCGCCTGTCTTCTTTTACTCTCAGTTCTTTCTCTTTCAGCAATCATAGCTAACAACTGAAGAATTAAATCCTTTACAAATTTATCCAATAAGGGGTCTGCTAATGGCTCACTTAACAAAGGTACACTAGTGACCAATAAGCCAACATTTTTCTCTTTAAGAAAATTTACCGTCTGTACGATTTCTGTATAATTTCTCCCCAACTGGTCAATGGCTTCTACCATGAAAAAATCATCTTTATGTGCAAAATTTAATGCTCGATTAAATTCCTCCCGATTAATGACATTCGTACCAGATTTCTTCTCTACAAATATTTTTCCAGCTCCATGTCTCTTAAATTCTTCCATTTGTCGATCTAGATTTTGATCAGTAGAACTTACACGGGCATAAGCTATTATCATAATAATCCCTCCTTTTTTCAAAACCATTTAATATACACCCTAATTTTACATAGAAAATGGTGTGTTTGCAATAACTAAGTTGTGTTTACTATGGGTGTCACCAATTGGATAATTAAAAAAGTCCCTATTGATTCATATCCATGTACAATGTGATTCATTATAGATATATAAAAAGAAGAGGCGAAAATCCGTCTCCTCTTTCTAAGTCTCATTGTTATAGATAATTTGCGATTTCTACCAAACCAAACTAGCACGTTTTTAAACCCCGTTCAATTTTGCTACTTCATTTAGTTGCTTCTTCTTTTATTTCTACTAGTTTCTTCTTAGTCATTGTAGGTGGACGTCCTTTCTGTTTAGAAAGTCCCTCTATACCAAGCGTACGATACATTCTAAGCCAATTCACAATCAAAGATGGATTGTTCATTTTAAGAAAATTGGCTACTTTTTGATAGGATAACTCTGTCGTTAAGTACAACTTATCGCATTTAACTTAAATTGAACAGAGTAATTCTTACTTTTCCGACTACGAAGTAGTCCTTCTTCACCAAATTCTTTATAGGCATTTATCCATTTTCTTACTTGAGAATTAGTTTTAACCCCATACTTTTTTGCAAGAAATGTTGTACCTCCTTGACCAGATAAATAGTCATGGACAATGTTAAGCTTAAATTCCAAACTGTATTTTACCATACAAAAAACCTCCAAAAGTCAGATTTTCAGATCTAACTTTTGGAGGTCAGCTCATATACCAGAGCTTTTTTAAATTTACAGTATCTTATATTCAACAGTTAATCTAACCTATTTGCTAAATACTATTCAACTTACTATTTTGCAGAATCATTCCTTTTATTTCTAACAAAGGGAATAATTGCAATTGCAAAAGAAACAGTTGCAACTACTAAAACAATAATATTGAAATTGTTAAAAATAAGCGTCCCTAAACTAAACAAAATGATAAAGAAAAGCAAATAACCAATCCATTTTTTATAATTCAATATCATATCCCCTCACTTTAAGTGGTTTATTTTCTTACTTTTTGATAACTTGTTGTTACTGGACCTTTCCAGGTGCTCTTATTATTTGTAAATTCATCAATAACTTTATAGTAGTAATACTTTTTATCTGATTTTTTATAGATGGTTTGTCTCATATACTTATAACCTTTAAAATTACTGCTTAATCCAGTTGTTATCATTGCCCTAGCAACAGGAGGCCCCATCGGAACCGCAGTTAATCCACCAGCTAATAATGCTTGATATAAAGTATTAATCCCCGACAGTTTTACTACCTGTTTGGAAACATATTTATAAGTAGATCCTCCCGATTGCGTTTGATTAGAACGTACCATTGGAATTATTGGATCTACAAGCTCTATTTGCCCTGGATTTTGATCAAATCCATATATTATTAGCTCCTCATTTTTTTCCACAGTACTTGCTTGAGCTACATTAGGAATTGATATCCCACTAATTAATATTCCTACAACTAATAAAGCACATACACAGTTCTTTACTTGCTTTTGTCTTGTCTCTGTTCTCATTTTTCATTCTCTCCTTTTTATGTAATTTATTGTGCATCTTAATGATATCATGTTAAAAATAAATTTGATAGTGTTTTCACATAATTTTCTGTTTTTTTAGTATGTGATTGTAAACTTATTTGTTTTAAACATTAGAATAAACCTCCTTTAGTATTTTTAACTTCTGTATTATCTAATAATTGGTCAAAAAATTTCATATTATTTATACTCCAATCCGATAGTTAAGTCAATTATTCACTATATTTCTATCAATTCTGTTTATGAAGCACTGACGTTTGCAGTGGTTTTTGTCTCACTCGTAGTTATACTTTTTGACAAAAAAATAACCATCTGATTCACTTTAGCAAGGCGATCGATGGTTACTTCTTCATGTAATTATTAGTCATTGTCTTTTATATGGTATTATTTATTGAGAATTATGTTCATGCATAGCTCTCTTTTCTTTTGCTATTAACACATTTATAGACGCTTCGACATACCCTATCCAAAAACTTCTAATGAATGTTTTACAAACCAAGGAGGCCGCATTCTGCCAACAAAAATGCTTACGCCAAATCAGAAGGAACGAAACCTTTTTGAATCATTGTAAACTAACTTGTTTTCTGTCTACTTCATTGATACCTGCCCACCTATGACTCTTGAATAATTAGTTTATAAACTGTTTCTTTTTCAAAGCGTTCATTTGGTTTTAAAATCACGTTGCCCCACTCTGGATAATCGGTTGCTCCTGGTGCCACTTGGGTTTCCAAAGTAATTCCTCCATGGTTCGCTAATTTTTTCCCGTGCATGATAGGACCTTCATCCCCAACATTCGCTGTAAAAACCACTACAGCAGGATCGTCTGTTGTCATTTCGACGATTACTTTTTTATCTGGAGAAGTGAGTGTGACTTGTGGCGATTGTTTATTTAATAAAAATGGGTGATCCAGTCCATCAATTTTACTTGCTTCTGATGCCACGTTCGTAAATAGTTCGCTCATTTTTTTCCCTTGAGTAAAATCAAAAATCGTTCCTTGAACACTGTTAACATTTCCTGTTGGAATAACTTGTTTATCTACTTCAATGTAGCGTTGTGCGTTCATTTTTAAAATATGTTCATCGATTCCTTTTGTACTATCTCCTGTCAAATTAAAATATACATGATTGGTAGGATTGTATATGGTCGCTTTGTCAGTTGTCGCAGTATAAAAGATTTTCCATTCATTCGTATTGGTTAATGTGTAGGTGACTTTTGCTGTTAGATTCCCCGGAAAGCCTTGATCTCCATCTGGACTTGTGAAAGTGAAGGTAACAGCCACAAAATCTTTTGCTATTTTTTCGGTAGCTTCCCACATATATTTGTCAAAGCCGATACCGCCGTGTAAGTTATGTCCCGTTTCAGAATCTACAGAAACTTGATATTGTTGCTGCTCAATAGTAAATGTTCCTTGTCTTATTCGGCCTGAAAAACGTCCAATTGACGCACCAATATAAGGATCTTTTTCTAAATACTCTTCAATTGAATCAAATCCTAAAACCGTTTCTCTTAGTTTTCCATCTACCATCACTTTTAAAGAAACGATACGGGCTCCTTGGTTTGACACAGCTAGTTCCGAGCCTTGATTGTTTTTTAAAATAAATAAATCAGCAGTTTTACCAAAGCTCTTTTTAAGAATATCCATTGTAATCGCCCCTTTTTCCCACAAAAATTATACACCAAACCTTCAAATTTAAAATGAACGATCGAACAGATTTAAAAACTTGATTTTTGGAGTAATCTCTCCTGTCTCAACATCGACCTTTTTTTATTTAATTGTTACGTACTCTAAATCAACTAATTTTGCCCATGTTTCAATTTGATCAGAGGTTAAGTTTAAAGAAATAACGGTATGATGTCCGCCACCGGTTTCAATCCATGACTGAACGCCTTCATGGAAGTTTGGTTTTGGTTGCCACATTACCCGTGCAACAGGTAAGTTTGGTGCAGCTTCTGTTGGCTCAAATGCAACTACTTCGTTAATCAATAATTTATAATGGGTGCCAAAATCCGCCATAGAAACGACAACACCTGCACCTGACTTTCCATCAAAGACTAAACGAGCAGGGTCTTCTCGATTCCCCATTGAAAGAGGAGAGACAACAATTTTCGGCTTATTATTAGCTAACGTTGGGTCAACTTCCATCATATGAGATTGTAAAATCGCTTCTTGACCTACTGCTAATTCATAAGTATAGTCTTCCATAAATCCAGTGTTTTCATTTCTAGCCATAATTTTCATTAAGCGATCAATCGCAGCTGTTTTCCAATCTCCTTCGCCAGCAAAGCCATAACCTTCTGCCATTAAACGTTGGACAGCTAAACCTGGTAATTGTTGCATACCATATAAATCTTCAAAGTTGGTACTGAAGGCATTGTAATTTCCTGCTTCAAGAAAGCGACGCAAACCAATTTCTTGACGTGCTTGTACTTTTACATGTGCCGTCCATTTTTCTTCGTCATACTCCCCATAATCAAAATCGTATAACGTTTGATATTCTGCAAACAATGTATCCACTTCTTCTTTTGTTACTGCATCAATGACTTGAACTAAATCCCCAATGCCAAAGTAATCAACTACCCAACCAAATTGAATTTGTGCTTCTACTTTATCTCCTTCTGTCACGGCTACATTTCGCATGTTATCCCCAAAACGAGCCACTTTAATAGCAAAGCTTTCATTATATGCTACGGCTACATCCATCCATTCAGCAATTTGTTTTTGTATTTCCGTACGTTGCCAGTAGCCTACAACCACTTTATTTTGTTTGTTTAAACGAGCATTAATAAAACCGTATTCACGATCGCCATGCGCTGCTTGATTTAAGTTCATAAAGTCCATATCTATAGTTTTCCAAGGAATACTTTCATTGTACTGGGTCGCTAAATGAAGCAATGGTTTTTGCAACAATTTTGTACCACGAATCCACATTTTAGCTGGGGAAAATGTGTGCATCCACGTAATGACACCAGCCACTTCATCCCGATAATTGACTTCTTTCATAATTTTCGTAATGGTCTCTGCCGTTACAGCTAGTTCTTGTAGTTTAATTGGATAAGGTAATTGACCACTATCATTTAACAGTTGTACCATTTCTTTTGCATGGGTACGAACTTCTTGTAATGCTTCTTCTCCATATAAATGTTGTGAACCGACGACAAACCAAAATTCTTTTTGACTAATTGTTAGCATTTTTTTCTTCCTCTCCATTCTTGACTATTTTAAAATCATTGGATTATTTTTGACCGTAATAGGCATCTTTACCATGTTTACGTAAATAATGTTTATCTAAAATTCGTTGAGGTAATTCTTCTGAAAAATGATTCAATTGTCGCGTGAATAAATTCATTTTACATACTTCATCCAATACCACGGCGTTCATTACAGCACTTTTAGCATCTTTGCCCCATGTAAAAGATCCATGACCATGTAATAACACACCTGGAACAGCCATTGGAGCAATCCCTCGTTGTTGGAAGGTTTCAACAATCACATTTCCTGTTTCTTTTTCATATCCTCGATTAATTTCTGCTTGTGTTAAAAAACGTGCACAAGGTACTGTCCCATAAAAAGTATCTGCGTGAGTAGTCCCCATGGCGGGCACATCTAAGCCAGCTTGTGCCCAAATTGTTGCCCATGTTGAATGCGTATGAACAACCCCTCCGATTTCTGGATATTTTTGATACAAAATAACATGGGTAGGTGTATCAGAAGACGGATTTAATTTTCCTTCTACCACGTTACCTGCTAAGTCACAAACCACCATATCTGCTGGTTGTAACGTATCATAATCCACACCAGATGGCTTAATTACAAATAACTCTTTTTCTCGATCAATGCCACTGACATTCCCCCAAGTGTATTTGATAAGCCCTTGTTTAGGTAATTCTACATTTGCCTGATAAACTTCTTCTTTTAAAGCTTCTAACATCTTTGTCCCTCCTTTGATTCTTAGTTCCATGCTTCTGCAGTTTTTTCAATTGATAGTCCCGCCTCATAGCGTTGCATAAACTGTTGGAAGCCCAGAACATCATCAGGATTAGGTTTTTCCTCAATTGCTTGGCTTTGTACAAAAACTTGTTGCGCTAAATAATCTGTTAAAGTGACTTCTTTTTCGGCATATTTTAAATAATCTGCTAATAAAGCAATCCCCCAAGCGCCTCCTTCACCAGCTGTTTCCATTAACGAGACAGGTGTATTCATTGCCGCAGCTAAAATTTTTTGTGCCACCCCGGCAGTTTTAAAAATACCGCCGTGCCCGAACACTTGATCAATGGCTACCTGTTCTTCATCTGTTAAGATTTGCATGCCTATGTGCAATGCACCAAATGCTGAATACAAGTGGCTTCGCATAAAGTTTGCCAAATTAAATTGACTATCTGGTGTCCGAATAAACAACGGACGCCCGTTTGACACTTGCGTAATGTTTTCACCAGATAAATAACCATAAGGAAGTAAGCCACCACAATCTTTATCCCCTAATAAAGCCTGTTTGAAGAGCAGTTCATACAACTGATTTGTTGAGATGTTTAGTCCACCGAGCGTTGCAAATTCATTAAACAGTTGTATCCAAGCATTAATATCAGAAGAACAGTTATTCGCATGAACCATCGCTACTAATTCTCCAGCTGGTGTAGTTACCATGTCCAATGCTGTATGAACTTTCTTTAACTCTTTTTCCAAAACAATCATAGCAAAAATCGAAGTCCCCACAGAAACATTTCCGGTACGAATAGCGACACTGTTGGTAGCAACCATCCCCGTCCCTGCATCGCCTTCTGGTGGACATAACGGAATCCCAGCCTTTAAATCACCTGAAGGATCCAACCGTTTAGCTCCTTCTTCGGTTAATATCCCTGCAGATTTTCCAGCGGCAAGGACATGTGGCATAATCTCTTTTAATTGCCAAGGGTACTTAGCAGATATGACTTTTTGCTCAAAACGTGCCAGCATTTCTGCATCAAACTGCTTCGTTTTAGGATCAATTGGAAACATCCCTGAAGCATCGCCAATTCCTAACACTTTTTCACCAGTGAGTTGCCAATGAATAAATCCTGCTAAGGTAGTCATATAGGCTATGTCTTTTACATGTTCTTCTTGGTTCGACATCGCATGGTATAAATGAGCAATACTCCAGCGTTGAGGGATATTGTAATCAAATAATTCCGTTAGTTCTTTTTCTTCTGCGGCCGTCATAGTATTCCGCCATGTTCGAAAAGGAACCAGTAAACGATCGGATTGATCAAAAACTAAGTAGCCATGCATCATAGCACTAAACCCTAATGCTCCTACAGTTGTTAAGGTTACATCGTAGGTTGTTTGGACATTTGTTTTTAATTGTTGATAACTCTCTTGTAATCCATGCCAGATTTCTTCCAGACTATAGGTCCAAATGCCGTCAATTAATTGATTTTCCCATTCGTAAGTGCCTGAAGCGATTGGTTGTTGATAATCATCAATCAAAACAGCTTTGATTCGAGTGGAACCAAATTCAATGCCTAATGATGTCTTTCCTTGACTAATTGTTTTTTTTACTGCTTTCGAGTCCATTATTACGCCTCCTGTACCTGAATTTCATTATTCATTTGTTTTCATATTTCGTGTGTAGCCTGTTGGTTCACCGAAAACAGGGAAGCCTTCCTCATCCCATGAAAAAATTTGTGCATTAGCATGTCGATTGGGGTTATCTAACGGATCGCCTGCTTTATTTTTTTCTGGTCGAGCATGGTATACAAGAACATCAGCTTGGTCATCTTCACTTTTTGTAAACGAGTTATGTCCTGGTCCGAATTGTCTATTTTTTTCTGAGGAAACAAAAACGGGTTCTGAAGCCTTATGCCAAGAATAGCCATTTAATAAATCGGCATTTTCATCTGCCCACAGTAGGCCAATTGCATAATTTTCATCTGTGGCACTTCCAGAATAGGTGATAAATACTTTGCCATTTCGTACTATGGCAGCCGCACCTTCATTGACAGAAAAACCAATTTTTTCCCACTCAAATTCTGGAATAGATAATAAAACTTGTGAGCCTTTTAGCGTCCAAGGATTTTCCATTTCAGAAATATAAAGATTGGAATTTCCCGGAATTCTAGGATCTTGTTGTGCCCAGACATAATACAATTTATTTTGATGTTGAAATGCTGTACCGTCCAAACTGAAACTGTCAAAAGCCGTTTTAATTTGGCCTTTTTCAATCCAATCGGTGTTCATAGGATCTGCTTGTTGGTTTTCAATTACAAACATTCGATGATGGTGGTGTTGGTCCCGTATTTGTTCATCGTCGCTTGCAGCAAAGTAAATGTACCAACGCTCATCGATGTAATGAATTTCTGGCGCCCAAATCAGTTGACTCATTGGGCCTTCTGTCGGTGCCTGCCAGACCAACAAGCACTCTCCGTTTCCTAGTTCATCGATATTTTTCGCTCTACGAAGTTCAATAGACTGATATCCTGGTACCGAACCAGTAAAATAATAAAACCCGTCTGTATGTTTATAAATCCATGGATCAGCTCGCTCTATAACAATCGGATTTTTGTACGTCGCTTTTTTATTCATATACTTCCCTCTACTTTTCCTATAACTTTTTGATTTTAATAACATTCCATGAATATTTGTCCAGTGTAACGACTATTTTTCCGTTCTCTAAGCAGTTAATTGTTTTTGTTTGTGGAAGAAGTGTAGTTGGCGCGGTCCTTAAATTTTTATCGGATAATTGTTCACTTTTCAGAACAATCTGTTGACCAGAAGTTTCTAAAGAAAAATCGTGATCTAGCTGCACGGTTTGCTTCTCATGACTACGATTAACAAAAAATAAAACTAAGTCTTCTTCATTTTCTACAATGACACTGTCTACAAACGGAACATTTTGTGCCTTTTCAGAATCATATGTCGGTCCAGTGTCTACCTGTTTTAATACTTTTCCTGTTGCATAATTGGATAGATGTTCCAAAATATAATACGTTGGATTGCACCACGCTTGGCCACCTGCATCTGTCAAAATTAACGGAATCGTATTTACTAATAAAGATTGACAACCGATTTTCACTCGATCTGCATGACGCAAAATTGCTAAGCCTAGCGAACCAAATAACAAAGCATCTTCCATAGTAAAATAACACCAATCAATGGGACTCCCAATTTGAAAATCTTCATGTTCTTTTTCAGGTTGCGCATGTACGTTCCATTCATCAAATGCTAAGTACATCGTTTTCTCGCTCCGTAAAAGACCCTTTACATAGTCGCAAGTCGCGATAATTTCTTCAATTTGCCGATCAAAACGATACGCTTTAGCTAAATAAGTAGGTGTGTCATCCCGTTCATTTTTAGGTGGTCGCGTTAAATCATCTGCATCGTACTTATCGATATAGTTGTGTAATGCTAAATAATCCACCTGCTCGTATGCCTGTTCTAGTGCAACACGATCCCATTCTGGATAGCTAGCTAACCGTGGGGTTGAACTTCCTACTAAAATGGTTTCAATAGAATCGTCTACTAGCTTCATGACTTTTGATGCTTCATTTGCCAAACGGCCGTATTCATATGCACTTTTAGCACCAATTTGCCACGGACCATCAAGTTCGTTTCCCAAGCACCAAAGTTTGATATTAAAAGGAGTTTCTTGACCATTTTCCCGACGTAAATCACTCCAATATGTGCCTTTTGCAAAGTTGCAATATTCTACTAAATTTCGAGCATCGTCAATGCCTTTGGTTCCAAGATTAACTGTGAAAATAGGTTCAGCATTTGTTGGTTGTATCCATTGAAAAAATTCATGAATGCCAAATGTATTTGGTTCAATTCCCCGCCAAGCTAAATCAATTTTTCTCGGTCGCTTATCGATTGGGCCAATGGTATCCAGCCAATCATAACCAGAAGTAAAATTTCCTCCCGGATAACGAATCACACCTAAGTTTAATGATTTGACGAGTTCCAATACATCTTGGCGAAAACCATTTTCATCTGCTGTAGGATGCCCTGGTTCATAAATGCCTGTATAAACTACACTACCCATATGCTCCACAAAAGACCCAAAAAGGCGAGGACTAATTTCTCCTACTGCAAATGCTTGTCTGACGCTTATCTTTGTTTCATTCATGTTCCAACCTCCCTTTCCTTGATAATATTAAAAATAGTAATTGCCACAATCCTCCGACAAATAAGAAAATAAACGGCGGAAATAAAAAGACCAATAATGTAAACAAAAGAATCAACATACTACAACTAAGATTTCTTAAAAAGGAAACCACCAAATCCAAAGCACTTTCTTCAAAAATCCTGATGAAAGACGCTTGTTCCATTTGACTACAGTTATTTATCCACGAAATTAAAAGCATTAAATACATGATCGATACGACAAAACCACTAATCAGTAAGAACAAATTGTTTTCTTGTAGCAACAAATTCGTTATTGTAAATATCCCCACCGTCAAGCAACTCCACAATACGTTGATAAAAAAATGTTTACGGATCCCTGTAAAAAAGTACTTCAAAATATGTCCCGTTGCCCCTCCTTGCCATTGACGCAACACATACAACACTGCCACAGAAGCAGGCACTACAGTAATCACAGGTAAAGAAATCACGACCCACAATAAACCTAATAAAAGATAATCAGAAAGTACAATTAGTTTTGTATAAAATTTGGTTTCTACTAATTTCATTTGACCAACCTACTCTTTCATTCCAGTCATTGCCGTTCCTTGTACAAAGTATTTTTGAGCAAACATATACACAATTAATAACGGCAACATAGAAATAACTGTTCCTGCCATCACCGGTCCGTAAAAGGAAATATTTTGACCTGTGAATAATGCTAATCCAGCTGGCAATGTCCGCATTTCTGAGCTGCTCGTTAAAATTAACGGATACAATAAATCATTCCAACTATTCATTAATGTAAAAATAGCTAAAGATAAGACTGTTGGTTTACTTAATGGCAACATAATTTTCCAAAAAATCCTAAATTCGTTTAAACCATCAATTCGAGCAGCTTCTTCTAATGATGATGGCAATGTAATGAAAAATGAACGCATCATGAAAATTCCAAAAGCGGTAGTCATTCTTGGAATAATTAATCCAGAATATGTATCCAATAAGCCTAACAAGTTCACTTCAAGAAATAACGGAATCATAAATACTTGAAATGGAATCATCATGGTTAATAAAACAAAGTAGAACAAGACCGATTTTCCTTTAAAGTTCATTCGTGCAAACGCATAACCTGCCAGAGAATCAAAGAAAACAGATGTGATAACTGTTCCTCCAGCAAAAATGACGGTATTTTTGATGTAATCTAGCAACGGAATAGTAGACCAAACCTTGATATAATTATCTAACGTATAATTATCCGCAAAAATCTTTGGCGGAAATGAAATAATGTCCTTTTCAAATTTAAATGATGAAAGTAATAACCATAGAAAAGGAAAAGCAATGATAAATAACGCTAGTACCATACCAATAGTTGTGAAAATCTTTTTTCGACTAAATTTTTTTCGTTTATTTTCAGCGATTAAAATCGTTTGTTCAGTGACCATTGTTTTCCCTCCTATTTCATTTGTTTTTCTTTATTGGACATATATATATTCGTAGAAATAGCAATAACTGCCACAATGACAAACAGAATGGAAGATAATGACGAAGCATAGCCAAGTTCATATGGCGCGGTAAACCCACGACTATAAATATATTGGACCGCTGTTTCTGTTTTAAATTGTGGGCCCCCTCCTGTCGCTACATACACTTGGTCAAAGACTTGCATCGAACCAATTAAATTAGTCAAAATGCAAAAACCAAGCGATGGAACAATTTGCGGCAAAGTAATATTGAAAAATTGTTGACGGTTCGTTGCGCCATCCATTTCTGCTGATTCATATAACGAAGGAGAAATCCCTTGAATAGCCGTTAATAAAATCGTCATAGTGACCCCAAAATTTTTCCAAACTGTCATCACTGCAACAGTTGGCATTGCTAGAGTAGGATCTCTAAAAAATTGAGGAGTTGGCAACCCTACTTGCGTAAATAAGTATGGAATCGCACCTATATTAGGATCCAGTAACATCGAGAAAATAATCGCAATAGATGTCAGTGAACAAATAACTGGAATATAAAAAGTCGAGCGACAAAAACGATTAAACTTTGTATTTTTTGTAAGAACCACTGCTGCTAGTAAGCCAACTATAATCTGCAATGGCACCTCTAATAAAGTAAAATACAACGTGTGGAATAGTGAATTAATTGCACGACTATCACTGAAGATTCGACTGAAATTATCAAAACCGACGAAATCCTTATTGGTAAAGAAAATATTTAAATCAGTAAAACTAATGGCAAACGTTCCTAATAACGGAACCACCGTAAACAGTAACAAAATCAAAAAAGATGGAGCTAAAAATAAATATGCAGCATGATTCGGTTTATTCCAGTATCTGGCAAATGTTTTCAATCGATACACCTCTCTTTAAAAGATTTTGAAATGGTGATTGTGACTAAAGGGATTTCTGTCACAATCACCCGCCGTAATTTTTTGTTAGCCAATGACTGGCATTTATTGACTTAACAATTGATTGATAGCTTTATCAGCATCTTTCATTAGTTTTTCCGGATCATCGCCAGCCAATAATTTTTCAATTAGTGGATTGATAATATCATTGTTAATAGCAGAGATTTTAGTAAATCCAGGTAAGAACGGCTCCGCATAATCCATTTGTTTCGATAATTCGGAAACAATCTCATTATTTTTCACTTCATCGTCATTTGCTACAGAGTTCAAATAAGCTGGAAAACCATTTTCGATGCTCCATTTTTTCCCTACTTCTGTTGTATTCCAAAATTTTAGGAATTCATAAATCGCTTCTTTTTTGTCACTACTTGTGCTTGCTGGAATGGCATAGCCTACACCATCTAGAATAGCGGTTTTTTCACCATTTTCAGTTGCTTGTGGTAAGGTCGTTACTCCATAATTAATTTCATTGGCTTTCAAACCATTATTCAACCAAGGGCCATTCAATTCCAACGCTAATTGGCCTGCATTCATTAAATTATCCATTTCTGCTCCTGAAATAGATTCCGGACCTGCTTTTTCTTCGTAAATCATTTTTTGAATAGCTTTTAATGTGGCTAAATTTTCAGGAGAAGCAAATTCTGATTTTGTGTAATCATCATTCACTAATTTTCCTCCGTTTGCTAGCATCCAGTTATATAGTGGAGCATTGCCGTCTTTGTTAAAAACAAACCCAGAAACATTACTTCCTTTGTCTGCTAATTTAGGTGCCATTTCTGTTAGCTGATCCCATGTTTTCGGGGGTTTCGTTGCATCTATACCTGCTTTTTTAAATAAATCTTTGTTCCAATACATATACATACCTTGCACCTGCATCGGGATAAAATATTGCTCTTTGTTAACAATGCCAAGGTCTATAGCGGTTTTGGTAAAATCTGATTTGTCGACGCCATCATATTTCCAAAAATCATCTAACGGTTGAACCGCTCCATTTTCAACATATTGGGCATAATCAACATAATTCAAGGCAAAAAAGTCTGGAGCTGTATTTGATGAAATGGCTGGTGGCAATTTTTCGTTTAAATTAGCCCAAGTCATCACATCCATTTCCACTTTGATATTTTTGTCGTTGGTTTTGTTAAATTCATCGACAATCTTTTGTAAAACTTCTCCATCTGAAGCGGTAAATCCATTCCAGAAAGTAATGGTCACTTCATCTCCTGAGCCGTCCTTAGAAGCACTTTTCCCACTACCACAAGCTACCAAAAGACATGCTGCTACAACGACTATCGAACCAAGTAAAAATTTTTTGAATTTCATTGATAAATCCTCCCTTATTTTTTGTTTTTATTACCATTTGCAACGAATCATATTCCAAGAAAATGGTTGTAGTTGACAATGAACGCCATCAGCGACGATTTCATAAGCTGCTGATTCCGTTGGTTGAACGATTTCTCGTCCTTCTCTATTGATTTCCTTAATGTCAAAGCCACTTAATTGAGAAAATTCCTCTACTGAATTAACGATTATATTATCGAAAGTGATTTCAAAATCTAAAATTTCTTTCCCTCGATTAACAGCAAAAATTACTACTTCATTTTTTGATTCATTTAAAACTGCAATTGATTCAAGATAAGGCACTTTTGCAAAATCTTTTGTCTGATAGGTTTCTGATTCAATCCGTGGTTGTAACACCTTTCCACGACCATTATTTGACACTTGCATAAATGGATAAAAAATAGTCTGCTTCCATGCTTGACCTTCAGGATTCGTCATAACCGGCGCGATCACATTCACCAATTGTGCCAAACAAGCGATTTTAACACGATCACTATGCTTTAATAACGTAATAAGTAAACAACCTAAAAGTAACGAATCTTCAAAATTATACTGATCTTCCAATAACGAAGGAGCGATTTGCCATGGCTTAACTGTTTCGTCATGTTCGTTACTGTGATACCAAATATTCCATTCATCAAAAGAAAGATTGATTTGTTTGCTACTATGTTTTTTCGCTTTCACTGCGTCACAGATAGCTATAACACCTGTTATAAAAGCATCCATATCTAATGAACGTGCTAAATAGTTTTCAAGATCATCTTCTTGATTCCCATAATATTGGTGCAATGAAAGATAATCAATCGAGTCATAAGCATGTTCCAAAACGGTTAATTCCCAGTCGCCAAACGTCGGCATATGACTATGAGAGCTGCCACAAACTACCAATTCAATGGTCTCATCCACTAATTTCATGGCTTTGGCAGTCTCTGCGGCTAGCCGTCCGTATTCTTCTGCTGTCTTATGTCCAATTTGCCAAGGGCCGTCCATTTCATTGCCTAAACACCAGGTCTTGATGTTCAACGGCGTTTCTAATCCATTGGTTTTTCTTAAATTACTCCAATAACTATCTCCTTCATAATTGCAATATTCCACTAGATTTCTTGCAGCATCAATACCTCGAGTACCTAAGTTAACAGCCATATTGATTTGTGCATTTGCTTTTTTTGACCATTCATAAAATTCATGTAAGCCAATTTCATTTGTCTCAGTGGTTCGCCAAGCTAAATCCAAGCGCTTTGGTCGCTCTTCAACTGGTCCAATACCATCTTCCCAGTTATAGCCTGATAAGAAATTTCCACCTGGGTAACGAATAATTGGGACATTTAACTCTTTTACCAACGCTAAGACATCTTTTCTAAATCCTTGTTCATCTGCGTTTGAGTGCTCCGGTTGATAAATCCCTTCATAGACTGCACGACCCATATGCTCCACAAAAGAACCATAAATCCTCTCATCCACTTCAGAAATAGTAAAATGCGTATTCACCGACAATTTTGCTTTCAAATCCAACCCTCCTTTAATATTTATATAAATAATAATTCAATTTGAAAGCGTTGTCAATAATAATTATATTAAATAGTATTTTAACAATAAATATAACGTAAACATTTATATTAACCATATTTTGAT
>NZ_JAASTZ010000006.1 GCF_014322765.1 Listeria immobilis | reverse complement strand
ATCCATCATCATATTTAGCCAATTAAAATACGCCTCCAAAGTTAGATTTTTTGGTCTAACTTTGGGGGCGCACTACAGACAGCTGGTTTTTTATATTTTTGTGACAATAGCATTTAAGAGCATACTGAAACTACTGCACGAAAAGTTTAGCTCAAACAATGATGTATTTCCCATATTTATACAGTAAAATATCCCTTCAAATTAACTGAAAAGCAAAGCATCCACTCACACAGATGGTGATGGTTATTATATTCATTTTTTCGATAACCGAAATTTTTTATAAAGCTTAAATCCTACAAAAACAATACCAATAATTAAAATAATTTCTAATATAATTGGTATATAAGGCGCTATCCATCCCATAATTTTACCTCCTTTATTTAAAACTTGTTGTTAATTTCTTCCCACTCACTGAAGCTTTTAATGTAACATTCCAGTTAGTGAGCCTATTTTTACAATCAAATACATAACTAGCACTCGAACCAGAGCTGGTTTTTGAAAGTTTCGTTTTTTTCACATCAAGTCCTGGACTATAAAATTGATACCAAGGATTGTAAACACTTCTTTTATTTAACTTTTTGTAATCTATTTCAATAATTTCAATAGTACTTCTGCTAAGGCATCTGCCGTTGTTGTAATCGTTGGTGGGCGTTTGTATATATCATCGCGAACTTTCTCCACCATAATTAATAAAATAACACTATTTAAAATTAGTGAAATTGCATCTGCTTCTTGCGTAGAACTTTGATTTGGTAACATTTCTTTCACTTTTTCATTAACACGCTCATATAAATATTCTACAATCGACGGATCAATAAATTCCATATCTTTACTACCCATTTCACGAACAGAAATCACCATAAAATAACGATACTTTTCATAAATATCCGAAATAAATTGACTTGCTTGACGTAAAAATACTTTTTCACTTTCAAAATCTTTATCAAAAAATTGATTAATTTCTGCTTTCATACTCTCAAATTGGACTTCAAGTGTCATATGGATTAAGTTATCTTTATTCTTAAATTTTTTAAAAATAGTGGCTTCATTTATTCCAGCTGCTTCTGCTAGTTGCCTAGTTGTAGAGCCTTTAATGCCATGTTTGGCCATCATACAAAGCGTTGCATCCATGATGGTTTCATTTGTAATCATTCATATACCTCCGTTCAACTAAGTAAGCACTTGCTTATATTAAGTATAACAAAGACAAACCTTTTTGACAATTTAATTACAATTTGTATTACTATTACATGAAATCAAAGAAGTGTGCCATAATAAGCATAGAATATTCATTTAGAAGAAATGGAAGTGATTTATCATGCATAAAACTAGAAAAGAACGTATTCTTGAAGCCTTAAAAGATGAAAAGAAAAATAAAAAAAGCAAACAACTAAAAACTGGGGCAACAATCGCTGGTGTTACTGCAATCGCAACCTCTATCACTGTCCCTGGAATTGAAGTAATGGTTCATGCTGATGAAACAGCTCCTGCAGATACAGCATCCAATAATGCCAATGATCAAAAAGAAACAGAAACTACAGCAGAGGCAGAAATCCCTAAAATAGAAACAAATACACAGCCTAATTCTGAAACTACAACAGCTGCTAAGAAAGAAGAAACTGCTACTATTAGCAATCCTGATAATGTGACTAGTTCCTCTACCCCAGCAAATTATAGTTCAGTGCAAAAAACAGTTTTACGTTCTGGCGCAAGTGTGCAACAATTCATTCAATCTATTCAAGCGTCTTCTTCACAAATTGCCGCAAGTAACGATTTGTATGCCTCTGTAATGATTGCACAAGCTATTTTAGAAAGCGCCTATGGAACAAGTGAATTAGGTTCGGCGCCAAATTACAATTTATTTGGTATAAAAGGTGCTTATAATGGGCAATCATATACTAAACAAACGCTAGAAGATGATGGTTCAGGTAATTACTACACGATTACTGCTAAATTCCGAAAATATCCATCTTACCATCAATCCTTAGAAGACTATGCGAGAGTTATTCATAACGGTCCTAGTTGGAACCCAAATTACTATTCTAAAGTATGGAAAAGTAATACAAATTCCTATAAAGATGCAACAAAAGCCTTAACTGGTACTTATGCTACTGATACAGCTTATGCAACTAAACTAAATAACCTTATTAGTACTTATAATCTAACACAATTTGATAAAGGTGGCTCTTCAACAAGCACCTCTAATACATCCAATAGCAACAGCTCAAATAGCGCCACATATACTGTTGTCAAAGGAGACTCACTTTGGAAGATTGCTAGTAAATATAAAGTGACTGTCGCTAATCTTAAATCATGGAATAACCTTAAATCAGACAATATTTATATCGGACAAAAATTAAAAGTTGGAGCTTCTTCCTCTTCAACTAACACAAATACTTCTAAACCTAGTACCAGCACTAACAAACCTACCACAAGTACAAGCGCTAAAACTTACACTGTTAGCAAAGGGGATTCACTTTGGAAGATTGCTAGTAAATATAAAGTGACTGTCGCTAATCTTAAATCATGGA
Source organism: Listeria immobilis (assembly GCF_014322765.1). Classification (GTDB taxonomy): domain Bacteria; phylum Bacillota; class Bacilli; order Lactobacillales; family Listeriaceae; genus Listeria; species Listeria immobilis. The sequence continues at coordinate 180,655 of NZ_JAASTZ010000006.1, read as the reverse complement.
ATAACCTTAAATCCGATAATATTAAAATCGGACAAAAATTAAAAGTAAGCAAATCCAAGACTACTAACACTAGCAAACCTAGTACTAATAAACCAAGTAGTTCCGCAACCAAAACTCACACAGTCAAAAAAGGAGATTCCCTTTGGTCGGTATCAAGACAACATAAAACAACCGTAGATAAAATCAAATCGTGGAATAAATTAACGAGCAATACGATTTATGTTGGGCAGAAGTTAATAATAAAATAAAATTGTTTCACATGAAACAATTTATACCTACAAAAAAAGCCTACTCATTTTAAAATGAGTAGGCTTTTTGTAGGTTTCTAAAAATGATGGAAATTCTCCACAGGCATTACAAACACAGTCGCACCACCAACTTGAACTTCGATTGGATAAGGAACATAGGTATCTACTGTAACTCCGAGAGACGCAGATGGGGTCATCATTTGTTCGCGTGCTTTACAGTTTTCTTTAATAATTGCTAGGGCTTCTTCCACGCGCTCATCTTCTGTTCCGATAATAAATGTTGTATTCCCGGCTTTTAAAAACCCACCAGTAGTAGCTAGTTTTGTCGCACCGAATTTGCCTTTGGTAAGTGCATCAGACAGACGGTTGCTATCTTGGTCTTGAACAATCGCAAATATCAGTTTCATAGAAATCAACCCTTCCTAAAAATCTATCTTTTTTCCATTATATCAAATAAATCACATTTTAAAGAACGATATGCACCAAGGGATACACGTGCACCTCACACCAGATGTTAGTTTAATTTGCTTAAAATATCTGTTAAAATCACATCTGTAATTTCTTCAGGAGACTTTGTTGCATCCACACGCATAAAACGATCTGGAAACATCGCAATAATTTTTTCGTAACCTGCCTGCACTTTTTCATGATAAGTAATATCTTCTTTATCTAACCGATTGATTTCACGACCTTTATTCGCAGCGATTCTTGCTAAACCAACCTCAGCGGGGACATCTAAGTAATACGTGCGGTCAGGTATCGTATCTTCAATCGCATACAAATTCACTTGTAAAACTTGTTCCATATCCATGTCACGTCCAGCACCTTGATATGCAAGTGAGCTATCCATAAAACGATCACATAGAACTGTTTTTCCTGCTTCTAAAGCTGGCCGAATTGTTTCAACTACATGTTGACGACGAGCTCCAGCAATAAGAAGCACTTCTGTTTTCGGGTCCATTTCCTCATTACCAATTCCTAAAACAATATTTCTTACTTTTTCTGAAATAGGACTGCCACCTGGTTCACGAGTTTTTATAAAATCAATGCCAGATTCTTCCATTTTTTTAGTAAGTAGTGTGCTTACAGTGGTTTTTCCAGAGCCATCAGGACCCTCAAGTGTAATAAAAATTGCTTTCATTTAGTTATTTCCTTTCCCTTTACGTGTCGCTTTCTGTTTGATTATAGCATAAATTAGCGAAAAACACGGATGTAATTCGTTGCTAATTTTTCGCCACCTTGGTAGTGGTGTTTTTGAAGATTAGTTAGCTCTGGAAGATGTTTTTCAGTTAGCCTTTCCCCGCGGATAATCGTTGGAATTCCAGGTGGATAAAGCGAGATAGTTTCAGCTGATATTAAGCCAATCGCATCATCTAATAATACAAAATCAGTTGGGTGATCATGCATTTTTTCATAGGCCAATGCTAGTTTTGACGTACCAGGCTCCCCTTCTTCATAAGGAAGTGTTGCTACAGCTTTTCTTTCTGGAGAATAAATTCGATTAATTGGTGTGAAATCCATTCCTTTTTTTATTAACGGTAAAATAAGTAATAGTTGTTTTTCGTCTGCAAGTTCTGGAAAATACGAGTTTGCTTCAAAAATTTCTTGAAGTTCATAGCCTGTATAGCCTGGTTTTCGGACGATTATTTTCAGTGGATCATCTGGTAAAATAAGCTCAAATTTATTTTTAGTCAGCCATTTCAACCATTTTGCCCGCATTTTCCAAAACGCCTCTATATCCGCATCTGAATAGGTTGCTACATACTTTCTAGCAGCATCAAGCGAAGCCATAATAAGGTATGACGGGCTACTTGACTGAAATACTTGCAAATAGTAATCTAGTTTGTCAAAAATCGGTAAATCATGCACAATATGCAAATAGGATCCCATCGTTAGTGCTGGCAATGTTTTATGTGCTGATTGAACCACAATATCCGCACCAAGATCTACCGCACTTTTTGGGAATTCAGAACTAGTTAAAAAATGGGCCCCATGCGCTTCGTCAACAAAAACTATCACACCAAATTGATGAGCAATTTGAATACATTTTTGCAAATTAAAAGTTGTTCCATAGTAACTTGGATAGGTGAAAATACATAATTTCACTTCCGGATGATTATGTAAGGCTTCCGTTACTAGCTCTGGTGTCACCCCATTCGAAGTGCCAATTTCCTGATGTAGTTGCGGTGTTAAAAAAATCGGTTCTCCTCCCGCCAGCTCAATTCCATGCAAAATCGACTTATGCGCATCTCGTGGTATTAAAACCTTCTCCCCGCGTCGTAAAGTAGTCATAATAACGGCTAAACTTCCTCCGCTCGTACCATTTACAAGAAAACGGCTTTTTTTCACCCCATAACATTCAGCAAGTAACAGTTTTGCTTCTAAAATCACTTCTTCTGCGTGATGCAAATCATCCATTCCAGTGATTTCTGTCACATCCCATTTTAAACATTTCTGCCATACTTCTGGGGAGATAGCTCCTCCTTTGTGACCGGGTACGTGAAGGGATATTGGGCAAGACTGGGCATGCGCATCTAGCTGTTCTACTAAAGGCATTTTAGATTGGTTTTGCATGGCGAACGCTCCTTTTTAAATTCTCTCTATTATTGTACCATTTTGCCCGATTTATAACACTTTCTTGCAATTTTAAAGCGTTTTCATTTTAGAAGCGGTATAATAAAATTAACAACCACGTTTTGACTTTCTAGTAAAGGGAAATTGAGGTAATAAGAATATTTTAAAGGAGGTTTTTTGTCAGATGAAAAAAATTCTTAACGGTACAGATCAAGTAGTGGAGCAAATGGTAGAAGGTTTAGTTAAATCGCATACAGATATTGTTCACCGTGTGGAAGGCACTCGAGTCATCGCAAGAAATGATAAACGTAAAGGAAAAGTCGGCCTTGTAAGTGGTGGTGGCTCTGGACACGAACCGGCTCATGCTGGTTACGTTGGGCGCGGAATGCTATCTGCAGCAGTGTGCGGTGATGTGTTCACTTCTCCAACTCCTGATCAAATTTATGAAGGTATAAAAGCTGCTGATCAAGGTGCTGGTGTGCTTTTAATCGTAAAAAACTATACTGGTGATGTAATGAACTTCGAAATGGCCGCTGATTTAGCAGATGCTGATAATATTAAAGTAGCGCAAATTGTTGTGGATGATGATATTGCCGTGGAAGATAGTACATTTACTACCGGTCGCCGCGGAGTTGCTGGAACCGTTCTAGTGCATAAAATTATTGGTGCCGCAGCAGAAGCAGGTGCCTCTCTTGATGAACTAAAAGCACTCGGCGAAAAAGTGATTTCTTCTATCAAAACGCTTGGTGTTGCTCTATCTCCATGTACAGTTCCTGAAGTTGGACATCCCGGATTTGAGCTTGCTGGTGACGAAATAGAATTAGGAATTGGTATCCACGGAGAACCTGGTTTTACTCGAGAAAAAATTATGCCTTCCGCAAGTCTAGCAAAACAACTTTATGAACGAATTGCACGTGAAGGAAAATTCATCTCAGGTGATAAGGTTGTTGTGCTAGTTAATGGAATGGGCGCAACTCCATTAATGGAACAATATGTCTTCGCAAACGATGTCCATGAACTTTTGAAAAATGCTGGTATTAGTGTTGAAAAAACATTAGTCGGTGATTATATGACTTCCCTAGAAATGGCTGGACTATCTTTAACCATTTTGAAATTAGAAGATGAAAAATGGGTAGATATGCTAAAACTTCCTGTTGAAACTATTGCTTGGTAAAAAGATTTGGAGGAATGAAAATGACTTATGATAAGGATTGGGCGCTTCGTTGGTTAAATGATTTTGGGGAACGTGTGCAAGAAAATAAACAGTTACTAAGCGATCTTGACCAAGCGATTGGCGACGGAGATCATGGCATAAATATGGCGCGTGGCCTAAGTGAACTCAAAAAAGCTTTTGCTGATAAAGAACCTAGTGATTTAAAAGATGTTTTTAAAACGGCTGGAATGACAATGGTTAGTAAAGTAGGTGGCGCATCAGGTCCGCTTTATGGCACGGCATTTTTGAATATGAGTAAAGTGGTTGATTCCGATACAATTGATTCAGTTGGCTTAACGAAAGTCATTGAAGCTGGGTTAGAAGGTATTGAAAAACGAGGAAAATCGCATGCTGGTGAGAAAACGATGATTGATGTGTGGGAACCAGTTGTTCATGCACTTCATCAAGAAGATTTAACAGATGATGTAGTCGAAGCGGCGTTACAAAAAACCAAAGATTTAAAAGCAACTAAAGGACGAGCTAGCTACCTCGGCGAACGTTCAATTGGTCATTTAGATCCTGGCGCTTACTCTTCAGCTCTACTATTTCACGCAATGCTTCAAACGGAGGTGCACTGACTTATGAGCAAACCTTATGGCGTTGTAATTATTTCTCACTCTAAAGATGTTGCAAAAGGCGTACATGATATTATAAAAGAAATTGCGCCAGATGTTTCAATCACCTATGCTGGCGGAACGGAAGACGGACGAATTGGCACAAGTTTTGATGCGGTGAATGATGCTATCGAACAAAATAAAGCTGATAAAGTCTATACATTCTATGACCTTGGAAGTGCCAAAATGAACATAGAAACCGTTGAAGAGATTAGTGATAAAGAAATTATTCTTTTTAATGCGCCAATTCTTGAAGGTGCCTATGCAACTGCTGCCCAAATTCAAATGGATGAAAAACCAGAAGTAATCGCAGCAAATCTAAAAACGATTGAAGTTAAATAAAGGGATTGTGATTTATTTTTAATCAATAATCTGCATAACAAAGCAGCACCTATCTAACTAATAAACCTGTTAGATAGATGCTGCTAATTAATGATGAAAATTTTAATATTTCCTAATATTGAACCACACTCACTTTTAAATGATACAATAAAGAAAAAAAGGAGTTATCATATGACGATTGATGCAATTATTTTAGATATTGATGGTACACTTTTGAGTGATAATAAAGAAATTACTGCAGCTACAAAAAAAGCGCTTATTAGGACACAAGAAAATGGAATTAAGCTAATCCTCGCATCTGGAAGACCTACAACGGCAATGCAACAGTATGCAGAACAGTTAGAAATGGATAAATATCACGGTTTGATTGTTTCATATAATGGTGCCAAAGTAATAGATTGCCAAACCAATGAGGAACTATTCAGCCAAGCATTAACTGTTTCTGAAGGTAAAGCAGTGCTAGAGCATATCAAACAGTTCGACGTAAAAGCAATGATTGATAAAGCTGACTATATGTATGTAAATAATGTTTTTAATTGCTTTGTTCCCTATCGTGGTGAAGAAATTAATATTATCGAATATGAATCTCGAAGTGGAAATTTCAAACTGTGTGAGAAAGATGACTTGGCCGCTTTCTTAGATTACCCAATAAGTAAAATATTGACGGCAGGAGATCCAGCATATTTACAAGAAAATTATCAAGCAATGATGGCACCTTTCAAAGATACTTTAAATTGTGTTTTTACAGCAGATTTTTATTTTGAATTCACTGCACAAGGTATTGACAAGGCAAAGGCACTTCATACAGTTTTAGAACCAATGGGAATTAGTGCAGCGAACTTAATCGCATTTGGGGATGGCCATAACGATATAACAATGGTTCACTATGCTGGGAAAGGCGTTGCCATGCAAAATGCTGTTCCTGAATTGAAAGAAGCAGCAGATATGGTTACTTTGTCCAATAATGAAGATGGAATTGCCGATTTACTTAATAGCTTGGTTTTAAGTGAATAAAACGAAAAAAGAAATTCTTGCTGATGCTAAATCTTCAAGAATTTCTTTTTTATAGTTATTTGACAGTTTGCTTTTCTGTTCAGACTTTTGCAAATCCTTTTCCTATCTATAGAATACTTTGTGTAGTTTCTGTGCTTCCTAGTTGGTTTTTATATAAATTATATTTGACAAATAATAACTCCGCAACTAAATACAAGCTAGCAGTAGACTCAAAGCTATGTGTGCTCTTATTATCAAAATGAATACTAGTGTTTTTTATATAAATATTTTCTTTACTTAAGGTTGCCAACGTACTATTTTTTAATTTAGAAATTGAAATAACTGATACGTTCATCAATTTCAATTGTTTAGCAACTGAGACAACGTTTTTAGATTCCCCGTCAAGTGAAATCAAAATTACCAAGTCATCTGCTTTAACAATATTAAAAAACTCCTTATTCAATGTGATTGCATCAAAATCATAAAAACAATCTCCACTATGCAGGAAAAGGCGTTTCAACTGGCGAGCCACTGCCATTTGATAATCACCTGATCCAAAAATAAATACTCGCTTTGCTTGATAGATAAGACGGCAAATCGGTAAAAAATCTTTTTTGCTGATTTCTTCAATTGTCCTTATGTATCCTTCTGCAATAAGTTCCACGGAGTCATTCTCCATTTTTGTCCCTGTTTCAAGATCAAGTTTGATATGCACTTTTAACTCACTATAGCCATCAAAAGAAATTTTTTTGGCAAAACGAAGGATGGTTGTTCGTGAAACATTGCATTCTGAAGCCAATTCATTAATGCTCATAGAACTACATTTCTCCTTATTATCACGAATATATTGCCAGATATGAAGATCATTGTAGTTAAGTTTATCATAAAATGAGTTGACTAATTCTTCTAGTTTCATTTTTGCAATCCCTCTTCTCAGATAATTGGTAACATTTTCCTTCATTATTGTAGCACTAACAAACAGCTAGCTCAAGGTTCCTTTTTAGCAGGCTGTGAAATATCCCACTTTTTGTGAAATGTCCCAAATTGTGAAATCACGAGATAAATCTCTTCTACGTATTGTAAAGCGCTTTCACTCCATCTATACTTAAGTTTATTAAGACGTCTTATAAAAAAAAAGGGAGGTTTTACCTATATGATGAAAAAAGTGCAACGTTTCGGTGGGGCCATGCTCACGCCAGTACTTCTATTTTCCTTTGCCGGAGTTGTTGTTGGGTTCGCTATTTTATTCATGAATCAAGATATCATGGGCGACCTTGCTAGTCCAGATAGTCTATGGTACCAAATTTGGAACGTTATCGCAGAAGGTGCTTGGACTGTATTCCGGCAAATGCCTCTTCTCTTTGTTATCGGTTTGCCAATTGGACTTGCAAAAAAAGAAAGTGGGCGAGCTTGTTTAGAGGCTCTCGTTACCTACATAACCTTCAACTATTTTCTTTCTGCCATCTTAACAACCTGGGGAAGTTTCTTCGGAGTTGATATGACACAAGATATTGGTGGTACGAGTGGGCTTGCACAGATTGCGAGTATTAAAACGATTGATACTGGGATGTTTGGTGCATTAATTATCTCTGGAATAGTTGTCTATCTTCACAATCGCTATTTCGATACAGAACTACCTGAAGTACTAGGTGTTTTCCGAGGAACTTCATTTGTTGTAATCCTTGGTTTTATTGTTATGTTACCTATCGCTTTCTTATTTGCTTTTATTTGGCCACATTTCCAATCATTTATGCTTGGCCTACAAAGTTTCTTCATTTCATCAGGGAATATTGGCGTTTGGATTTACTCTTTCCTACAAGAAATCCTGATTCCAACTGGACTACATCACTTTATTTATGCACCATTTGCTTATGACAATGCAGTAGTTCCTGGGGGAATGGCTGCTTACTGGGCGACTCATCTGGGAGATTTCCAAACTTCTTCTCAATCACTGAAAGAAATGTATCCGGCTGGTGGATTTGCTTTGTCAGGTATGTCAAAAGTGTTTGGTTCAATAGGTATCGTTTTTGCTTTTTACAAAACAGCACGTCCAGAAAAAAGAAAAGCTGTCCTTGGTTTGATGATTCCTGTTGCTGCTACAGCTGTTTTTGCGGGTATTACTGAACCACTAGAATTCACCTTTCTTTTTGTTGCGCCGGTACTGTTTATCGTTCATGCTGTGCTAGCCGCAACTACTGCAACAGTCGCCTATGCATTTGGCGTCGTTGGAGACTTCGGTGGTGGTTTAATTAACTGGTTTGCTGTCAATTGGCTACCGCTTTGGAAATACCACTGGACAACCTATATAACACAAATTATTATCGGATTAATTTTCGCTTTTCTTTGGTACATTATCTTTGTTTTCATTATTAAAAAAATGGATTTAAAAACTCCTGGTCGTGAACCTGAGGATAGCGAAGTAAAATTCTACACCAAAGCAGACTATAAAGAGAAAAAAGAAAAAGGTACTAAAAAGGAAAGTCCTAACTTGAAAAAAGCTGGTCTGTTTTTAGGAGCACTAGGAGGCTCTGAAAATATCACTGATGTTACTAACTGTGCAACACGTCTACGCCTTACGTTGAAAGACCCTAACCTTATGGGACCAGATGCCCAGTTTTTACAAGCTGGTGCTCATGGAGTCGTTCGAAATGGTCAAGCAATTCAAATTATCGTGGGATTATCTGTCCCATCTGTTCGCTCAGAATTTGAAAATTTATTAAAAGAAGAGGATGAAGAATCATGAAAAAAAGTTCTATATTAATAGCTGGTGGAGGAAGTACTTATACAGCCGGAATCGTGGTCATGTTACTAGAAGCAAAAGAAACATTCCCAGTCCGACAAATTAAATTCTATGACAATGACAAAGAAAGACAGAAAAAAGTCGCTGAGGCCTGCGAAATTATTATTCGCGAACGCGCGCCAGAAGTTGCTTTTTCCTACACTACTGATCCAGAAGAAGCTTTTACTGATGTTGATTTTGTAATGGCGCAACTTCGTGTTGGTAAATACGCTTTACGTGAACAAGATGAAAAAATTCCTTTTAAACACGGTGTAGTTGGGCAAGAAACTTGTGGCCCTGGTGGAATTGCTTACGGACTTCGTTCTATCGGACCAATTATTGAACTTATTGATTATATGGAGAGCTATTCGCCAGATGCTTGGTTATTAAATTATTCTAACCCAGCAGCAATTGTTGCTGAAGGTACACGACGACTGCGTCCAAATTCAAAAGTTATCAACATTTGTGACATGCCAATTTGCTTAGAAGATATTATGGCTCGAGCAATTGGACTAAAAAATCGAAAAGAAATGGAAGTTCGCTATTTTGGACTTAATCATTTTGGCTGGTGGACAAGCATTCAAGATCATTCCGGTAATGACTTAATGCCACAAATCAAAGCACATGTAGCAAAACAAGGTTACACAGAAAACACTCCTGCTGGACAGCATAAAGAAGAGAGCTGGCTTGAGGCAATGCGAGCAGGTGAGCAATTACTAGAAATTGAGCCTGCCTTCCTCTCTAACACGTATTTGAAATACTACTTGATGGCAGATGAAACTGTTGCTCATGCGAATAAATCCTACACACGTGCCAATGAGATTATTGATGGTCGTGAAAAAGAAGTCTTTAGTGAATGTGCACGTATTGTAAAACAAAACACCGCTAAAGATACTACATTCCATTCCAATGAGCATGCTAATTTTATTGTTGATTTGGCAAGAGCGCTCACATTTAATACAAAAGAACGGATGCTACTAATTACAGAAAATAACGGCTCAATTGAAAACTTTGCTGCGGATGCAATGGTGGAAGTCCCATGTATTGTAGGAAAAAATGGCTTTGAACCACTCACAATGGGTAAAATCCCTACTTTCCAAAAAGGGCTAATGGAACAGCAAGTTGCTTCTGAAAAATTAGCTGTAGAAGGTTGGATTGAAGGTTCTTACCAAAAAGTTTGGCAATCCATCACGTTAAATAAAACCGTTCCTAGCGCTAAAGTAGCCAAAGAAATTCTCGATGATTTAATTGAAGTAAATAAACCATATTGGCCTGAATTAAAATAAGTTCAAATTTCAGAGCGAGTTGGTTACAAAACCAGCTCGCTTATCCTTGGAGGAAGATAAAAATGAGAAGCGCTTTTTTAACACTGTTTAGCTCTATTAAGAGAAATAACATCTCTGCTAGAGTTTTACAATTTACTGAAATACTTTTTTTTGTAGCTCCGATTCTTTTCTTATCGTATTTGTTACTAATTTCCTGGCAAACACATTTAGATATGCTCGAACCAATTAAACAAAACCCTGTCTATACGCTTTATTTTATTATGTTTCTTAGCTTCTTTTTTTGCGGATTTGTTATCCACTTTATTCGAAAGGATAGCCACATAAATAAAGAAAATCCGCTTTTGAAACTGGAACTTCTCCTATTGACAGGATCACAGTTGCTTGTTCTAAATCTTTTTGGCACAGCGCTCTTGGTCTGGTATATACAACGCGAATACGGGCAAAATATCTTTAAGATAACCTTGAGAAAACAATCAGTAAAATTTAAAAGTTGGTCGTTTATTATCACATGCTACATTCTAGTAGTGTCGCTACTCATTTTTGTTCTTCGTTTAATACTAAAAATAAATTAGAAAGGTCTGTGTGCAATGTTATTTAATTTCAAGAAAAAAAAGAAAACAGTATTATCACTTTCTGCACCTATTGATGGTACCTGTGTCGCTTTATCAGAAGTACCGGATGAAGTATTCTCAAGCAAAATGATGGGAGACGGGGTAGCTATTCAGCCCACTAGCAATAAATTATTTGCTCCAACAGATGGTAAGATAACTTTTATTGCTGAAACAAAACATGCGATTGGCTTCGTAACAACTGATGGCTATGAATTATTGATTCATGTTGGATTAGATACAGTGGAACTAAATGGAGAAGGATTTTCACTGGATGTTATTCCGGAACAAGAAGTCACAGCGGGCACACAATTGCTCTCTTTTGATTCTGCATTTTTAGAAAATTCCCAGTTAAACTTGATGACACCGATTATTCTACTGGAGAATAAAAACCTTGCCCTCACACCACTAGCAATTGGTGCGAAAGTGGTTGCTAATCAAACTGCAATCATCAGCTGTACGCAAATTTAAACAGGAGGTATCCCCGTGGAAGATGCCAAGAAAAGACGCAGATTTACGCTACTTTATTTATGCATGTATATGGCTTTTTCTTTTTCAATGACCCAGTTCACTCCGTTTCTTTCCAAAATTGGCTATGATGAAATGGAACGGGGGATCCTATTATCTTCTTATGCAATCACAACCATTTTGTTACAAATTGCCATTGGTTTTTTTGCTGATAAGTTTCAAACTATCAAGAAATTCATGTTTTTATTCATTATTATTTTTCTAGTTACCACATGCGTTTTTTACCTTACAGATACGCCGCTTTTAGGCATACACTTAACATTAATTGCCTTTAGCGGAGGCTTAATCAATACCTGTACGGGACTTACTGATACATGGGTATTAAAAAGTAGTTATTCTGTTCAGATGAGTTTTCCATATATCAAAGCTTTTGGATCCATTGGATGGGCAATTGGTAGTGTGCTCTTATCATTTTTATTATCCACAAATGGCTATTTTGGTCTTAGTATTGGAATTTTCTTGTTATCACTTTTGACACTTTTCTTTATTTTTCGTTTGAGCGATATCGAAAAAGAACCGTCATTAAATCATAAGAAACTTCAAGCAGCTGACTTCAAAGCACTCATTGCAGATAAAAATTATGATTTACTTATTTTAATATTATTTTTACTTTATAGCGTAATTATTGCCAACAATATCACTGTAATTGATAAAATGTTAACTCTTGGCGCTTCAGATATTCAAATTGGTTATAAGTGGTCAGTCCAATCCATTTTTGAGATTCCAGCTTACTTCTTCGGACAGAAAATCATGAAGCATTTCAGCAACTACACACTATTGCGTATAACCGCAATCACGCTGACTACGCAATTTGTCTTGTTTACTTTAGCGAGTAATGTGTGGGCAATTATCCTTATTAGTTGTCTTCAATTTTTAACGACTCCGATTTTGATGATTGCTTCAAAGCAGTTAATTTTGCAAAATTTTTCTGCAAAACTCCAATCGACTGCCCAATTATTTGCACTCAGTATTTTCACAGGTGTTTCTTCTCTCATCATTCCTGTGATTGCCGGTACACTAACAAAATATACTTCTGTTAATATGAGTTTACTACTCCTTTCAATTCTTCCAGTCATCGCTTTTTTATTATTACGTATTTATGAAAAGAAACAACGTGCAGAAAAGTTAGCCATCTGTTAAAAAGCTAATTCTCACTAGTTATTCCATTAAAAAACTTTTCTTACCAGATTTATTTCTGGAACTGACCTACGAATGTGGGACAAAATAAAAAGCACCTCCTGTTAAATTCATTTTACTCGAATTCAACAGGAGGTGCTTTTTAAATACTTTCCTATAATCTAGATACTAATTTTCTTTAAAATAATAAATTGAATTGGTTTAGTCATTTTATGTAGCTTGACTTAGACACAATCCATTAGTGTTCCCTGAGACTTAATTATATAACGTTTGATAATCCTCTAGTAATAACCAAGGTGTGGATTTTCTGTTAAGCACTCTATTAGAATTTCGCACTTTCAAAATCGAAGACACTGTGGAAACAGAACATTTTGCTAACTTTGCTAGTACATAAATTTTTAACCATCTTGGAAATTCAGGGTTTGTATGATAATTGAGCTGATATTTATCAATAAGCATTTTTAAAACCATATCCACTCGTTCTTTTGCATTACCTGCGCTTAATTGTATTTCCCACTCTAAATCTTTCTCTAAATCCTCTGCTATTTGCAAAAAGAAATTAGACAATAGTTTTTGATCTTCCAATTTAGCAAAAACCTCATGCACCGGAACCAAGCTATAGGTTGTATCTTCCAACCCATATATAGTAAGACTTCCTTGTGTAGTGTAGATAATTTCTTGCTCCCCAACAATTCGACAGCCATTATATTGACTTGTCATTCTTTCTTGTATTACCAAGCCACTCTCGATGATAAGCATTTGGCTTGAGTCCAAGATAAATTGATGCCTTTTCTTTAGTTCTTTTTTTATAGGATGGAAATTTTTTGTAATCCACGAATAAATTAGTAAATCTTGTTTAACAAATTGATGAAATTCCATAAAATCCATCTTAATATCACTTCTTCCTTTTTTCTTTAACAACTTTTAGAAAAGCATTATCTGCACTTAAAAAAAGATAGGGTATGTCGTTGTTACCCATACCCTACCTTTTTCTTCGTTCTACTATTTAATTATTGATGTCTTTTTCTTCTTCTTGTTGTTGCCCATAAAAGCACGCCAAGTCCTAGTAACGCAACACCAGCCCAAACTGTCCATAGGTTTGTTTGGTCACCAGTTTTTGGTAGTGGTTTTGCTTCTAGATATGTTGCTTTGTGGGAGTTTTGATCATTATTATTAATATTAATATTTGGATTGTCTGAACTTGCATCTTTCGCTTCTACACGAATGGTTGCTGTAACAGAAAGTAGTTCTTTACCAGCATCTGCTGTTCCTTCATTTGGATCATAAGTGTAAACAACTTTATATGTCCCTACTTTATCTGTATTAACTGTACCGCTTGTTGTTACTTTAGAGAATGGAATAGCTTCTCCATCTCTATTTATTGCATTAATGAAGTTGTCTTTCGCACTCCATTTATCACCTTTTTGAATAACGCTGTCTTTAACAGTGATTTGTGCTTTGTTTTCTAGTACAGTCACATGTACAACTGTTTTTACACCGTCATAACTATAGCTGATTTCATAAGTTCCAGCAGTATTTGGATCTACTTTTCCAGTGACAGTTACATCTGCAAAGGCTACTTTATTGCCTTTTTTGTTCACTGCACTATCGAAGTTATCTTGTGCACTCCATTTATCACCTGCATAAATGGTACTATCATGTGCTTTCACGGTAGTTTGTCTTGGTTCTACAGTGACATTGATTGTTGTTGAAACGCCATCATAGCTATAAGTCACTTGATATACACCTGGCGTATTCACATCCACTTTGGAAGCACCTGTTACTTTAATATCTTTGAAATCAACTTTATTGCCAGCTTTATCTGTTGCACTATCAAAGTTGTCTTCTGCACTCCATTTATCACCTGCATAAATGACCGAATCATGAGCCATAACTGCTGTTGATGGATCTTTTACAGTGACATTGATTGTTGTTGAAACGCCATCATAAGTGTAAGTTACTGGGTAAACGCCGGCTTTATCGGTATCTACAGTGCCACTCACATCTACATCAGCAAATGCTATTGTGTTGCCATCCTTATCTAGTACGCTATCGAAGTTGTCCTCTGCACTCCAGCTATCATTAATATAAATAGCGGAGTCATGTGCATTAACAGCTGTTTGGATATCTTTCACTGTTACCGTGATTGTTTTAGATACTTTGCCATAAGTGTAAGTTACTTCATAAGCACCGGCTTTATTATTATCTACGGTTGGTTTTTCTGTAACAGTAACGTCATCAAATGTTACTGCATTACCATCTTTATCAAAAGCACTATCGAAATTATCTTTTGCTGTCCATGCATCTCCCACATAAATAGAAGAGTCATGCGCGCTGATACCTTCTTTGTTTTCTTTGACAGTAACGGTAACGACTGTAGATACTCCGTCATGTGTGTAAGTGACGTCGTATGTTCCAGCTTTAGTAGTATCAACTGTTCCTGAAACTGTGATATCTGCAAAGTCTATCGGATTTCCATCTTTGTCTAAAGCACTATCAAAGTTGTCTTCTGCTGTCCATGTATCTCCAGTATAGATTGTTGAATCATGGGCATTGATGGCACTTTGTTTATCCTTGACTGTTACGTTAATTGTTTTAGAAACGCCATTATAAGAGTAAGTTACTGGGTATGTTCCGGCAACATTTGTGTCAACCGTTCCTGAAACTGTGACATCTGCAAATGTTACTGTTTCACCAGCTTTATTTAGCGCACTGTCAAAGTTGTCTTCTGCTGTCCATGTATCACCTACATAAATAGTAGAATCATGGGCATTAACTGCAGTTAAGTCAGCTGCAACAGTTACTTGAATGGTTACTTCGGTAGTTTTGCCATCTTTAGTTAACGTATATGTTAATGGATATGTTCCGCCTGTATTTGGACCATTTTTAATAGCATCTAATTGTGTTTGATTTACTTCCACTAAACTTGTACGGTCTTCAGCGCTAGAGTTTACACCACTTTTCACTTCTTCAAACGCTGCAGTCTTACCTAGATCCATCGATTGTGTGTCTGTTAATGCAACGGAATCTTTGTAAGTCATATTGAAATCAGTAGCACCCATTGTATAACCATCTTTTTGTGTAACTGTTCCACCTGGTGCTGTTACATATACTGGTGCTGTGGAACTTTGTGTTGTTCCGAAAATGTCTTGAAGTGCAATTGTTAAATCAGTTGCCGCAATGGTTTTATCGCCAGCAGAAACGCCGACAACCGCTGCAGAACCATCACTTTGTGTTTGTACTGTAGCTACACTTGAATCAGCAACTGTCCATTTATATCCATCTGTGCTTGCTTGGATATTGTTGAAGAATTCTGGTTCGATTGTGTCTTCTGCCGCTTGTCCGCTTGTAGAAGCAACTTTTGGCAAGGTGATTTCTAAACTATTTCCTGCTTGTACTAATTTTTCATTTAAATTCACTTTTAAATCTTGATCTGGTGTGTAGTCATAGTATCCAGCATTGATATATTGGGATTCTGGGATAGTGGAATCAATTCCTTTAACCCAACCTTTATCAGCTCCACTAGCTACTACATCACTATCAATAGAACCATCGTTACCTTTACCATTTGGTGAATATTGATAACCTGCTTTGTCTGGGAATTTCACCGCATAAGTTCCATAACCAACGCCATCATTGTAATCAAATTTATATGAACCATTGGCATCCGTTTTGGTTGTCACATTGGCACCATTATATGTTGCTGGCTCATAACTAGAAGTAGCTTCATTCCATTTGTAAAGCTCTACAGTTTCGCCTGCAAGTGCTGTATCGCCTTGTGCACCTTCATAAATTCCATTAGCATCTTTATCATTAAATAATGTTCCTGATACTTCACCAATAACAAGTTCCGCACCTACTTTTGTTCCTGATAGAGAACCAGAGAAAGTATTGGTAACTACACGGTAGTAAGGGTTATAAACGTCCCGTTCACCGATTTTATTATCAGATGTAGCTGAGTCAAATGTTTCATCTACATTTAGTGGTACTTCGAATGTTTGTGTTTCGCCTGCATTAATTTGCGTTTTCACTTTGATGCGAACCATATTTACTTTACTGAAATCGGACACTGTATCCGTGTAAAGTCCTGCTGATTCATAGTCGTCCGCTGTTGCTGCCGTTGCATAACCAACTTCAAATTGTGCTTGTTGATCTGTAGTTAATGGTAATGCTCCACTCAATTTCATATCCCAATTGAAAGCTGCATCTTGGAATTGTGGTCCAAAATTCTGACCTGTTTTTGGAATTGGAATATAAAGTTCAAAAGTATTAGCTGCACTGCTGGCTGTATTTGTAATTTGAACCGTGTAATCTGCATCCGTTCCAGGAGTGAAGTAAGAAACTGTGCTGTCTTCTCCTTCTACATACGGATCTTTAGCCCCTTCTCCAGCTAGACTTAAGAATGTTTGAACTACTACAGTATCTTGTTTGGAAATATTTAGTGGACTAGCTTGAACAGAAAGTAATTTCTCATCTGTTACACCATTTTGGTTGATGTCTATACCCATATCATCGAAGCTGTTATAAGATACTGCAGAAGCAACATCTGGTCCGCCCCAAGCAATGACATCTTTTGCATCCATACTAATTGTGCTATCTATTGTAAGATCAAAGACTGTATCATAACTTAGATTTAAATATTGTTTTTTCGTTGGGTAGCCAACATATGCACCCACAGTTGCATTGGTTGTTTTCAATACATATACTTTGTTACCATTACTTGCTGTTTCTTGTTTGACAGTGAAATCAACATTATTTCCATCTTGGTCAGTAAGTTTAATCGTGGAAGGTTTAATCGTTGTACCGTCTATTTCTTGTAAATATACATCTGGGTTATTGAGTACAGTTGCTGTTCCAAATGGATAATCATTTAAGGATAATGTTGCTTTAGTACTTACAGTATCCCCAGCTTTTGCTGTTTGGATAGCTGTACCGTCTGTATTATAGAAAGTAGCTGTCCCATCTGCAGCAGAGGTAGTTGTATCAGGAACACTGTACGTGGATACGCCAGTGGATTTCGTTGTATCCTGATGACCAGTAGCCCAAACAGATCCTGTAAATTTAACTGAAGTAATACCTGGTTTAGCCTTACCATAAGAAGTTGTGGAGTTCCAGCGATAAATAGCAGAACCTTCTGAGCTAACATAACCTGGTGAGAAAGCACCTACGTTTGCTCTTACTGCTGTGAAATACTCGCCATCCTTAAGTCCTGCTGCCTGTGCATCTAATCTATAGGATTGGTTGTTGTTTTTAGTAAGTGCTCCTGTGTACGGTCTATAGTCGCTATCTAAATTAGTTTTATACAAGACACCAGTTATTTCATTATCTGGCATGGTGCTATCAAATGGTAGATTTACCATATAAGCTTCCCAATTTGGATCAAATTCAATTTGATACATTTGATCCGTTTTTACACCGGCAATTTGTTTATTATCAATTCTAATACTACCAGCCCATGTTTCATTATCTGGGTTGAGACTTCCATCATTGGCAACTAAATTCATTTTGTTTTCGCCAGGGTCTACTACTACACAGTTGTCTAAATCTGCTACTGTAGTTAGATCCGATGCATCTCTTGTTAATGCATCTGACTCAAATACTTCCCCATCATAAGTGGTAATTACGGCATGTGGAGCTTTAGCAGCTGTATAAGTTCCAGCTGGCGTTCCTTCTGGTACTTTATATTTCACGGAGTATACTGCATCATTTACCCCATTATAATTCAGTTGATCAAATTCAATCACTACTTTATTTTCTTCAGGATAGTTCGTAATGGTTTTGTTAGCATTGCTTGGGGATAAATTACCATTACTATCAGCAACGCCGACAAATTCCATACCTGCTGGATAATAAAGTGTTGTTGTTACATGTTTTGCCATGAAAACACGCGCACCACGAGCATCTTGTTGGTTCAAGGCATTAACTACAGAATAAGGTTTTGTATAATTATAGGATTCATATGAACCAGAACTTGCGGTTACTTCTTTTAGCCATTTCGAATCATACCAATTACGGAACATCGTTTTTACGTGGTCTTGATTCGCATAACCAACTACTTTATTTCCTTCTGCATGAATCGATTGTTCAGCTGAAGAAACTGGTGTAGTATCTCCGTTTACGAAAGCATCTGCTTTAATTGGTGTTTTCAAATCTGTTGCACCATAGTATTTTGCTGCATCTAAACGAACAGAGAATGTAAAACTTGCTTTTTCTGTTCCTTTATCTAGGTCATAGCTAACTGTACCAAAAGTTGCTTTATTATAAGTTGTTTCAAGGTCAGGTACTGTAGCAGAAGTAATTGCTACACTTAGTGGATCGCTTGCACCTAAATAACTCAAAATGCTTGAATCTACATTAGAAGTAGCTTGATAATTACTTGGTACTGGAACGGTGACAAAACGCATTCCATCAGGTAGAGTGAAATTCACTTTTTTTCCTGTAGAAGTACTATCTCCAAACTCCACTGTTGCTGTTACTTCTTTAATATCACCATTAGCCCAAGCTGTTTGGTCATAATCTGGGATACTTAGACTAACATTTGCCTCACCAGCTGCAAGTTGAGTTGCTGGTTCTGCTTTCACTGTTTCTTTTACAGGAGCAGCTTGTGTTTTTGGTTCTGTTGTTTTACTTGTATCATCAGAAACAATTCCAGTTACATCATATGAAGCTGTATATGTTTTAGTTTCTGCTTTTTCTGTACTTGTATTTTTATAGGTAACTAAAAAGTCTGTGTTACCATTTTTTTCAGCTTTATAGTTTGCTTCTTCACCTTCTGTTTTCTTACCATCTGGTGTTTCGATAGTTAGAATTTCCACCTGTTCATTTGCAGGTGTTACTTTAAGACTCAAATCAGCAGACTTTTTATCGCTTGAGAGTTCAGACTTAACTTCATAAGAAAGTTCTTCGTTACTATTTTCTTTAGCAAACGCGCTAATTGTTGCCAAGTTGAATTGACCTAATACTAGGAAAATTGCCATTAGCGACACTAAATAACGATGTATCGGTTTTTTTCTCTTCATAAATACGCTCCTTCAAAATTATTAGATTTGTTTAGCATGAAATATATATTTAGTTGCATCTGCTTACCAGCCCTTGGTAATCCTCTTCAAATTTAGTTATTCCCCCCACAAAAAAGATTAGCTTACCCTTGAAAACGCACCTAACGTTTACCAGAAATACCCTAATGTATATCTAGTTCAATGGACAGTATAACACTTACATTTAATAAGCCAGTGTGTGTTTTTTACAAAAAAACGGCTAAATTGTTTCCATATTGTGTCTTGTCCATAAATGCTTCTTATAAAGCGGATTTACCAAGGTCTTCCAACATTTTTTAAGCATAATTCGCTAAATAAATTAAAAAAAGTCCCTCCATTTTGGGCTTTTCAATGAATAGTATAGCACTTACATTTAATAAGTAATTGTGTAATTTTTACAAAAAAAAACCATATTGTTTCCATATTGTGTCTTGTCCATAAATGCTTCTTAATAAAGCAGATTTACCAAGGCCTGCCAACATTTTTAAAGCAAAATTTGCTAAACAAATAAAAAAGCCCTCTATCTTGGGCTTTTCAAAGGAAAAATATAAATACGTTTTTTGAGTGTTCTTTACTGTTGTTGCCTCGCTTCTTGCCGTGCATTCAGTTCATAAAGAGCTGTTTTATTACTATCCCACTCCAATAAATCGAGAGCGTCCTCGTATGAGAGCCATTGGAATTCCATATGCTCTGGAGATATTTTTATATTATGACTAAATTTTGTTAAATTGGTTGCAAAACAATATTCGGGGATGACATAGGGTGTATTAAATCCGCAATAGATACCCGGAGTATATGCCAGAGAATCTAGCGGAAGCATCGTAAAATCCAGTTGTAGATTTAATTCTTCTCTACTTTCTCTGATAGCTGTTTCTATAGGAATTTCTTCGTCTTCCCCGCCACCTGCGATAAATTGCCAAACATTCATATCTGTTCTTAAAAAGACACCAAATAAATACTCCTGTTTTCTTTGAACACATGGAATGACTAACACTTGAAATGGTTGCCTCATAATTCCTCCTATATTTTTCACTAAATTATTAAAACCCACTAAATCTCCCCTTCATTATACAGAAATCTATCATTTTCTGGTATGCTTAAATTAATAAACTAAGTAGGAGGTAATTTAAATGACACTTTCTTTCTCTGATACGTACAGACTGAACAACGGAATTGAAATGCCTAAACACGGTTTTGGAGTTTATAAACTAACCGATGAAAAACGGATGCGCACTGCTCTTGAAACAGCGGCGGAGGTTGGGTATCGTTTATTTGATACCGCATCTTTTTACCACAACGAAAAACAATTGGGGGATTTTTTTCAATCAAGCGGCTTAAACCGAAATGATTTTTTTGTCACTACGAAAATGTGGAACAACGAGCAGGGTTATGATGAGACGCTTCGTGCTTTTGAGCAGTCACAGAAAAAATTACAATTAGATCAAGTTGATTTATATTTAGTCCACTGGCCAAAACAGGATACTTTTTTCGAGACATGGCGTGCAGTTGAAAAATTATATGATGAAGGGCTTGTTCGTGCAATTGGTGTAAGTAATTTTGAAGCGCATCACTTAGATCGTCTTCGCAAAAACGCAAATGTGCTTCCTGTTATAGACCAAGTTGAAACCCATCCATACTTTCCAAATCACTTGCTACACCGCTATTTAGAGGAACTTCATATTGTGCATCAAGCATGGAGCCCGCTTGGTCGAGGTAGTGTTTTAAAAGAACCTACTTTAATTAATTTAGGACAAAAACACGGAAAAACACCTGCTCAAATCGTGCTTCGTTGGCATTTGCAAAATGATATTTCAATTATTCCTAAATCAGAAACTCCTGCAAGAATAAAAGAAAATGCCGCTATTTATGATTTTGCATTAGATGATAAAGATATGCATCAATTGGATCGTTTAAACACTGGTGAACGCGTAAGCCATGCGCCAGATGTAATGTACATTCGCTCGGAAGTATAGCTACTCTTAACTTCAAATAAAAAAATCTACTATCCCAAATGGCTTAGTAGATTTTTTATATTTATTTCTTCATTTGTCTTTTCCGAGCTTCTTTGAAAAGATAAAAATAGCGAGCTTCCGCCTTTTTTTCCTCATATTCTAAATTTGGGTCGTATTCGAAGCTTTTACGCAATAGCACTTTTTGTTTATGCCAGTTTTCTTGTGTAACTTCAATTAACTCCATTAGATAAGCATCATAGGTTTTGTGTAACTTTCCAATTTTCTTTTCTTTTTTTCGGCCAAACTTATTACTTCTAGACTCCATTTTATCACCTCGGTTTAGACTTCTCTGCGTCCTTCCATTGCTTTGGAAAGCGTTACTTCATCAGCGTATTCAAGATCTCCGCCAACTGGAAGACCGTGCGCTATTCTAGTTATTTTTATACCAGATGGTTTTAAGAGTCTGGAAATATACATTGCAGTAGCTTCCCCTTCTACATTGGGGTTTGTCGCTAAAATAACTTCCTCAATCGTATCATCTTGCAAACGTTTAAGTAAATCTGGAATATTAATATCTTCTGGTCCAATCCCATCCATTGGAGAAATTGTCCCATGCAGCACGTGGTATAAACCATGAAAATCGCGCATTTTTTCCATTGCAATTACATCTTTTGATTCTTGAACTACACAAAGAACGCTACGATCCCGTGAAGTATCTGCACAAATATAACATGGATCTTTATCAGTAATATGACCGCAAACAGAACAAAAGCTCAGATTTCTTTTTGCATCAACTAATGCTTTTGCAAAATCTAACACATCATCTTCTTTCATATCAAGCACATAAAAAGCTAATCTCGCTGCCGACTTGGGTCCGATACCCGGTAATTTCATAAAACTGTCCATTAATTTCGTTATCGGCTCAGGATAATGCATAATCTCGTCTTCCTCTCACCTTTGAATTACACAATGTTTCACGTGAAACAATCTTTTAAAAAATAGTTGAGACTCTTGTAATTTATCCAAGAGTCTCAAATCAAACAATATTACATTCCAGGAAGATTTAATCCTTGTGTGAATTTACCCATTGTTTGTGAAGTTGTATCTTCAATTTGTTTTAGTACATCATTTGTAGCAGCAAGTATTAAATCTTGTAGCATTTCAATATCTTCCGGATCTACTACTTCTTCATTTATAATCACATCTGTAATGGCGCGTTTACCAGTAGCTTTTACTGTAACTATTCCGCCCCCAGCTGTTCCAGTAAATTCTTGTACTTCTAAATCCGCTTGCGCTTTCGCCATTTCCTTTTGCATTTTTTGCATTTGTTTCATCATACCTTGCATATTTCCCATTCCACGCATGAATAATCTCCTCTTTCTTCTATTGTTTTTTAATCTTTAATTTCAAGCAAATCTTCACCAACTAGTTTTGTCGCTTCTGAAACAAATGAATCTTCAGCTGGTTTTCTAGCTTCTGAATTTACACCTTCCTCTGAATCCGCAGTTCCGCCGTGACTTTGCAGGAAATTTTCTCTTACTTCAGCCCATTGATCTTCTGGGATTCCAATAAAAGTATAATTTATTTTGGTAAGACGTGCAATACTCGACGTAATAGTTTCTACAAAGTTTGGATTATCCATCGCCATTTGACAGTGAATCTCATGCTTAAATTTTAACACAAAAGTGTCTAGAGATGCAGCCACAGGTTCCGCATCATTTAAAAGTGCGGCTTGAGAGGCCATTAACATAGATAATAACTCGCCCCAACACCCTCTGATCAACTGTAAATTTTCTTTTTTCGCTTCTCCTAAAACATGATTAATTTTACCAATAGGTGCTTTGAATTGTTTGCCATTATTGATTTGTTTTTTTGAGCCGCCTCGGTTTTGTGCCGGTTTTTCGGCAGGTCCCGCGCTCGCTCCGCTTACAATTTGTTTTTTTAATGTTTGAAGTTCTTGTTGCATTTGCTCCAATTGTTTTTTTAAATCTGATACATCCCCAGTTGCTACTGCCTCAACTGACGCCACATTCCCAGCCGCTCCTTGCCCAGCTTGTGTTAGCTGAACGAGTGCTACCTCCACATAAATGCCCGGATGATTTGAAAAACGCATTTGTTGCTGTGCCGTATTTAAAATTTTAACAAACTCATATATTTTTAATGAATCTGCTCGTTTTGCAAGGGTCACAAATTCATCATCAATTAATGCTCGCTCTAGTGTTTCTTCCAAATTAGGTGCTTTTTGATAAAGCAATACATCTCTAAAGAAAACAAGTAAATCTTCTACAAGACGAACTGGATCTTTTCCTTCTGCAAGTAATGCTGTCAATGTGGAAATCGCTTCTGCCGCATCACCATCGAAAGCATCACTAACGAGTTTAGTAAGTAATCCTTGTGCAACTGATCCTGTAATTTCAAGCGCATCTTCCACGGTAACTTCTTCTGACCCATAAGAAATCACTTGATCCAGTAAGCTAAGTGCGTCACGCATCCCACCTTCAGCTGCTCGCGCCACAATCATTAATGCTTTTTCATCATAAGGAATTTTTTCTTCTTTTAAAATAAACTCTAAACGCCCTATAATATCTTGTGTTGTGATTCGTTTAAAATCAAATCGTTGAACACGTGAAATAATGGTTAGTGGTAATTTGTGTGGCTCTGTAGTTGCCAAAATAAAAATGACATGCTTCGGCGGTTCTTCTAGCGTTTTTAGTAATGCATTAAATGCTCCCGTCGATAACATATGCACTTCATCAATAATATATACTTTATATTTCGCCACAGTAGGCGCATATTTTACTTTTTCCCGAATGTCTCGAATTTCCTCGACTCCGTTGTTACTAGCGGCATCAATTTCAAGAACATCTGGTATAGAACCATCCGTTGTTCCTTTACAAACCTCACACTCGTTGCAAGGCTCTCCGTCATGACCATGCTCACAGTTAATCGCCTTCGCAAAAATTTTCGCCGCACTTGTCTTCCCGGTTCCCCGAGGCCCTGAAAATAAATAAGCATGCGATGTTTTATTTTGCACAATGGCATTCTTCAACGTTTTCGTCACATGTTCCTGTCCCACAACATCCTGAAACGACTGCGGCCGAAAAACCCGATACAAAGCCTGATACGCCATCTGCCACTCTCCTTTATCTAAAACCATTTAATAGTTTTATTATAACGTAATGTTGAAGAACTTTCAAAACGTACTTTGTTTTGATTTAGTTCTTCAATATAGATCCGAGCAACGCGAGGATTTAATCCTTTGCAGAACTTTCAAAACGTACTTTGTTTTATAAACCCAATTTAAACCCACGCCTTACTACACTAAACCCAGCTATCCTCAAAAAAAGAACCCGACTTTCGAAAAAGCCCGATTCTAGATTTTATTGTTCCCTTTTAGCGGCTAACTTCTCTTGCTTCTTCTTACTTTCATTAATAACCGAAAGCTCAATTGATTTTAGCAAATTTTTCACACGTTTCTTACGGAAAAAACCAAACATAAAGCCAACAATAATATTATTCATTTTATTTAATGCTTTTTCTGTTTCGATTGATTCGTTATATGTAACCTCACATGTTGTTTCACTTGTAGATTTAATTGTATAGGTGGTTGTATGTTTATTTACTCGGCTGCTCGTTTCGAATTGGTATAGTTCATATGGCTTTACTTGAACAATTTTTGTTGTAGCAAGAGCCCCGTTGGACATGGTTCTTTGATATTTATATCCTTCTAATTTATGTCTTTGAACTGTTTTTCCCGTAGCATTTTTTACGTCATAAATTGCTGAATTAACTATTGTGTCAAAGCATTCCTTTTGGGATATATATAATTTCTGTGTTACATTCACTTTTTAACCGACTCCTTCTGATTCTTTTCTTTCTTATCTTTACGGATTTTTAGCACGATAAAAAGGCAGCCAATTAGAACAACTACAAGACCAGTAACTAAAAGAGGCACACTAGCCATTCCATCTTTTCCATAGGAAGGACTAAACATAATAATAATAAGACCAATACTAATAATAAATAGTGCATTAACAATCTTCATTTTAGCCCACACTAACTTGGAAATAAAGAACTGAACCTATTTCCGTTGCCTTAATTGTTTCTTTTGCAATTTTTACTGCTTTATCTTCATCCTCAATGTTTGTTTCAAATGTCAATTTCATGCCTTGTTCATCTATTTTTTTAAAAGTCACACCATCTTTATCGTATGTTTCTAGTAATTCAGTAATATAATCTCGTTTCATTGGGCAATTAAGAATAATCATTTAAAAAACCTCCTTATATATAGTTTAACTTTATCTTCTGCTTCTTGCAATGAATAAAAATAGCGCAGGAAATCCTACATGATATACTGGCTAGATACAAAGTGAATGTACCTAGCCAGAAACTTATTATTTCTAAGCTTTCATCTCTTCTTCTGGTACACCAACCCGATTTGCGGTAATAACAAATGGTACCCAAATCAAGAAAGCGACGACCATATTTATGAGTGAAATCACCGGTGCCATCCAATCTCCTCCAGTTGCTAGGAATGAATTCAGCAGTGGTGGCATTACCCAAACTACTGCAATTTTAACTGGTTCAACCAGCCCAAGTGTTGTTGCAAAATAAGCAATCGTAACCATTACCATTGGTGCGATAAGAAACGGTATTAAATAGATAGTATTTAATACAATAGGTAAACCGAACATGATTGGTTCATTGATATTAAATATACCCGGAGCCAGTGATAATTTTGCCACTGTTCGCGCATCCGCTCGTTTTGAGAACATAAGTAAGGCAATAATCAGTACGAGCGTTCCACCTGATCCACCCATCCATACATAAGCATCGAAAGAGCCACGTACCCATTCGAATGGTAATTTAACGCCTTCTTGTGCTGCACTAATGTTTTGCAGTTGTGCCGTACCCCATAGCGATTCTAAAACTGGTGCAAGAACGTTTGGACCATGAATCCCGAAGAACCATAATAGCTGCACTAAGAAAGTAACTAGTAAAACTGCCCCGTAACCTTGCGAAAGTGAAAGCAACGGTTCTTGGATTGTTTTGGAAATCCACGTAATAACATCCATATCCGTAATTTTAAAGAACGCCCAGTCAATAATCCCCACTACATAAAGCGCCACAAGAGCAGGAATAATCGCTGCAAATGCTTTACTTACTGCCGGTGGAACAGTATCTGGCATTTTAATAATAATATTTCTACGCATAAGTTTCGCGTAAATAATAGTTGAAATAAAACCGAAAATCATTGCAGTAAACAAACCTGTACCATTTACCTGGCTAAGATTAAAGAATCCTGGAACTCCAGTAAATTCTTCTGGTAACATATTTACATCAAAATTAGCATTAGCAGCGGCAATTGCACCTTTTACTGCATCTAAGCTAACAGTAACAGTTAAGTTCATAACAAAAGCAGCAAGTGATACTAGCCCCCCAGCTAGACGATCCACCTCATACACTTTCGATAAATTATAACCTAGTGAAAAAGCAAAAATAATTGATACAATCGCTAACGTCCCATTGTATACGTATCCATTAACTTCGATTAGCGGTTGCATTGCTGAAACAAAGCCTGTCCATCCCCAGTCAGTCGGAAAATCTCTGAAAAAGGCATTTAAAAGTACCGCAATTGAGCCAGCCATTGTAATTGGCATTGTTGAAATAAATGCATCACGTAATGCCACTAAATGTTTTTGCGAACCAATTTTCGCAGCTACTGGTACAAAATACTTTTCTAAAAATGCTGTTAATCCATTCATATTATATCCTCCCATTTTTCCTTTTTATTTATCGCTCATCTCTTGAAACCAAATATAATTTCTATGTATATATCCCCTTTAAGCTAGTCAGCTATATCTGTTCACTTTATTTTTCACAATCCCCATTACGAAAAATAAATCAGATGGAACCTTTGCACACCTCGTGAAATATTGGGAGTCCTCCTCTCCGCTTCATGATAAGGCTTACATTTAGATTCACTTTACTTTATTGCAATTTTTGTGCCAACTCATTGAAATGTTCCAAGGATACAAACTTACTTGTATTTACTATCTTTCTTATCCCCAAAAAACGCTTACACACATAGCCTAAAAAACTGTGTAAGTAAGCGCTAACATTACACAGTTCCAATGAATTTATCCTTATTCCGTTTTGTGTTATAATGAGCATGGAGTAAGTAATACAAATAGTTCGAGGTGATAATGATGGCTGTTAAACGTGATATGCCGGAAGAATCTAAAAATAGTAAAGTAGTCAAAAAAGAACATTTTTCGATTATTTTTCCGGATGACATAAAAGTTCCAGAAACCGAGCAGGAATTGCAAAAAGAAGCAGTAAACAATGAAGAAAAGCGGAATGAACGAAGCTAAATTATAAGAATTTAGTTATTCACTCTGTCATTTTAAAACTGCAAAAAAGAAAACGATTTAATAAAAATTTTGAGTCAAGTCCCTTTAAAGAAGGCTTGACTTTTTTATTTCCCCCTTGAATTTATCCTATTTAGCCAATTAAAATACGCCCCTAAAATTAGATTTTTTGGTCTAAATTTAGGGGCGCACTGTATATGGTGGCATTTCTTTATTTAATAGAGAAAATCACCATGTTTTTTGCATCATCTATTCGAACGTTTACATCCATTCCAAGTTTATCCTTAAATAGCGCTGTAATATCTAAGTAGTCGTCATAACTACCAATATCACTTTTTTCGTAGCCTTGTAAAATGGTTGGTTTAATGCGGACGATATAATCATCTGTAGAGGTTTCTTCAGGATTATACGTATAGATTTTCTTACCAGTTTTATCAAAAAAATCATACGTTGCATACGATTCATCCTTCGTCATATAGACATCTTTCTGCGTTACGTAGGCGTTATCGGCAACACTGTAATCAATTAAACCTGAGTAATACTTATTGGTAGATGGCTCATTTATTTCGTATTGTTTATAGGCTAATCTAAATAAATAATCGATATTATAATAACTATTCACTCGGAAATAGAAATGTTTATCCGATGATTTTTTATCTACACCAATATCCGTTGTGCTAATTGGAAATACTTCATATAATTCGCCTTCTATTTCATATGCTACATCATATTTATCATAAACTTCTTGACGCTGGAAGAAACCGAACATAATTGCCAGGATGACTACTATACCTATTAAAATTGCGACAATTAAAGCTGGTAGCCATTTCTTTTTTGTTTTTAGCCGTTGCATTATTTTCATCCTTTGTTATAAATTACATTACTTATCTTATATTGTACCAGTTTATGCTATATAATTACAGGTGTCAATTTAACTAAAAAAGACTACTTCGCGCTGAGCAAAATAGTCTTTTAATATATTTAAAATTAGTGTCGCGCACCTCACATCGACATGCAATCACCTGCGTTACCCTGATAGTTAGCTCGGGCCAGGCAACCTCGCGGCACATGAGAAGCACTGATTAATGCTGCTTCCTTCCGGACCTGACATGGTTCACAGGTTCTCATTGCGCAAGACCCAACCTTCAACACCACTTGTCAAGGGCAGACCAAACAATTACGATGCCTCAAGTGAGGAATTCAACCCCGCTAGAGCGGATTGCGGGTTACAGGGCGCCGCTACCTCCCCGTCTAGCACGACAAATTTGCTACCAATAATTAGTTCGCAAAACAAAAAATATTTAGCCTAAACTCTGAAAAGAGCTCAATTACTAGTGTACCTTTTTCATATGAAAAGTGCAAGTAGAAACTCGGGAAATTTTTTAACGTAAGTAAAAACTCATGATCGCGGCAACTATTGTTCCAACTACACAAATACCTACTAATGTTAAGGCAATCCATACTATTTTCTTATTCACGTTCATCTCCCCCTTACTTCACATTTTCGCTTTTCTTTTAGTGATTATATCATGAAATGGAAAATTTAGCTGTTATTTTCAAACTTCTTCTGCCAACTATTTAATTGGCTATAGCTAGACATTAGCTGGGTTGATACTTGTGTGAAAATCAAACGCAATTCCGCATACTTTTCTACGTTTTCACTAGGATGATAAATAGCTTTGATTGGCAATGTTTTTTGGAGATTTAGATCTTTTAATATTCCAAGTGAACGCATTCCAATAATAGCAGCGCCTAAACTTGATCCTTCAATTGTATGCGGAACCCGAATTTCGCGGTTTAAAATATCAGCAAGCAATCTACACCAAGGCTCGTGTGCGGATATTCCTCCCGTTACATAAATAATATCATCTGGAGCTGAAACTGCCTCATATACTTCTGCAAGATTAAAAGCAATCCCTTCTAAAATTGCTCTTATAAAATGGGCGTTAGTATGATTAATTGTCAGTCCAACAAAGCCACCACGAATATCATTAGTCCAAAAAGGCGCACGCTCTCCTAGTAAGTACGGTTGGAATAAAAGACCTGCTGCTCCTGGATTCACTTCATCAATACGGGCAATAAAACTAGCAAAGTCTCGATTGGCAATTTCACTTTCAGAGCCAAATTGTTCCAGACCCCATTCGACTACTTTACCACCATTGTTCACTGCACCACCAGCGATGAAATACCCATCACCCGCCCCGTAACAAAATGTTCGACCGCGAGAATCCACTTGAAATTCATTTGTTAATTTTCGAACAGCACCACTTGTACCAACAGTAATCGTCACATCATTGCGCCCTGTCGCTTGGATTCCGATATTCGCAAGTGCGCCATCACTACCGCCAACAATAAGTGGAACATCATCTGGAATTCCCATAAATTCAACATATTTCGCCTTCATGCCTGTTAATTGATACGTTTCCGGAACCACTTTTGGAAAGAAATCTGGTGTTAATTTCACAATTTCCATTGCTTCAAATTCCCAGTCATGCTCTAAAATATTGTAAAGCCCCGTTCCAGATGCCAAAGACTCATCCATCACCCACACTCCGAAAAAACGATACAAAATATAAGCTTTAATATCTATAAATTTTTCCGTGCGATTAAATAGCTCGGGTTCTGTTTCTTTTAACCAGCAGATTTTTGCAAATGGGCTCATTGGGTGTATCGGTGTCCCTGTCGCTTCGTAAAGTTGAAAGAGGTAATTATCCCGTTTAACATTTTCGAGCGCCTCACTGCTTCGTCCGTCCGCCCAGGTAATACATTCAGTTAGAAGTTCCCCATTACTTTTGGCTGCAATCAAACTATGCATGGCAGAACTAAACGATATTCCACGCAAATCAGCTTTATTTATCTTACTCATCACGTGACGGATGGAGGTAATTACCGCTTCAAAAATTTCTGTAGGACTTTCTTCCGCCTTGCCAGTTTCATCCGTCACTAAATCATAGTGAATTGCTTCTCGGTGGATAACCTCTCCCTGCTCATTAAAAAGAACTGCTTTTGTGCTAGAGGTTCCAATGTCCACGCCCATTATGTAAGAGCTATTCGTCAAAATATTTCACCTCGTAACTGCTTTTCTTACCATTATACGTTAAATCGAAAAAAATTTGGTGGCTGGGGTACTTCATTTTTGATGAAAAATGCAAAACTATATGGAATAGCCAGATATAACCCAAAATAAACAAGCAGAAATCATTGCATAGCATCATTAAAAAATGTTCTATACAAGATTCCTGCTTGCGTTTTATTATTGAGATGTTTTTATTTTAGCCCCTTTTCAGCTTTATTTAACTTGATTTTCGATTGTTGTTGGTGTTAATCCAGAATCATTGATTTGACGAATTTCATATACTTTTCCTTCATCATTAAATTCAAAAAACTCTACCGCACCATAACTAAATTTTTTCCCCGTTTTACTTGCGCTATCTCCATTCGGGAAAGTAATATCTCCTGTTAAAGTTCCAGATATGCTAAAGCGACTTATTGCTACGTTATCATCCGCATAAATTTCATGGTCTTCTACTTTGGCATCATTTGAAAAGTCAACAATTGCACGAATGGTAGCGATAAAATTATCCGCGCCTTCAATCACTGCACCATTTTTATGGAAAATAATGTCTGGTGTAATTAACTCATACTGCTTATCAAAGTCTCTATTATTAAGATTCGTATGGAAAAGATGTGGAATCATTCTTTTCTCTTCAATTGTCATTGGATTTCCCATTTATATCGCCCCTTGTATTTTTAATATGAAAAGCTTTTTCCTACTTAATTATATCAAAAAAACGTTTTCATAATGTGTAGAACTGATGAACATTAATAAAAAAAGCTTCTATTTTATGTGTATTTACCACAGAAAAGCTTATTTTTGCATAATTAACAAAAAAGCGACAGAGAAATCAAACTAACTGATTTTCTCTGCCGCTTTTTGCCAGAACTTAATTTATCGTGTTAAATTTAGTGTTTTTTGCTATGAAAATTGCTTAGTTATTTTTTGCGTTTTCTTAAAAGTACTATTGCTATAAGAACGACTATTGCGCCAATGACAACAAAAATCCATTCAACGCCTTGGTCACCTGTACTTGGGAGTTCTGATTTAGACGCTGCTTCTTTTTTAGGTTCCTCTGAAGTAGCTGTAGTAACACTTTTTACAGAATTATTGTTTTCGATTTTTTTCACTTTTTCAGGAACTTGAACTGCTTCTTCATTTTCTTTTTTAGCTGGGACAGTGTAAGTTACTTCCTTACTAAAGTTTCCTGCTTCATCAAATGCATAGGTAGTAATTTCCTTTGGTGTGGTTGCCCATGAAGCATAGAAATTCCCATCTTTGTCCGCATCAACACGCCCTTCTCCAAAGTTTTCATCTTCTGGAGAGCTCATATAAACACTGGCAAAAGGTTTGGTTTTTCCTGAGAAAATTTTCGTTTCTAAGTCAAAATTTAAATTAGTAACTGATAAAGTTGCAACAGGTGCTTTTACCAAGTAATTTAACTTAACCGCAGTTGTTTCACCGTCTTTTGTATCACCAAGTAATGTCACATCTTGCAAGCCAGCATCTGCTGTTGTTAGCGACACATCCTCGGCCAAACGATAATTAGATAATTCCGTACCTGTATATTCACTTAAAGTTGCGGTGAAATCAGTTAGTTTGATGTCACTGTTT
This sequence comes from Listeria immobilis, assembly GCF_014322765.1. Classification (GTDB taxonomy): domain Bacteria; phylum Bacillota; class Bacilli; order Lactobacillales; family Listeriaceae; genus Listeria; species Listeria immobilis. Next base: position 148,304 of record NZ_JAASTZ010000006.1, on the reverse strand, counting down.
TGTTCATACGTGTAAACTTCCGTTGAGTCGGTAATATCTATTGTTGTTTGGGGTGTTTCGGGTGTTGCCGTTTCTTTTACAGGTTCCGTTGTTTTCGACTCCACTTCCGGAACTGTATTTTCATTGGAATCCATTGTTTGCTCTTCTGTACTCGGTTGATTATTACCATTTTCATTCGTTTCAGCACTTGCTGCCAATGAAAATGGGGTGATAAGACAAGTTAATAAAGCTAAAACTACTAGTCCGCGGAATTTGTTCATAATAAATTCCCCTTTCTTTTTACTTACCTCAATCATAATCAGAAATGAGCATAAAGTCAATTTTAAATTACATGTTTGTTACAATTATTAAAAATTGACGACAAAAATGGCTTGCTAACGGGAAATTAGCAAACCATTAATTTTATAATTCGATTGGTCGGTCTAGTTGGTAAAGTCGTTTATATCGTGGTTCAGCTGCCATTAATTCAGCATGAGGACCTTCCATCAGCGTTTTTCCATCTTCTAAAAATAAAACTCGATCCATTTTTTCGGCGCCAACTAAGTGATGTGTCACCCAAATTAATGATTTATCTGCTAAAGTTTCAAAAATGGTCGCTAGTAAATCTCGTTCTGTTATTGGATCCAGCCCAACAGTTGGCTCGTCTAAAATAACGATTGGAGTATTTTGAAGTAAAATCCGTGCTAGCGCAATCCGGCCACGTTCTCCGCCTGAAAAACGCTCACCCATTTCATTCATTTGTGTATGATAACCATCTGGCATGCTCATAATAAAATCATGTAGTTGGACTTTCTTTGCTGCCGCATAAACTTCTTCATCACTAGCATCTTGGTTTCCTAGTCGAATATTATTTAATACACTTGTACTAAAAAGATGGGCTTTTTGATTTAGCATGGAGATAAGTTCTGGAATTTGTGGTCGCAATTTTTCCACTTCCATATTATTCAAAGTCACTTTTCCATCAGTTGGGAGCAGTGCCCCTTGAATTAATTTTAGAAAAGTAGATTTCCCAGTTCCACTTCGCCCAATAATCGCCACTTTTTCCCCTTGTTGCAAAGTAAAATCAAAGCCGTTTAGTATATTCGCCGATTTTTCATCATAAGCGAAAGTGACATTTTCCGCCTGTAAAATAACTTGTTTTGTATCAATTCGCTCCGTTTCATTAGCCTCTTCTTCAAAAGTTGGTAAGGTTGGGTCTTCTATTTTGTCTAAACGAGAAAGGGAGTCTTGGTAAAGCGATTTGTCGCTAATAGCACTAGAAACTGGAACGAATGCTTCTGCAAGTGCCATAATAGCTAAAACAAATGCAGCAATCATCGTACCTGAAAATGCGCCATCACGTGACTCAGCTGTACTCCAATAAACCATCGCTATCACCATAAAACCTACCACTAATTGGCTAAAAAAATCACGCCAGTTCACAAAATGGAATTGTTTATTTTCCGTATGCAACATATTCGCTTCGTCTTTTTCGTAATTAGTAATGAAGGTTTTTTCTCGACCGCTAAACTTCCAATCACTAATTCCAAAAACAGCATCCGTGAACTTTTGATAAAGTCCATTTCGCCCTTGTTTTAAATAAGCATTTTTCCCGCGAGCATATAAAAGCGACACCCATGGTAAAACAAGTACCAACATCCCAATTAAAAAGACAAATAGTATCGCAAATGGTACTGAAAACACGCCTAGTGCGATAACTACTCCAGCGTAAAGGACTAAACTAACAATTGCCGGTAGCATCGTTGTAAGATAGAAGTTTTGCAAATGTTCAATATCACCAGCGAGTAGTCCTAAAATGTCGCCAGTTTTATATCGAGATTTAAGTAATAATGCTTGCGGTTCAAGTAAACGGTATAAACGCACCCGCATTTTTTCCAGAATTCGCAGTACTAACGAATGGCTCATAAGTCGTTCTACGTAGCGGGAAACGGAACGCATAATTCCAAATGCCCGTACACCAACAGTCGCAACGTATACAGCCATAATTGATTCAGGCATTAAAGAAGATTTAGAAATTAAGTGCCCTGACGTAAACATTAGCGCCCCGGCGGATGCAAAAGTAAGCGTTCCGAGGAAGATAACAAGCAAGAACAAGCCACGATTTTCTTTTATATATGGGATAATCCAGCTGCTTTTCCGCATTATACTTCCTCCAATTGGGCTTTGACTAAATCGTAATAGAAACCTTTTTTATCGAGTAGTTCGTCATGGGTTCCTGTTTCAACCACAGCCCCGTGGTCGAGTACGATTATCCGGTCCATTTCTAGCATCCAGTGTAAACGGTGTGTTGCAAAAAAGACTAGTCGATTTTCAAATAAATCTAGCATTGGTTTTTTAAGCTCGTATTCTGTTTCAATATCTAAGTGAGCAGTAGGTTCGTCCATCAGTACAACTGGACGATTAGTTAAGAAAGCCCTTGCTAGTGCAACACGTTGTTCCTGTCCGCCGCTTAGCATTCTTCCTGCTTCTCCCACAAGTGTTTCATAACCATTTTCAAGTCCGGCAACTAACTGGTTTAAGCCGGCTGATTCTGCCGCTTTTTTCATCTCTATTTCGGTAGCATTTGGATGATAAAACCGAATATTACCAGCAATCGTATCGTGGAAAAGATATGGATGTTGCGGGATATAGGTTACTTGTGTTTGCCAATCAGGCGACGACAGCGTGGCACCGACTTGATCATTATAGTGAAATTCACCAGACGTTGGGTTTAAGAAGCCACTTAACACATCAATCAGCGTCGATTTCCCAGCACCAGTCGCACCAATAATCCCGATTTTTTCAAAACCATTTACCGTAAAACTAGCTTCGTGCAACGACTCAGCATCCCCATCACCATGTTTAACCGTAATATTTTCAAACGAAAAGTTCGTATTTTCAGCAAATGTTGTTAACGATAGCGCATGTTCATCCTGTTTTTCTTCTTTCGCGCGGTCAATAATACCTTGAATAACTCGTCCAGCCTCTTGTCCGTCAAGGGTAGCATGGTAATCCGAGCCAACTTCCCGCACTGGCAAAAAGTATTCTGGAGCAAGGATGAGCACACTTAACGCAATCGGCAAGTTCATATTGCCATCAATCAAGCCAAGCCCTAGGAATAATGCCACAAGCGCAATCGAAAGCATCGTGAAGAAATCCATCGCAAACGACGACATAAAGGCCACACGCAAGGTTTTCATCGTTGCTTTTCGATAGCGCGAACTAACCGAAGCAATTTTCCCCTCATGCACATGACTTAATCCTAAGTATTTCAACGTTTCCAAACCCTTTAGTGAATCTACGAAATGATTAGATAGGACACGATACGTTTCAAACTGCGAATCTGCTTGTTTTTTTGCAGCAAGTCCTAAAATAATCATAAATACAATTAAAATTGGCAATGTAATCATTAAAATAAAGGCCGATGTCCAGTCTTGAAAAGCAATATAAACCCAAATCATTGCTGGAATAATCGCCATGTTCATCATTTTAGGCAAAAATAGTTCCAAATAATTCCGGAAATCTGCTACACCTTCCATCACCATCGTTACAACTTTCCCAGTTCCTTCCGCACGAGCAAAACGCGGACCAAGTGCAAACAAACTATCCAGCAACTCTTCCCGCATCGTTTTCGCTAAGTTAGAAGCATAACGATAAACGATTTGTTTTTTCCATACATTCAAAAAGTGACGCAAGAAATAGGCCCCCGCGAAGAGACCTATTTGAAGTGTGACTGATTGAAATGGATGCTCATGAAATAAATCTGTAATCGCACGAGCTAAAGTTATTGCCATTACGATAATCGCAGCACCTTGAATAAGCGTGAAAACTGCGAGTATCGCCATTATTTTTTTAATACCTTTGTAATTCCTTAAATCTTTTCCCATTAATACGTCATTTTCTCCTTACTAGAAACGCGTTTCCGGAAAACATAGTAGCTCCAAATTTGGTAACCAAGCACAAACGGTAAGAGTGTAACAGCAACAATGGTCATCACACTTAGCGAATATTGCCCGGAAGCAGCATTTTCTATTGTTAAATCAAACGCACTGTTTATAGAACTGATCATTACACGTGGGAAGAGTGCCACAAAAATAGAACCAATCGTGAACACAATTCCAAGCCCACCAAATGTAAAGGCTAAAATATCGCGGTCCTTCCAGATGAACAAAGCAGATAATAAATACATAACGACTACTATCCCAATCATCAATGGAACAAGAACAGGTCTAACTTGGAACATATCTGTATTAAAGTAAGCTAGCACAACAAAAATTAGTAGTACTGGTATGGTAATGAACCAAACTCGTTTTGCCATACGACGAGCGCGGTCTTGAATATCGTCTTCAGTACGTAGGGTAATAAATAATAGTCCGTGTAGCAGACACATCAATGTAATCGTTAGTCCGCCCCAAACAGAAAATACAGTTATATAATCAAAGAATCCAGCATACATATTCATATTGCTATTAATTGGCATTCCTTGAATCAAACTTGCAAATAATACACCGAATAGGAATGGCGGCAAAATGCTACCGAAGAAAATAACCCAGTCCCATGTTTTTACCCAAAGAGCAGAATCTTTTTGACCACGGAATTCAAACGAAACACCACGGCCGATTAAGGCAAGTAATAAGAACACTAGCGGAATATAATATCCACTAAACATTGTTGCATACCAGTTAGGGAAAGCGGCAAAAATTGCGCCCCCAGCTGTTAATAACCAAACTTCATTTGCATCCCAGAACGGCCCAATCGTATTTACGAGTACGCGGCGTTCTAAAGCATTTCTAGCCATAAAGCGTGTAGACATCCCTACACCGAAGTCAAAACCTTCAAGGAAGAAGAACCCAATGAACAAGATGGCGATTAATAGAAACCATAACTCATTTAGTGACAATGCTTGCATCCCCCTTATCAAACGGATCTATGGAAACTTCTTCTTTTTCTGGTTTGTGTCCGTCTGGTCCTTTTTTAATTTCACGAATGAACAAGTAAACCAAGAGAATTGCTAAAATTGTATAGATTGTAGAGAAGGCAATTATCGAGAATAAAATTTGTCCGGATGATACGTTTGGCGATACCGCATCAGCTGTTTTCATATAACCGAAAACTACCCATGGTTGCCGCCCTATTTCTGTCATAATCCAACCCATTGAGTTCGCAAGGAATGGGAAGCCAATCATTGGAATCATGAAACGTAAATACCATTTTGCATTAACAAGTTTTTTCTTCCAAGCAAGTACAATACCGATTAGCGCGAACATGATCATTAGCATACCAGCGCCAACCATGATGCGGAAACTCCAAAATGCTGTTTTTACTGGTGGAATGTAATCACCCTCACCATATTTTTCTTCGTATTCTTTTTGTAACGTATTCATACCTTCTACGCTACCACTTAATGTTCCGTAAGATAAGAAACTTAGCGCATATGGGACGTTGAGTTCCCAGTCGTTTTCTTTATTCTCAGGATCAATTTTGGCGAGCATTGTCCACGGAGCTGGGTCAGCTGTATCTTCCCAAATCCCTTCTGTTGCTGCCATTTTCATTGGTTGTGTTTTAACTAAGTATTGTGCTTGTGAGTGTCCACTAAACGCAACACCAAAGCCACCAATAACGGCCATTACCATTGCAATTTGGAATGATCGTTTAAAGAAGGCGACATCTTGTTTTTTGAGCATCTTATACGCACTGACACCGGCGATGAAAAAGGCTCCAGTGGCAAAAGCCCCGAATATAACGTGCGGAAACTCCACTAGTAGTTGTCCGTTAGTAATTAGTTGTAAAAAGTCATTCATTTCTGCACGACCGTTTTTAAATTCAAAACCAACCGGATGTTGCATAAATGAGTTTGCTGCTAAAATCCAGAAACTAGACATGATTGTTCCGATTGAAACCAGCCAAATACATGCTAAATGTAATTTTTTTCCTAGTTTATCCCAACCGAAAATCCATAGTCCGATAAAAGTAGACTCCATAAAAAATGCAAGTAGCGCTTCAATAGCAAGTGGCGCTCCGAATACATCTCCAACAAATCTAGAGTAATCCGACCAGTTCATCCCAAACTGGAATTCTTGAATAATCCCGGTTACAACACCGACAGCAAAGTTAATTAGGAATATGTGTCCCCAAAACTTCGACATTTTTTTGTAAATTTCTTTCCCCTTCACGACATACAACGTTTCCATAAGAGCAACCATAAATACAAGTCCAATTGAAAGTGGTACAAATAAGAAATGGAAAATCGTTGTTGATGCGAATTGAAAACGGGCTAAAAATAGTTTATCCACCCTTTTCTCCTCCTTTTTATGCTAAATGTTACTAGTTTTGCTCCTCATTTCGCATCTTTCTTAAAAACCTTGTGAAAAATCGCCCAAAGTGACGTGCTCAGTTGCTCTGTTATTCACAAAACATAGCAATATAATATGTATTCTTGGCTTTCACAGATTTAGGAACTAGTTAAGAAAGATTTTTATTTTATAATAAGTTCTATCTGGAGTATATTTTATCCTATTTTGAGACAAATTTATTTAGTACTTTAGATGTTATTTTCATTTAAATAGATTGTGACAAATTTCTCAAGAGTTATGGCGCTGTAAATGTTGGTAAGACTTATTGCTTTTTATTTCACAAATATATATTTAAAATTGCGTTTTTGCATAATGAGTCTTAAGGCCTATCTATTTTCTTTCTCTTTCGCAATTCTTGAAAGAAATTTTTTAACATCGCACTACTTTCTGCTTCCATTAATCCTGCTTCCACTTCGCAAGTATGATTAAATCTGTCATCTTGCAGTAAATTCATAAGGGAGCCTACCGTTCCTGCTTTTGGATCTTTAGCGCCGTAGTATACCTTATCAATTCTTGAAAGCAAAATCGCTCCACTGCACATTGGACATGGTTCTAAGGTGACATATAGTTCTGCGCCACTTAATCGCCACGAATTTTGGTGTTGACAAGCATCTTGAATTGCAAGTAATTCCGCATGGGTCACTGCATTCTGGCTAGTTTCACGCAAATTATGCGCCCGACCAATAATTTCTCCATCTAAAACAACCACTGCACCAATTGGAACTTCTCCTATTTCTCGGGCTTTCTCTGCTTCTTCAAGCGCTTGTTGCATAAAGAAAGCTTCGTCCATCCACGCACCTCATTTCTAAAAAGTCACTCACTGTCATTTTAGCATAGCTTCTATAATATATAGGAATAATCTGCTCAGGCTTTCACAGGATACTTTTAGTTGCTTTCATAAGTTATTTATATTACCATATATTAATACTAGGTACTAAAACAAAATTATCAAAATATACAATCTACTTATAAAGGAGAATTATTATGAATTCAGAGAACCTACTTGCTCCAGAACTTTATAATATTACCGACGAGATTGCTAAATTTAGTTCTGAAAAAACGGCTTTAATTTGGAAAAATGAACATGATGAAACAAAAACTTGGAGTTACCGTCATTTGCTTGAACAAGCAAGTAAATTCGCAAATGTTGTAAAAAATGCTGGCGTAAAAAAAGGCGATCACGTTATCGTCATGACTCCTCGTCTGCTTGAAACGTATGCAATTTATATGGGCTTATGGAAAGCTGGTGCAATTATCATCCCTGCTTCTGAGTTACTTAAAGCCCATGACTTGGAGTATCGTATTCGCCACGCAAACGTAAAAGCGATTGTTTCCTATAATGGAATGACGGCTGAATTTGATAAAATTAACGACACTCCTTCTGTCTCTAAAAAAATTATTGTTGGTGGAAAATTGCCCGGTTGGGACCACTATGAAACATTGATGGAAACTGCTTCAAGCGATTTCGAACGAGTGGAAACTTCTCGTGATGATGCATGTTTGCTTGCTTTTACTAGCGGAACTACTGGTAATCCTAAAGGCGTTGTGCATATTCATGGTTGGGGTTACGCACATATTCGTATCGCAGCCGATCACTGGTTAGACATTCATGAAGATGATATTGTCTGGGCTACTGCTGGTCCTGGCTGGCAAAAATGGGTTTGGTCTCCTTTCTTATCTGTACTCGGAAAAGGCGCGACTGGCTTCGTTTATAATGGTCGTTTTATCCCTGAAAAACAACTTAACTTGCTTAGCGAAGAGAAAATTAACGTCCTATGCTGTACGCCAACCGAATATCGCTTAATGGCGAAAGTGAATAATTTGCGCGAACATGATTTAAGTTCATTGCGGAGCGCCGTTTCAGCTGGTGAGCCACTAAACCGAGAAGTAATTCAAGTTTTCCAAAATAATTTTGATATTAAAGTTCGGGATGGCTATGGTCAAACTGAGAGCACGCTATTGATTGGAACGCTTGTAGATACGCCAATTCGCCCCGGTTCAATGGGCAAACCAATTATGCCTGAATTTATGGCGATTATTGATGCTGATGGAAATCCGGTTGGTGTTGGGGAAATTGGTGATATTGCGATGCAGAGAGATTTCCCAGCATTATTTAAGGAATATTATAAAGAACCTGAACGCCTTCAAAAAGCGATTCGCGGTGACTATTTTGTTTCTGGTGACCGTGCGATTCGTGACGAAGATAACTATTACTGGTTCCAAGGTAGAAACGACGATATTATCATTAGCTCTGGTTATACAATCGGACCTTTTGAAGTGGAAGACGCCTTGACTCATCACCCTGCTGTAAAAGAAGTAGCTGTTGTCGCAAGCCCTGACGAAATCCGCGGCACCGTCGTAAAAGCTTTCATCGTCTTAAAAGATGGTTACGCAGGCACAGATGACCTTGTTCACGAGTTACAAACATTTACAAAGGAACAAACCGCACCTTACAAATACCCGCGCCGTATCGAGTTTACAAGCGCTCTGCCAAAAACCGATTCTGGAAAAATTCGTCGTGTGGAATTACGTGATGCTGAATTTGCGAGTATGCATAAATAATGTGATTGAAAAAAGTTCTCAAATGAGAACTTTTTTTATTCACTATGCTTTTTTTCAGTAAAGCCATTTTCTTTATGGAATTCTTCTGCATACATTTTTAACAAAATACCTTCTGAAATTGTTTTTGCATTAAATAATAAAGTTGGCAACAACGAAAAAACAACCACAAATGCTATTAGTAAAACCCCACCAACTAAAACTATTAAAGTTCCCAGCCATTCATTTTGAATAGATACTACTCCCGGCGAGCTGTCATTTCCAATGAACCACCATTTATTTAGCCTGTATATTTGTGTCCCCAAGACAATAGCCACTAATAAACCAATCGAAAGCTTTAAAAAAAATTTACTCCATACCTTAGTTACTGAGGATTCTTTTAATTTTATGCCATTTTTTTTCAAATAATTTAGCATCATCGCTTTACATCGGAAATAGCAAAGCAAAGCAACCACAAACAAATAACACAGCGCCACTAAAATATAATACTCCCCAAAAGGCTTATCACCATCAACTCTTATTCCTAAAAGTATGCTCACGGTAATAGTTTGAATCATTAAATATTTTGCCATCTGCCATCCAAAGTCTTCCAAAAGTTTATCGCTAGATTTCACTATAAAATAATAAATAAAGCTTATTAAAATCATTAGAATTAAAATGCTTGTTATAATGATAGAATTCTTCAAAGGTAGTACAGCCATAAAACCACAAAACAATCCAAGCATAAATAGTTGTATACCTCTTGAAGTGATGCTTTCTTTTGTATCTACTAATTGTTTAGCTTCTTCAAAAGAGATTTTACTCATTATGGTTTTCATTTGAAAGCTCCATTTCTACAGAAGTAGTGTTCCGATTCTCTTTAAATAGTTACTCAGTATACCACTCTTTTTCCGTCATACCATTTTCTTTGCGGAATTCTTCTGTGTATTTTTGAAGCAAATAGCTTTTCACGAATTCCGGGTAAAAAAACGTACCGGGAGGGCTATCAAAAGAATAAAGATAATCGCTCCCAAAACTGTCTGAGCGATAGGAACTAGCAATGTCGAAACCCACGAAGAGTCATTTAACAACCAAAACTTATTCATTCGATATACTTGCATACCACCTATCACAATAACTATTCCATAAATTACTGATTTATCAACAATTCTTCCCCATAGAGGAACTTTTAGAGTTTTATCAAAATCAGCTAACTCCTTTATTGCTAAATACTGTAAATATTTGTAAATTGCATACCCGACTAAAATTGCAACAACTACCGTAATAATGGTTTGCAGTAGGATTTGGGCTAAGTATTCTTCCTTTATCCCGCTCGAAAATGCTGCTAGTACAAACCATAATCCAAGCGAGAAGATACATGATACTATGCTAAAAATAATCGAACAACAAGAATAAAATCTGGTCAAATAGTTCTCAGAGAAGCATTTCGAAATTATCTTAAAAAAATAGATAATCGTCAATAAAATAACTAACCATTCCATTAATGCAAAAATAGGACTACTAACTACCCAACCGGATAAAGTGCTTGCTAGTAATATTTCAATAATAATTATTATTGCGAAAATACTATATCTCATAAACAATAATTTTTGGTTCATAAGCTTATTTATCTTTGTATAGGTAATTATCTGGCTTGCTTTATTAAAATCAATTTTCTCGACACTTTCTTTTATCTTTTTGTTGAATAAAATATTTGTTAATTTCATTTTATGCCCCATACCATTCTTTTTCAGTAGAATTGGTTGCCTTTCGAAATTCTTCTGCATGTTTCTTAACCACTTCTCCCCGAACAAAAAGATTCGGTTTAAACAGTAAGAAAGTGGGGATTAAGGTGATTATCAATAATAATGGGATACCAAAAACAATACCTATCACATCATCTGTAATATTACTAGAAATCTCTCCACTTACTCCCCTTAAATTTATAATCCAGGATTTATTCAGTCTATAAAATTGCATAACTACTAAAGCAACCACAACAGAGAGCCCAGAAAATCTTAACATAATAGTTAACACTTTCGAAATTTTATAATCTTGATTAAACGTTTTATTAATTTCTTCTAAAATCATATTTTTTTCAACTTTATGATAAAGATATAAAAAGACTAGTATAGCAATTAAAAACACAAAAAAGTTTATGATATAGCTGCCTCTTGTCATTCCAAGCCCCACCGCAAAATAGGATATATATGCTAGTTTAGCTATTGAATAGCAATAAGTTACATATCCATAATTTTTTAAAAAAGGAGGATATGCTCTAAAAAACTGATAACACATCACAATAATAATAAGTAATTCCGCTACAATCACAATACTATTAGAAATAATTAAACTTTTTTTTGTAAGAGCCAAAGCGAAACTAAATACCATTAAAACTGGAAAAGCTAGTCCTAGTATCAGAATAATAATTTTCTTCATTTCAATTGAAAAGTTTTGCTTTTTATCATTTTTCATAACCTGGTAAATGTCTTTCATTTTGAGACTATTATTTGCTTCTTCAAAGGAAACGGATGATAAAAAATCTTTCTTCATTTCCCGTACCATTCCTCTTCCGTAAATTCATATTCCACTCTATAGTTTTCTGCGTATTTTTTATAAATATATCCATCCACCACAACAGATGCATTTAAAAGGAGGGTGGGAAGTAGCGTGATTAGTATTAAAGCTGTAATACCAATAAATATAAAAACAGCTGATAATACTGTTCCTATGAGGGTTCCATTAAAACCCGAAAGAAACTCATAATTTGCCCCATCAATCCACCACTTATTAACCCTATAAACTTGCATTCCCACGATTACAACTACTATAAAACTCACTAACACAGTAGATAATACCTTTACTATCTTTATTGTTCTTTTTTTCTTTATTTGCTTCCCATCATCTGCCAGATACTTTGTCTGGATATTTTCAATAAGTTTGATTTGTATGACATAAAAGGATAGTCCATACATTCACAAAATATAAAGTGAAGCACCTATTCTATTTATAACATTACTATCTGATATTTCCAGAGAAGCTATGTAAAAAATGAGGGCTGTTTGCGTAAATAAATAAACAACCATTGTATATGCAGCTTTCCTGAAAAAAAGACTGCTTCTAAAGTAACCTACGCCAATAACTACAACTATAATTGATGCCACAATAGGAAACACATACCAGTTACTCGCAGAAAAAATACATATCAGCCAAGAAATAGCAGCAAATATAACTATCTTTAGTGACATAGGTAACAACTCTTTGCCAGTACCATTTAAGGTTTCATAAACATGATGTATTGAATTACTTTTTAATGAATCTACAAATGAAACTTGTTCTACTAGTTTAGAAAATGTTCTCATTGATTACCCCCATGTCTGAATATGTGTATTTAGCGTTGTTTACTTTTCTCCATACCATTCTTTTTCAGTAAATCCATACTCTTTTCGAAATTCTTCAGCATATTTTTTTATCAATCTTCCTTTAACATACTGTGAAGGTGAAAATAATAAGGTTGGCAATAAAGTAAAGCCGATAAGTAAGACCAATAGCCCGATACCCCAAATAGCATACTGTAAAAAGCCCGATGTTTCCAATGTTGTATTCATATTTATTAGCCACCATTTGTTTCCACGATAAAATAAGATAGAAATAATCACCACAGCGAGAAAAATACTTAAAATCTTAGTTATAGTCTTTGAAAATACTCTTTTTTTCGAGTTATGTATCTCCCCAAATGTCTCTTTCACATAAGTATTTGTACGAGCTCGTATAAATAAAAATGAGAATCCATAGCTTAAAATGATGTACAGTAAAGGAATAAGATGATATGTATCTGCCTTTACTCTTAAAAAAACAATCATAAAAAATATTGCCGCGGTCTGCCATACTAGAAATAGTACCGTGTTATAATTTAATATTTTAAAAATGGGCTTAAAAGTTACATACCTTACAACTAAAATGCTTAAAAAAAATAGAGCTCCAATTAAATATATTGCGTAATAGTTTGTTGATGGAAGGCCTAATAGAAGGGCAAACAATATACTTCCCACTATCTTACCAGTGTAGGAGGATGTATGTTCTATTTTTGAATTAAGTTGCTCTATTTCCTGAGAATTAATTTTTTGCTTTGCGTTCTCATAACTCACATTATTCATTATTTTTACCACCTCGGGATACCATTGTTGAAATCTTCTACGTCAACACGACCATTTTGTTTTCCAAACCAATCTTCCTTTATTTTGCCGATATTTCCGTCATTAAGATTCTTTTCTCTTTGATCATATAATTCATATTGTTCAGCTAACCATTTTTCTGCATCTTTGTCTGTACCAAATCCATTTATTCCATCCCAGCCTATCTTCCCGTTATTACCCAACCATTTAAATGGCGTTTGAAACTCAATCCCTTGAACCACCGTATTGATAGTTCCAGTTATCGCACCTGGTAGTCCTCCGTATTGAGCGCCTTCAAGAGGTCCTGCTTTTAATAAAAATAAATTAAGTCCTCCATACACTGATTTACTTGCATTACCATAAGCTGGACTTTTAGGATTGATATACTCATCATAAGCATAGGATGTTACGCTAAGTCCATCACCAATATAACCAATACCTTCGATAGCCACCTTGTTTGTTTTAACAAACTCAGAAACCGGCTTTAATTTTTTAAACAAATCAAGCCCTACCTTAGAGCTAGCTATGAGTTTAGCCCCTTCACTAGTCTTAGAAAGAATTTTAGTTGTATATCCAATTGGTGCAAGTACGCTCCAACCCTTTTCGCTTAATTTAATTAGTCCGCCATAAACAACAGCTTGCGTCGCCATCGATGCTTCACTAATATAAGAAGCAAATTTCGGACTATTCAGGACTTTTACAGCTGTATCTTTTGGTAACTTATTCCAGCTCTCTTGCGCAATGAAGATGCCAAGTGCCGCATTTTGAATACCTTCTGGAAATTTATCTAAAGCTCCTATTACATATCCAAATAAACGATCATTATTTTTAATTTTCTCAATCGCTGCCATTGGATTTTTCTCATATAAATCATTTATCTCTTTAATTGCTGCTTTCTTTGCCTTCTCTTCCATTTCCTTTTGTTGTTTTTTACTTTTTAATTCTGTAAACCAACTTTTATCCAAACCTACAGGCAATTGATATGTTCCATCGGCGTTTACAGTAGTGCCATTTAAAACTAAAACCCCCTGCATAGCTAACTTCATTTCATCTAAGCTACTAGTAAAAAGTTCTTTGGTTTCTGCATCAAACTCACGTAATTTTTCTATCTTCTTCTGCAACTCATCAATATCTTGTTGAAGATTATCTGACATTTGATCTAATTCTCTCCAATGATCCGATGCTGCATCCGATAGAGCAGCGACTACACTTGTTTTTATCACCTTCATAAACATGGATGTGCGTTCTACTGATTCCTTCATATTCCTTTTCGTCTCGATTTGTTCCTGTAAGTTATCTTCATCTAAATATCCCTCACTTGAAACATCCAAATCAGCCGCCTTATATTTCTGTAATTCTTGATTAAGCGTGTCGCAAGCTGATGTTACCTTTGTAATTGTCGGTAAAATAAGATCCATAAACAAGCCTTTCCCTGCTGTATAAGCAGTTCCTGACAGTGTATGACCATCTATTGCTTGGATAATCTTTTCGCTTCCGATTTTTAATTTATTAAGCGCTTCTTTTCCACTTGTTAAGTTTTTAGATAAAGCTTGTATCAATTTCTCTGAATCTTCACTTGAATAAATCAGTCCCAAGGAATTTCACCTCTTTGCTTGTATAATATTTCACGTTCATCATCAGCTTGAATTATTTCTTTTTTAAAGACACTGGCAAATTGTTCTTTAGCATCCATTACTCGCTGCCGAAATCTTCTTTCTTGATCGTCCATTCTCTGTTGTATTTGAAAGAAATCTGATTGCCTTTCTTTTACATTTTCATCATTCAACATTCTTAACTTCTGATAGCCTCTTTGAAAATCTTCTTCTAATTGATAAAGTAATCTTTCTACTTTTTGTTTTTCTTCTCTCAGCTTATCCAGCTGATTTTCTTTTTGAATAATTTGTTGGGTAAAAGCTGCCCGTTCTTGTTCGTGTATCTTCTCTCTCATTATTTTCATCCCTTAAAATTTAATCTGACTGTCTTGTAAGTCCATCATTTTGGCGATTTTAGGAAACTTTTCACTTTGTTCCTGAACACAATTTATTAAATCTACTAAATCTGATAACAATTGATTGTTAAGCTTTTTCCCGGATTTCATGCTAGAAAGGTTGCTCTTATCCAAAGAAACTTGTTCACCCTTATCTACAGAAACTGTTGCCACATCAGACACTGCCATCTGCGCTAAACCTGAATTTGAAGCAATATTCACCATTTTCATTATCCCTTTCTGTTTGTTCTATTTATATGAAACTATTTTAACATAAAAATAATGCATTATATACTCACTTCTATTCGCTAATTAGCTGCTTGTCATTTTTATAAACTAAAACATGGCTAGCGCTTGCTAGCCATGCATTTTAAATATTCAACTCACTCGCTGCTTCCTCATCCAACACTACTGTAAAATTAGGATGCAATTGGAAAATCGAGCTTGGGACGTTTTCGGTAACTTCACCTTGCAATGCTTTTTTAATAATAGCTGCTTTTTTCTTTCCATTTGCGAACATAATAACTTCTTTCGCATGCATAACACTTTTTGGACCCATTGTTACATAGTTTTTCGGTACGTTCTCTGGATTGCCACCAACCTCATCAAGCAAAACGTCGAACATACTTGGTAAGGAATCAACTGAAACAAGCCTAGTTTCATCGCCAAATTTAGTGACACCTGGAAGATTTCCACAAAAATGACCATCTTCGCCAATACCAATTAAAATCGCATCCAGTCCACCAACATGTTTTAAATGCGCCTCATGCTCGGTATAGTTTTTCGTATCAAGCACATGAATCTGCTCTTCTGGAATTCCCGCTGGATCAAAATACATTTCTTTTAAATTACCAACTGTCACACCAAATTTTTCTTCCCCAATTGGAATTTCATCAAAATTATAATAGCAAACATTCGTAAGCGGTGTCTTCTCACGCATTTCATTCACCAGCATTTCGTACATTCGTTTTGGCGTAGAGCCTGCTGTGATGGCCAGATGTACTTCCTTATCTTGATACATCTTCCCTAAAAGCAGCTGCATTGTAGTTTTACTCATATTTTCATAATCTTTTTCGATAATTATTTTCATTTTTTTCACCTCTCGCTTTGAATTACCTTTATGATAAAGTGTATAGTTACTATAGAGTCAAGCTGAAAGGATGATAATAATGAAACCGCTTTTATCCATTGGTGAAATGGCAAAGAAAAGTCAGTTATCCATACAACGACTGCGTTATTATGACAAAATCGGGCTTTTAGTTCCAGCATTTACCGATCCTACTTCTGGATATCGCTATTATGAAGCAATTCAAGAGGAACAATTAAATTTTATTCAAGCGCTACAATATATGGGGTTTTCCCTGCATGCAATTAAACAATACCTTGCTAAAAATGCTCCGGAAATTTTACCAGAGTTACTCGTTACATACCAGCAAAAATTACAAGAAGACGAAGCGCGAATTGCTCGAAAAAAATGGCTAATTAATCGTTATCAAGGATTATTAAGACGTTCGCCTGAGAAAACACAACCCGTAAAAACGGCTAGACTAATACTCACAGAGCCCTTGCAAATACCTATTCATCCCACTATTTTGAATGATTCATTATTTCACCAAGAAGTTCAAGCCTTGATAAGTCGGCTAAACCTATCCAAAAGCTACTCACAGTTTCCAGGCTATCTCATGCTAAATGGGCAAGCATATCTTTTCATTGAGCTAGATCACTCCGTTAAAGCAGCTGGAGAACGCTATTTGCTAGCAAGTGAACGACAACCGTTTTGCATGCCACAAAACTGGGAAATGAAGCCTAACAACGAAAACTATTTGCTACAGGAAACGGTTGCTTTGATTGATAAGAAGCTAGTTAACGGCTACTCCTATGAAACGAATTTATATTTTGAGTGACATTTTCTGAAGAATGGTTATAATAGAAAGAAATAAAGTGGAGGTGAGTGCGGTGGAGATTAAACAAATCAATGCAAAAGATACTCAAGATATTAGACACCGGGTTCTTCGCCCAGAGCAGCCTGAAAGTAATGCGATTTATCCGAATGATGATTTAGAAGGCACTTTTCATTTAGGTGCTTTTGAAAATGATGTTTTAATTGGAATTGCCAGTTTTTATCCAGAGAAATCGGCCATTATTATGAATTCTACCCAGTACCGAATCCGCGGGGTGGCGGCAGAACGCGGTATGCGCTTGAAAGGTGTAGGCTCAGCGTTACTTGCAGCAGGTGAAGCAGAAATTTGGCACCATAATGCCGAAATTATTTGGTGTAACGCACGTATTGTCGCAGTTGGTTTTTATGAAAAACATGGTTATCGTAAAGTTGGTAAATCATTTGTCATCCCTGGAATTGGAGAGCATTATTTAATGACGAAAGAAAATTTGACTGAATTATAAGAGATGGTTCAAGGGGGCTAGTTTTGACAGATTTTCCAAAGATTAAGAAAATGTATAAAATCACGGAACCAAATGGATTTACTAGTGAGGAAATTGAATCTATCCGGAATATTTTCGGTGCCTTGCCAAGGATTTTAGAGGATTATTACAAGGAACTTGGTAATGTGGAAAATCTAAACCAAACGCAGGATAGCATAACAAGAATTAATGACTTTCCGTATTGTAAGCACTCCGATTATCTGATTATTTGCGTAGAAAATCAACGTACCTGTGTTTGGGGGATTTTCAAGGATGATTTATCTAAGCCAAACCCTCCCGTTTACCATAGCTTCAATGAACAAGAATGGCATCTTGAATGTGAGAAATTGATGGATTTTCTTGAAGCAATGGCTTACCTACAAGCAATATTTGGACTTGATTATTCGCCTAAATTATTTCGTAGCGTGGAAAAAGAAGATGTTGATTACCTTCATGAAAATTTTGCAAATAAAAATGTTAGCTTTCGAGTGCATTGTGAAGGAGTTGAGTTTTTTGGTAACCATGATGATACGATTATAATGTTGTTTGAATCTGGGGGGTATTTTACCTATTCTTCTAGTAGCAAGGACCACTTTGATGAGATGGATCGAGTTTTATCTCTGTTGGGCGAAGAAATGTAGAAACAAACATTTTATCATTTGTTCACAAAAAATAAAACCACTCATAAGCTAGTGGTTTATAAAAAATTAAGAGAGCATGCGCTGGGCTGACCCCCAAAAGTTTAACTTTTGGGGGTCACTACACGCCAACATAGCTCTCTTTTTATATTCATATTTTCAAAATGCTAAGCGAATTCATCTTTATAATTTCGAATAAGGTTCAGAATGCAGCATCCAGGAAATTCCGTATACATCTTCGAAATGTCCCATTTTCCCGCCCCAGAACTGTTCTGCGTAGGGCATGGTAATTTTTACTTTCCCAGATTTGCTTATTCTTTCATAAAAAGCATCCGCCTCAGCTACTGCCACTGGGTCTTCATTATTTAATTCCAACATAATAGAAATCTGATTTGTTGCTGATACTGATTTCCCAAATGAATCTGCACAAAATAGTTTAGCCCCTAATACGGTAAACCCTCCGTGAGCTGTGGTATTTTCAAGGCTGTCCTTTGGAACTCCAAACATTTCACTTTGCTCCTCATTGACAGGTACACGAATAATATCCGTCGCTCCAAACACTTCCTCATAATAACTTAAAGCCTCTTTTGCATTATCAAAAGATAAATATGGATACAAGTCTGCCATCAAAATCACTCCTTCATTTTTTCTGGGCGTAAATAACGAAAACACCTCAGCCCTTTGCGGTTAAACTAGCTCAGGGTTTTTGAAAATTCGACGCCAAGTTTTGCTCATAATTATAACACAAACTATAAATGCCCCCAAGTCTGCAAGTGGGAATGCATACCAAATTCCATTTAAGCCAAAGAACTGCGGTAAAATAATAAGTAGCGGCACTAAGCAAATAATTTGGCGCATTAAGGAAATAATGAACGAAATCCGTGCTCTCCCAAGCGCTTGATACAGCCCACCACAAACTATTTGAAACCCAATTGTTGGTGCAGCTAATAGCATAAATCGAACAGCAGTCGTTCCTTCTGCTATAAGTTCCGGATCATCAGAGAAAATTCGAACTAGCATTCCTGGGAAAATCTCGACTAAACCCCAAGCAATTAACGACATAACTGTAGCAGCAAACATCGAAACTTTTACAGCTTTCATCACCCGCTCAAATTGTCTAGATCCATAGTTAAACCCAACAATTGGCTGCATCCCTTGAGTTACACCATTAATTGGCATAATAACAAAAGAAGCAATCCGGTTAGCAATCCCATAAACAGCAATAGCCATCGTTCCTCCGTAAATATTAAGCATCCAGTTTACTGCCACGGTTACAATACTACCAGCAGACATCATAATAAATGATGGGAACCCAATTGCCATAATCCGACGAATCAGTGGGAAATCCATCCGGAAAGTAAAGCCTTTTAATGATAAAGTACTTTTTCCAGATAAAAAATACACTAGAAGCCAAATCGCTCCAACCGCCTGAGCAATCACCGTTGCAAGCGCTGAGCCTCGAACACCCATGTTAAATCCCATAATAAAAATTGGATTTAAAATCATATTTAAAATAGCCGAAATAATCATTGTTAGCATGGCTGTTTTGGCATTACCTTCCGAACGAACGATATTATTCATTGCCATTCCAAAGGTTTGAAATACCGCGCCAAGCAAAATAAGTGACAAAAAATCACTCGCAATGCCATGAATATCAGCTGGTGCGCCAAAAAGCGTAATAAGTGGATCTAAAAAAATAAATGTAATAATAGCAATAAGAATACTAGATATAACTACCAACCAAATAACTTGATGAAATACTTTATTGGCGTTTTTTTGTTCCCCCGCACCAAGCGAACGAGAAATAATCGAAGCTCCACCAATCCCAAACATTGCCGCCATTGCCATAAGTATCATTTGTACAGGAAAAGCAATCGAAAGCGCTGCAACTCCGGAAGGCCCAACCCCATATGACACAAAAATCGTATCAACAATATTATACATACCCATTACGAACATACCAATAAATGCCGGAATCGACAATCTAGCCATAAGGGATGAAATACTATCTTCTCCTAATCGTTTACTCTGTTCTTTCATTCAATCGCTCCTCCTTCAACTGCTGTCATCGCATTTTCAGATAGTCGTCCTAACAAATGCACTAACTCGTCTTTTTCTTTTCCACTAAAACCCGCTGTTAATTGCGCTGTCCAGTTGCTTGTCACTTCTTCAATTAACGCACGCATCTGAACACCTTTTTCTGTCACAAATATCCGTTGAATACGTCTATCTTTCTTATCCATTTCGCGACGAATCATTTCTAATTCTTCTAACCGTTTGATATGCCTCGTCACATTCGCCTTGTCCACCATAAAACGTTTCGCCATGGATTCTTGAGAAATGCCATCTTCTCTATAAAGCGTCCATAAGTACCGTAGCTGACCAATATTAAGACCCGTTTCAAGCAACTTTTTATTTTTAAAAGTACTCTCCGAACGATGAATAGTCGCAATGGCTTTTGCTAGTTGCTCTTGTCTTTCCGTCATTTCCTCTACTCCTTTAAAAAAATCCATCCCACCTAATTAGTTGCGGCATCAACCATTATTAGTATAGCAATAATATAGTTGACTGCGCAACCATTTATTTCCCGGGTAATAATTTGACTTCCTACCTTACTTTTGTAAAAATAAAGAGAAGAGAAAGGGTGCTATCTGTCATGCATATGAAACTATTAAAAAATAGATATCCTAATATAATTTTTTCTAAAAACCCGATTAAGGCAAGTCTTGATGTGCTTTCTTTTTTTGAAGAGCCTTATTATTTTACAATTCCTAAAAGTAACCTTTCAGATGAAGAAGCTAGCCTACTAAAAACATTATTTCCCGAACCAGTACCGACTTTTCAAAAAAAAGCAACTCAATTTTGGTTTGATTTATTATTTGGGAGTAGCGAGCTTACCATCCCAACTGAAAAGAATGCCTATCGAATTACTCAATTTCATCTCAAAACAGATGCAACCAAAAGCATGTTACTAGAATGGCAGAAAGCTTTACTAAGTTTCTTTAGCCCAGAAGCTGAATTGATTATGTTTTCTGCTCACTACGGTGTTATCATCGAGAAATCTACTAATTCGCTTATTGGTGAGGAAGAATTGGAAGCAGTTGCTAGTACACTTGAAAGCGATTTTTATATGCAGTCCACTTTTTTCATGGGTTTTTTTCATCCGCTGACTATCCGGCTTCGTGATTTGTTTGCAGAGGAGCGAGCGATTTTTAGTTTGGATAATAGGACAATTGTTCAAACAGTCGCTTCGGAAAGTTTGAAAGTAATTGCGCTTCGAATGAAAGAAAGTCTACTTACTAATGAGCTTAAAGATTTTCTCACCCAAGACGATACATGGATTCCGCTAATTCATACGCTATTTAAAAATCAAGGAAACATTAGTCTCACTGCGAAAGAACTCTTTATGCACCGAAATACCATTCAATATCGTTTGGACAAATTTCACGAACAAACAAACCTCTCACTTCGCAAAATGGATGGATTGCTTCTTGCTTATCTGGCAACACTTCCAAACAACATTAACAATAGTGATCAGGACTAACGATTTTTTCTTTCTACTTGACTTAAAGTGCACTTCAAGGACTAGACTTGATTTATCAACGAGTAAAGGAGAAATGGAAATGGTGAAAAATGAAAAAGTAATCGTCATCACTGGCGCATCCAGTGGAATCGGTGAAACTACCGCTAAACTTTTAGCTGAACAAGGTAATAAAGTCGTTTTAGGTGCTCGTAGAAAAGAAAATTTAGAACGAATTACGAGTGAAATTAAGGCAAGTGGTGGCGAGGCTGTTTTCCAAATAACAGATGTAACCAAACACACTGACGTTGAAGCATTGGCACAACTTGCATTAACCGAATTTAAACAAATCGATGTTTGGATCAACAATGCTGGTTTAATGCCGCATTCTACTTTTGATAAATTGAAGGTAAACGAATGGGATCAAATGGTTGATGTTAATATTAAAGGCGTTCTTTATGGAATAGCCGCAGCACTTCCAGACATGCGCCAAAGGAAAACGGGCCACTTTATCAACTTATCATCTGTCGCTGGTCACCAAACACATTCTGGCGGTGGCGTTTATAGTGGAACGAAATATGCCGTTCGTGCAATTAGTGAAGCACTTCGCCAAGAGGAAGCAGCAGCTAAGAGTAACATTCGCGTAACCATTATTTCTCCTGGAGCTGTCGCAACCGAATTGCCGAACACTATCACAGATGAAGATTTAAAAGGTGGCATCGATCAACTTTACGAAGCGGTCGCAATTAGCCCGGATAGAATCGCTGAAACAATTCTATTTGCCGTCAACACACCTGAAGACACTACCATGAATGAAATACTCTTGCGCCCAACTATTCAGCAACCATGATTTCAAGTATAGGAGTGAACATAATGAATATTAAAGAAGCCAGCGAAACAACTGGTGTTTCTGCAGACACCATTCGCTATTATGAACGGATTGGCTTAATCCCCAATATTAGTCGCAACGAAAACGGTGTGCGCAAATTTGATGAGGAAGATTTGCGCTGGATTAATTTCAGTCGTCAAATGCGGCGTGCTGGAATATCCATTGAAGCGCTAATTGATTATTTAGTTCTTTTTCGCGAAGGAGAAAAAACGCTAGAACCTCGGATGGAATTATTAAAAGAACAACGCGCAGAACTTCAAGATCGGATTGATATGATGCAAGAAGCACTAGAACGGCTCGACTTTAAAATCGAAAACTATGATACGCATCTTATCCCAGCTCAAAAGAAATTAAAAGAATTTTAAGGCAAAAAATAAACCCGCAAACTTTTTAATGAAGGTTTGTGGGTTTTCCTTGTTATTTTACTACATAAGCTAAAATATCTTCTGGTTTCTCAAAGACATACTCTGCTGCTTCAAATCCCTCAGTAGATTTCGCACCCCAGAGCGCTAAGCCAAAATGAACACCGGCCGCATGGGCACATTTCATATCATAAGAAGAGTCGCCAATATAAATGACTTCATGGGGTTCACGCTCAAGAAGTTCTAGGCTTTTAAGCAATGGATCTGGGTGTGGTTTATGGTTTTCAGTATCACTGGCACAAACAATCGCTTCAAAATGATCATGGATTCCAAATGGATAAAAACCTTTGTCCATTTCTAGTGAGTTTTTAGATGTGACGACACCACTTTCTGGAATCGCATGAAGCACTTTATGAATTCCATCAAAAACTTCTACTTCATCAATAAAAGACGCTTCTCGTTCAATCCACTTAGCGAGTATCCGCTCCTCATCTAATATATTTAGTTGTTCAAGCGCCGTCGCACCAGTAATTCCTAGCACAAACCGTAACTCAGCTAAATCGTAAGTCAATCCTTCTTCTGCTAAAACGGCCTGAAGTGAATACAAGACTGCTCTTTCTGTATCCAAAATCGTTCCATCTACATCAAAAATAATTGTTTTATACACGAAAACTCCCCCTTCATCATTGAGCAAAATTGTGATAGTGATGAGTTGTATACCTTGTTTTTTCGATACTTTTTTCATTCTTAAAATCAGCACCATCGAGGCCTTTATTCTCAAGTAAATGTCGAAATTCGCGCAAACTTCCTTGCGTACTTTCATTTAATTCAAATTCAATATTATCGCAACTAAAGGTTAAGCAAATTTCGTTTCTATCAGTAGTCAACGCAATATTACGCAATTTTGCAACTGGGAAAGTTTGTCGTTTTTTCATACCTAAGCTGAAATTCTGGTCAAAAACAAGATAATCTCTATCGATGTAAAACTCTCCGAATTGATATTCTAGTCCTAAAGATGAATAAATCTTGCATACACCTTCTAGTTTCATACCATCCGCCTCCTTCATCACCTTATATATTAGTTTTAAATGATGAAATGGGTTTCATGTCAAGCAATTTATCAGAAAAATTTTCTAAACCGTTTTTCTTCTGATTAATTCATGCTTAATTTGAATATTTTGCCGTTTTCCCTGTTCAAAAATAGCAAAAGCATTTTCGCCTAATTTTTTCAAGTGGTGATCAAGCGTTGTAATTTCCATCGCTTTTCCAATTGCCAAGTTTTCTTGCCCCAGAATCGCCACATCTTCTGGTATCCGAAGCCCAAGCTCTTTCGCATGAAACATAATCCCAGCCGCAACTTCATCACCATTTGCATAAAAAGCATCCGGCCAATCTTTCCCTTCACCAAAAAAGTGCTTCCCCGCTTTTAGTCCATCTTCAAAAGTATAGCATTCACTTAAAAAGCGATTTTCCTCTGTAGGACCAAATACTTGTTCATAAGCTTTAATTTTTCCATATGTACTTGTACTTTCATTGGATTCTCGTCCAGCTGTGAAGGCAACTTTTTTATAACCCTCTGCTTGTAAAAAAAGAAAACCATCACGATAAGCATCAATTCTATCAATGAAAGAACAAGATATTTCGGGAGAATCGACATACTCACAAGCAATAATTGGTCCATATGCGAGGTACGGCAAAATCACATCCCAATTATTGGCACGCGAAGTAATAATTAGCCCATCGACTTGTTTAGTTTTCAGACGCATCAAATATTTTTCTTCCTCTTTCGTATCATACCCTGTTGGAAAAAGTGTTACAGAATACCTATTTTTAAAGGCCGCCTCAAGAACTCCATTAACAATTTTGTCAAACCAAGGGTGGTCATTATAAGGCAAAATGATACCAATTGTATTAGTTTTCCCAAGCGCCAAGTCTGTAGCAATACGGTTAGGAGAATAATCAAGTTCATCAATAATTGCTTGAACACGTTCTCGCTTCTCCTCCGCCACATATGGATGATTATTAAGCACACGCGAAACTGTCGTCACGGAAACTCCTGCCAATTTGGCAATTTCTTTAATATTCGGCATCCTAAAAACCTCATTCCTAAGAAAAAAGTGCGGCTAGATTTCTCATACCGCACTCTTCATTTTATCTTTAAGCTAGCTGTTCTAACTCGCTTGTGCGAAAATCTTTTTCCACACGAACAGAGACAAGTCTAGCATCATTCATTTCTTCTACTGTAAATCGAAGGCTATCGTATTCGACAACTACTTTATCATCTTCTTCTGGAATTGTCCCAGTTAATGTAAGTACAAAACCAGCCACAGTATCTATCCCACGTGAAGGAAGTTCCACGTGAAACATTTTATTAAAATCATCAAGCGTCATGCGGCCTTCCACGATAAATGTCGAATCATCAATTTTCTTCACTTCATCTGAAAACACATCATTCTCATCGTCAATATCGCCAACAATCTCTTCTAATAAATCTTCTACAGTAACAATTCCGGCAACTCCACCGTATTCATCCATTAAAATTGCCATCTGATTTCGTGTTCTTTGCATGTTTTTGAGTAAATCATCAATAAACATCGTCTCTTGCGCAAAATATGCTTCTTTAACAAGCGACTTCACATCAATATTTTCAAAACCTGATTTCCTAGCTTCTGCAAAGAAATCTTTCATATGCAGAATACCTAGCACCGAGTCCTGATCGCCTGTAAAGACGGGAACTCTTGAAAAATTCTCATTTAATAATGCATCACAAAGCGCTTCTGATTCTGTTTCAGCGTCTATCATAAATGCATCTGTTCGCGGCACCATCACTTCACGGGCATATTTATTATCCATTTCAAAAACACCACGAAGCATTTGTAATTCTTCTACCTCAATTACGCCATCACGTCGACCAGTTTCAATGAGTAACTGCATTTCTTCACGCGTCATCTTATCATCATCTGCATTCTTTTCCATTCTCGTAATTTTCACTAAAACATCTGTAGAAAAAGATAAAAATTTGACAAACGGACGAAGTAATACACCTACCGCCATAATTGGTCGTACAGAAACTCGAGCAATTTCCTCTGATTTTTGAAGCGCTAAACGTTTGGGATAAAGTTCACCGAAAACAAGCGTGATATAAGATAACACAATTGTTACGACAATAATCGATAACTCTTTCGCAAAACTACTTCCTCCAAAAACAGGTTCCAATCTAGTCGCAATGCTAGTAGCAGCTGACGCACTGGAGAAGAATCCAGCAAGCGTAATACCAACTTGGATAGTAGCAAGAAATTTACTTGGATCATCTACAAGTTTAGCAAGTAAAATCGCTTTTTTATCACCAGTTGCGGCTTGGCTTTTTACTCGATTTTTGTTCAGTGATACAAGGGCCATCTCTGCTGAGGCAAAGAATGCGTTGAGCAGTGTCAACACAACAATAAGAATTAACTGCAAGATAATCTGCTGACTCTCGGGGTCAGGGTTCATATGGAACTCTCCACTCCTTATTTTCATCGAGAAAACGAATGCTCATTTTCTCTAAATATTCCGGACATTTTTCCGGTTAAGAAAATTCTATCATGCTCCCCTCATTACTGCAAGGTTTCAAATCTCAGCAAAAACTTTCATTGCATCACTTTCTATCATTTCAAAAGGATATGGTAAGAATATTTGTTCTTTATTGACAGCAAAAATTTGCGCCTTTTTATTTCGATAGTCCGTTAAATTGCAAAATGGACTCACTCTAAAAGAAGTCCCCACAATGATAATTAAGTCAGCCTGATTGACTGCTGCTAATGATTGATTTATCGCTGTTTCCGGGATAGCTTCCTCGTATAGCACTACATCCGGTCTAATAATCCCAAGACATTTCTCATGGATATTTGACTGTAAATACGTGTCTGCTGGAATGCTTTTTTGACACTTTTGGCAATGACAATGATACAAACTACCATGAAAATTAATAACCTTATTCGCCCCAGCTTTTTCATGTAGCCCGTCAATATTTTGAGTGATGACTGTGACCTCTTTCTGTTGAGCAATTTCTGCTATTTTTCTATGAATCGTATTTGGAACGGCATCTGGATAATACATATTTTCTTTCACAAATTGATAAAATTTATCTGGTTCTTGTACAAGACAAGTATGACTAAGCATATATTCAGGACTATCCATGCCAGTATATAATCCGTTTTTCGAGCGATAATCGGGTATTCCGGAGGGCACAGAAACCCCCGCACCTGTCAAAAAAACGATGTGACTAGCTTGTTTAATTGCTTCCGCTAAATTGCTCACTATTATTTCTCCTTTTCATTAGCATGTGTTTTATCTTTCCAGTTCCACCATTTCCGTAAATCTGGTTGTTGCTCGGACAAATCGGTTTCTGCGACATAGACGGCACAGCGATACGTGTATAAAACACATGGATCCATTCTTTCGCCACGTTTTTCGCAAGTCGCCATATATAAATCAAGTGGATTTTTTTCCTTTAAATCTGCTATTTCATTAATTCCAATTTCATTTAACATCTCAACCATTTTCTTTCCAATTCCCGGTAGTTTTATTAAGTCAGTTCGCATGTTTCCCCTTCTCTCTATGCATTTTTTGATTAAAATAAAAACTGATTAGCACATTGATGAAAATAAAACCAGCAACGACTAAAAATACGTCTCCATAGCCAAAGTGAGCAGCAACACTCGATCCAACTAGCGGTCCAATGACATTACCGATATATTGAAAGGATTGATTATATCCAAAAATTCTTCCAGAAACTTCCCGAGGAGTATTTTTGGCAAGTAATGATTGAACTGCTGGTAGCAATGCCCCGTCTGTAAGTCCTAATAAAAAACGTAATATTCCAAGTTGCCATGGATTTTGTGCGAAAGCCATCGGGATTTGCAGTACCATTGAACCTATAAGCGCTCCAAGTAATATTCGCTCCGAGCCAATTCGGTCACCCCACCTCCCTAGTCTTGGTGCTGCTATAAGCGCTGCAACACCAGGAACAGAAGCAATTACCCCACTAATAAAAGCAATATTTTGAGCATTTTCGGCTAAATCACGTACATATAAAGTCAAAATGGGATTTACTGAATTAGACGCAATTTGAATCATCATAGTTGTAATAAATAATGAAATAATTAACCCAGGATTTTTGAGAGATAAGAAAACTTCCTTACCTGAGCGCATTTCCGTTTTTTCTATTGGAACAAATTTCTCTTTTACAAAGAAAAGTGTTAAAAAGAAGCTCCCTAACAATAGTGCACCTGTAATATAAAATACCGGTCTAACTCCAAAAGAATCTGACAAAGCTCCACCAATTAATGGTCCAATCAATACTCCTGATACAGCTGCTGTCGAAAGTGCTCCAAGCGCCCAACCACTGCGATGGCGCGGAACCTGTGTTGCAACAAGCGCATTAGCTGTGGAAATATAACCTGAAAAAATCCCCATTAATAATCGCAACCCTACAAATTGATACACATTACTTACTAATCCCATAAGAATCATCGCTACCGCCATACCAAGAGAAGCACGTAAAAGCATGATTCTGCGCCCTTTCTGATCGGCAAGTTTCCCCCAAATCGGTGACATAATAGCAGACACTAGAAATGTGGAACTGAGCGCAATTCCAGACCATAAACTTACTTGATCGGGATTATGTACACCTAATTCTTCAATATATAATGGCAAAAATGGCATAATTAAATTTAATCCAGTTCCTGTAAGAAAACAGCCAATCCAAACCACATATAGATTTTTCTTCCAACTTTCCATAAATCCACCTAGATTCTTCTATCATTACTCTTAATTATTCCACAAAAAAAGCGAAAGTAAAACTAATCCTTCGCTTTTTTGCTATATTTAGGCAAAATGTTTCACGTGAAACATTTTAACTCTCTAAAATTTCAAGCGGAACCCAGCCAGCTTGATTTTCTTCTGTCACACACCAAACCCAACCATTTAACTCGCGATTGCTTTCTAATTTGTCTCCTGGCTTTACATTTAATTCACGTGCAGAATAATCTTCTGTTACCGTTCCACTTTTCTTATCATTTCCGACTTGAATAATTTGTTTGGGCACCCACCCTTCTTTACCAGACGATTTCACTTTACAAAATATCCAACCTGGGTACTCTGTGTCCTCTTGAAAAACCCAAATAGGTTCATTTTTATTAACAAAAAGTGGATCTGGATAATTACTTTTATGCTCTGTTTTTACAATAAATGTTCGATTCATAATTCTAATCCTCTCTAGCTAATTTTTTGCCGCTTCCCAGTCTGCAAGAAATTTATCAATTCCGCTATCTGTTAAAGGATGTTTTAGCATTTGTTCAAACACTTTATAAGGAACTGTAGCAATATCTGCTCCTGCTTTAGCACATTCGATTACATGAATTGGGTGGCGAATACTAGCAGAGATAATTTCTGTCGGGATACCATGTATTTCAAAAATCTGTGCAATATCACGGATAAGTACCAGCCCATCATCACCAATATCATCTAATCTTCCTAAAAATGGAGATACATAGGTAGCCCCCGCTCTAGCTGCTAATAATGCTTGACCTGCCGAAAATACTAATGTGACATTTGTTTTAATTCCTTCCTCAGTTAACACTTTGACAGCTGCTAAACCTTCCCCAGTCATCGGGATTTTCACTACCATATTAGGATGGATTTTCGCAATAACTCGACCTTCTTCAATCATTCCATCTGCTTCTAAACTTACTACTTCACCACTAACCGGCCCGTCAACAATAGACGTGATTTCTTGAATGACCTCGTTAAAATCACGACCTTCTTTAGCAACAAGGGATGGGTTTGTCGTCACTCCGGCAATAAATCCCATTCTATTTGCCTTTTTAATTTCCTCTACATTCGCTGTATCGATAAAAAATCTCATTAAAACATCCTCCTTTTTATCAAACGCTTTCATTTACAGAGACATTATAACGCAAAAATAACAATAAAGCTTTTGAAGTGCTTTCCAAAAAAAAGAATGCCATCATAGCATTCTAAAAAAGTTTCATGTGAAACATATTCTACAATCGGTTCTTATCCATCACTAGTAGAGGTTTTGGTCTATTTCTAATTATATCCTCTTTGATTAAATGCATGACTGTTTGAGCCACATATTCTCGTGATGTGTTCGTGTATCTTGCAAGTACTTCTTGTGTTACTTCTTTCGGTAGCAATAACCCGTTATCCGAAAATGTTCCTAAAGTTTGAGCGCATTTTAGAATGGTTTTGCGAATTCGTTCTTCTTTTTTTAAGAAGCTTAGTTTTGCAAATGCATGTGCTTCACGTAATTCTTCTGACATCACTTTAACCATGAAAAAGTTATTCTCATCTACTTTATCAAAAATAGAAAATAAGAAATTACTATCTACTTCCATAACTTCACCCTGACCTAAGCTTTGCATCGAAATGTGCGGGCTCCATTCATCATAAAAGAGATGGTACAATCCAAAATTATCTCCTTTTTGCAAAAAACGAATAATGCTTTCTTTACAATTTTCTTCTTCCATTTCTGCATCTTTTTCTACAATCATCCCGTATATGCCACTTAGAACAAAATAAACCTTTGTTCCAGTTGGACTTAAACTTTCTAGAACCTCACCCTTCTTCGTGCGGATAACCGAGCAGTAGTCTTTGAAATTTGGATGTTCAAAGCACAACTCCATTAAATTGCTAACCGTTAGATTGGATTCAAGCTCTTTTAAAAATAGCATATTCTCTCCTTTGCTATATTGTATTGAAAAAACACGCTATAATTATATCATAAAAACCTATGTAAAATGTGATATTAGTCACTTGAATCGCAAATAGTTATCTTTAATTTATGATAACTATTTTACAAAAATAATAAAATACTTAAAAAACTTATCTTTAAAAGAGCTATATTAGTCGCATTTTTGAACTTTTTGTTACTTTTCAAAAAAATTACTACTTTAAAATTAATTTAATAATTACCACTTTAGGCTGGTTTATTATTTTTAAAAATGATTATACTTAAATAGATAAAGAATTGGAACTTTAGGAAGGATGAAACGAATGAATCAAAAAAAATATAGCTGGCGGAGTTTTTTTCAATTACTCATTAGCGCCAAACCAGCAAATTGGATTATTTTCTTCGCTTTATTTGCTAGCGTAATTACAACTGTCGCAGGTTTGGTTGTTCCGCTCTTTACTAAAAATTTGATCGACGGTTTTTCGATTGCCTCGCTTGATGTAAAAATGATTGCTTTAATTGTTCTTGCCTTTATTTTACAAGCGATAACGAATGGTTTTTCGATTTTCCTGCTAAACTTTATGGGGCAAAAAGTCGTCGCAACCATACGAGAACGTTTATGGAGAAAAATTGTTCACTTACCTGTTTCTTACTTTGATAATACGAAGACTGGCGAAATGGTAAGTCGCATGGTGAATGATACGGTAGTTGTGAAAGAGCTAATTGCTGATCATTTTCCACAATTTGTAACAGGGATTATTTCAGTCATTGGGGCTATTACTATTTTGTTCTTTATGGACTGGAAAATGACACTTATTATTTTGATTGCTGTTCCAATTACTGCCCTTGTTGTAGCCCCGCTTGGTCAAAAAATGTTTAAAATTTCTAAAGGACTGCAAAACGAAACAGCAGACTTCACTGGTACAATTAGCCAAACACTTGCTGAAGCTAGACTTGTAAAGGCGTCTAATGCTGAAATGATTGAAACTACATCTGGTCATCAAGGTATTCATCGCCTATTTGGTTTTGGTATTCGGGAAGCTAAAGTTGTTGCTGTATTAGGACCGCTGATTTTCTTTGTTGTAATGGGTGTTATTGTTGGTATCATTGGCTATGGGGGTATTCGCGTTTCTGCCGGAACAATGACAACTGGTACATTAATCGCCTTCTTGCTTTATTTATTCCAAATTATTGTCCCAGTGACATCTTTCGCTACTTTTTTTGCACAACTTCAAAAAGCCAAAGGAGCCACTGAACGAATTTCGGATATTTTAAATGAAAAAGAAGAAGATTTTAATACAGGTATAGAAGTGGACGTTAGCGGAAAAACGATTCATGCTTCTGATATTTCGTTTGCTTATAATGAAGGAGAGCCAATTTTAAAAAACGTCTCGTTTGATACTAAGCCGGGCGAAGTAATTGCTTTTGCAGGACCTAGTGGCGGAGGAAAATCCACTTTATTTGCAATTCTCGAACGTTTTTATGAACCAAAAGCTGGCAAAATACTAGTTGGGGACATTCCGCTTTCCGAGATTTCAATTAATTCCTGGCGTTCGCAAATTGGCTATGTATCCCAAGAAAGTGCCATGCTTTCGGGAACAATTCGTGACAATTTATGCTATGGATTAGACCGGGAAATTAGCGAAGAGGAGCTTTGGGATGTTGCCAAGCTTGCTTATGCTGATGGATTTATTTCCGACTTACCTGACAAAATGGCAACCGAAGTCGGGGAGCGTGGTGTGAAGCTTTCTGGAGGCCAAAGACAGCGTATCGCAATTGCACGAGCATTTTTACGCAATCCAAACATTCTGATGCTAGATGAAGCGACAGCGAGCTTAGATAGCCAGTCTGAACAAATCGTCCAGCAAGCACTAGCTAACTTAATGGAAGGTCGTACAACTTTTGTTATCGCGCATCGTCTTTCTACCATTGTTAACGCTGACCAAATCCTGTTTATAGAAAACGGAGAAATAACTGGTCATGGAACGCATAGTGAATTAGTTGCAGCACACCCGCTATATGCTTCGTTTGCTGAACAACAATTAAAATAACTATTTCCCGGGAAATAAAAAAATCGACTTATGCAAACGCAAAGTCGATTTTTTCATTTTATAAGGATTGGTGAAATTTTTTTAGCTCACGTTTCTTTGTTTCGTCTAAATTATGCCATCTAACATGCTGAATTGCCCCTTCAATTGCACATAATTTGCTTAAACAAGCTGTATGATTATTTTCCCACATTCGTAAAAAGGCTTCCTTGCTTCCCACATTAGTTAGTTCTTCTGGAGTATTAATTCCTGACTCGATTAGTTCTTTCTCAAGAACTTTGCCAATGTTTGGGAGTTCGCTCAGTTCAACCATTTTCACTCCTTATTTTTGGGGAGCTGCTATTTTTTCGACACCGCCCATATATCCTTGAAGTACCTTTGGAATACGAACCGAACCATCCGCATCTTGATAATTTTCTAGAATTGCGGCAACTGTACGACCAAGCGCTAGGCCAGATCCGTTAAGTGTGTGTACATATTCCGGTTTACTTCCTGGTTCACGACGGAAGCGGATGTTAGCACGTCTTGCTTGAAAACTTTCGAAATTGCTGCACGACGAAATTTCACGGTACGAATTATAACTTGGAATCCATACTTCTAAGTCATATTTTTTAGCTGCAGTAAAACCTAAGTCCGCTGTACACATACTTAGAACACGATATGGTAGTTCAAGTCGGCGTAGTACTTCTTCAGCGTTATCCGTTAATTTTTCCAGTGTTTCATACGAATCTTCTGGTTTTACAAATTGAACTAGTTCGACTTTATTAAATTGATGTTGACGGATTAAACCACGAGTATCGCGTCCCGCAGAGCCTGCCTCCGAACGGAAACACGTACTAAAAGCAGTGTATTTTATTGGTAAATTTTCTGCTTTTAGAATATCTTCACGATGGTAATTTGTTACAGGAACTTCAGAGGTTGGAACAAGGAAGTAATCTTCTGCTTCAATAAGAAAAGCATCTTCTTCAAATTTCGGCAATTGACCAGTGCCCGTCATACTTGCGCGGTTAACCATGTATGGCGGTAACATTTCTTCATAGCCGTGTTCATTAGAATGCAAGTCCATCATAAAATTAATTAGCGCACGTTCTAATCTCGCACCCAATTTTTTATAAAAGACAAAACGGCTTCCAGTTACTTTAGCAGCATTTTCAAAATCAAGAATATCTAAATCTGTTCCAAGGTCCCAGTGAGCTTTCGGTTCAAAATCAAATTCCCGCACTTCGCCCCATTTGCGAATTTCAATATTATCATCTTCTGTTTCACCAATAGGCGTAGATTCATGGGGAATATTCGGAATCGACATTAAAATCGTATCTAGCTTATCATCTATTTCTTTTAGTTCAATATCAAGGGTCTTAATTCGATCCCCAACAACACGCATTTCCTCAATTTTTGCATCTGCATCTTGTTTTTCACGTTTTAGTTTGGCAATTTCTTGGGAAACTTCATTTCGCTGACTTTTTAGTGCTTCCGTTTCAACAATTAAAGTTCGACGACGTTTATCTAACTCGCCAAATTTTTCGAACTCACCAAGGTCTTCTCCGCGATTTTGTAGTTTTTGTTTTACTTCATCAAAATTATTACGTAACAATTTAACATCTAACATGCTAATTCCTCCTTTATTTTTTTCCATATAAAAACTCCCGTACTTTCCCGAATTAACAGGAAAGGGACGAGAGTTAACCGCGTTGCCACCCTTATTGGGACTTATAAAAATCCCCAGCTTCATTTAGGTTTAACGGACCATTCCGGAATGATTTACTCGCAAAAATTGCTTTCCACCACTCGCTCCAAGATGGATTCATAAGGAAATTACGCCAGGTTCGCACCAACCACCGGCTCTCTTGAGAAACTTGACCTTATTACTACTTCTTGTCTTCGCTTTTCGTATGAATTTAAAGTTATTCTATCGCATATCTATCTAAATTACAAGCAATTATTTAACCAATTAAATCAAGTGTATCAGATCCGTCGCCATCTGCATTCAATAATCTAATTTGCTCAGGAACAATTTTTATCACTACAAAGGATGGTGATTCTTCGTCTTGGAACCATTCTTTTGAAATATTTTCCCAAATAAGTTCTTTTATTGATTCATCTTCTTCCAGTGAAGCTAACCCATTTACTTCTAAAAAAGGTGAGCTCTTCCCGTCATAGCCAATTAACACACATACATGTGGATTTTTACGAACTTCTTCCAATTTTGGTTGCTCTCTTCCAGAAGGTGTATAGAGAGTTAACCCTTCGTGAAGAAATGTCATATATCTAGCATGTGGAAAATCTCCTTGTACAGAGGCAAGTACACCTACTTGATGTTCGTCCAAAATGGTCAGTATCTTTTTTTCCAGTTCATTTTCCATCTAAAACACCTTCCTTTACTTATTTAGTGTACCTTTCCACTTGTTTTCTTGCCTTAAACATTGGAACTTGTTATCTAAGTAACTATTTGCTATAAAGAAGTATAACCTTTTAAATGGAGGGCTTTTGAAATGATTTTACTAATTGACCATAATGATTCATTTACATATAATTTATATCAATATTTTTTAGAACTTGGAGAAGCTATTCAAGTTATTTCGGCAACCGATTTAACTCTTGAAAAATTTTTTCAACTTAATCCAGAAATGGTTGTACTTTCTCCTGGACCCGGTTCGCCTGCTGATTTTACAACTAGCCTCCAATTAATTAACCACATCCAAGTGCCTATTCTTGGGATTTGTCTTGGTCATCAAATGATAGCAGCTGGTTTTGGTGCCAAAATAGTTCCCGCAAAAGTCCCAGTTCATGGAAAAACAAGTTTAATCTCGCATAATCAAGCCGAACTATTCACTGGTCTTCCCTCCTCGTTTCATGTAACTAGGTATCATTCATTAATCGTTCAAAAAGACTCTCTTCCAGCTGATTTAGAAATAACAGCACTTACAGACGATAATATTATAATGGGGCTAAAACACACGAAAAAGCCAATTTATAGTGTCCAATTTCATCCAGAAGCGATTCTTTCCGAGCATGGACATGCCTTACTTCAAAATTTTATACGAATAGGGAGAAATGCTAAATGAGTTTATTACGATTTGATTTTGAAGGGAATGTAAAAGTTTTTGAAAACCCGTTAGAAGAGCTTATTGCCAAAAATTTAAGTGAAGTTATTCCTGTGATGAAAAAAGCAGAAGAAGCACAAAAAGCCGGAAAATATGTAGCTGGATTTATTAGTTACGAGGCTGCCCCTGCTTTTAGAAGTGATTTGCTAACAAAAACACCTGACTTAAAAATACCCCTTATTTGGTTTGGGGTGTATGATACTTTCACTGATGCCGCTGTTGGAGTTAAGGAAAACTCGCCAATTGCGTTTAATATGGAAGCTAATTATCTTGACTATACAAAGAAAATTGCCGCAATCAAGTCCGAAATAGCTTCCGGGAACACCTATCAATTAAACTACACCATCAGACTTCAAGGAGATTTACCAGATGATTTTTCTGCCCAAGCTACATATCAAGCTTTACAACAAGCCGGAAAAGCAAACTACACGGCGCTACTTTCTACAACTGATTTCCAAATTATTTCTACCTCACCTGAATTATTTTTCAAATGGGAAGGAAATTTGCTAACAACACGACCAATGAAAGGAACTGTCAGACGTGGGGTTACAAAAGGGGCTGATCAAGCTGCCCATGATTGGCTGCTAAATGATCCAAAAAACCGCGCGGAAAATGTAATGATTGTTGATTTATTACGTAATGATTTAGGAATGATAGCGCAACCTGGCAGTGTTCGGGTTCCAAAACTAATGAATTTAGAGCCTTATCCAACTGTTTGGCAAATGACTTCAACCGTGACTGCCAAGACTTCCCCTGAAACAAGTTTAACTAATGTTTTTAAAGCACTTTTTCCTTGTGGCTCAATAACCGGCGCCCCAAAAGCACGAACAATGGAAATCATTTCGCAATTAGAAGATTCAGCACGCGGAGTATATTGTGGAGCGATTGGATTTCTAGAGCCCAATGGAAATGCTATTTTTAACGTACCCATTCGAACGATTTCTATTACAAACAACAAAGCTACTTATGGTGTTGGTGGCGGTATTGTTTGGGATTCTGATGCAGAAAGTGAGTTCTCCGAGATTCAAGCTAAATCTGCTATTTTAAAAAACCCTACTACATTCTCTTTAATAGAATGTTTACGGATAGAAAATGGAGTCTTATCAAGAATAGAGTTTCATTTAGCACGTCTTGAGCAAAGTGCAGATTATTTTGGTTTTCATTTTAATAGAACAGAAACGGAACAACTATGGTACAAAACTGCCAAAAATTATGCAGATGGTACATATAAATATCGTTTTCTGCTTAACTCCGATGGCACAACGCATACGGAAATCACTAAAATTAGTACAAATAACAATTCAATCACTGCTGCTTTAGCTCGTAAGCCTGTTTCCACCGATGATTTATTTCTTTACCATAAAACAACTAATCGAGCTATTTATAACCATCTAAAAAACACCTTTACTGACGAAACAATACTTTGGAATGAAAATGGAGAATTAACCGAATTTATAAATGGAAATATCGTCTTAAATATAAATGGGCATCTTTTAACTCCCCCCGTATCCTCAGGTCTACTACCAGGCACGATGAGAGCCAGTTTATTAGCTGAAAAGCGGGTATCAGAACAAATACTAACGAAAAAAGACCTCTATGATGCTGACTATGTGTGGTTAATTAATAGTGTCCGAGGATTTGTAGAGGTAGAAGTTCAACGTTAGAATTTCCGTTTTTCACAAATCAAAAATGAATTTTCGGACTATTTTTGCCATAATTTCGCCATATTTAAATTCTTTTAAAATATAGCTTGCAAATTTTCACAATCTATATTAGAATATGTGTTCGTACGTTTTTATATCCATTTTCTAAGGGAGGAAAGACATGAAAGTATTGTTTCACCATCTTAAAAATTACAAGCTGCAAGCAACGCTATCTACCTTGTTTGTAGTAGTCATGGTTATCTCACAACTTTGGCAACCAAAATTACTTCAACAAGTACTGGACGCCATTCTCAAAGATGATATGGACAAAATCTCTTCCATTGGCGTACTTCTAATCGGTATTGCCGCTGTTGGCCTTATCGCCGGAATTCTAAACACGATTCTTTCTGCTAAAGTCGCTCAAGGCGTAGGTGCAGATATTCGTGAGTCTAGTTTCCGTAAAATTCAAACATTCTCATTCAGTAATATTGAAAAACTTTCCACTGGTAATCTAGTAGTTAGACAAACAAATGATATTACCCAAGTACAAAACCTAGTAATGCTTTCCCTACAGTCGCTAACTAGAATCCCCATCATGTTTATTGGTGCTTTTATTTTAGCGATGTTTACTCTTCCAGAACTTTGGTGGATTATTATTGTGTTAGTTGTTTTGGTAGTAATTATCGTCGTTTTCACATTTGGCTCAATGGGTAAACATTTCGCGATTATTCAAACTTTAATTGATCGTGTTAACTCTATTGCCAAAGAAAATCTGGCTGGAATGCGTGTTGTTAAATCCTTTGTTCAAGAAGAAAACGAAATCAACCGTTTTACAACTGTCAGTGACAAATTAACTCGTCATACTATCATTGTTGGAACACTTTTCTCAGTAATGATTCCTGCATTTATGCTCGTTTCAAACTTAGCAATCGTCGTTTCGATTTACTTTGTTGGTGATATGGCAGCAGAAAATCCTGAAGTTATCGGGGCAATTGCATCGTTTATGAACTATCTTATGCAAATTATGATGGCGATTATTATCGGTGGAATGCTAATGATGATGGCTTCTCGTGCACTTATTTCCTTAAAACGTATTACCGAAGTGCTTGAAACAGAGCCAGATATTACGTATAACGAAAATGCACCCGAGCAAGACTTAGCTGGTACGGTAGAATTCCGTCATGTTAGCTTTAAATATGATGGCGATGATACTAACGCTTTACAGGACATTTCTTTTAAAGCTGATGCTGGAGAAATGGTCGGTATCGTCGGCGCAACCGGTTCTGGTAAGTCCACTCTTGCCCAGCTGATCCCTCGTCTTTATGATCCAACTGAAGGCGATGTTATTATTGGCGGCACAAATTTAAAAGATATTAACAAAAAAACGCTTCGTAGTACAGTTGCTTTCGTCCTACAACGGGCAATCCTTTTCTCCGGAACCATTGCAGATAATTTACGTCATGGTAAAAAAGATGCGACAGCCGAAGAAATGGAAAAAGCGAGTAAAATCGCCCAAGCAAAAGAGTTCATTGATAAACAAGTAAAACTTTATGATGCACCTGTTTCTGAGCGTGGAACTAACTTCTCTGGCGGTCAAAAACAGCGCTTATCCATCACTCGTGGCGTTATTGGTTCTCCTAAAGTATTAATTCTCGATGATAGTACTAGTGCGCTAGATGCAAAGTCTGAGAAATTAGTTAAAGAAGCACTAAACAAAGAGCTCGACAACACCACCACCTTTATCATTGCCCAAAAAATTTCCTCTGTTATTCAGGCAGATAAAATTCTTGTTCTTGATCAAGGCAAGCTAGTTGGAGTCGGTTCTCACAAAGAACTTATTAAAGAAAATGCGATTTACCGTGAAATCTATGACACTCAAAAAGGCAAGGAGGTAACTGCATAATGAAAGAGTTTAAACAAATTAGCCGCTTTTTCTGGCACTATCTCAAAGGTTATAAACCGCAACTTGCTGTCATTTTTGTTGCTGTCATTTTCGCAACATATCTGCAAGTAAAAGCACCACAATATATTGGTAATGCAGTTCAAGAGTTAGGCGATTATGTCGTTCGATTAATGCAAACAGGTGTCGACGATAAGAGTGACTTCATTCATATTATTTGGATGCTTATCCTCTGCTACGTACTGCTCGCTGCTGCTACTTTTATCCAAAGTATCATTATGACTGGAGTAGCTGGTAAATCGACGAATAGAATGCGTATAGGGCTTTTCCGTAAGATGGAAAAATTATCGATTCGTTTCTTCGATAGCCGCAATGATGGTGAAATGCTTAGTCGCTTTACTAGTGATTTAGATAACATTTCCAATACACTTAACCAGGCGCTCATTCAAGTTCTTTCTAATATAGCGCTAATGATTGGTGTTATCATTATGATGTTCCAACAAAACGTAGAACTTGCTTTAGTTACACTTATCTCTGCACCATTCGCAGTAGTTATTGCCACTATTATCATCCGAAAAGCCCGCAAATATGTGGATGACCAACAAGATGAATTAGGTGTATTAAACGGCTACATCGATGAAAAAATTTCCGGTCAAAAAATTATTATCACTAATGGCTTGGAAGAAGAAACCATTGAAGGCTTTGTAAAACAAAACAATATCGTAAAAGACGCAACATACAAAGGTCAAGTTTACTCCGGTTTACTTTTCCCAATGATGCAAGGTATCTCACTACTTAATACAGCTGTTGTTATCTTCTTTGGTGGATGGTTAGCGTTAAATGGTGACTTAGAACGTACCGCTGCTCTTGGTTTGATTGTTATGTTCGTTCAGTATTCACAACAGTTTTATATGCCACTAACGCAAATTTCGTCCCAGTACAGCTTGCTACAACTTGCAATCACTGGTGCGCGCCGCGTTAGCGAAGTGTTTGCCGAAGAAGAAGAAGTTGAACGTGCTAACCTTCAAACAATTGATGGGATTAAAAAAGGCGTTAAGCTAGATCATGTTGATTTTGCATATGATCCTGAAAAACCAGTTCTAAAAGACGTTTCGATTGATGTAAGTAAAGGAAAAATGGTTGCCCTTGTAGGTCCGACTGGTTCCGGTAAGACAACTGTTATGAATTTGCTAAATCGTTTCTATAACGTTGATGGCGGTTCGATTTTGTTTGATGGTATTGATATTCGAGATATTAAACTTGATTCCTTACGTAAGCAAGTTGGTATCGTACTTCAAGATTCTGTGTTATTCACAGGCACAATTCGTGATAATATTGTTTTCGGTAAACCCGAGGCAACAGACGAAGAAGTTCTCAACGCCGCTAAACAAGCCAATATTCATGACTTCATTATGAGTCAAGAAAATGGTTATGATACTGAAATTAGCGATGAAAACAATATTTTCAGTGTTGGTCAAAAGCAGCTAATGAGTATTGCTAGAACCATCATTACGAATCCGTCTCTACTAATTTTAGATGAAGCAACCAGTAATGTAGACACTGTAACAGAAAGCAGAATCCAAAAAGCCATGGATAACGTTATCTCTGGTAGAACAAGTTTCGTTATTGCCCACCGTTTAAAAACAATCCTCGACGCAGACCATATTGTGGTGCTACACCAAGGAGAAGTTATTGAGCAAGGTAATCACGATGAACTGATGAAAGCAAAAGGATTTTATTCGGAACTTTATCATAATCAGTTTGTGATTGAGTGAAAATAATTAAGAATCTCTATTAGAGAACAAAAAAATCCCGTTAAGATTCGATATGACTCTTAACAGGATTTTTTTTGGTAGAAATCTTCAAATCATAGTGTAGAAAAAAGCACATATATCTATGCGCCCTACTGAGATGGAATTTTATAAGATTTATTTTTCTACTGCTTTGAATTGTATATGCGAATATTTTTTTGGATATACATTAGCATAATTATTGTAATAGACTTGTCCAGTCCAAGTATTAATATTCTTATATCTTTGCTTGACTTTATAATTTGTATAGACCCTTCTATAGTAAATAGTATAAGCTTTATTTTTCTTAACATTTACAGAATAGGATGAAGTTGCCGTAGTGCTTTTCGTAACATTAAAACCTACAGATGCATTTAGCTTACTTTTTGGTACTTTCAATGTGCCGGAATAAGAATTCGAACTTGTAAATGAGCGCGAATAGCTTAAAGTCCCCGAAGCATTTGATTTCTTTGAGGATGTCCCTACATTCCAAGGACCATAAGAATTCGCCGTTTTGGTTTTACTATATATTTCCCAAAACGATGATATGCCATATAACATTCCTTTTTCAGGAGATACCCCTTCATCAATAACTTCCTCTGAACTTTCCCCGTTAATTATAAT
Source organism: Listeria immobilis (assembly GCF_014322765.1). Lineage (GTDB taxonomy): Bacteria > Bacillota > Bacilli > Lactobacillales > Listeriaceae > Listeria > Listeria immobilis. Next base: position 106,598 of record NZ_JAASTZ010000006.1, on the reverse strand, counting down.
TCCATCTAGTTTCTCAACATATTCATTGTCAACATATTCTTCATCTGCATTCAAATCATTCGCAGTTTCATTAGCAGAAACTGGCTGAACTTGAATCATGAAGAATATAAACCCCGTTAGTACTAACAGAAAACCAATTTTTAAGTAATTATATTTTAGCATAAATAGTCTCCTTTTTTTGTTTTCATCTCAGCAAATTTATGGTACCATAAATCTAAATAAAAAGAAAATTAAAACAGAGGTGAATTGCATATGTATTTTAAATATTTTATTACAAGTGGATTTATTGCCCTAATTCTATTATTTATTGTACAAGTTTTAAGTTTTGTTAGGGGATTAATCATTCAATCTGGATTCATGGATGGTAGTATTAATCAAAGTTTGATGTCTACAAAGCTCATTATAGTTCCTATTTTATTTCTTGCTATTAGTATCATATTCTTCTTACTGTGGTTCTATAAAAATTGGCCAATAAATAAAAAAGCCGATTCCCCTGATTAGGAAGATATTCTCACTTATGTTTGTTAGGATACACGACTGTTGTCTGTATAAATAAGCATTGAAAAGTCCGTGAGCTAACTATTTAAAAGAACCTATACAAAGCATTTTATAATCAAACTAGTCTGCATTTGATCACAGCAAAAAGAGATAGCATCCGGTGGGAATGCTATCTCTTTTGTTCCTATGTGTATAAATATAGTTTAATTAAACCAACCTTGTACACCATCAGCTACATAATCGCCAACGCCTGTAAAGAATGATCCAACTGCTTGTGCGGAAAGAGCAAACCAGTTTGCTTTTTCGACGTCGCTAGCAGTTACAACTTTAACATTTTCTGTTTGCGCCCCGTCAAGATAACCTAATTTGTCGCCATCTTTCAAAGAGACCGCCATTTCACCAACTTCGGTATTTTTCTTAACTGGTGCTTCTAGCGTTTTATCTTTTAATGTTACTTTTGTAGTTAATTTTGGTTCATTGCCAGTTTTTGGCACAACTAGTTTTACCGCATCTTTTGTAACAAGTCCAACTGTGTCTTCTTTACCTTTATCTACTGCGATAGTGGCAGGGTCTTTCACTTTTGAACCAGCTTTTTGTACTTCTTTTACTTGAAAATTATTAAAGGAATAATCTAGCATTTTGTTTGTTTCATCAAAACGAGCGCTAGTGTGTTCTCCTTCTCCTCCACCATTAGCATGTAATACAACGGTGATAACGCGCATACCGTCTTGCACAGCTGTAGCAGTTAAGCACATTCCAGCATAATCAGTAGTTCCGGTTTTTAATCCGTCTACACCTTCACGACCGTAAATCAGACCTGGCAATAGCCAATTCCAGTTTGTCATATCTATTTGGTCAGATGTTCCTTTACGAAATTCTTTTTTTGTTGTGCTTGCTGTTTTAAGTACTTCCGGATAGTCATTAATTAAGTGATTTGCTAACTTCGCCATACCGCGAGCTGTCATTTTGTTTTCATCTTTTGGACCACCAACTTGTTGCCCACCTTTTAAATCTTCATTATTAAGCCCAGTTGAGTTAACAAATTGATGCTCACCAAGTTTTAGTTCCTCTGCTTTTTTATTCATCATTGCTACGAATTCTTTTTCAGAACCTGCAATTTTTTCAGAAATAGCTATTGCTGCACCATTTGCTGAATAAATCGCCATTGCTTCATATAATTCTTGTACTGTATACTGTTCGCCTAGTCTAAGCGGTACATTGGACAATGAGGTATCTTGAGAAACTTTATAAGCATATTCCGAAATGGTTACTTTATCGTCCCATTTTAACTTTCCATCATTAATTGCTTCTAATAACAAATATTCATCCATCATTTTCGTCATAGATGCGATGCCCATTAGCTTATCTGCGTCTTTGGAATATAAAATTTTCCCTGTGCTTTCTTCTATTGCGATGGCTGCATTTGCGTTAACATTTGGTGCTTCTGCAGCTTGAGCCAAGTTCGGGCTTACTAAAAAGCCACTTATCGCTAGGGAGGCTGCCATAATTGCAATCCCAGCTTTTTTTATTATATTTTTCACTATAACTTCTCCTTCATTTGAGCAAAAATATCACTCATTTTATCTATATTTTCATCAAGAACTCTATTTTAAATTCCCTTTTTCTAATAGAGTTCATTTTTCAGACGGATACTTTCATATTTTACCATGATTTAATTGCCTCGTATATAAAACTTTTCGCCCAAAGAGAAACTACCTGACAATTGGCAATAGGATATGTGACGGGTATTCTGGGCTATGATAAATTGTTTGATTCGCAATTTGGCTGTCGGTTGAATTGATGAAGCTCTCTCCTGTGTTTGGGTTTGGGTCGAATCTTGGGAAGTTACTAGAAGAAATTTCAATGCGAATTTGATGCCCTTTTTGGAACATGTTGCTTGTTGCCCATAGATCTATGGTGTATTCATTGATATTGTTTTGTACATTATCGCCATGTTGTTTGGCTGCGCGAATAATCCCATCAGCGAGATTAAATGCTTTACCATCCGGGAAAACATCCACTAACTTAGCGGTGAAATCTGTATTTGGCGCATCTGTTTTGGCCCATAATTTTACTTGAACGGGTCCTGTTACTTCTAATGCTTTATCTAATGGAGCTGTGGTGTAGCAAAGTATATCCTCGCGAAGTTCTAAAGTTTGTTGATCTCGCGGCCCGTCAGCATGTAGTTCTTTATGCAGTGTTCCTCCACCATTAGATGGAACGGGGTTTTCTGGATTATAGCTAAATCTCGACTCAGTAAAAGTTGTTGGTGCTGAAAACTCGGCGCCTACTTCTCCTTTTTGGAAATAAAGAGGGGTCTCAGCTACATTTTTAGGTGGCCATTCTTCCGCAGTTTTCCACTCATTTAGCCCCATAACAAAGTAATTAATTGGCGCCATTTCTGGGAGCGGTTTTTGTTTTAACTGGTGATTAAACCATTCGATATGCCGTTTATGCATACTTGCTTCCCCCCATGCATTAGCTGCCATACCAAAGTCCCGATCACCAATCATTTGACCAAAATTAGCATGTGTCCATGGTCCAATCACAAGCTTATCTCCAAAGCCTCGACTATATCCATTTTGGAAATTAGCAATTGTTTTATCTAAAAAGCAATCATACCAACCGGCAACATGAAGACCAGGAACTTTAATTTTATCATAGTTACTTTTAGCATCAATCTTCTCCCAGTGGCTGTTCGTTGGTTCATAGTCTAATAATTTTGCAAAATATGGCATTTCTTCACGACCAATTGCTGGCCAATCTTTATATGGTTTAAATTTATAAAGCATATCCAGGTTATCCAAGTTTTCCGTCAGAGTATCCGCTGCCTGTTTCAGTGCTTCTCGTGTCCTGTATTTCCGCGACAGCATATCCGGTAGCATGGATTCTAAGTTCCACGTTTCCCACATACCTAATTCAAGTGCTCCATCATGATCATTAAAAACATCTGTCATGCTGTTTTGCGCCATAATTGGTGCAATTGCCTTTAAATGAGTATTTCCACTAATTGCCGCTAATATTTGTGTGTAGCCATAATAAGATAAACCAAACATCCCTACATCTCCATTTGCGTAAGGAAGATTTGCGGCCCATTCAATTGTGTCATAACCATCATCAACTTCTGCTATGTAAGGTACAAATTCCCCTTCTGATGCGTATCTTCCGCGAACATCTTGAACAATAACAATATAACCTTGTTGTGCCAAAATATTCGGTCTGATAAAATGAAGCCCATAAGATTTGCTATAAGGTAATCGCGTTAGTAACACTGGGTACTTCCCTTCGTCTGCTGGGCGATATATATCCGCATAAAGTGTTACTCCATCCCGCATTTTAGCCGGAATACCTGATTCTATAATTAAACGATTATGTTTCACGTGAAACATCTCCTTTTTAATATAATTCTTATTTTATTGTTCCGTATACTACCTTTTATGTCAAACAAAGCGATCCACTCGATTTGAGTGGGTCGCTTTGTTGATTTTATTTATCTAATTTTAACTTGGCAAGTGCTTCTGCCATTGGATTGTTGAACGGTTCATCATCTTGCTTGTTTTGTTTCTTCATAAACTTCGCAACATCTGTTTTAGAGACGTTTTTATTTTTTTGTTTGTCACGACGTTCCTGGAAAGCAGAGAGTTTCTCACGATAACCACAAACACACACAAACAGTTGTTTCTCTCCTTCACCACGCATTTCCATCCGCTTATGGCAATTAGGGCAACGTGCATTAGTTGTTCTTGAAAGTGATTCGCGATGGCCGCACTCACGATCTTGGCATACGAGCATCGTTCCTCGTTTTCCTTTAACTTTTAGCATTGGTTTTCCGCAATCAGGACATTTCTGAGAAGTGATATTATCATGACGGAATTTCTTATCATTTTGTTTAATTTCCGTCACTGCTTTTTTCGCATAATCACGCATCTCCGCAGTGAACTTACGGTAATCTAATTCGCCTTTTGCAATTTTGGATAGCTTTTGTTCCCAACGAGCAGTTAATTCTGGAGACTTTAAATCCTCTGGAACTAATTCAAGCAATTGGCGACCTTTGGAAGTTATTTGGATTTCTTTACCTTGTTTTTCCAATGAGAAACTGTTGAAAAGTTTTTCGATAATATCCGCTCGAGTTGCAACTGTTCCGAGCCCACCTGTATCACCAAGTGTTTTCGCCAGTGCTTTATTCGAGGTTTCCATGTATTTCGACGGATTTTCCATTGCTGATAATAGGGTTGCTTCATTAAATCTAGCTGGTGGTTTTGTTTTTCCAGTTTCCAAGTTTACTCGTCTAACTGGAATTTTATCCCCTTTTTTCATTTTTGTTAGCTGATCTGGTTCACGTGCTTCTCCATAAATACTTTTCCAACCGAGTGATTTAACTACTTTTCCTTTTAACGTGAAATCTTCTTGACCAATTTTGGCTTTAACGGCAGTCTCTTCATAAACATATGGCTCTGAAAGTACTGCTAAAAAACGTTTAACAACTAAATCATATATTTTTCGTTCTTTATCGCTTAAATCTCCTAGTGAAACGACTTGCTCTGTTGGAATAATCGCATGATGGTCACTAACTTTGCTATTATCTACAAACGATTTATTAGTTTTGATTGGTTTATTGCTAATTTGACGAGTAGCTTTTGCATTTTCACCAACGCCACAAGCATGTAAACGTTCTTTTAATGTTGGGACAATGTCCGTAGAAATAAAGCGCGAGTCTGTCCGTGGATAAGTTAAAATTTTGTGTCGTTCATATAAAGTTTGCATAATATTAAGCGTTTCTTTTGCGGAAAAGTCATAACGGTTACTGGCATCACGTTGCAGCTCTGTTAAATCATATAATCCTGGAGAAAATGATTTCTTTTCTTTCATAGAAACATCGGTGATAACTGCTGTTTCACCTTGCAAAGATTTGACTATTTTTTCCGCTAAAGCTTTATCAAAAGTTTGCCCATTGTTCCACGTGAAACATTCTTGCTCAGTTAGAGCTGTAATTCCGTAGTATTCCCTTGGTTTAAAGTTGCGAATTTCTTCTTCACGATACTGAATCATAGCAAGCGTTGGTGTCTGAACACGACCACACGAAAGTTGAGCATTATATTTAGTAGTAAGTGCTCGTGTTGCGTTAATGCCAACTACCCAATCTGCTTCCGAACGTGCAACAGCCGAATAATACAGATTTTCGTATGTTTTTCCAGGTTTTAAATGTTCAAATCCCTCACGTATTGCTTTGTCAGTTACAGAAGAAATCCATAGTCGTTTAAGCGGCTTTTTGATTTTTGCATAATCAATAATCCAACGTGCAACTAATTCTCCTTCACGTCCTGCATCAGTCGCAATAACAATTGTTGTAATATCCGTGCGGTTCATGAGTTTTTTCACTGTTTCATACTGTTTTCTAGTTTGTTTAATAGGTTCTAATTTCATTTTTTCCGGAAGCATTGGTAAATCTTCCATGTTCCAATTTTTATATTTAGGGTCGTATCGTTCTGGGTCTGCTAGTGTAACAAGATGCCCAAGCGCCCACGTAACCACATACTTTCCACCTTCTAAATAGCCATTCTTTCCTTGTTTGGCCCCAAGTACACGACCAATATCTTTACCGACAGATGGTTTCTCTGCCAGTACTAGTGTTTTTGTCATCTGTCAAAATCCTCTCTTCTATCCTATTTATCGTAACATAATTCGTCTATTCTTTCACTGCTTCTTGTTGCAAAACTGCCAAAAATGCCGCTCCGTATTTGTCCCGTTTCATTGCACCAATTCCTTTAACTTCTAAAAGCGCCTCTTCATCTTGCGGTAAGTAAGCACACATTTCTCGCAAGGTCTCATCAGAAAAAATGATATATGGTGGAACTTTATGCTTGGAAGCTAACTCTCTTCGTACTTCCCGAAGTTGTTCAAATAAACTACTATTTACTGCTAGCTTCACTTTTTCTGCTCGTTTCGCTTGTTTTCGTGCTACTTTTAATTCGCCTCGCAGTACGGAAACAGCACGATCAGTTAATTTTAATGATGGAAACTGGCTGTCAGTTGGTTGTAAATATTTTTCAGCTATGAGGTAGTCGATAAGCTGCAATACGTCTTTTTGAGAGTCCTCTTTCATTAAGCCATATGTGCTGAGTTCATCAAATCGCCAGTCCTTTACTTTTTGATCAGCCGAACCAGTTAATACTTTGGCAATTAACACCTTTCCAAAGCGTTCTCCCATTCTTTTAATGCAGGAGAAAACTTGTTGAGCCTGAATCGTCACATCTGTTGCCTCTCTAATGTCTAAACAATTACTACATTTACCACAATTTTCCTCATCATCGCCAAAATATTGGACGATATATTTTTGTAAGCAAATTTCTGTATAACCATACCCCGTCATTTGGCGTAGTTTGGCAAATTCATTCTGCTTACGTTCTTCATCCAGTTCAGATTGCTCAATTAAAAACTGCTGTATCCGACTATCTTGTGGTGAAAAAAGTAAAATACAATCACTTGGAACGCCATCACGACCGGCTCGTCCAGCTTCTTGGTAGTATGCTTCAATATTTCGAGGAATGTTATAGTGAATAACAAAGCGCACATTGGATTTATTAATTCCCATTCCAAATGCATTTGTAGCAACGATTACACGAATATCATCGTATAGAAATTTTTCTTGCCACTCTTGTCTTGCTAAATCAGTCATGCCACCGTGGTACATTCCAGATTCAACGCCTTTTTTAAGCAGAAACGCATGGAGCCGCTCAACCTCTTTGCGAGTCGAAGCATAAATAATGCCAGATTCTGTTTTATTCTTTGATAAGTAATCTATCAAATATTTATCTTTGTCTTGTCCTTTAACTACTTGAAAAGCTAAATTATCTCTAGAAAATCCTGTTTTCACGACGGAATTTTGCCCTATTTTTAACAAACGGCAAATATCATCTGAAACAGCTTGAGTTGCAGTTGCTGTTAGCGCGATAACAAGTGGTCTTTTTTTCATTCTATCTAAACTATCACATAACGTTAAATAACTTGGTCTAAAATCGTGTCCCCACTGCGAAATACAGTGAGCTTCATCAATTGCGAATAAGGAAATCGGTACTTGTTCGATTAGTCGCTGAAAGCCTGGCGTTTCGATTCGTTCTGGTGCAATATAGAGCATCTTAACTTCTCCTGAAAAAGCAGCGTCTAAACGAAGGTTGATTTCGTGAGTCGTCAATGTACTATTGATAAAAGTGGCGGCAATTCCTTCAGAAACCAGCGCATCCACTTGATCTTTCATCAGTGAAATAAGTGGAGAAACAACAATAGTTAATCCATCAAATAACAGTGCAGGAATTTGATAACAAAGTGACTTCCCACCACCTGTTGGCATGATTGCGAGGGCATCTTCTCCTGCGCAAAGTTTGGAAATGACATCTACTTGACCATCCCGAAAATCTTGATAACCAAAATTTTGTTGTAAAATTACTTTTGCTTGCTCTATCATTATCTTTTTTCACGCCCCCTCTATAGGAATAGTATAGCTGTTTTCCGATAGTAATTGAAGCTTTTTGAAGAAATTCGTTTTTTAGCGTTGATTTGTATTTTTTAGAATAGAAAATAAAAAAAGAAACCCCTTTTTAAAGAGATTTCTGTTTTTTTACACTTAAGAAATACTATAATTTGGTGCTTCTTTCGTAATTTGGATATCATGTGGATGACTTTCACGTAGCCCAGCACCAGTCATACGAACAAATGCAGCTTCCTCACGAAGATGTTTCAAGTCTGCTGAGCCAGTATAACCCATTCCCGAACGAATTCCTCCAACCAATTGGAAGATAATATCTGCAACAGAACCTTTATAAGGAACACGACCTTCAATACCTTCTGGAACTAACTTTTTAGCATCCGCTTGGAAATAACGATCTTTAGAACCATGCTCCATAGCGGCCAGACTTCCCATGCCACGGTAAGTTTTAAATTGACGACCTTGGAAAATTTCTGTTTCACCAGGGCTTTCATCTGTACCAGCGAGCATACTTCCGAGCATAACGGCATTACCACCAGCAGCCAATGCTTTCACGATGTCCCCAGAATATTTAATGCCACCATCTGCAATAATGGTTTTACCAAATTCGCGCGCAACGGTTGCACAGTCATAAATAGCAGTAATTTGCGGAACTCCCACGCCTGCAACTACTCGAGTCGTACAAATCGAACCTGGTCCAATTCCCACTTTCACAATATCAACGCCAACTTCGAAAAGAGCACGTGCTCCCTCGGCTGTAGCAACATTTCCTGCAACAATAACAATATCTTTAAAAGCTTTACGAATCTCAGAAATTTTGTTGATAACACCTGCTGAATGTCCGTGCGCAGTATCAATAACAATGGCATCTACGCCAGCTTCTACTAACTTTTCAACACGTACAAATGTATCGTTCGTAATTCCTACTGCTGCCGCTGCAAGAAGTCGGCCGTGCATATCTTTTGCAGAATTTGGAAACTCTATTACTTTCTCAATATCTTTAATAGTGATTAATCCTTTTAAGATTCCAGCTTCATCAACAAGTGGCAATTTCTCAATACGATGCTTTTGTAAAATTTTCTCTGCTTGTTTTAGCGTTGTCCCAACTGGTGCAGTCACTAGGTTTTCTTTTGTCATAACATCTTTAATCACTGTCGAATAATCAGAAATAAAGCGTAAGTCTCGGTTAGTTAAAATCCCAACTAACTTGCGCTCATTCTCATTGTTTACGATTGGAACACCTGAAATCCGGTATTTCCCCATTAAATGCTCCGCTGCAAAAACTTGATGATCTGGAGTAAGGTAGAAAGGATCAATAATAACACCACTTTCAGATCGCTTAACCTTTTCAATCTCTTCTGCTTGTTGCTCAATGCTCATATTCTTATGAACGACACCAATTCCGCCTTGGCGAGCAATTGCAATCGCCATTTTAGCCTCCGTAATTGTATCCATTCCCGCACTCCAAATTGGTACGTTTAATTTAAGTGATGGCGCCATTTCTACACTTAAATCTACATCATTTGGTAATACGTCCGATTTTGCTGGAACGAGTAAAACATCATCAAATGTTAAGCCTTCTTTTGCAAATTTTGATTCCCACATGGGTCGCAAACACTCCTTTTTATGGCGCTAGCTTTTTATATAGAAAAAACGCATCATCTTTTCTCTATTTTCATAAAGAAAAAATGGTGGAGAATATCCACATCATGCGACTTGTACTTCTATAATCATGCTGAAATAGCCAATGTATTTTTTAGTTATTGAATATGATGTTACAAGAAGCTTGGAGCTATGTCAAGAAGGTTTTCTTTTATTGTTTTATTCAGAAAATATAGTAAAAAATGTTTCACGTGAAACATTTTAAAACCGCTTAAGATAATTATCCTTAAACGGTTTCACTTTTACTTAATTTATTGTACAAAGCAAAATTTTCATCATCAAAGCATACAAATCGAATTTCTTTAATACTTGATTCGTACTCTTCTTCTATCCATTTTCGTATTGTATATAGCACCACTTCCGCAGCTATTTCTTTAGGAAAGCCATATACACCTGTCGAGATATTCGGAAATGCAATAGATGTTAAGTCTTTACCAGCAGCCAAATCTAAAGCCTTCCAATAGCAAGATGCCAACTTATTTGCTTCCTGATGCTCGCCGCCCTTCCAGACTGGCCCTACCGCATGTATTATATAGTTGGCTTTTAAATCGCCTGCTGAAGTGATAACTGCTTCCCCAGCTGGACATGAACCAATTCGATTAATGACTTCTTGGCATTCTTTTAATAAAGCTGGACCTGCTGCCTGATGAATCGCTCCATCCACTCCAGCTCCACCTAAAAGTCCTGAATTAGCTGCACTCACAATAACATCGACATCTTGTTCAGTAATATCACCTTTTACAATTGTTAGCTTCACTTCATCACCTCTTTTCTTCATTTTAATTTATTTTAATGCGAATTTCCAGCTAAGCGACTAATTTCGTTTAGTTATCGCATAACTATAATTCCCTTCATAAACTGTTAGCTGCTGATTTTCAAGCCAAATTACTTTAGAACAAAGCTGATCCATAAAATAGCGATCATGCGAAACTGTTATAACTGTTCCTGAAAATAATTTAATTGCTTCTTCTAAAACCTCCCGAGAAACAATATCTAAATGATTGGTCGGCTCATCCAAAATCAGTGTATTGATAGGCATATGGATAAAACTAGCTAATCTAAGTCTCATTCGTTCCCCACCGCTAATATTTCCAACTTTTCGAAATACCATTTCACCATAAAACAAAAATCCCGCTAACATTTTTCTCGCTTCTCCTTCAGTTACAGCCACTTTATCTCGAAAAGCTTCAAGGACAGTTATTTCTGGATTTAGTTCTTCCATTTGCTGAGAAAGATATGCAACTTTAACGCTTGGACCAACTTTAATGAAACCGGCATCTGGAACAACTAACCCCTCAATCATTTTTAGAAGCGTCGTTTTACCTGTACCATTTTCGCCAATAAGCGCTATTCGTTCCCCTTGCATAATTTGTACTGACACGTCTTTTACAATTGTTTTATCTGCAAAAGCCTTGCTTACACCTTTCATTACTACTACTTCTTGTCCACTACGCCTCGCCTCATCAAATTGTAACTGCATTTGTTTCTGTGTCAAAGTTGGTTTTTTTACTGTCACTATTCGGTCCAAGGCTTTTTCCATATTTTTTGCTCGCCGAAACATCGCATCACTAGGCGGATTTGATGCCATTGCCCATATTCTAAGTTGCTTAATTGCCTTTTCCATTTTTTTGATTTTCTTTTGTTGATCTTTATAATCTTGGAATTCTCGTAACAAACGTGCTTCTCGTTCTTTTAAATAGCCGGAAAAATTGGTATTGTAAATAATTAGCTCCTTATTTTCTAATTCCACCATTTTTTGAACTGCTTCATCTAAAAAGTATCTGTCATGAGATACCACAAACACTGTACCTGCATAATGTTGCAAAAATTCCGTTAGCCACTCTACTGCCAAAAAATCCAAATGATTAGTTGGCTCATCTAGTAATAATAAATCTGTCTTCTGGAGTAATAAATGCGCTAATGCTGCTTTTGTTTTCTCTCCACCACTTAGCTCCCCCCATCGCCTTGTTATAAGTTGCTTGATACCTAAACCATTCACTACTTTATTTAAATTAGCGTCCATTTCATAGCCACCAAGTTCTCCAAATAGTGTCACTTTGTCACCATAACGATTCATTAATTTATCATTTGAATTTGTCGCCATCTCTAGTTCTAATCCTCGAAGTTCTTGTTCTAATGAATGCAGTTCCCCAAAACTTGTTCGCAAATACTCCTCAACAATCAGTTCCGAATCCACTGTAGACAATTGCTCTAAAAGTCCAATTTTCGCACCCTTTTTATGTGTAACAATACCACTATCAACTTCTTCTAGCCCTTTTAAAATTTTTAAAATGGTACTTTTCCCTTCACCATTTCGACCGATTAACCCAACACGTTCCCCTTCTTCTAATTGAAGTGATACTTTATCTAAAATTAAATCCCCTGCAAAACTCTTTACTACATTATTCATTGCTATAATTGTCATCTTATCCTCCATTTATCCAAGGAAGCACAGAAATGTTTCACGTGAAACATTTTTAGACAACAAAAAAGCGCCAGACAAGCGCCTGCCGCCAATTATAAGTACAATACTAACTTAGCACTATACAAACCGATTGTGTGACTCCATGCTTCTCTCATTTTTTCTAGTTATACAGTTTTTTGGGCAGACTTCACCAATGTAACTGCAATAACGGAAAAAATTGCACGGACAATATACAAATATTTAGCTATACTAGTTCGTGCTTTTAAAAGAAACATGTCATCTCACCTCTTTTCATTAATATTTCTAGAATAAGGGATGCAATGCTAAATGTCAATTGTTCTTTTTATCACATGCGTGAAACACAGCGTTTCATATTAGAAATTTATACCATTAATATGAAACACGAACCCAAAATGCCAAAATCTATTTACCAAGCGACCGAAACCGTTTACATTAGTAAGGCAAGCATAACTAAAACATACTAATCATATATATTTTTTGGAGGTGCCACAATGGAACATAATAAGCTAAAACCTTTCCCTAAAGACTTTTTATGGGGATCAGCTTCTGCAGCGTACCAAGTCGAAGGTGCCTGGAATGAGGATGGCAAAGGACCATCTGTATGGGATGAATTTGTTCGTATTCCTGGAACAACATTCAAAGAAACAAATGGAGATGTGGCGGTGGACAATTACCATCGTTATAAAGAAGATGTAGCGTTAATGGCGGAACAAGGCTTAAAAGCATATCGTTTTTCTGTTGCTTGGAGCAGGGTTATCCCGCACGGAAATGGAAAGATTAATGAAGCTGGGCTGGCATTTTATGATAGTTTGATTGACGAGCTGCTTTCTTATGGGATTGAACCTATTGTGACACTTTATCATTGGGATATTCCACAAGGGCTTCAAGATGAGTATGGCGGATGGGAATCGCGCAAAGTAGTAGAAGATTTTACTACCTATGCTGCCCTACTTTTCAAACGCTTTAATGGTCGAGTAAAATACTGGGTGACACTAAACGAGCAAAACGTCTTTATCTCGCATGGCTACAAATTGGCCTATCATCCACCCGGTATTTCTGACGATAAGCGCATGTTTGCAGCAAATCATCACGCAAACTTGGCAAACGCTTCTGCTATTGCTAAATTTCGCGAACTAGGTACATCTGGAAAAATCGGCCCGAGTTTTGCTTACGGACCAAGCTACGCGATTGATGCCAACCCTGCTAACGTCTTAGCTGCTGAAAACTCCGAAGAATTTAATGCCCATTTCTGGATGGATGTTTATACCTGGGGGGAATATCCTCGAGCTACTTGGAACTGGCTAGAGGAGCATGGTCTAGCACCGGAGATTTTACCAAGTGATACAGAACTTCTAAAACAAGGGAAACCCGACTTTATGGGCGTGAACTATTATCGTTCGATGACACACGCTTTTAATGGCAAAAATGGTGTTGGTTCTGGAAAAATGAACACTACTGGCGAAAAAGGCACTTCCGAAGAGACTGGAATCCCAGGGTTATACAAAAACACCAATAATCCTTATCTTGAAAAAACTAATTGGGACTGGGATATTGATCCAACTGGACTTCGCATTGGTTTACGTAGAATTACCAACCGTTATAAATTACCCATTATGATTACAGAAAATGGTCTTGGAGAATATGATAACTTAACAGAAGATTATCAAGTGCATGATAAATACCGAATTGGCTATATTCGCGCCCACGCTATAGCAATTCAAGAAGCAATTACAGATGGAGTAGAAATGCTTGGTTACTGCACTTGGAGCTTCACTGACTTACTTAGTTGGTTAAATGGCTATCAAAAACGCTATGGTTTTGTTTATGTTGACCGCGATGAAAATGATGAAAAAGAACTAAAACGCTATAAAAAAGACAGTTTTTACTGGTATAAAAAAACAATAGAAACAAACGGAGCTAATTTAGTAGAAGAACAGGACAAATAAGTCTTGTTCTCTCTTCGCTCCACTAATTTTTCTTGGGAGGGAATTATTTATGAAAAAAATATTGCTTGTTTGTGCAGCAGGAATGTCCACCAGTTTACTTGTGACTAAAATGAAAGCGCACGCAAATTCTATCGGGGAAGAAATTGAAATTGATGCATTGCCTGTTTCTGAAGCTAGTAGCGTGATTGATACAATGGATATTGTTATGCTTGGACCTCAAGTTCGCTACCAAAAACCACAAGTAAATGAGCTTGTACAAGGACGTATCCCTGTTGTTGTTATTGATATGAAAGATTATGGCATGTTAAACGGGAAAGCAGTTCTAGAAAAAGCCTTTGCAGAGATTAAATAATTTTAGATAAATAGGGAGGTTTTAAAATGAGTATAATGACAAAATTTGAACATGGAATGGAACGTGTTCTAGTACCGGTTGCGAATAAATTGAATTCTCAGCGCCATATTGCCGCTATTCGTGATGCATTTATTTTGGTTTTTCCATTAATTATGGCTGGTTCCATTATTACGTTGATTAACTTCGCAGTATTATCACCAGATGGCTTTATTGCGAAAATCTTATTTCTTGGGAAAATTTTCCCTAATTTAGCCGATGCACAGGCTATTTTCTCCCCTGTATTGCAAGGATCTACAAATATTATGGCAATTCTAATTGTATTTTTAGTCGCTCGAAATCTTGCCATTTTCTTTAAACAAGATGATTTGCTTTGCGGACTCACTGCAATTGGCGCTTTCTTCATTGTTTATACACCTTATACCGTTGTTGACGATGTTACTTATATGACCATCAAATTTCTTGGTGCTCAAGGGCTTTTCGTAGCAATTATTGTTGCTATTATCACTGGGGAAGTATTTAGTCGCCTTGCAAGATCCCCTCGTTTAATGATTAAAATGCCTGCTCAAGTACCTCCAGCTGTTGCTCGTTCATTCAAAGTACTAATTCCTGTTATTATCATTACAATTCTGTTTTCTGTCATTAACTATCTTATTACTCTTGTAGCCCCAGAAGGATTAAATGATCTTGTTTACACAGTTATTCAAGCACCTCTTAAAGATATGGGGACAAACGTGTTCTCTGTTATTATCATTGGTCTAGTATCTAACTTACTATGGGTTCTTGGGATTCACGGGCCAAACACAGTTGCAGCCATTCGTGACACTATTTTCACCGAACCAAACTTAGATAACTTATCTTATGTCGCCGAGCATGGTTCCGCTTGGGGCGCGCCTTATCCGGCAACTTGGGCAGGTTTAAATGACGGATTTGCAAACTACGGCGGATCTGGTATGACACTTGGGCTATTAATTGCCATCTTTATTGCTTCTCGTCGTGCAGACTACCGTGATATTGCAAAACTTTCTCTAGCACCAGGAATTTTTAATATCAACGAACCTGTTATTTTCGGTTTGCCAATCGTATTAAACCCGATTATGGTTATTCCGTTTATTATTACACCAGCTATCAACACATTAATTGGTTATTTCTTTATCACAACAAAATTAATCCCCCCTGTCGCCTATCAAGTGCCTTGGACGACACCAGGACCACTGATTCCATTCCTAGGTACAGGAGGAAATTGGCTCGCGCTTCTGGTCGGACTGCTATGTCTCGCCGTCGCGACAGTCATTTATCTACCATTCGTCATTGTCTCAAATAAAATTGCCGCGAGTGATGCCGCAATGGACGCAAACGCAACAGCTTCAACTGAAAAATAGACAGGGTGATTTTTGCATGATTAGCTAAGTAGGCTTTACTTGACTAATCGTAGGAATGAGGCTGGGACATAACTAAAACTCAGCAATAAAAATTGGAAAATAGAAAAGCAGAAATCATCGTATAGAGCCATTTCGAAAAATGGAATAGACATGATTTCTGCTTGTTTTTCATTGTAGAGCCTCTTTTGTCCCAGTCTCTCCTTTGTAAATTTGTAACGGTTGGACGACAATGTCTTTTTTCATATGTGAATCAACCATATAGCAACGCGGAATACGAATGGCTAAGTCAATATAGGTGGACAAATAAAGGCGGCCATGACTACTCAAGGAATGAAAGTAATATCCGTCACCCAAACAGCATCGATGAACTTCTTTGGCGCATAAATTCATTCCACGCATTAGGACAGCCACAACACGTTTATTGGTCTCGATTCCTTCATCGTAAGGCTGTTGAGCGATTCTTGGGGATCCATATCGATCTTTGTTTTCATAGAACACTCGTTTACTATTTTCTCTTAAAAAATTAGGGCGGAGTTGGGTCTTACTTGGGAAACGATTCCGCCATAAATAATATCCTTGCCTACTTACATTTAAAATCCTGCACAAAGCTTGAACTGAATACTGTTGATGATGTTTGTGAACAAACTCAAAACGAACTACTTTTTTTGCTTCACAGACGTTTTGAACTTTTTTAAAATTTCATTTTCCTCTTTTAGCCGTTTATTTTCCTGTTCAAGAATGTAGAAATCTGCTTTATCAGGTAATCTTTTTCCTTGTCCGGCAAAAGCCTTTTTTTCGTATCGATGATATTCTGAAAACCACCGAGAAATTGTTGGACGAGAGATATTATATTCTTCAGAAATTCTCTTGATAGTTACTTTCTTCTCAAGAATATCTTGAGAAATCTTCCGTTTAAATTCACGATCATACGTTTTTCTCAATAGAGGTCATTCCTGCCGGTAATGTAACTGATAGTCAAGAAAAATGTGCCATAGCCCGAGTTATTTTTTATACACAATAATTAATCATATTCAATGTAAATAGTATTATTTATGTTTTCTTTTAATAGCTTTATTAATTTTAGTAGGATTTCTTGTGGGATGACATCTAACTGAGATGTTTCAACCGTTTCTAGTAATTCTAATGCTTCTTTATTATTTGGTATTTCCCACGGACTTTCATCATACCACCCTTCATATAAATGGTAATAGTATGCTAACGACCTCCATTTTCCGTTAACAGGTTTAATTTCTTGCATAATTTCATTAAAATATCCTTCCCATATTTCTAACCCTATTTTTTCGCCATTATCTTTATAAGTATAAAAATCTATTTCGGGATTCCCTTCAAACCCCTTATAATAGTCATCCATAATTTAGCTCCTTTCTATTCATCCCAATGTCCATTAGATAACATTTTATCTTGCTCCAGCGTACTTACACCTTTTTTTCTGGCAGTCATGGCTTTTTCCCATTCGATTCTACTAATCCATTTGTCTGGTCCGACCAATATTTGTTGAACCCTCAGTTTTCCATTCGCATTGCCTGGAATAGTCTTTTCAACTACAAAAGTATTTCCTTGCTCCTCTGGTGCTCCCGGCGTTCTAGTGTGCCATCTAACTTCATAAGTGATACCATTTTCTTTCCACTTATAAGATATTTGTTCATAACCCGCCTTTTTCGTCTGTGCTTTTATTTTAGCATCATCTGGAATTGAAATAGGGGCTTTTTTCTTGTATTTATTTGCGAGTTTTAATTGTTGTTTCTCCGATAAAGAAGATAGGTTTGGAACCTTTGCCCCACTAGCCTTCTTATCCTTAAACACTTTTCCCCTCTCCAAGTTCTCAAGTGCGCTTTTAGGGATTTTTATTTTTCTTCCTTTGTATCTGCCTCCTGCGTACATATAGACTAAGCCTACGATAATGCCGAAACTCTGTGCTTTGCTTATTTGCTGTCCGGTGATGGGGTCTCGGCCTTTTTGGAGAGCTGCAACGACGGCCTTGATTGCTTCGGCGCTTTCGGTTGCTTGATTGGATACTTTAGGCAGTTCGCCGTTTTTCATGGCTTCATTGTAGGCATTCGTGGCTTCTACATCGACTATTCCGTTCTTCAATAAAATATGGATAGCACCGTTATACCTAATTTCGTACTCATTAAAGTTGTATTTTTTCTTTTTAGGCAACAATTCTTGTAATGCTTCAAATCGAGTAGTGTCTAGCTTCTCTAACCCATATGTACCTGTTTGGCTGTTAAAGGTAACATGATCAGTTAATTCTTGTATGGCTTTCTTCGCTTGATAGATAAGTTCACTTAACGAGTCGAAAAAGTTCGCATGGCTTTGTTCAAACGTAATATAACGTTCTAAGATATTCTCTTGTTCTATGGCATCTGTGAATTGCGTTCGAAGGCTTTGTTGCTGACCTTCATATAATGTGCCTGTACCAGCAGACATTCTTAGTAGTAAGTCTTCCTGTTTTCGCTTGATGACTGCCACTTTATCCATTAATTCTTGTAGCAACTGGGCATCCACTCTGGAATTAGGCGACGGATCCACCTGTTCTCCAAACTCTCGGATGTATCGCTCCAGTCTGTCCTCACTTTCATTCAATGCTTCGATAAGTATTTTACAAATCACTGGATAGGTTTCCTGAAAATAAGTTTATGAGGTGGTTATAGCTTTTCCTTTTAAACTAGTATCGGTGGCGGCGGCAGTTTGGATATTTTTCAGCATCGTTCTTGCTTCCTCGTTACTTTTCTTCAAGTTATGTAGAAATTCGGTTAATTCGGCAATGTCAATTCGACTCAATGAGTGTCAGCTCCCTGTGTCTTGACATAAGTTGTTGCTCCCGTTCCATGTATCCGCATCCTCTCTGTTAGTGTTATAGGAGTCCATTCTCCTGTTCTTATTATATCATTCACAAAGAGAATTGCTAGAAAAGCCATATTCAGCTAATCAAGAGTGCTAAAAAAGACCTCCAAACTTAATTTAAGATCTTTAGCCTTCCATCATCTTCTAACAGAATGAAAAAATGGTACTTCTTATACTCCGATGTTGTCAGCTCCGAATCAATACTCTGTCTGCACAATCTTAATGAGGTTATATTCATGATAATCAGCATTAGCGCTCAGTTTTTTTAGCATTTTGATATCTCAAAAATTGAGTTCTCCTTCCTAATAAGGATATAAATACAAGCCATAACTAAAATAGCATAAAGGTCAATGAACTATTTTTGAATTCTTTATTTTTTCCCTTTTAAAAATAATTCCCGCACTTTCTATTGGTAAGTTTATTAATAACAAGCAAAATAATACTTACTAATATAAAAAATTCCCCATTAAAGAAAATCAATGAATGATCACTCCATACCGTTAAAAAAGATATTATTTTCTGTCCTTTTTTAATAGAATGAAGGTGCTTTTACAGAAGAAAACTACGATGATATAATGAACTATATTGAATTCATAAAAATAAAAAGGGATGAGGGATTTATTTGAAAAAGGGATTGATGGCTTTACTTCTGCTTATCAGCGTTATGTTGCTTACCGCATGTAGCGCTCAATCTGACACAGAAGACGCTAAGAAAACGGAGCGATACGGAGATGCAATTAAAGAAAAGACAAAAACGAGCAACAACACTATTAAAGCGAATATTGATACAGATTTACCGAGTGGCATGTTATTCGAAATTTCCGCGAAATCTGATGATGGTACCAGATTAGAAAAACAGACCGGTGAAATTGGCGTTCTGGGCGGCATGAAAGGAACTTTTAAAAATGTAAAACCTGGTAAATATACACTCACATTTACAACATTGCCACTCCATAAACAAAGCGAAAAAGTACAAGAGAAAATAAAAGAAGCTGATAAAACTTTTGATGGACAATTTATTAAAAATGGCGTATTGAATAAGGTGGAAACTGTTACTCTTATGGAGAGCGATATGGAACTCACGGAAGATTCAGATGATAATTTAGATGAGTCAAGTGTTCCAGCAGAATATAAATCAGCCTTAACAAAAGCAGAACAATATTCTTCTATGATGAACATGTCCAAAGCTGGTATATACAATCAACTTACATCAGAGCATGGTGAAAAATTCTCCGCAGAGGCTGGTCAATATGCTGTTGATAATTTAAAAGCAGATTACAATGCAAACGCCCTAGCCAAAGCAGAGGAATATCAAAAGACTATGTCTATGGCACCCGAAGCAATTCGCGATCAATTAACATCTGATGCTGGTGAGCAATTCACTGCTGAAGAAGCTGATTATGCAATCAAAAATTTATCTAAATAAAAAATAAGTCCTGATAAATGTGTAGTGTGCGTCATGAATGTGAAGCGATTAACGAATTCGCTTAATTTATATGTCTACTTTTCTCTTGCCACTCCACTTTTTTGACAGCTCCAATTTTAAATAAAACAAATAAGGCTTCCACCCCTAATTTTGGCTGGAAACCTTATTTGTTTTCTCTACTAGAATTTTTAAATCATTCCGTATACCATTTTCAATTTCTATCAAGCATTTTCTTTCTTAATTCTAGAAATATTCACTAATGGCAGTATTGCTAAAAAAAGATAAATTAACTCAATTATTGGGATTGACCAACTAATAATTGTTGCTATTAAAGAAAGCCCCATACAAATAATAATGATAATGTACATTCGTTTTTTGGGAAGTCCCAACCGACGCAAACGGGCAAAATTTTTGAAACAAAAATAACTGAAAACGAAATATGCTGTAGTAATAAGCAGCATAATTATCCCAAAAACATATAATAATAAATTACCAGAGATAATAAGTAGTCTACCAACCATAGGAACCGTAGTAAATAAAGTAAAAACCCCTATCAGCAAACTCATAATACCTAGAGCCACTGTCAACTGGCGCACAACCGCACTTTTTTTCCAAAAATTTTTTTGTTCATCTGGCGCATCCTGACTTTCAGAATTAAATGGTTGTTCCAACATAATCTTCTCCTTTATTAAATAATATGTTAATCACGATGTATAGAAAAAATTTTATGAAGTTATTCTACCTGCTCCTGATTATAGTTCTTTTTTGCCATTGCCTCTAGTAAAAATAATACCGGGATTTGTGTTGTAATATTCGTTCTATCAACCATTTCCTGTGTTACATAGTACGGAATATTGACATCTGATAATCCTGCAAGTGTATTGTGACTTGTATTGGTGATACTAATAATCCGGCTACCATATTGCTGCATATTCTGCGCCTGCTCAAGTACCTGATCCGTTTCCCCTGATACAGATAAAATAATCATTACAGCTTTATTTTTAAATTGTTCTCCCGGATTAGGATAAAATGGATCTTTAATATAAAATGTCCGTTTTTTCATATTGGAAAAAAAGCGACTGCCATATTCCGCTAAAATTCCTGATGTCCCAATTCCAAAAAACACAACTAAGTCTGCCTCATTAATAATTTCAGCAGCTGCATCTAGGACTTGATCATAATCCCGATTCATCGTTCGTTCAAAAAATTCTTCTAAGACTTCGACTGTGTCTGCTGTTTTTTTCTTTTCACCTCGAGTTGCTTCTTGCTTCAGCTTCACTTTAAACTCCGAAAACCCCTCACAACCAACTTTTCTAGTGAAACGCACAATAGAAGCTGGTGATACATGGGTTGCTTCCGAAAGCTCACGAACCCGCATAAACATAACTTTATCTCTATTATCCATTATGTATCGGTATAAATGATGTTCTGTCTCTGTAAACTGCCTAATTACTTCATAGGAAAACATAAATCTATTCACCTCATCCAAATCAGTATTTCCCGGGAAATAAAAAACAGATGACCACCTCGCAATATGCAAATTAGGTCATCTGTCCGTATCCTTCTTATAAAGATGGAATATTTTTCTTTTTCTTTACATAGAATCGAAGGGCAATAATAATCGCACCGCCAACCGTATTAACCATCGGACTTAATGCTACGTTGATATTTGGAGGAATTGTCACTTGAACAATGGTCATTACAAACATCCATACAGCAATGACTCCAACTGCAACAAGTAAGTATTTTACTGTGCCGCCTTTTTGCCCAGCACGCATATTGGAAGCATATTTACGTAAAATCAGCATTGCAAAACCGCCGACTACTGCTGTAATTAGAAGTACAATAATCCCCAAAGTCTGCGCATTTTTTTGAAAAAAAGCACTAACTCCAGAAATTAACATCATCGCTCCAAGTACGAGCAAACCACCGTCTAGTACTAGCCACCATTTATCGGTATTTTGTTCTACTTGTTCTGCTTTTACGTCTAAAGAAACAACATATTCTGTTGGTGTTAAATTAAATAATTTTCTTGCTGTTATGCCTTTTTTCTGTTCTGCTAAAATCTTTTCACACATTTCATAGATGATGGTTTCTCGCTGTTCTTCACCGTAATGAGTGCCGCGCAAATGCTTTTCGACTTCCATTACATATTGCAAATTCCGCTTTGTTAATTCAGCCTTTAGTTCAGCCAATTGCGGTTTATTCGTTTCTGTGGTCAATGCTAAATCCTCCCTCACTTATACTACCTTCTATTATACCGGACTTATCAGCTATAAAAAAGCTATTTTTTCAATTCATTTTCGCTCCTTGAAAAAGTCCCCGTAATTTGCGCAAAAGATACATCATTAAAATAAAAATAACAATTATTGAACCTATCCCCCAACAAATATAGGCAACAAAACTTAAATCTGTATTCGCGGTAGCCAAATTCGCTATTGCAATACCAAGAACTAATGACAATATTATAAGAAACGGCCATTTTACCCAAGGAAATGCAAATAAGTAGCCACTACGCTCGATATGCTGTTTTTTATATAAAATTAAAATAGCTAGAACCATCATTATATTTAAAATGATACTAAATATCACTGGCCCAATCGCAACAGATTCAAACGAAAACAATGTAAAAACATTTAAATAATCTTCAAATCTAAGTAAAGTAGCCATTCCTGCTTCACCAGCATTCGGCCAAATATAATTATAGATATTATCAAGCATCGGATTTATCACATTAGGTGATAAAGTAACCCCAAAAGCCACTGCTGCAGCTGCAATCGGCGAACCAATTAACAATCCAATTAATACTGCTACTAAAAAAATAAGAATAAACGATGATAATCCACCTGCTATATCCATCCAAAATTTCGCTATATCTAGTTGAATATATTCACTTGGCACATGTTTTAAAAAATATAGCCAACCAAGTGCAGTTGAAATAATATAACTTAATGTAATCGTCGCAATCCCCAAAATCAATTTTACACCAACAATATGTGTTCTTTTATACGGCAGTGCTGCTGTAATCCGATTTCCTCGCGTATACCGTTCAAAAATAATAGCTAAAACGCCTAAAATAAACACACTTATCTTAATCAATGAAAAAAACATATCCATTTGAAAATAAAACATAAATGGCATATATTCTTGATATTCCTCTGCCACAAAAGTTGTATACATTGGGACAGCCAAATAAGCAACCGTCAAACTAGTATTTATCTCTTCATCCGAAGTCTTAAACTCTGGATCTGCTTTTTGTTGCTCCAAAAATTCACTAGTCTCATAATAATTTTTTTGACTTTGCCATCTGTCCGCATCTAAGACAAGACCCAAACTAATTCCTAAGAAAAATAATATTGCTACACCTAATAGCATCCACCTCATATTACGCCATTCTCTATACCACAAACCTCGATTAAACATTGCTAGCCTTCACCCCTCACTTTATGTCCTAAATCTCGTAATAATCAATTTTATCATTCGTTAAATGGCTCGTAAAAATATCTTCTATGGTAATTACCATCTCTTCATACAAAATTGGCTCTTCTTGCCGTAATTGCTTTGCGAATTCACTGGCATTTTCAGTAACCAAAAGCGTATATATTCTTCCGTTTCGATAAAGTAACCTTGCTTTTTCTTTTACAAAACCCGGAATTGTCTTTGTTTTAAAAGCCACTTGTATTTTCAACGCATTATCGCGCATATTCGCCAGATAATAGTCTAACTCCACACTAGCACCTTTTAAAACAATCACCCGGTCTGCAATTGCCTCAAGCTCATCTAAGCGGTGTGAAGCAATAACCACACTTGTTTCACGCATTTTAACCGTATTCGTAATGAGTGTTAAAATCTGTTTTTTAATAATCACATCCAGACCATCCATCGGCTCATCTAACAGTAAATAACGAACATTAAGCGAAAAAGCTAAAATAATGAAAAATAAAGCTCTTCTCCCCTTCGAAAAAGACATTAATTTTGCCTTTTTAGGAAGCTCAAATTGCTCCATTAAATCATTAAAAAAAGGCTCATCAAACGTCGTATAAATATTTTTATAAATTTTGACAACTGCATTCACACTATATGTATTATAATGGTTCATATTGTCTTCCAAGAAAAACAAATCACACTTTACTTCGGGATGCGCATAGATGCTTTTCCCATTTAAAAAAACGTCCCCCTCATCAGGTAAGTAAATTCCCGTCATCGTTGAAAATAGCGTCGTTTTCCCCACACCATTTCGACCAATAAGCGCAGTCACTTCTCCACCTTTTAAATCAAATGAAATATCCTTCAGCACTATCTTGTCTTCCATCTTTTTTGTTATCTTTCGAATTTCCATTTTTTCACCTCTCCAAACCATTATATAAGCTCCATGATAATTTTTCTATACTTTTTAAAATTTTCTACTAATTCCTTTCACAAACTTAAGGCCCAAACCAATCATTATACTAATTTCACATATTGCGGTAAAATACTTCTATATGAATTTATTTAACTCTCCCTGAGGTGAAAACATGATAAAACTAGACACTACTATGCTTGATTATTTTAAAGAAAACCCAACTCTCCGGAAATATTTATTTTCTGGTCATTTTGGCTTGGAAAAAGAAAATGTTCGCGTAACTGCTGATGGAAAATTAGCCCTTACCCCTCATCCAGCCATTTTTGGACCGAAAGAAGATAATCCATATATCAAAACTGATTTTTCTGAGAGCCAAATTGAAATGATTACACCAGTGACAGACTCCATTGACACTGTTTATGAGTGGCTTGAAAACCTCCATAACATCGTTTCCTTACGCTCTAAAAACGAACTTCTTTGGCCTTCTAGTAATCCACCAATTTTACCAGCTGAAGAAGATATTCCAATCGCTGAGTATAAAACACCCGATAGTCCCGACCGGAAATATCGCGAACATTTAGCAAAAGGATATGGCAAAAAAATCCAGTTATTATCCGGTATTCATTATAATTTTTCCTTCCCAGAAGCGTTGATTGATGGTCTTTATTCAGAAATCAGCTTACCAGAAGAGTCCAAACAAGCTTTTAAAAACCGCTTATATTTAAAAGTCGCCAAATACTTCATGAAAAATCGCTGGTTATTAATCTACTTAACTGGTGCTAGCCCCGTTTATCTAACTGACTTTACCAAAACAGAAAACGAAGAAACACTAACTGATGGAAGCAGTTCTCTCCGTGACGGAATTTCGCTTCGTAATAGCAGCGCCGGTTACAAAAATAAAGAAACACTTTTTGTTGATTACAATTCTTTTGATGCCTATATCGCTAGCATTTCTAATTATATTGAACAAGGTAAAATCGAAAGCATGCGCGAATTTTACAATCCCATTCGCCTCAAAAATGCCCATACTGATCAAACCGTTGAAAGTTTAGCAGAGCACGGCGTTGAATATTTAGAAATCCGCTCCATTGACTTAAACCCACTAGAAGCAAACGGCATTTCAAAAGACGAACTTAACTTTATTCATCTGTTTTTAATTAAAGGGCTGCTGTCCAAAGACCGTGAACTATGCGACAACAACCAACAATTAGCCGATGAAAATGAAAATAATATTGCTTTAAATGGTCTGGCACAACCAGCCATCAAAAATTGTGACAATGAGAAAATCAGCCTTTCTGAAGCTGGACTCCTAGAACTTACAAAAATGGATGACTTTGTTAGCGCCCTTCTTCCAAATGATACCTATTTTTCTAGTATCATCGAAAAACAAAAAGAGCGCTTGCTACACCCTGAAAAGACCATTGCTTATCAAGTAAAAGAGCAAACAGCAACAAACGGCTATATCAATTTCCATTTAAATCAAGCCCAATTATTTATGGAAGAAACCGATGCGCTAGCCTATAAACTGATTGGCGCTGAAGACATGGAACTATCCACACAAATCATTTGGAAAGATGCCATCGCACGGGGTATAAAGGTAGATGTTCTCGACCGCGCCGAAAATTTTTTACGCTTCCAAAAAGATAACCATGTTGAATACGTTAAACAAGCAAGCAAAACCTCCAAAGATAATTATGTCTCCGTCTTAATGATGGAAAACAAAGTCGTCACCAAAATGGTTTTAGCAGAAAATGGCATCCGCGTCCCATTTGGCGACAGTTTTAGCGACCAACTTCTGGCAAGTGAAGCCTATCCATTGTTTAAAGATAGAAAAATCGTTATTAAACCTAAATCCACCAATTACGGATGGGGTATCAGTATATTTAAAAACACCTTTACGCTGGAAGACTATCAAGCAGCTTTAAACATCGCTTTTAGTTATGATAGTTCCGTCATTATTGAAGAATTTATCCCCGGTGATGAGTTTCGCTTTCTAGTAATTAACGACAAAGTAGAAGCAGTATTAAAGCGCGTTCCCGCTAATGTTACTGGTGATGGCATCCATAGTATTCGCGAACTAGTAAACGAAAAAAATACCGACCCATTACGTGGAACAAATCATTTAAAACCACTTGAGAAAATCCAGACTGGCCCAGAAGAAACCCTGATGCTTTCTATGCAAAAACTTTCTTGGGATAGCGTTCCAGCACCCGGCGAAACCATATACTTGCGTGAAAACTCCAACGTCAGCACTGGTGGCGATAGCATTGATTACACTGCTGAAATGGATGATTACTTTAAAGAAATTGCAATTCGAGCAACACAAGTGCTTAATGCCAAAATTTGCGGCGTTGATATAATTGTTCCACGTGAAACAATTGATCGTGAAAAACATGCTATCATCGAGCTTAATTTCAATCCTGCGATGCATATGCACTGCTTCCCATATCAAGGTGAACAGAAAAAAATTGGCGATAAAATTTTAAATTTCTTATTTGATTAGAAAAGACCCCTTAGCTATTAGGCACTGCCACTAAAAAATGAGAATAAAAGAAAAACACTTTCGTTGAATTCATGTAAAATGAAATTAATGGAGGTGTTTTTTGTGCGTACAAGAGTTATATATCCAGTAGAAATAAAAGAAGAAGCAATCAAAATGAAGCTAGCTGGCAAAGCAACCAAAGAAATTATGGACGCTTTAAATATCAAGAATCCAACACAAGTGAAAATTTGGTGGCGCTGGTATCGAAATGGAGAAAATCGGTTTCATCAAGGTGTAGGAAAACAATATAAATATCAAAAAGGTCTTGTTGAATTACCAGAAATAGAGCAATTAAAAATAGCTCTTCGACAAAAAGAAGTGGAACTGGAAATCTTAAAAAAGTACAAGGCGTTGGAAAGGAAGGGAATCCCTCCTATTTTGTTTCCTTAGTAGAAAATCTAAAAGGAACCTATCTAGTCAAAGAAATCTGCCAAGCATTACAAGTTCCAATATCCACTTATTACCGCTGGAAAAAGAAAGATTTTACACGAACTACCGTGGAAAACAAAGTGGGGAAATTGTGTAAAACTTATCGTTATACGTGTGGTTATCGAAAGATTGCTGCACTAATGAAACAAGAAAAAACTATTGGTATCAATCAAGTTCAACGCATTATGCAGAAACACAGTTGGCAATGCCAAGTGAAAGTGAAAAAGAAAAACCGACCTGGCTCTGTGTACACTTCTTATGAGTATTATCAATGTTGTCAAAAGAAAAACGTTATCCGCAGTATGTCCCGAAAAGGGACACCAGCAGATAACGCTCCCATAGAATGTTTCCATTCCTCGCTAAAGTGTGAAACATTCTACCTCAATAAAGCGTATAAATACGCTAAATCTATTGTAATCCAAATTGTAAAAGATTACATTAAATATTATAATGAAAAAAGAATTCAACAAAAATTAGGCTACCAGTCTCCTGTTAATTTCAGAAAACAAGCAGCCTAATCAAAGGTGTTTTTATTCAATTCTCACTTTTCCATGTCAGTGCAATTATTGTAAATTGCTAAGGGGTCTTTATATATAAGACATTGTTCAAGAGGTTTCCTCGATACAATTTTCTTCAATCAATACTACTTCATCCATTTGATTAATGACATTCTTCATAAATTTATACCTGCTTAGCTTATCTGCATTTCTGCCATTAGTAAATGCTACTTCTACCAAAGTATTGAATTGCTTATTTTCTGCATACAACCATTCTTGTGAAGAAGCTACATAATTATCAGTAATAGTTAACTTATCCGCATAAAGTCCTTTATAAAGAAAGTATACACCAAAAAACAAGCTATCATGCTCTGAACATATTATATCCCACTTATCTTCAAAAATATTTTTTATTTGCTCTTTAGATAATTTAGTTCCATATTCTGAAAAATAAGATTTCCTCATACACTCACTTCCTTTTAAGTTTATCTGTTTTTTAATAACAAAAAGAGCATTAAATTGGACTTAATGCTCTTTTTGTTATTAAGCTAAATTTTCCATTTGTGCCAAGAATGCTTTTTGCCATTTCTTTTCGTTCAAGAATTCAATTGGAAATGATGGGTCTAGTTTATGGAGGATTTTCGCCCATGCATCTGTTCGCAAAGATGATGATTGACGAATCGTCATAACAAACAATATAATGATTCCAGCAATCAATACCAAAAAACACAGAATGCCAGTTACTATTGCTGCTGAATTTTGGGTGTTTACCGCAAAGAAAGCGGTAAGTGCGCCTAAAACAATAACCAAAACAAAATATGATGGTATGAAAAGCAGCGTTTTCTTCCGGCTTGCCCGATAAGTCGAAACGTCTAATTGCTTTTCAAGTAACGCTAACTGGCGTACCGGATTTTTCTTCTTCACAACGGGTATTGCATATTTATCTATTAGTAAATGTGCCGCCTTTACTTCTTCTTTATTGTTCTTTGGTATAAGAACAAATAAAACAATTAAAAATACAATTCCAATTAATTGGATCAAATAAAACACTCCTAAAATCAAATTTTACATTTAATTATAGCATTTAAAACTATTATCAGGTTTGTAGCTTTTGTGAACGTTTCTTTCATAAATCCGTTAAAAAGTACGAAAAAAAACAATTTCTCGACTATAGGTTTATCAAGAAATTGTTTCACGTGAAACATATTAAACGTTAAAGCGGAAATGAACTACATCTCCATCTTTCATTTCGTATTCTTTACCTTCCAAACGAACTTTTCCTGATTCTTTAGCTGCCTGTTCAGAGCCATATTCAACTAAAGCATCGTAAGCAACTACTTCTGCACGAATAAATCCTCGTTCAAAGTCCGTATGAATAATTCCCGCACATTGAGGAGCTTTCATTCCTTTAATGAACGTCCATGCACGAACTTCTTGAACTCCTGCTGTGAAGTAAGTAGCAAGTCCAAGCAATGTATACGCAGAACGAATAAGTTGATCTAAACCAGACTCTTCAATACCCAATGCTTCAAGAAACTCGATTTTGTCTTCGTCTTCTAGTTCAGCGATTTCTTCTTCTGCACGAGCACAAACAACGATAACTTCGGAGTTTTCACTTGCAGCAAACTCACGTACTTGTTGCACGTATTTATTATCATCAGGGTTAGAAACATCTTCTTCACTTACATTCGCCACATATAAAACTGGTTTTCTTGTAAGCAAGAATAAATTACGAACAATTTTTTCCTCATCGTCGCTGAATTCAATGGCACGAGCTGGTTTATCATTTTCAAAGGCGTCACGTAATTTAACTAAAACATTAAATTCTGCAACAGCATCTTTATCTTTTTGTTTAGAGAGCTTCTCCACACGACCAATGCGCTTCTCTACTGTTTCCAAATCCGCTAAGATAAGTTCTAAGTTAATTGTAGAAATATCATCTAACGGATCTACGCGGCCTTCTACGTGCGTGATGTTCTCGTCATCGAAACAACGAGTCACATGACAAATCGCATCTACTTGGCGAATATGTGATAAAAATTTATTCCCAAGCCCTTCCCCTTTACTGGCCCCTTTCACAATACCAGCAATATCTGTAAATTCAAAAGTGGTTGGAACTGTTTTTTTCGGTTTTACAAGTTCGGTTAATTTGTTTAAGCGGTGGTCAGGTACTTCTACAATACCAACATTTGGGTCAATCGTCGCAAATGGATAGTTCGCAGCCTCTGCTCCTGCTTTTGTGATTGCATTAAAAAGTGTCGATTTCCCTACGTTAGGAAGCCCGACTATACCAGCTGTAAGTGCCATTATATATAAACTCCTTTTCATTAACTTCATTTTCAAATGCCCGTCAAATAGACATTTTTTCACTAACGTATATTATAAAGGTTTTTCACACAAAAAGCCACCCAATAAAAAAACGAAAACCCTTTACATAGTGTAGGATTTTCGTTTTTCTTTTAGCTTATTTTAAATCTATTACATGTTCTGCGAGATTAATGCCCGTTCCAGCAGCAACACGCTCTGCAAATTCAGGCTCCACTTGATAAAAATTACGCAGGTTGCGAATCTTAATATCTTCACGAACGCTTTCCCAGTCATCCACAATGTTTTTCACAAGTGCCGCACGTTCTGCATCTGAATAACGATTCCAAACTTCTTTCGCATGTCCAAAGTTATTTGGTTTTTCAGCAGCAAGGCGACCAGAAATATCACCGCGAATTTCTTGCTCAGGTTCGATAAATGCTGGATTTTCTTTTGGTTCAGTCTCACAACTATTAGGCTCATAATTAATCGAGCTTGTTTGTTGTTTAAATGGCATATAACCATCACGTTGATTGTTAGCAACCGTTGATTTCGGGCTGTTAATTGGAAGTTGCAAATAGTTTGGTCCAACGCGATGTCTTTGCGTATCAGAGTAAGAGAACAATCGCCCTTGAAGCAAACGGTCCTCAGAAGGTAGCATTCCAGGCACAAGCACACCTGGGTTAAAGCCAACAGACTCTGTTTCGGCAAAAATATTATCCGGATTACGATTTAAGGTCATCGTTCCGACTAATTCGTATGGAAATACATCCTCAAACCAATCTTTGGTTGCATCAAGTGGGTTGAAATCATAGTTATCCAGATCTTTTGGATCAAGAACTTGCACATATAAGTCCCACTCAGGATAGTCCCCATTTTCAATCGCTTCATATAAATCACGACTAGCATGATTAAACTCTTTTGCTTGAATTTGTGCCGCTTGCTCGGTTGAAAGGTTAACAATTCCAGCTTTTGGAACCCAGCGAAGTTTTACATAAACTGTCTTCCCTTCTGCATTAATCCATTTAAAAGCATGCACACTGGAACCACGAATTTCACGATAAGAAGCCGGTGTTCCTTCATCACTAAACAAATAAGCAATCATCGTCGTCGCTTCGGGAGTTAAACTAAAGAAATCCCAATAACGATTCCCGTCTTGAATATTCGTACGTGGATCTGGCTTCAAAGAATGAATTACATCCGGAAACTTAATCGCATCACGAATAAAGAATACTGGCAAATTGTTTCCCACAAAATCATAATTTCCTTCTTGCGTATAAAACTTAACAGAAAAACCACGTGGATCACGTAAAGTCTCTGGTGAATGCAGTCCATGAATAACTGTTGAAAAACGTGCAAAAACTTCTGTCTCGGTTCCCTCTTCTTGTAAAAATTGCGCTTTTGTATATTTTTTCATGCTCTTTTTCGTAACAAATTTTCCGTGCGCTCCTGCACCACGAGCATGTACAACGCGTTCTGGAACACGCTCTCTATCAAAATGCGCCAACTTCTCAATCAGCATATAATCTTCTAGTAATGTTGGTCCTTTTAATCCCGCTGTCATCGAATTTTGGTTGTCCCCAATTGGTACTCCTTGATTCGTTGTTAAATTCTTTTTATCTGGCATATGTATAAACCTCCAATAAAATAGTTTGATCATTTTTATTTATAATTATTATTAAATGATACTATTTATATTCTAAAGAAGGTTTTCTCAAACTTCAACTAAAAGGCTTTAAAAAAACAATCCTTCCGTTACCTAAAATAAAAGATAACGAATGGATTGCTTTTTTAGTTTTCTTCAGCCTTCACTAAAATCTTTTTCACTTTTCTTTCAAAATCTCGACGCGGAATCATCACACTATGTCCGCAGCCTTCACATTTAATTCGAATGTCCATTCCCATGCGGATAATTTTAAAACGATTCGTTCCACAAGGATGAGATTTTTTCATTTCTACAACATCATTTAAATCGAAATGCTTTTTTTCCATAAACATCACAACCTATTCATCATCAAACTGAATATCTAGAATTTCTAAAATACGATCTAAGTCATCATCAGATAAAAACTCAATTTCAATTTTACCTTTTTTATCGCGACGTTTAATAGATACAGCAGTTCCAAATTTTTCGCGTAATTGACTTTCACTTTCACGAATAAAGATAGGAACACGAGCTGGTTTTAATGTTTCACGTGAAACATTTTCGTTTAAGTTTGCTACAACCTCTTCTAACTGCCGTACTGTTAAGCCTTGTGTAATAGTCTTTTGGGCTGTTGGAACAATATTTTTCTTAAGTTTTAGCCCTAACAACACACGACCATGTCCAGCTGATAATGAGCCATCTCGAAGCATCTCTTGAACTTCTTCCGGTAGCGTTAAAAGGCGGACAAAGTTAGCAATATATGGTCTGCTCTTACCAAGACGTTCTGCTAATTTAGCTTGCGTTAATCCCAATTTTTTCATTAGGAATTGATATGATTCAGCTTCCTCTAAAGGAGATAAATCTTCCCGTTGTAAGTTTTCAATTACAGAAAGCTCCATCATTTCTTCTTCTGTTAAATCACGGACAACTGCCGGAATTTCTTTTAATTTGGCTTCTTTTGCTGCTCGGAATCTACGTTCACCTACAACAATTTCATATCCCTTAGCAGCATTCCTTAAGATGATTGGTTGTAATATCCCATGAACTTTAATTGAATCGCGTAATTCATTGATTGCTTTTGTATCAAAAATTTTACGCGGTTGATATGGGTTTGGTTTAATTTCTTTTATAGCAATATTTTGAACGGTTTCTTCATTTGTATCAACATTATTAAATAGCGCATTGATTCCCTTACCTAGACCCTTAGCCATGTGCAACCACTTCCTTTGCTAATTCTAAATAAACTTCTGCACCTTTTGATTTTGCATCATACAGCAAAATTGGTTTACCGTGACTAGGCGCTTCACTTAAACGTACATTACGTGGAATAATCGTGTTAAACACTTTGTTTTGGAAGTATTTTTTCACTTCTCCAATTACTTGTATACCTAGGTTTGTTCTTGCATCAAGCATTGTTAGTAAGACACCTTCAATTTGCAAATCCTCATTAAGATGTTTTTGAACAATTCTTATTGTGTTTAAAAGCTGGCTTAAACCCTCCAGCGCATAGTACTCACATTGAACAGGAATTAATACGGAATCTGCTGCTGTTAAAGCATTTAGTGTCAAAAGCCCAAGCGATGGCGGACAATCAATAATGACATAATCATAGTCGTCACGAATTGAGTCGATTGCTTTTTTCAATCTAATTTCACGTGAAATTGCTGGAACAAGCTCTACTTCAGCGCCTGCAAGCTGAATGGTTGCCGGAATTACATTTAAATTGTCCAAATCTGTTTTTTGTAACACATCTTGAATGGCTACATCGTCAACAAGGACATCATAAATACAATGTTCTATTTCACCTTTATTTACACCAACCCCACTGGATGCATTTCCTTGTGGATCAATATCTACTAGTAATACTTTCTTGCCTAAAAAAGCTAGGCTAGAACTTAAATTAACGGATGATGTTGTTTTACCAACTCCACCTTTTTGGTTCGCTAGTGCAATCACTTTGCTCAATCTTTTTCACCAACCCTTATTTTGTACCGAAATTTCCGGTTCTTTTATCTTCTATTCTACCAAAAGATTTTCATTTAGTCTTACAAAAAGTAAAAATAAATTTAAATTCGTGTTTTCAGAGCAAAAAAAGCGTGAAAATATTATTTTTTATTTTAAAATGTTTCACGTGAAACATTTTAAAATAAAAAAAAGCAACCAACCTAAGCTGATTACTTCTCTAAACTCAATCGACTGAAAAAGTTGTCTTAACGCCTAGAACCGTACAAACTTTCTGATACATTCTAAGAGTTAAATCGGGATCTCCAGCTTCTAAACGACCAATAATTACTGGTGATAGATCGGATTTTAAAGCTAAATCCAATTGCGACCATTTCTTTTCCATTCTTTTGGCAAATATATATTTACCTATACTTGCTGAAAAACTTTCTAAGTAATGAGCAATTCCTTCGTTTTCTAATGCTTGTTTTTTAAGGGTTTCAAATTGATAATCTGAATTACCAATACTTGTTTCTACATCAATCCGTCGTAAGAAAACACGTTTGGCTTCTTCTCGATAAGAGCCCATTTGATCAGTGAACGGGTTTTTATCTTTAAAATAACCTTTAACAAAACAATAATAAGTTTCATCTCCACTAAAGGCAGTGAAGTAAATTAAACGGCTATTTTTATCTTTAAAATGTGCCTTCATTTCTTGGATTGGTTGATCTACCGTTGTTTCGATACGAGTTGTTTGTAGTGAATAGGCTTGACTTTTGCCAATAATTAAATGTACATCAGGGAGAATTTGCTTTCCAGTACTAAGCTTTCTTGTTTCTGCTGTTTCGAGTTGTAGTAGGCCTTGGAATACTAAGGTGGCCATTAGTGGTTCTTCTACAATTAAATTTTGTAAAAAATCATACGCTTGGAACTCATTTTGTTCGTCTTTCACAAAAATGATTTTTGCCATTCGTTTCGTGATTCCACTCCTACTTGAGCGAATCACTCCCTCCTTTACAACTTTACCTAATTCTATTGTACTTTTTTCTGCTCAAAATTGCACTTATTTTCTCTAATCTTTCTAAAATACATAACAATTACTCTTTTAAATATAAATCAACTCAAAATGAGTCGCTTTTTTAAATAAAAAAGAGCCACTTACTTGTGCGGCTCTTCCTGAATAAAAGTCTTAATTAATCTTTTAAAATGCGCCTTTACTTTTTCGGTTGTTTCCACCACTTCTTGATGATTTAATGTTTCTTGCATTCCCGCTGCTAAATTGGTAATGCAGGAAATACCCGCAATCCTTAAGCCGCAATGGTTGGCAACGATAGTTTCACTAACAGTAGACATCCCAACCGCATCTGCGCCCATCAACCGAGCCATACGTATTTCTGCTGGTGTTTCATAAGATGGTCCTGAGAAGCCCATATAAGTGCCTTCTTGAAGTTTGATTTCAAGCTTTTGAGCAATACGCTGCAAGCTATGTTGGTACGCTTGATCATAAGCTCTACTCATATCTGGAAAACGTGGTCCCGCTCCGTAGTTAGGGCCAATAAGAGGATTTGTGCCAGTGAAGTTAATTTGATCGGAAATTAGCATTAACTCTCCCTGTTTAAACTGCTCATTAACTCCCCCAGCTGCATTAGTTAGTATAACTGAATGTGCCCCTAACTTTTTCATCAGTCGGATTGGCATGGTTACTTCTTCCATCGAGTAGCCTTCATAGTAATGAAACCTTCCTTGCATACCAAGAACCCATTTTCCCATTAATTTTCCATATACGAGTCTTCCTTTATGTCCTTCTACAGTAGAAATTGGAAAGCCCGGAATAGTATGGTAATCAAAGTAAGCTGCATCCTCTATTTCATCTGCAAGTTCTCCAAGACCCGATCCTAAAACGAGACCAAAATCCAACGCTTGAATGCCGTGTTTTTTTAGAAAAGTGACTGCTTCTTTCATTGTTTCTCCTTTCCTAATCAAATGAAGTAATTTTTTCCTTTAGTAATTGTTTTTCCTCGTCCGTAGCAAATGAGGCTTCCAAGGCATCTAAGGTGATTTTTTGAATGACTTCTGTTGTTACTTGTAATGTTTGCCATTCTTTCGTTAAAGTGGTTCTCGATACGCTACGGTTATCTGTATTAATAGAAAGAGAGATCCCCGCATTATAAAACGCTTGAAATGGGTATTCGTCCATTGTGGAAATAGCTTTTGTTTGTAAATTACTAGTTGGACACATTTCGATATGAATTTGATGCTGGATGCAAGTAGCCATTAAATCTTGATGTCCTCGCATGCTAGTTCCATGACCGATACGCTTTGCTCCAAAAACAATTGAATCACGAATATTTGCAGCCGAACCACATTCACCAGCATGAATGGTTAAATTAACTGCTTTTTCTTTTGCATAATCAAACCATTCAAGGTACATCTTTGGCGGATACGCAGCTTCATCACCAGCTAAATCAACGCCTACAACACCAATTTTTCGATAAGAAACTGCATAATCAATAACACGTTTATTTGTTTCTAAATCATGCCCTCGCATAGCGCAAAGAATCATATTACTGTGTACACCATAATCCAAGTACCCTTGTTTCAGGCCGGATGCAACACTCTGAATTATTTCCTGCTCACTTAACCCTTCTAACTTAAATAACATTGGTGAAAAGCGTACTTCGATATAAATTATATTTTCATCTGCCGCCTGCGCAATTAAGTCATAGGCGGCGATTTTTAACGCTTCTTCATTTTGCAAAAATGGCATTACCGTCTCAAAACATTTTAAATAACTGGCTAAACTCTGACAATTTGCTGCAACGTGCAGATTTCTGCTAACTTCTTCGTCCGGCGGTAGCTTCTTACCAGCAATTTTTGCTAATTTTTTTAAAGTTGCTAGCGAAATGGAACCATCCAAATGCGAATGTAGCTCTATTTTTGGAAGACGTTTGATTGTTTGAAAGGTCATTTTAGCATCATTCTAGTGGGCATGCCGGTTTGAGCACCTTTTGACTTCACAGAAAGAGCACTTGCTTTCACGGCCCATTTTACCGCTTGATCAAAGCTTCCTTCTAATAAGGTTGCTGCAAAAACACCTGCGAACGTATCCCCCGCACCTGTTGAGTCAACTGCTTCTACCTTCTCAGCTGGAACATTTACTTGAATGCCATTAGCAAAGTAACTCACACCTTCTGCACCTTTTGATAGGATGATTTTCTGCGGATTCTTTTCAAGCAGTTCTTTCTCTGTAGTACGCAATTTACGCGCTATATCACTGAATTCCATTTCATTCGGTGTGATATACGTTGCTTTTTCAAACATTTCTGCTGAAAATAACTCAGAAGGTGCAGGGTCTAAGATGGTAGTAATTTCGTTCTCCACGCAATAAGTTAGTGCATCTAAAATGATTTCTTTAGGTAATTCCAATTGGAGCAAAACAATATCCGCATCACTAAAAATGGAAGAAAAGTCAGTTACTGTAAATTGATGATTAGCTCCCGGGACGTAAATAATTGAATTATCCCCGTCTATAATGGTAATTACAGCCGCTCCAGTTGAAGCCTCCACCTCTTTTAAAAAGTTCGTTTGAATTCCTTCATTTTTAAAATTAGCTAAAATTTGTTTTCCCGCTTCATCATTTCCAACAGCTCCAACGAAAGCAACATCCCCGCCAAAACGCTTAGCTGCAACTGCTTGGTTTGCACCTTTTCCACCAAAATATTTTTGGAATTCTATGCCTTTAATTGTTTCGCCTTTTTGCGGCTGATGCTCTGTTTCCACGACATAGTCAATGGAACAGCTCCCCAAAACAACTATTCTACTCATGCTATCTTCCTCTCGCATAAAATTTATGCTCTATTTGTTTTAATTGCCTCAATCATTTCATTTATATCTAAAATTTGATTTCCTATCCCAAGTTGTTTAGCAACTCGACTGATATATGGTTGTTTTAAATTTGCTTTTTCTAAAATATCAAAATCCCAAAACACTTTACGCCTTGAGGAATCAAGTAATTTCTGTTTATTTGCCATAACAATAACTCGTTCAAAATTACTTACGACAAACTCCATATCATGAGTAATGGTAATAATGATTTTATTTTCCTTTTGCAACTCAGAAATAATCTTTCCTAGTCTAAGCATTGATGGATAATCTTGTCCTGCAGTTGGCTCATCGAGAATGATAACGTCTGGATTCATCGCGATAACCGCAGCAATCGTTATAAATTTCCGAATTGAAAAAGGTAAATTATAAGGATGTTCTTCTAAATATGGCTTAAGCCCAGTTAATTCCACTGCTTTATTTACGTTTTCTTGTACTTGTTTCTCTGAAAGTTTAAGATTTTTTGGTCCAAACTGAATTTCACTTAGCACATCACTATGAAAAATTTGATCATCTGGATTTTGAAAAACATAGCCAACTTTTCTTGATATTTTCGCCGTTGTATAATCTTTTGTATCCCAACCATCCACTACAATTTTTCCAGAAGTAGGTCGAAGCAAGCCATTCATAAGTTTCACAGTCGTTGTTTTTCCTGCGCCATTTTGGCCAACGATTGCAACAGCCTCGCCCTTTTCAAAAGACATGCTAACATTTTCTACTGCACTAAAACCACCTGGGTATGAAAATGAGACTTGATCTAACTGTAAATAACTCAAAATGTCTTAACCTCCCCTAAAAGTGCTTGAAGTTGTTTCACGGCCGCGTCTTCTGTTAACGGAATTTCTTCTAACGGAATCCCCGTCTTCATAAGTTCTAAACCTAAAATCGCAAATTGAGGAATAACTCCACCATATTCAATGACTTGTTCTTTAGATAATATAGCTTGTTTTTCCCCCATCATTTTAATTTCGCCATCTTGCAACAAAATGATTTCGTCCGCATATTCAGCAACAAGTTCAATCTTATGCTCTACTAAAATAATCGTGGAACCCAAGTCTTTCATCATTTTAATAATTTTAAATACATCTTCTGTTCCTTGAGGGTCTAACTGAGATGTAGGTTCATCAATAATTAGAATTTCTGGTTCCATCACAATAATGGATGCTAGAGAAATTCGCTGTTTTTGCCCTCCAGAAAGGAAGTTAGGGTTTTTATCACGTAAAAAATCAATTTCCAATAAATCCATAATCGCATTTACTTTTTCTCGGATTAGCTCTTCTGGCATCCCTAAATTTTCAAGCCCAAAAGCAATTTCTTCAAAAACAGTTTCCTTAGAACCACTGATTTGTGTAAATGGATTTTGGAAAACATAGCCAATTTTTTGCGACAAATCGCTTAACGTCCATTCTTCTAATCGTTTTCCAAAAACTACTACTTCCCCTACTAATTGTCCGTGATAGAAATGCGGAATAAATCCTCGAAGCAAATTGCACAAGGTTGTTTTTCCCGCATCATTACTTCCAATTAAGGCATAGAATTTACCTTTTTCAATGGATAAGTTAATATTTTGCAAGACTTCTTTATGACCAATAGGATATTTGTAAGAAACGTTTTCTAAAGTTATTACATTCATAGTATAAGACCCCTCACAGCTAAGAGTATAATCAAGATAATGAAAATAGTAGAAATCCAGTAATCTTTCTTTGATTTTTTAATGGAATAAATATTGGTTTTCTTTACTTTTGCGGAAAAAGCTCTAGATTCTAGTGTTAACACCCGTTCTTCTGATGATTCTACGGATGAAAGTACTAATGGTCCTAATATTGGTAAAAATGATTTCGCGCGTATAAGCAGGCTTCCTTCTGTTTCAATTCCTCGTGATCTTTGCGCGTCCATAATTGTTTTAGAGAGTTCTTTCATTTGAGGTGTAATTTGGAGTGTCGACATGATAACATAGGTTACTTTTTTTGGCATGCCCATTTTTTCTAATGAGTAAATAAAGTCCTTTGTTTTCGTAATACGGAAAAATAAGATGATAATGGAGCTAATAGCAACAATTTTGGAAGTTAATACGAGACTATATACAATCCCCTCCATATTCACCGTGAAAATCCACCAGCTGAAAAGCACTGTAGTTCCTGGATAGAATAGCCCTTGAATAACAAAAATAAAGATGATAATTGTAAAAATAGCTTTCATAAATAAGCTAAAAAATTCGCCACCCTTACCTGCAAGCATCGCAATTAGTAAACACACGGGAAAAATAGCATATTGATATAAATAACCCGGAATAAACATGCTAGATATTATTACAAAAGCAACAACCCACAGTTTGGTCGTTGGATAGAGACTAAGAATAAATCGCTTCATATCACAAACTCCTTTTTTATACGATTTTTGTAGTATTTAACTCTTGTTTTTTAATATATGGCATTCCGTAATTTTGCTTCGATAGATAACGAGCCGACATTTTTTTTACAATCAGCCATGCAATCAGCAAGTTTACAACCGAATTAATACTTCCAATTATGAGTGTTTGTGAGAATACTGCTGTCCAAATTTGCTCCCCAGTAGATAGTAATGTTGCTGTAATTAAGTCAATGGATGACCCTGTAACACCGCCAAACAAAATAACTTGAACGGGTGCAGAGGTAATGGATGAAACAATAGTCACAATAACAGAGGAAATTAGTAACAAGATTATATTGTTAAACATTTTAACTCTTGAAAGCATCCCGACAGTCCAACCAACTGACATTGAAACCAGTGCAAAAGGGATTGCAACAGGATTGAGCATGCCATTTACTAAGCTCCCCAGTCCCCCAGTGACAAGCCCAACCCAAGGACCAGCAATCATACTAACCAGTGCGGTACCCATTAAATCTAAAAACACAGGTAATTTTAAAATAGAAGACAATTGGTACCCAACAACATTAATTGCCACTCCAATCGGTATTAACAAAATCGACAGTAACGAAAAATCATATTTCATTCCGCGCTTCATTTAAAAACCTCCATATAATTTATTTTCCTTTTAGTAAAACCCCTAGTAATAGTTCATTAAAACGTTCACTGTCCACATCTAAACATAAATCCACATTGCCAGATTCATCATAAGTAGCAACAGTTTGACCGGTCGGATGTCTGTGGTCATATTCCACTTCAATTGTTACTTTTTCAGTCTTCACTAAACTTCTATCAAGAAGCAGTGATACGGTAAGAGGATCGTGCATTAATGTAAAATCTTCTTCAATAAAGTCAAACCATCTATCTAACATTTTAACAAGCGCATCATTTAATGGTAATGCCGATGCTTTTAGTTGGTCCCGCTCTGATTTGGTGAATTTCACTTTCATTGTTACGTCCAGACCAACCATAGTAATTTTGGCTTGACTGCGAAAAACTAACGAGGCTGCTTCTGGGTCTGATTTAATATTATGTTCGATTTGGCGTATCTTTAATCCGTTATCACCAAGTCTTGTTACACCACCCATTAAAATAATTTCTTTTACATTTTCTGCTACTTTTGGTTCACGAATAATTGCGGCTGCTATATTTGTTAGCGGTCCAATTGGGATAAGGGTAATTTCATGTGGATTATCCATAATAGTTCTAATAATGAAGTCAACACCATGCTCTGCCTCCACTTCAAGCGTCTCATAATCTTCTAAAACACCATCCCCTTCATGCCCAGCCATCCAAACTTCTCGGTTGTGTAGAAGCGGTAGTTCAATCCCAGGATAAACTTTTACTTCTTCAGCATCTCCAAGCGTTAATAATTTTTTTGCTAGTTTTGCTCTTAGAAGGGTATCGCCATATACGGTTGTTACTCCCTCGATGTAAATTTCATCCGACTTCATCGC
This sequence comes from Listeria immobilis, assembly GCF_014322765.1. GTDB lineage: Bacteria > Bacillota > Bacilli > Lactobacillales > Listeriaceae > Listeria > Listeria immobilis. Next base: position 65,093 of record NZ_JAASTZ010000006.1, on the reverse strand, counting down.
AAGTGCAAGTGCCATTGCATCATCAATATCACTGCCTACATCTGTATCAATAATTACTCTATTTGGACTCATTTTTTTAAACTACCTCCTAATTTATTAAAACGTTTTAACAAAACGGTAAAGCCATATTTGTGAGCGCTGTCATTTTTTAAAGCATAAATTAAAACGTTTTAAAAGTCAACCGCTTCTTTTTAGTTTTCTTCTAGTCTAACACTCGATCTTTCAACCAAAGTAACTGGTGCTACATAATTTTCTACAGCCTTATTATTATTTTGAATCCGCCAAACTAAATTTTCCACAGCAACCTTGCCAATTTCCTCGATGGGTTGTTGAATGGTTGTTAGCTTAGGTGTTAAGTATTGTGCTGTTGTAATATCGTCAAATCCTAACACTGAAATATCGCTTGGAATCACTTTGCCGAGCTCATTAGCCGCTTCATAAACGCCTATTGCCATTAAGTCATTGCAAACAAATATTGCCGAAATATCTTTTTTACAGATGGCCATACCTTCTTCATAACCACTTTCAACAGTCAACGTCCCATTTTCTGAATAAATGGGTGTTAATTGATGCTTTCTCATTGTTTCTAAATATCCTCGACCACGTTCAGAGATATTTACAAACTTTTCCGCTCCACTTAAACAAGCAATTTTAGTGTGCCCTTTCGCAATTAAATGCTCTGTTGCAATCACTCCACCAGCATAATCATCCACAAAAACACCATTATTTACCACTCTACTAGGTCGATCCATTAAAATATATGGCACATTTGATTTTCCTAGTTGCTGTATTGTTGCTTCAGTTAAGTTTTCAGCACTAGCAAAAATGATTCCTTCAATCGAACGGTATAGCATTTCATTAATATATTTTTGTTCGCGTTCTAAATCGTATGCGCTATTGCATAGAAATAGTAAATAACCCGCCTCATTAAGCGCGTTTTCAATACTATTGGCTAATTTAGAGAAGAACGGATTGGAAACATCAGGAACAATTAAACCAATTGTATTACTTTTAACACTATTTAAGTTTTTAGCAAAATAATTAGGTTGATAGTTTAGTTTTTCAATGGCTTCATTTACTTTTTTGACCGTTTTCGGGCTAAATAATTCTGCCTTTCCATTGATAATTAATGAAATGGTCGCAATGGAAACCCCCGCTTCTTTTGCGATGTCTTTTATTGTCGTCTTCACACTCTCTCCTCCTTCCTTTTTATATTAAATAGGTAGAAAAACCCGCTTAAATAGGCGGGTTAACTGGTTGCGCTTATTTTTTCGTTTCTTTTGCAATTTGATACCAACTATAGATTTTCACTATCGCAAAGAAGGTATATGCAAAAGCGATAAGAAACGCTCCATAATTAATAAATAAAATATTAATGGCACTTCCCCAACCGGATTCTTCTGCGACAGCAACTGCTCGGGTATAAGGACTGGTGAAAAAATACGTAATATATAATGGGTTAAAACTTAGGATGGCACTAGTGACTGCTATTACAAACGATGGAAGTACCATTAAGCAACTAATAACCCCAATTACATGTCCAATTATCTTCAAAAACCTCACTATTACACCTCTTTACTTCTTTTTAGGGATTTGAATGGTAATTTGATAAAAATCATCTGTTTCTTCTTCTTTAAAATCTAGTTCCATTCCGTTATCTTTAACCATCGTAACAGATTGCTTAATTGTATTCATAGCAATCCGCACATCACGACTGATAGCTTGGCGTTTCGGCTTGGTTTTTTTAGTTGCAACTGGTTTCTTCGCGACTAATAATTCCTGAATTCGTGCTTCAGTTTGTTTAACGTTCCAGTGGTTTTCTTCTATTTCTGCTAAAAGAGATATTTGTTGCTCTTCTGTCTCTAAAGCTAGTAATGAACGCGCATGACGTTCTGAAATCTGTTTATTAAGTACTGCTTTTTGAACAGCTTCTGGTAGTTTTAAGAGTCGCATTTTATTAGCAATGGCAGATTGGCTTTTCCCAACACGCTGCGCAAGTGCTTCCTGTGTCACATCTTGCATATCTAGCAAACTCCGGTACGCTTTTGCTTCTTCAATAGGTGTAAGTTCTTCTCGCTGCAAGTTTTCAATTAAGGCAATCGCAGCTACTTCTTCATCATCTAAATTTTGAATAATTGCTGGGATTTTCTCCATCTCTAAAGATAGGACAGCTCGAAAACGGCGCTCTCCTGCAATGATTTCGTAATAATCCGGCTCCATCTCTCTAACCACAATAGGCTGAATTACCCCATGAATTCGGATAGTTCGAGCAAGTTCATCAATTTTCTCTTGATTAAACACCGTCCGTGGTTGAAATTGGTTTGGGAAAATTTTGTCCATAGGAAGTTCTTGTACGCGTTGTACTCCTTCTTCTACTATATCATCCATTTGATTATTCTTATCTTTTTTTCCAAATAAACGTGAAAAAGGCATCTGGGTCCTTCCTTTCCGGAAAATCTTGGGCGCTAAGTAAGTAAATCCTTCTATCCACAAGTCTCATTAACTATTTTAGCAGAAATGGCACAGAAAAACACGTTAATTCTGTCGTTCAATAAAAAAATAGATGGTGCTGTTAAAGTTACACAGTCCCATCTATTTTCCTAATTGCTGTTAATGAAATTCATCGGTTACTGTATTGGTTGGCAAAATATCTTTTACTTTTGCTAACAGCCCTACTTATGAGAGTTTTTGATAAATTTCCGCATGATATTGCCCCATTTGTTCTACATTAATTATGTCAGCAAGGATTTACTTTGTTAGATCAATTAGTTCTATCTTTTTGGATTTCATTTGTAAAACGGGTGGTTATTTCCTGTGGCCGAGTTATTGCACCGCCAACAACGACGGCATAACAACCTAAAGCAAGAACTTGTCTGGCTTTACTGGGCGAGTCGATTTTTCCTTCTGCAATCACCGGGCGATTTGTACTTTTCAACACTTCTTTCAAATGAGAAAAGTCGTGGTCGCTGATATTTTTATTCGCTGTTTCCTTGGTGTAGCCATAAAGTGTGGTGCCAATTAAGTCAAAACCGAGGGAGTCAGCGTAATAAACGTCTTCCATACTACCTGTATCTGCCATGAAAAGTACATCTGGAAACTCTTTTCGAATGGTGCTTAAAATTTCTTTGAGGTCTTCATTATGTGGTCTTTTTCTAGTTGTCGCATCCATTGCAACAATTTCTACTCCTGTTTCACATATTTCTCTGGCTTCTTTTAAGGTTGGTGTAATAAACACGTTTGAATCATCATAATCTTTTTTGTAAATACCAATAATTGGGACATCTACCTCGCTTTGGATTGCTTGAATATCTTTTGCTGTATTTGCTCGGATGCCAACAGCCCCACCTTGAACTGCGGCCAGAGCCATTTTCGACATAATAAATGCACTATGAAGTGGTTCCTCTTGTAAAGCTTGGCAGGAAACCACTAACCCGCCTTTTATTTTTTCCATTGCTGAATTCCTCACTGATACTCCCCCTCTATACTGTATTCCAGTGTAAAGTATGTGTTTTCAAGCAGACTATATCACAAGAAAATGATTTTATCAATGCAGCTTATTTGAAACTAACTTTAAAAAATGACGTTGCTATTAAAAATAAAAAAGTCCTCTCATTTGAAAGGACTTGCTTCATTATTCGATTGGTAATTTGTTGGGTGTTCCTGGTTTACGTGGATATTTATTGGGTGTTTCTTTTGTTTTATTAATGACATAGATGTTTCGTTCGCTTTCTTCTACTGGTAATAGGAAGGAGAAATGATCCACCACTTTTCCACCAAAAAGTTTAATAGCTTTTTCGGCTGTTTGTAGCTCTTGTTCGGCTTGGGCTGCTTTCATTACTAGGAAGGAGCCATCTTTTTTAACAAGCGGCATACAAAGTTCGGATAATACGCTCATCCTTGCCACGGCACGAGCAGTTACGAGGTCATACTTTTCACGATGCGCTTTGTTTTGCCCGAATGTTTCAGCGCGGTCATGATAAAAATGAACATCTGATAGCCTTAATTTTTCTGCTAGCGCATCTAGGAAAGTCATGCGTTTTTTCAAGGAGTCAACGATGCTTACTTTTAGATGTGGATAGCAGATTTTAATTGGGATGCTTGGAAAACCAGCGCCAGCCCCAACATCACAAATAGTTTCAAAGTTAGTAAAATCCACATAAAACGTGGCCGAAATCGAATCATAGAAATGCTTTAAATATACTTCTTCTTCGTCGGTAATTGCTGTTAAATTCATTTTTTCGTTCCACTCTACTAACATTTTAAAGTAGTCATGGAATTGTTTCATTTGCATATCGCTGAGTTCTATTCCTTTTTCAGCAAGCGCCATTTTGAACTGCTCTGGATTCATGTTTTTTCCTCACTTTACTTTCGCGAATTAATAGAGTCTCATTTCTATTGTCTTTATAAAGTATAAATTTTTTCTCCTTAATTATCAACCGCTTCATCTCTAACATTTATCCAACTTGCCTGTAATTTCTTTAAAGTTTTCTTTTGCTTGAGTCACCCATTTCCCTTTTGCTGTTGTAGAAATCCCGTCGACATAGCTTATGCAGTTACTTTTTATATCTGCTAATTGGTCTTTTTTCATCATTTTCTTACGAGTCTCTGATGTCGTATGACCAATTGTCGGGTCTCCAATACCGTAACTTATTGGTACATAATCTTTTCTGTCTATGAAATTAAATAGTTTATCTAAGTCTGCAATAGCATTCTCTAGTATTCATGAATACTAGAGAATGCCCATAAACATATACTTAAGCATCTGGGTAAAGTTTCTGCGGATGGATTGAAACACTGAGATTATCCATATTTGGTGCCATAGAACCTTTGTAAAGGATAGTGAGTTTTTTCACTTGGTTTCTTGCGGTGAGTGGAGCTGTGGGCGGTGTATATTTATCTGTGATAATGAAAGATTGTTCGCTGGTGGGTTTGTTGGTTATTTGGGATATGACACCAATTGTCTTCTTGCTTTTCCCTATTCCCACTGAATCCAACTCATTATATGAATTCTATTGCTGCTTAGCTATATTCAACATTTTTCAACTTTTCCCCTTCAAAAACTTTTCTCGCTATTTAAGCAAAAAGAAAAACCGCATCATTTATAAAAGGGTTAAAACTTTCATGAATGATGTGGTTTATTGGTGTTGAATTATGTCATTTGCTCACTTTCGCAATTTTCCCTTGTTCAATATAGACTAGTAATATCGAAATATCAGCTGGGTTGACTCCGCTAATACGGCTAGCTTGGGCAATGGATAGTGGCTCGATTTTCTTCAATTTTTCTAATGCTTCGGTTGCTAATCCGCTAATCGCATCATAGTCGATGTTTTCTGGGATTTTTTTGTCTTCCATGCGCTTCATTTTTTCTACTTGAAGCTTGGATTTTTGGATATAGCCTTCGTATTTTATTTGAATTTCTACTTGTTCGGCGATTTCATCAGTCACAAATGTTTCACGTGAAACAATTTGGGCGATTTTGTCGTAGGTTATTTCGGGACGACGGAGTAAATCGGCTGCTAAAATACCATCTTTAAGCTCGCCTGAACCGATTTCTTTTAGCATTGCTTGTACTTCAGCAGTTGGTTTAATACGTGTTTTTTGTAGTCGTTCTTTTTCTGCTTCAATGGCACTTTGTTTAGCTAAAAAGCGTTCATAACGTTCGTCGCTAATTAGACCGATTTCATGTCCAATTTCTGTTAAACGTAAATCAGCATTATCGTGACGTAGTAGCAGGCGATATTCGGCACGAGATGTAAGCAAACGATAAGGTTCGTCTGTTCCTTTAGTTACTAAATCATCAATTAAAACGCCAATATAAGCTTGATCGCGACCGAGGATAACAGGTTCTTTTTCAAAGACTTTGCGTGCGGCATTGATTCCTGCCATTAGCCCTTGTCCGGCTGCTTCTTCATAACCACTTGTACCATTAATTTGTCCGGCTGTAAAAAGTCCTTCAACTAATTTAGTTTCAAGCGATGGCCATAATTGATCAGGCATAACAGCATCATATTCGATTGCATACCCAACACGCATCATTTCTACATTTTCAAGACCAGGAATAGTTCTTAACATTTCACGTTGTACTTCTTCCGGCAAACTGGTGGAAAGACCTTGGACATATACTTCTTCTGTATTTTTGCCTTCTGGTTCAAGGAAGATTTGGTGTCTTGGTTTATCACTGAAACGAACAATTTTATCTTCAATTGATGGGCAATATCTTGCGCCAGTTCCTTTTTTCGTAGCTGTAAACATAGGTGAACGATGCAAATTCGCTTGGATTATTTCGTGGGTAGTTTCGTTTGTATAGGTTAACCAACATGGTAATTGATCTAACATCATTTCGACCGTATCAAAGCTAAATGCTCGCGGATGATCGTCACCTGGTTGTTCTTCCGTTTTTGAGTAATCAATTGTACTTGATTTTACTCGTGGTGGCGTACCTGTTTTAAAACGACGTAATTCAAAACCTAGTTCTTCCAAATGCTCTGATAGTTTGACAGATGGTTGTTGGTTATTTGGACCACTTGAATAGCGCAGTTCGCCGACAATAATCTCGCCACGTGAAAAGGTTCCTGTAGTAATAACGACTGTTTTCGCGTAATAAATGGCACCACTATTTGTAATAACGCCTTTACAAACGCCATCTTCCATGACTAAACGGTCAACAAGTCCTTGGCGCAAAGTAATGTTTTCTTCTTTTTCAATTGTATGTTTCATTTCATGCTGGTAATCCCATTTATCTGCTTGAGCACGTAACGCACGAACAGCAGGTCCTTTACCTGTATTTAGCATCCGCATTTGAATGTAAGTTTTATCTGTATTACGTCCCATTTCTCCGCCAAGTGCATCAATTTCGCGCACAACGACGCCTTTTGCTGGGCCTCCGACAGAAGGATTACACGGCATAAAAGCGACCATGTCTAAATTTATTGTTAACATCAACGTTTTGGCTCCCATTCGGCCACTGGCAAGACCTGCTTCTACACCCGCATGTCCTGCACCAACAACGATAACATCAAAAGTTCCTGCATCATAGGTTTGCATTTTATAAAAACATCTCCTAAAAAATCATTTTCCAAGGCAAAATTGATTAAATAACTGATCCAGTAGTTCATCCTGAACAGAATCACCGGTAATTTCACCTAGTAAATCCCATGCACGAGTCATATCAATCTGGACAATATCAACTGGCATACCAAGCTGAATCCCTGTTGTAACAGCATTTAACGCTTCTAGTGCTTGATGAAGGAGCGCAATATGTCGAACGTTTGATACATAGGTTGCATCACCGGCATCTATATCACCAGCAAAAAATAGTGTTTTAATTGCTTCTTCTAAAGCCTCTAAACCTTCATCATTTACTAGAGAAGTTGAGACAATCGGGTTTTCCCCGGCAAGTTCACGCACTTTATTTATATCAAGCTTTGTTTCCAAATCGGTTTTATTTAAAACAACAACATAGTTATGACCTGCTGCCGCTTCAAATAATGCTTCATCTTCCACTGTTAGCTCTTCATTTTGGTTTAATACTAAAAGGATAAAATCAGCATCCGCCAGCGCTTTTCTTGAACGTTCTACGCCAATTTTTTCGACTATATCTTCTGTTTCACGGATTCCGGCTGTATCAATTAATCGTAAGGGAACGCCACGAACATTGACATATTCTTCTATAATATCTCTTGTCGTTCCAGCGATATCTGTAACAATCGCTTTTTCTTCTTGAATTAGCTGGTTAAGCAAGGACGATTTTCCAACATTTGGTCGACCAATAATAGCTGTTGCTAGACCTTCGCGAAGAATTTTCCCCTGGCTAGCAGTTTGCAAAAGTTGCTCGACGGAAGCGCGCACTAGCTCTGTTTTCTCTAATAACATTCGCTGAGTCATTTCCTCTACGTCATCGTACTCAGGATAGTCAATATTTACTTCGACTTGCGCTAATGCATCTAAAATTTCTTGGCGCAAATTACGAATTAGCCTTGATAAGTTGCCATCCATTTGCCTAATTGCAACACCCATCGCACGATCAGTCTTAGCACGAATTAAATCCATCACTGCTTCTGCTTGAGATAAATCAATTCTTCCATTTAGGAAAGCGCGTTTTGTAAATTCACCCGGTTCTGCTAAATTAGCACCATTTCGCAGTAATAGTTGTAGCACTCGATTAACCGAGACAATGCCGCCATGTGCATTTATCTCAACTACATCCTCACGTGTAAAGGTTCGCGGGGCACGCATTACTGTGACCATTACTTCCTCAATCACTTCGCCATCTTCTTTTATATGACCGTAGTGAATTGTGTGGCTCTCGGCTTCACTTAAGCTATTTTTGGCATAAAAAATACGATCCGCTATCTGAATCGCCTCTGGACCGCTTAATCTAATAATAGCAATGGCCCCTTCTCCCGGCGGTGTTGAGATTGCAGCAATTGTATCAAATTCCATTCTTTACTCATCCTTTCTCATTAGAATTCCAGCTCAAATAAGCCTCATCCTACTTTGAATAAATTTTGGCACATGATTTTGTGCATTATCAACAACTTACGCTCCGCTTTGACCAAAGCAATTAAATTGTTAGTATTTGGAAGGTTATCCATAGACTTTATACACATATCCACAGAAAAACCAATAATAAAATTTCATCCCTACTATTTTAACTTATCCACATGTGAATAACAATAGTTTTATCTTTGCTATTTTAAAATGTTTCTATGATTTGTCCAAATTTTGTCCTATTCACTTGTTCAATTACGAATAAAATACGATGAGGTACAACTACTAAACAAAAAAATACCCATAAGTTTGTTGGCTTATAGGTATTTTTTGATTAAAATTATTTTTTTCTACGGAAGAAAGCAAGTAATCCTACTGCAAATAATCCGAGTCCTGCTAGACCAGTTGAAGCATTTGATTGATCCCCTGTTTTTGGAAGAGCAGCTTTTTCTTCTGGCTTCACATCAAGTTGTTTTTCTGCTGTATTTTCTTTGATTTCATTTTTTCCAGATAGTCTATCTGACGGCGGATTAGTTGTATCTTTTGGTTGTTCAGAAGGTTGTTTGATTGAATCTACCACAACTGTACGGGTAAAAGTTGTAGTGTTTCCATCGCTATCTGTCACTTCATATACTATTTGATAGGTCCCTGGAATATTAATATCCACATTATTAGAAAGAATTTTTATTTGTTTCGTTAAGTCCCCATTCTCTTCATCTGTTGCGGTAATGCCCTCCATTGGATCAAAGGAATCTTCTGATGTGATATGTGTTTCGTTATCTCCAGAAATCACGGGCGCTTCGGTTACAGTCACGGTACGGGTAAACGTTGCTTTATTGCCATCGCTGTCGGTCACTTCATACGTCACTTCGTAGTTGCCGGGTTTCGATGTATCTACAGTGTTGTTTGTTATTTTTACTGCGCTTGTGATGTCGCCGTCTTCTTTATCCGTTGCCTGAATCGTACTCATTGGGTCGAAGTCTGCGTTTGGATTTAATCGGGTTTCGCTGTCTCCGGTGATAGTTGGCGCTTCCGTCACGGTTACGGTACGAATAAAGGTGTCTGAAATATTGCCATCGCTATCTGTCACTTCATAGGTTACTAGGTAGCTTCCTGGTTTCGACGTGTCGACCGTGTTATTGGTTACTTGGATATTTTGTGTAATATCGCCATCTTCTTTATCTGTTGCTTTCATGGTGCTCATTGGATCAAAGTCCGCGTTTAGATTTAAAATGGTTTCACTTTCACCAGTGATAATCGGTGCTGCAGTGACGATAACGGTTCGGGTAAAGGTTGCTTTATTGCCATCGCTGTCAGTTACTTCATACGTCACTTCATAACTTCCCGGTGTTAATGTATCCACTGGGTTGTCTATCACCTTAACATTGCTTGTGATATCACCATCTTCTTTATCCGTTGCTTGAATTGTGCTCATTGGGTCGAATATCGCACTAGGATTTAAGATGGTTTCGCTATCTCCGGTAATGGTTGGTGCTTCCGTCACGGTTACAGTTCGGGTGAAGGTTGCTTTATTGCCATCGCTGTCAGTTACTTCATACGTCACTTCGTAGTTGCCGGGTTTCGATGTATCTACAGTATTGTTTGTTATTTTTACTGTGCTTGTGATGTCACCATCTTCTTTATCCGTTGCCTGAATCGTACTCATTGGGTCGAAATTTGCATTTGGATTTAATTGTGTTTCACTATCTCCTGTGATGATTGGCGCTTCCGTCACGGTTACAGTTCGGGTAAAAGTAGATTTATTACCATCGCTGTCAGTTACTTCATACGTCACTTCGTAGGTACCGGGTTTCGACGTATCTACCGTGTTGTTTGTTATTTTTACTTCGCTGGTGACATCCCCATCTTCTTTATCCGTTGCTTGGATGGTACTCATTGGGTCGAAGTCTGTGTTTGGATTTAATCGTGTTTCGCTATCTCCCGTGATGATTGGTGCCTCTGTCACAATAACAGTACGGGTGAAAGTAGATTTATTCCCATCACTGTCGGTTACTTCATACGTTACCTCGTAGTTGCCAGGTTTTGAAGTATCAACCGGGTTGTTTGTTACTTTTATCTCGCTTGTAACATCGCCGTCCTCTTTATCTGTTGCCGTCATGGTACTCATTGGGTCAAAAGTAGTGCCGGGACTTAGATACGTTTCGCTATCACCGGAAATTTGAGGTGGCTCTGTTATAGTAACTGTACGGGTGAAAGTGGATTTATTCCCATCGCTGTCAGTTACTTCATAGGTCACTTCGTAGCTTCCTGGTTTCGATGTATCAATAGGGTCGCTAATGACTTGAATATCTTTAGTGATGTCACCATCTTCTTTATCTGTTGCTGCCATGGTACTCATTGGATCAAACGTAGCATTCGGATTTAAAATAGTTTCGCTCTCACCAGTAATGGTTGGAGCTTCGGTGACAATAATTGTACGTGTAAAGGTAGCTTTATTGCCATCGCTGTCGGTTACTTCATACGTCACTTCATAGCTTCCCGGTTTTGATGTATCAACCGGATTATCTACCACTTGAATATTTCCTGTAATATCACCGTCTTCTTTGTCTGTTGCGGTCATGGTACTCGTTGGATCAAAGGTGCTGTTTGGATTAATATCCGTTTGTGTATCACCTGAAATCGTTGGTGCTTCGGTTACAATGACGCTACGTGTAAAGGTCGTTTTGTTTCCGTCGCTATCGGTGACTTCATAAACAACCTCATAGCTCCCCGGCGTACTAGTATCTACATTATTACTAATAATTTTCACTTGGTCAGTTAAATCGCCATCTTCTTTGTCTGTTGCTTGAATCGTGCTCATTGGGTCATCGAACGTTTCATTTGGATTTAACCGTGTTTCCGTATCGCCAGTAATAATAGGAGCTTCCGTCACGACTACCGTACGAGTGAAGGTCGCTTTATTTCCATCACTGTCGGTCACTTCATAGGTTACTGTGTAAGTACCTGATTTCGACGTATCAACAGGATTATCTATCACTTGAATGTTGCTAGTAATATCACCGTCTTCTTTATCCGTCGCGGTCATGGAACTAGTTGGATCAAAGGTGTCTCCCGGTTGAAGTGTGGTTGTCGTATCTCCTGCAATAGTTGGTACTTCATTACTAGTGATTTCTACAGAAGTGTCTGTTGCTTCTACTGTCGTAATTTCCTCATCAAAATTTTCATCATTGTAGGTAACGGTTGTATCTGGAGTAGCCGAACTTGTCTCGATTTGTCCGGTTAAAGGAATGGTAATCTGGACAGATGCATCTTTTTTTATACTATCCGTTGTAAATGTCAATGTCCGAGTTGCTTCATCATAATTTTCTTCCGTAATAGTTGTATCACTAGAAGAAAGTGTTCCCGGAGTATAAGTCAATTCGTTAGGTATTTGTACAGAAAAATGGTTGTTTGCGGCAGGCATTCCACCAGAGTTCACTGCTTGAATTTGATAATCCACTTGGTTCTTTGCTTGAATACTGGATTCTGAAAAAGTTCCGTCCACAGTTAGTATCGATCCTGTCGCAAATTGGACATTATCTAAGAGGTTCCCAACACTTGCTCCACCTGTACTACTCACCGCTCTGAATTGAAAGCGAGTCGTGGTTTGCCCTTCTGGAATCGTATAAGTACCCTTATAAAGCCCCCAAGTTGCCGTTCCATCCGACATTTCTGCTTGCTGAACAAGCGTTCCCCCTGGCGCACCAAATTCTACTAGCGCTACATCAGTGCCTTTTCTACCTTTATGATAAACTTGCCAATGGACTTTAACTCCCGGAGTGGTAGGAATATCTTGATATAATGCTGCAACTTGATTCGCATTTAATTCTGCCCACTGATTTCCACTCTGCGCTGTAGTTGAGGCGTTATTACTTTGTAATTCAATCAAATTATCGCTACCTGTAGTTTCCCAGCCAGGTACTATACCAGCATCAAATAATTGATAGTTGCTTGAAGACATTACGAGAGGGGTTTCAAAATCCCCATTTTCTAAAGAGATAACCGGAGAATCCGCTTGAACATTACTTACTGTCAGATTTGTTGCCGCATTTACTTTTTCTATAGATGTATTTATATTCACTGGAGATACTACTAGGCCCGTTACAAGAACTGCCATGGATGTAAGTCGAATGCTTTTTTTTACCTTTGTTTTTTTGCTCATTCATTTTAGCTCCTTTTCCCTCGTTTACTTAACTTAAGGATACTTGTTTTGCCAACCTTCATCGTGTGATAATTACACACTTTTTCGTAATATGTATGACAAATTTTAGACTAACTCCCTGTGCAAAATTAATTGGATGATTAGAATGTTAATGTACATTTTTATGTATAAGTCTTTTTTATTATCCATATAAAGGGGAAAAATATATTACTAAAAAATGGCAAAATAAGTTTTTTTAAACAAAAAAACGGAAATGAAAATCCATGTAGATGATTTTCATTTCCGTTTTCTAATTTTAAGACTTATTGGCTTCTTAACGATGTCTTCTTGCTTGACGGATAAGCGTCACACTTGCAAAACCAATTAGTATTAAGCCTAAGCTTGCCCACCATATTGCATTATCTGTATCGCCTGTTTCTGGCAAGTTCGATTGTTCCATTCGCACATTTGGTTGTTCTTTTACCTTAGAATTATTTGTGTTGTTTGTCCCATTTCCCCCATTTGTCCCATCTGTTCCGTTCTTTCCATCCGTCCCCGGAGTGTTAGGGTGATCTTTTTCATAATTTATAGCTGTTACTGTAATGCGGGTTGGTTTTCCAGCAAATTCCGTTGTTACTTCAAATTCAATCTTAGCCGAATTTAATTGATAACCATCTTTTGCTTTTGTTTCAACAAAGTAGTATTTTCCTGGAGCCAAATTATCAACTTGGATTTCTCCCGCTTTATTTGTTGTTAGATTTTGTTTCACTAGCGTACCATCTTCGGTATAGAGGTCAAAATACACACCGGAAAGAGTAGCGCCGGAATCACTGTTCTTAATGAGCTCTACACTGCCTTTATAATTAATAAGTGAATCTAATTGAATCGTTCCTGGATCGCCTTCATTTGTATCAGCTATAGTGAATTCAACCGGCTTCGTATTCAATATATATCCTCGAGGTGCGCGTATTTCTACTAAACTATACGTCCCCGGAGCCAAATTATTCACAGCTATATGTCCTTCTCTGCCTGAAATAACACGTTTAACCACATTTTGGTCTGCATCCCTTACTTCAAACACAGCGCCCGCTAATTTTTCACCAGATTCACTCTGTTTTACAGCCTCAATGCTTCCAGTGTAGTTAATAAATGGTCCCAATACAATATCTGGAATTTGGCCATCCTCTGCTTCAGAAACTGTAAATGGAATTGGCTCGGTGTTCAATATATAGCCAGCTGGAGCAAAGACTTCCGTTAATCGATAATCGCCCGGTAAAAGACCATCAATTTCGATTTCACCATTTAAATCTGTTGCAAAAGTTTCGTCCGTTCTTATTTTATTCCACGAACCACCAATATTTTGTTCCAATTGGAATTCAGCACCAGATAAAGGATCTCCTGACTCGTTTGCTTTTTTAAGCGTAACCTTATTGGGATTGTTTACAACTGGGATTGGTTCTGTTGCATTAGTAGTTTCTTCACTTATAGTAACTTGTTTCCCAGCTGCCAACTCATCACTTATCGTATACCCAGTTGGCGCCTTTGTTTCTTGGAGTATATAATCTCCATAAGGCAAGTTTCCGAAAGAAAGTTCTCCATTTGCATCAACGGTAGCTTCTCTGAGAACAATCGTCTTATCTTTATTCCAAAGCCTAAATTCGGCGCCTGTAAGAGGTTCATTATCGCCATTTACTTTTTGGAAAACAATACCACCTGTTTCTCCAACAGCAGTACCTGAGCCATTTAGGACAACCACATCTACCGTTGTATTGTCCCCATCGTTTACCGCTACTTCATTATTCCCAGATACCGTTACATCATTTGTCAATTTCTGATTAGGCTCACTATTTACAAAAACAAATGAACGATACTCAATAATGTAAGGAGCTTTGATTTGATGAAGAAATTCAATTTTTAATTCTTGCTCTCCTGTTGTAGCATTAGTTGTTAAAGAAACTGAGTAATCCGTTCCTTCTTTGAGCGGCAAATAAGGGTTTTTCACTATACTGCCATCTGGTTTTACTATTGTCCGGTAAACGACAATCGAGCTCTCATCTATTGCTTGATTGGAAGAAGGATGGTCCGTTACAACCACGTCATTTAAAGTAGAACCACTAGGATTGACGGTGATGGACCAATTGGCAAAGCCGTCTTCATCCTGGTAACCACTTTTGTTAACAAAATCGCCACCATTATCAATAGATACCTCGGCCGTCAAATGATGCGGTTGGGTATCTCCATTTGTAAACGTGGCATCATTATCATATGTCGGTTCGATAACTTGACCATTTAATGTAGTTTTAAATTCTACAATATAAGCAGCTGATTGATCATCTGGAAAACGAACTGTCAATGTTTGATTGTTAGCCTCAGAAGGTTCAATTATCGTGAAATCACCATAATTGCTCACTTCATCGCCTTTTTCAATGCTACCATCTGGATTAACAGTATAATGGTAAATCTTAACGGAATTTGGAACATATTGTTGATTTCCTTGTATTGGATCAACTAATGTTGCATCTTCTAGTTCTTTTGAATCGTAGTTTACACCGATAGACCATGTGATTCTGGAAGTAGTTGCATTATAGCTACCATTTTTAAATCCGTTATATTTCGCCGCATCATTCGGATCGAACGTAGCTCCGTCACTGCTTGAATGTGAATCTCCATTTTCATCTGTCCATGTAGTAGAAGCATTGTTTGGAAAAATTCGGTCTGGATCATCTACTCCATCTACCCTTGTATCAAAAGTAGTTTTATAAGTGATACGGAAGTCATGGTCTGTCCCTGCTGCATACGTATTTAAAAATCGAACTGTAAATTGACGACTTGCTTCATCATAGACTAAAGAATAATCCTGTTCTTTCACTAAGGTTGCTCCAGTTACCATATCTTTCATAACAAAAGTTTCTGGTAATAAAGTTAGCCCCGGACTCAGTTGATCAGTTAGTTGCCAATTTGTCATCATATAATGATTTTTATTAATGTCAATTTGCCAAGAAACTTCTTTAGCGTCATAATCCGCTGCTCCGACCGTCTTAACTACATTTTGCTGAACAATACCTCCTGAAGAATTACTACTATCTCCTGTATCAGTTGTGACCGTATTATTAATTGTGACATTGTCATCAACCGTACCCGTAATAGTAGTCTTATATGTTATCTTAACTGCATAATCAATATCGTGTAAAAAGACAATATCAAAGCCATTTTCTGTCATCTCTATCTTATAATCTACACCCTCAATTAATTTCCTACCTTGAACTTCTGATCCATCCTCATCAAAAGTAATAATATTCATTTGCACTGAACCATCAACTAATTGCATGCTACTATCTCCAAATACATCATGAAGTGTTGCATCTTCCTCAGCAATCGATTTCTCTCCGTAGTTGTATTTGATAGTCCATTCTGAGGTTTGAGTAGTCGGATCATAATTACTAGATTGTTTATTTAAAAGTGTCCCATAAGAAGCCACTACCGAAGCTTTTGCCGGTAGCTCTGTCCCATCGGCATTAAGAACGGCTGTATTTTCAAAAGTTTTACTTCCACCTGCTTCTGGTTTAGCATCTTCATCGATTTTAGTCGTATATTTTAAACGATAAGCATCACTAATAGGTGTTGTAAAAGTGACGTTCCCTGCTGCGTCAACCGTATAGCCAGAAGTCACTAATTCCTCACTTCCGGGATACACTTCGCCGTATAAATCTACCTTCACCTTATAAACTTCCACTGATTGATAAGTCGTCCCAGGTGGAAAAGTCTCATTTACGACTGCATTGTCAATCGTATCTAATGATTTGTTAATATCCACTTGCCAATAAATATAATCCGGGTTAAATTCTTTATCAAAATGCCCACTTTTTTCGATAGTACTATCCACAGCAGGCTTGACATTAATATCTACCGGTGGAATATTATCTTCAAATGGTATTTTAATAGTAATTTCTCCTGGACCGTCAATGTCCTCTGCATTAAGTTGTGTATCAAATTCTAGCGTCCCATGGACATTGGAATGCGTTTGAACCTCATCTGTAAAAATGAATTTTACAGTTCCGTCTGTACTAACTTCCACATTTGCATACGGATCAAGTGGAATAGTTTGATTTTGAGAAACTTTCACTGTATCAGGCAATTTAAAAGTATAATAATCACCTGCTTGAATTTCTGCACCAACATCATTTGGTATCGCCCAAGTGAATTTGAAATGCACATAATCGTCCACTGTAGGATTCTCAACCGGATTACCGTCTGCATCAAAATAAGTTAATTCCATTCCAGTTAAAATCGTAGAGTCTTCCTCTGAATATCCCAAGCTTGCAAAAATATCTTTTACATCTTGTGGTTCATCTGCAGCGACCGCTCTTTCTTCTGGTGCTTTTTGGACTTCTTTTTGATCAGCTACTGGTTTATCTCCGTTTGCCTCTGTTGATTCTGTTGGAGTTGATTCTGTTGGAGTGTCAGCTTTAGGAGGCTCTGTTTCTTTTGGTTCTTGTGGTTCTTGTGGTTCTTGATAAAGTGTCACTTCACTAGTTAACTGATTTGTCTCTGTTGAAAATTCCACCTTATCTTTTTCAAGTTTGCTCGATTGTTCTAAGTAAGTTGTTGCGATTTCAAGGCTAATCGTACCATCCTGCCCTGCCGGAACATCGAATTGGATCTCATTCCCATTAATCTTATATTTCCCAACTTCCTTATTTTGTTCGTCTAAAATCTCTCCTTCATTTTCAAGCTGTAGAGAAACATTATTAGATACAGTAATACTTGTTTTTTGCGGTTCTAATGTTTCATTTTTGACTTGTGCTGTCACTTTAAACCGAAATTGATTGTCCTTTGTTACTTGTTCCTCTTTTTTCTCTACCTTAGTAAGCTTTACACTAGCTGTTCCCCCCGCAGAATCATCTGCTTTTGCAAGATACGGGAAAAATACTTGTGCTATTAATAAGCCAACAAACAATAAGTACAACGTTTTTTTCAAATTAATCCCCCCAAATTAACATTTGCATTTGTTACAATTGTCAGTAGTTACTTTTTCCCTTTTGCACTATAACCAAACACTATTTTCTATATAAAAAGGAACTTCCCTGTTTATTTAGAGAAGTTCCTAATTCTTATTTACTTTCTAGGTCATGCACAAACAATCCACTTAGTAATTTCGGCTCAAACCAGGTTGATTTTGGAGGCATAATTTCTGATGCATCAGCGACACTAAGTAAATCATCCATTGTCGGCGGGTACATCGCAAACGCAACAGAATGGCTTCCCTTATTCACTAGACGTTCTAGTTCACCAAGCCCACGAATTCCACCAACAAAATCAATTCGATTATCACGGCGAATATCTTCAATTCCAAAAATAGGTGTTAAAATTTGTTCCTGCAAGATAGAAACATCTAGTTTTCCAATCACATCGCTTGGAATCACATCGCTTTTGGCAACTAATTTATACCAATCCCCATCTAGATACATACCAATTTGTTTTGGACTCTCTGGTTTAAAAGTCGCTTTGCCCATTTCTTCTACATTAAAACTCGCTTTCACTTTATCTAGAAAATCTGCTTCTACTGGCACATTTACAACCCGATTATAATCTAAAATTTCCAACTGCTCTTCTGGAAAAACAACAGATAAGAAGAAATTAAATTCTGCTTCCGGGCCAGCATCAGGAAACTCCGCACGGCGCTTTAAACCGACTTTTACGGCTGATTCTGTCCGGTGATGTCCATCAGCAATATAAAATGCTGGTACTTCTGAAAACGCCGCTGATAGGTCTTCTAGAATGTAGGCATCTGTAATAGCCCAAACTTTATGTTCCACGCCATGAAAACTCTTAAAATCGTATTCAGGCTCATTTTCTTTCACCCAAGAGTTAATGAGCGTATTAATCGCTTCTTTTCCACGATAGGTTAAGAAAATTGGACTTGTATTCGCATCACATGTATCAACATGACGAATTCGATCCAGCTCCTTTTCTTCACGGGTTAATTCATGTTTTTTAATTTTTCCTTCTGTATAATCATCAATCGAAGTACAAACAACAAGTCCCGTTTGCGGTCGCCCGTTCATTGTTAATTGATAAATATAAAATGCTGGATTTGCTTCTCTTCCAAGCCAGCCGTCCAGCTCAAATTGTTCCAGATTATCAGCTGCTTTTTGATAAACAGCTGGATCATAAGGGGAAATATCCTTACTTAAATCAATTTCCGCCTTATCAATATGTAAAAATGAATATTGGTTGTTATTTCCCAGTTCACGCGCTTCGTCTGAATTTAGCACATCATAAGGTAGTGAAGCCACTTTTTCTGCCAAATTTTTAATCGGACGAATTGCTTTAAATGGTCTTATCTTTACCATAATTATCCTCCTTTTTAGTAAAAGAGTATGAATCATCTGGTCGTCACCATGAAGTTTCATACTCTTATTATTTCCCGGGTAATAATTTTAGACTGTCACGCCTAGAGGTTCGATTACACGAACACGCAAAACACCTTGAACTGCTAATAAATCGTTTTTTAATTGTTCTAAATTAGCTGGTGTTTCTTTATCAATATCAATTAATGTATAAGCATATTCATTTTTGCTGCGATTAGTCATATCCAAAATATTTAAGGAGTATTTCCCTAATTCGGTTGTAATTTGCCCAACCATATTAGGAATATTTTGGTGACAAATACCAATTCGAGGATGCCCGTTATATGGCATCTCCACATTAGGATAATTGACAGAGTTCTTGATACTTCCCGTCTCTAGATAAGCTTGCAACTCTTTCGCAGCCATTTTAGCACAGTTTGTTTCTGCTTCTTCTGTAGATGCGCCTAAGTGAGGAAAAACATGCACTTTCTTATGCCCTAACAGCTCTTTTGTTGCAAAATCAGTAATATATAAACGTAAAAGTCCAATATTCAAAGCGTCTTTGATTGCTGTTGTATCAACTAACTCACCACGAGAAAAATTTAATAAAACTGCATTATCTTTCACTAGTTGTAATGTGTCTGCATTAAACATGCCACGAGTTTTATCAGTTAAAGGTACATGAACAGTTAAATAATCACACGTCGCAAGTACTTCTTCTATCGTCATCGCTCGTTCTACTTCCTTAGATATTCTCCATGCTGTATCCACCGAAACGAAAGGATCATAACCTACAACATCCATTCCTAGTGCTAAAGCGTCATTCGCAACCAATGCGCCAATTGCTCCTAACCCGATAATTCCAAGTTTTTTTCCCGCAAGTTCTGTTCCTGCAAAAGCTTTTTTGCCAGCTTCTACTTTTTGCTCCACATCGTCTGCAGCAGGCAATTCTTTCACCCACTCAGTACCTTCCAAAATCGGTCTTGCAGAAACAAACAAGCTAGCGAGCACTAATTCTTTTACTGCATTCGCATTTGCACCAGGTGTATTAAATACCACAACTCCTCTTTCCGAACAACTTTCTACTGGAATGTTATTTACTCCAGCCCCCGCTCTTGCTACTGCTTTCACTGAATCTGGAAAGTCAAAATCGTGTAGGTTATAACTACGTAGTAAAATCCCGTCTGCCGCTTGATTCGCATCAATCACATACTTTTCAAGATCGAAAGTTTTTAATCCTTCTTTAGCAATCGCATTAAACGTTTGGATATTAAACACGTACTTCTCCCCCTTTTCGCGCATTCGCAAATTTTTCCATAAAGGTAATTAGTGCTTCAACTCCTTCAATTGGAAATGCGTTATAAAGGCTAGCACGCATTCCGCCAACTGAGCGATGACCTTTTAAATTAACAAAACCATTTGCTTCTGCTTCTTTAACAAAGGCTTTATCAAAATCTACCGAGCCTGTTACAAACGGAATATTCGTAAGCGATCTAGCAACAGGGTCAACTGGTGAAGAAAAGAAATCTGATCCATCAATATAATCATATAATAAAGCTGCTTTTTTACGATTCAATGCTTCTATTCCAGCAACTCCACCCTGCTCTTTTATCCATTCAAATACAAGTTTTGCCACATATATAGCAAATGTTGGTGGTGTGTTATACATCGATTCATTGTCCGCTTGCACTTTTAAATCAAGCATTGAAGGTAGTCCTTCCACTTGTCCAATTAAATCTTCACGAACAATAACTAGCGTCAGTCCAGCAGGTCCAATATTTTTTTGAGCGCCTGCATAAATAAGACCGAATTTTTTCACATCATATACACTTGATAAAATGTTTGAAGACATGTCGGCAACAATTGGTACAGCTGATTCTGGTACATCAAACATCGCTGTTCCTTCAATGGTGTTGTTTGTAGTTACATGTAAGTAGGCTGCATCACTAGAAACAGCAGGTATTTCAGGAATATAGCTAAAATTACGATCTTCTGAAGAGGCAATCACCTCCACCTCAACACCTTGAATTTTTTTAGCTTCTGAAATGGCCTTTTTTGCCCAAGATCCAGAGTTTACATAAGCTGCTTTTTTCCCATTTGCTAGATTCATTGGTACCATATTAAATTGTAAACTTGCACCACCTTGCAAAAATAGCACTTTGTAATTCTCGGGAATCTCCATCAATTCTCGAATCAAGCGCTCCGCATCGTCCATGATGTTTTGAAACAATTCTGATCTGTGACTCAGCTCCATAACGGACATTCCTGACCCATTATAAGAGAGCAATTCTCTTTGAACCTTTTCAAGTACCGATACTGGTAATACAGCCGGTCCTGCCGAAAAATTATAAACACGTTCCACTCAACATCTCTCCTGTCCATCAAATTTCCCCAATACTTACAAAAAATTTTCACCAGCAATAGATATTATTCTATTTTTACCAGTCAGATATGAGCCTTCCTCGTTAAACTTGTTGCTTTTTCGAAGTTCTATTCTTAAGAAATAAAAAAGCGAATCTGTGATATTCCACACAATATTCGGATTTTTCAGCACTTAAAAGAAAACACTGCCTTTTGTACTTTTGTATATTATAGCAGAAATAGTACTGTTTTTCAGAAAATTTATACTAAAACTCTAAATAAATGTGATGTTTAAAGATTCTGACATAAAAAAAGAGTGAGTAACAGCTGTTTAAAGCCATTCTCACTCTTTCTTTTTTTGAAAAACAGTTCACAAAAGATGTTAGCTATTATGTGCTTTTTTCCCTAAAGTAAACCAATACACTATAAAAAATACTACTAGCGCAATAATTGCAGTTCGATACATAATCGCATAGGTATAATAAGTAGCTACAATACTAAGACCAAAACTCCCGACAGCCATGCCAATATCCATACCTGAAAGAAAAGTTCCATTTGCCGTTCCTTTGTTATGTGGTGCAGCTCGGTCAACAGCAAGTGCTTGAAGTGCCGGTTGCGCCATCCCATACCCTAAACCAAAAAATAGTGAAGCAATAAATAAACTAATTGCTCCGGTTGCAAAGGAAAGAACTAAGATCCCCACAATCATTGAAATCGCTCCCGGAATAATAACAAAACGGTGTCCCTTTGTATCATATAGACTTCCTGCAAACATACGGCTGACAAGTACCATAATTGCTTGTCCAATAAAATAAACCCAAGTTGTAGTAATACCAATTTCTGTACCATAAACCATCATAAATGTTTGAATACCACCAAGCGGAATCGCCATAAGTAAACAAAGTCCAGCAGGTAGCAAAGCCGTTTTTTCAAATAGTTTCATTTTTTGATGAACCACATTTTCGGATTTTGGAAGTTTTAATTGCATCATTAATAACAAAATAATTACCATCAACACAAGCGAAAAAGTCACAAGTACATTAAAAGAAAAGTAATTCATAATTAAAATAGCAATAATCGGTGCGAGCGACATACCAAGTGCCGTCGTAAGCCCATAAAAACCAATACCTTCCCCTGTTCTGCTAGGTGGTACTAACTTTGAAACACCAGTCGCAATCGACGTTGTTCCAATCCCCCAACCAGCCCCATGGAAAAGTCGCAATATTAGCAATGCGGCAACCGCTGTCGACCAGTAAAAATTCACTGTAGTTAGTATTAATATCAAAAATCCGATAATAATTAATTTTTTCGGTCCAAATTTATCGTTCCAACTTCCTGCAATCGCACGCATAAACAATGCAACAACTGAAAAAAGCCCTACTGCAAGGCTTGCTTCCATTTGAGTTCCACCAAGTTCAATTATTCGTGCAGGTAATGTGGGCATAAAAACCATAAACCCAATATAAAGCATTACACTTCCAATTAATAAAAATATATAGTCCTTCGTCCAAAGTTTTGTCTTGTTTTCCAAATTATATTCCTTCTTTACTCTAAATTAGCAGAAACGCTTTTCAAAATAGCTGTTAGTTGCTCCACATCTTTCTGTGGAATGCCTGCAAATATTTTTTCACAACTAGCTTCCACAATGTCTCGCAGCTCATTCGTTTCTATTCGCCCTTTTTCTGTTAATGACAAAAGCGAGATTCGTCTGTCTTCTGTACTTACCTCTCGGACAATAAGTTCCTTCCTAAGGAGTACATCTACAATCCGATTCACGGTTGGTGTATCTTTCTTCGTCCAAAGTGCTATCTCTTTTTGCGAAATTGGCTCATTAGCTTCAATTCCTTCCAAAACAGACCATTGTTCTGGTGTTACATCATAGCTTGCAATTGCTCTCATCAAAAATAAATGCATTTTCTTTGCCGTAGTATTTACACTAAAAGAAACCTCGTCATAGTATCCGCGCATCTCTATCCTCTTTTCTATTGTCATAACAATAATTGTCATAACAACTATTATACATAATTATCTACAACATTGCAAGAAGAACAACCATTTTTTTATGACTGTCCTTCTATAATAGCTCCACAGCAAGAATGTCTCTAAACTCAATAATATGCTCTCGCCCAACTACATCCTCTAAAATAACTTCTTCTGTTAACATATCTATTTCTATTGGCACCAAATCGAGTTTTTCTATTTCTCCTAAACCTAAAAATGCAGCAGGATATTCAAAAGATGCAAGCTTTAAAGAAGAAACATCTGCTTCATGAAAATAGGTTAGTCGGACAAGCCATGCTCTTTTTTTCGCATCATTTAATGTGATAAAGAAACTTTCTCGTTCTAAATAATCTACTTCTGGCCGACTTGTTAAAAATGCGGCATTCTTTTGTATTGGTAATTGTTCTTTACGAATGGCTGTAACCATAATAATCACCTCTTACATTTATTATACGAACAAACGTTCTAAAAAGCAATTATTTTACTCAAAAGTTTTTTAATAAGCGTCGCAACTGGTTTAGCGCTTACATAAAATATTTCCGACAAAAACACTTGCAAATTAATAAATAGTTGCTATACTTATGTAAGTAAATAACATTAACAAAGGAGTTTTATTTTTATGACTAATACATTTTTAGATTCCATTAAAGTTCGTCGTTCCATTTATGCACTAGACAAAAACGTTTCATTAGAAGATTCCAAAATTGAAGAAATCGTTAAAGATGCTGTAAAATATAGCCCTTCTTCTTTCAATTCTCAAAGTTCACGTGCGGTTATTCTTTTAGGAGAAAACCACAATAAACTTTGGAACATTGTAGAAGATACTTTGCGCGCTATCGTTCCTGCCGAAAACTTTGCATCAACTGCTGAAAAAGTTGGTTCTTTCCGCGCTGGATATGGAACAGTTCTTTTCTTTGAAGATAATGCTGTTATTGAAGGTTTACAAGAAAACTTTGCTTTATATGCAGATAACTTCCCAGTTTGGGCTGAACAATCTACAGGTATTGCACAACACTCTGTATGGGTTGCTCTTGCAAATGCTGGTATTGGTGCTTCTCTTCAACATTATAACCCTCTAATTGACGATGCTGTTAAAGCTGAATGGGATATTCCTGCAAGCTGGAACTTACGCGCTCAAATGCCGTTTGGTAATATCGTTCAAGAAGCTGGGGAAAAAGAATTTATTGATGATGCAGAACGTTTCCGCGTTTTCAAATAATAAATGTTTCACGTGAAACAAAAAAATTCCGCGACCATTAACTGGTATCGCGGAATTTTTATTTTGCTAGACTTCGAAATCTACTTCTTAGCTCTTCACAGCTAACAATGCCAGCAATAGCACCTTTGATTTCTCCATCCACTAGAACGAGTGAATTAGGTATTCCTTTTACATCAAATTGTTGTGCTAACGCTCGTTCTCTATCTACATTAATCTTTACAACTTGAATGTTACCTTCTTCCACCTCAGAAAACTGCTCAAGTGTAGGCCAAAAACAACGGCAAGGAGCACACCATTCTGCCCAAAAATTAAGCAATATTTTAGGATGGCTACTAACAATCTCTTCCAAATTCTCTTCTTTTGCAAAAATAATCGCCATTCATATCCACCTCACATTCAGAATATTCCAAAGTTGTATTGTGGTCAAGTAAAGGGTTCTAGAATAACTATATATCTTGCTTTTTGTTCATTTTTTGACATATTTAAAATGTTTCACGTGAAACATTTTATTTACTATGTAATATTTCTAAAATACGTAAATCAAGCAAACCAGTGTGTTTTACAGTCATATCTGCATTACGAAGACCTGAACCAACACCTACACTAACAATATTTGCTGCATTTATTGCTTCAATGCCTGCTTGAGCATCTTCAATCCCAACAACTTCTGATGGAGTAAGTCCTAACCCACGAGTTGCTTCAATAAAGATTTCAGGATTTGGTTTTGATTTAGTGATCTTTGCTGCATCAACAATATAGTCAAAATCTTGTTCCATTCCTAATGCACTTAAAACTGTACGTGCGTTTTTAGATACAGAAGCAATTGCACATTTTAAGTTTTGCATTTTTAGTTCTGCAATCAACTCTTTAATCCCTGGTAGCACATCTGCAGGTGAAATTTCTTGAAGTAAACTAACATAGAATTCATTTTTATCAGCAGCAAGTGTTTCGAGCTCTTCTTTTGTAAAGTCATTTTCACGGTTATCTTTCTTTAAAATGAGTAGCAGCGAATCCATTCTACTCACTCCCTTTAAATTCTCATTAAATGCTTCATCAAATTCAATCCCAATACTCTCTGCTGTTTTTTTCCAAGCAAGGTAATGATAATGTGCAGTATCTGTGATAACACCATCTAAATCAAATAATACTCCTTTTAAAGCTATTGTCATTAAACTCTTCCTTTCCAAACTGCCGCCACATTTCGCGCGGTTCTTCTTAAATTATTAGGGGTTTCTTTTAGTATTTCTTCTAATGTTGCTGGTTCTGCAATAGATGGGAAAATAGCAGTAATTCCAGCTTTATAAACAGCATCTAAACCTGTCCCTACGCTTCCACAAATTGCAATAACGGGTGTTCCTAATGTCACTTGTTTTGCTACGCCTACTGGTGCTTTTCCTTCCGCAGTCTGCCCGTCCATTTTTCCTTCCCCGACGATAACTAAATCAGCATCTTCACAAACCGCTTGCATTTGAAGAGCTTCAATAACAAAATCGATTCCAGAGAGTAAATTTGCTTGTAAAAATGTCATGAGACCAGCGCCAATTCCGCCACCAGCGCCAGCACGAGGCATAGTGAGCATCATTGGATTTGCCAGCTGATAAAAATGCGCCATTGCTGCATCCACTTCTACTAAATCAGATTTCGGTAAACCTTTTTGAGGACCAAAAACAAATGTAGCTCCCTTTTCCCCACATAACGGGTTTTCAACATCAGTAACTACATTAATGGTGATGTTTTGCAACTCAGCTGGAACGTTTCTGGCGTTGATTGTTGCAACTTTCGCTAGGTTGGCGCCAATTGGTTGTAGCTTTTGCCCATCTTTATCCAGAAATTCATAGCCAAGCGCACTTGCCATGCCAATTCCGCCATCATTTGAAGCGCTTCCACCAATGCCAATAATAATCTCTGTTGCGCCTTTTTGGATAGCATAGAGAATTAATTCACCTACTCCTCTAGTACTGACTTGGAGCGGGTTTCTTTGACTTAAAGGAACTAAATGTAAACCACAAGTTTCAGCCATTTCAATAAGTGCGGTTTTATTTCCATCAGTAAAAGCAATTTCTGCCGGGAGAATATCTCCAAATGGACCAGAAACATTGACTTTCATTTTTGTTGCCAAGAAAGCCTCGCTTAAAATCGCTAACGTCCCTTCTCCACCATCACCAATTGGAAGTAAATGATAATCTGCATCAGGATAAACTTCTTGAAAGCCCTCTTTAATATACTCTGCTACCTCCTGCGCCGTCAAACTTTCTTTAAAAGAGTCCGGTGCGATAACGATTTTCATAAAGACACGTCCTTTTGTTCAAAGTTAATAATTAATTTATCCGTTAATAGCTGCTTTTCCCCTAGGATAATTAATTCTAGCACGCTTTTAGTCGCTTTTGAAAGTTCTAGTGTTTCTGATGTAATTTTAAAACTAATTTTTTCACCTTTCCAGATAAATTCAAAGGCTACCGATTTCCATGCATCTGGTAATTTCGGCGTAATTTGGAGTATTTCAGCGCTTGTATCAATACCTGCAAATCCAAAAATCACAGCCAGCCAAATAGCACCAAGGGAGGCAGCGTGGAGTCCGTCATCTGATGAATGTGGTTCTGGCCCAAGATCAATTAAACACGCCTCTTGGAAAAATTGATATGCCTGTAGTCTATCGCCTATCCGATTTGCTACTATTGCATGGATTGCTTTACTTAATGAAGAATCATGAATTGTCCGCTTTTCATAAAAATCTAAGTTTTTCTTCATTGTTTCCATATTAAAAATTGTTGGAAAAAGATAAAATAACATGACCAAATCAGCCTGCTTCAAGATTTGCAATTCATTCACTTCTTGCCGAGAATAGTCCAATAAAATTCCTTGTGTACCTTGATTTTTCTTATATTTATCCAAATTTATCCAATCTTTTTGAAGAAATGTATCATCTTGCGGAATTATCCCCGTATCACTCGCCACTGGCAAATACAAGTTTGCTAAAAACGCTTCCGCACGTTTTTGGAAGTTTTTATTTGCTTTATTCCAGTCCATAGCTTTTTTCACATTATAGTACGCCATGTAATTAGTATACGTATTATTATCGATATGCTCTGTGTATTCATCAGGTCCAATAACATCGAGTATTTCCAGGCGCCCATTACGATTAACAGCCCGACTTATCCAAAATTCAGCTGTTTCTAAGAGCATCTCGGCCCCATAATTTTGCATAAATTGCTCATCTTTTGTTGTTGCTTCATATTCACACACTGCAAAGGCAATATCCGCTACTAAATGATGCTCTGAAATTGCTGAAGCCACCTTTTGGCGTGTTCCCGTCCGAATATTAATTGCTGCAAATTCTGGCGTTTCTTCTTCCCCAGAGAATGCGCTTTCCCATGGATAAAGTGCCCCTTTGTAGCCGTTTTTAATTGCTTTTTCTTTTGCTTCTTTTAAATGTAAATAACGATATTGAAGCAATTGTTTCGCAGTTTTCGGTTGATTATATAAGAAAAATGGTAGAATAAATATTTCTGTATCCCAGAACACATGACCTTTATAACCTTCTCCAGTTAGCCCCTTCGCCCCGACACTACAACGAATGTCATCTTTTGGTGTCATAATCTCTAAATGATAGGTAGCAAAATCCAGCGCAAATTGATCCACTACATTTACACTGTCCACTTGAACTCCAGCAGATTGCCAAAAATCGTTCCAAGCTATATCTGAAGCCATTTTTAGTTCATGATAAGTGGTACTCGGAATTTCTTCATCCAATTTACCAAGTGTTGTATTAACCGAACTTATTTTTTCCAAAGTAAATGTTTCATTGGCCATCACATGTTGTTTTACTTCCGTCATCAACTGGCGGTTTTTAGCAGTGAAGATCCCTTTAGCACTTACTTTAGTTGCCACAACAATTTGTTGCTTACTTTCTATCGTCTCATATTCGCCAACCATCAATTCTTCATCAAAAATCCGCATGCTCAACTCTGCTAACTGTTGTGTGCCAAAATTTGTTTGCTGCCCATCAATCCCAGTTCGCACTTTCACTACCGCATTATCCGTTAAAGGGGTAATTTCAACTTTAGCTGCAATGAGGTGTTTCGCTACTTTGGAAACAAATCGTCGAAAATTAATCTGATATTTTTTATGTGAGCTACTTTCCCATGTGATCTTTCTGACTAATTCTCCTGTATTCATATCTAAATAACGTTCATAATGGTGAACTATTCCCGCTTGCATGGAGAAAACCTCGTCGTCAAGTGTCAACTGAAACCGCATAATATCTGGTAAGTTCACTAGTTCAGAACTTGTTGATCCGCTTGGTCGATTGTAAATTCCTGCTACATACATCCCGCGAACTTGCTCTGGATAGTCTTCCTCCAATACTCCGCGAATACCCAAATAACCATTCCCTATAGTCATTTGGCTTCCATATTTATTTAGATAATCTACTGCAAATTCCTTCTCGATTATTTTCTTCATAAAAAAACACTCTCACCTTTTTCTGCCGATTCGTATAAACTTTCAACAATTTTTTGAATTCTATAACCTTGTTCTGCACCCGCAAGTTGTTCATCTGACAAACCGAGCACGCTATCAACAAAAGCCTTCATACTATTTTCATGCTTATTCTCTTCAAGTGCTCCTAGTTGCTCCAAAAGCTGAAACTCACCTGCATTATCTGTATAAATTTCAGCAGGATAAAAACTACCACCCGCCAAGTCGCCAAAAAAGTCTACATTCAGCATGCTCTCCGGCTTAATATGTAAAGCAAAAGAAGTATCTAACTCAATTAAGCCACCATTTTCCAGCTCAATAAAGCCAAATAAAGCATCTTCCACTGTATACTTCGTTGGATCCCATGAACCAAATGTGCCATGGCTTTTTTTCGTGCCAATTTTTTGGAAACTTTTTGCCGTAACTTTTTTTACTTTTGGAAATCCAAGTACAAACATCGCCGCATCGAGCATATGAATTCCCATATCAATCAACGGTCCGCCGCCTTGCATCTCTTTATTTGTGAATGTGCCCCATCCCGGTACCCCTGAACGTCTAAGCGCAGTTGCTTTTACACAATAAATTTCTCCAAAAAGAGCCGCGTTTTGCTTTAAAAACCGTGCTTCACTTGAAAAACGGTGATGAAAATCATAGGCCAAAATAGTTTTTTTCTGCTCTGCTAAATCCCACATTGCTTTAGCTTCCGATGCACTCATTGCGGGTGGCTTTTCACACATAACTGCCGCCCCATGCGCAAGTGCCAACATCACATTATCAAAATGAAACCGATTTGGCGTACAAACACTAACAATATCTACTTGTTCGGTAGCAAACATTTCTTCTGCGGTAGCATAATAACTTTGAAAGCCATTTTTCACTTGAAATTCTGCCGCACGTTCTTTACTTGGGTCGCAAACAGCAACTAGTTCTAGCTCATCCCTTGTTTTATAATATGCCGCATGAACCTTCTCTGCGACTTGTCCTGCACCGATAATTGCCACTCTTTTTTTCATATTCGAAACTCCTTTTAGAAAAATCCGCCCGCTTCAATTGGGGCGGATTTTCTATTTTAAATTAAACAGTTTTTTAAGTGCGCTAATGCATCTTTATAAGCTTGCTCAGGATTCTCACTACGAACTCGACATTCAAAAGTTAAAAATCCGTTATAACCATTCTTTTTCAATTGATCAAAACTTGTTTTAAAATCAAGGCTTCCGCTTCCTGGTTGATAGCGATGATTATCCGCAACATGAATGTGACCTATCGAATCTTTATAGGTACGAAGCGCTCCTGGTATGCTGTCTTCCTCAATATTCATATGATAAAAATCAGCAATGATTTCAACATGCTTCAATTTGTTTGTATCAATATATTTCTGCGCATCACTTAGTAAATTAATCATATGATCTTGATAGCGATTAAGTGGTTCAAGATAAACTTTTGTCCCTGTTTCTAAAGCAATTTTATCCAAGTACATAAGCGATTCACTTACTGCTTTAAAATCACCTGCTTGAGATCGAGGTGAAGTCATTGGTGGCAATCGATATGTGAACATCCCCCACGCTGCTGGAACAACAATCCCTTGACCGCCAACCTCTTGTAAAGCTTCAAGAATTGTTTTAATTTCTTCCAAACCATTCAATCGGCGTTCTTCAATAAAGTCACCAATCCAACCATCATAGCCGCCACACGCTGTTGAAACAGGTAATCCGGTTTTCTTAATTGCCGCTTTGACTTCTTCCAAATTTTCAACAAGTAATTTACCGTCAATTTCAAAACCTTCAAAGCCCATTTCTTTTACATAAGCAAATTTTTCTTGAATATTTTCCGGGAAAAATGCTTGGTTTTGTGTTCCTAATTTCATTTTCACCACTCCTTATAAAGTAATACCCATTTTAATACTTAAATCGGGTTCTCTATCCACGTATTTCATATAACTTTCCGCTGATTCAGCAAATGGAACTACCGGATCAATTAAATCACTACAATCTAAGTAACCATTCATAAGCAGTTCCCAACAAGTTTCTTCAATTCGCTTGCGGTCCCAACGCGGATAATCAGGGTTAGGTTCACTTGCTGCACGTGAAAAGACAATTTTTGCATTATTGAAATGTGCTTCACGACCAAGATTAAAGCCATCTGGGAAAGGTTTCGCAAAAGCGACATAGGAAATCGTCCCACCATAAGCAATCCCGCGAAGTGCTGCTTGAAGTGCCGCAGAATTACCACTTGTTTCGATAATAGAATCCGCACCAAGTTTACCAGTAAGTCGTTTCACTTCTAAACCAACATCCGTATTAATCGGATCAAAAGTAGCGTCTGCACCGTGTTTCTCTGCAATTTCACGGCGATGGCTAAGTGGGTCTACGCCAATAACAATACTTGCTCCAGCTTTCTTTGCTAGTTGAATCGCAATTTGCCCGATTGCTCCTAGCCCCACAACGACAACATAATCACCCGCACGAACATGGGCATCACGTACACCGCTCATTGCAAATTGGGCCGGATCATAACAAACCGCATTTTTCCAATTCGCTCCTTCTGGCAACTTACGTAGTTTGTAGTTATCGACTGCCTTTACAATCACCGTTTCCATAATTGGCCCGTAAGAACAAACAATATCTCCAAGCTCGTATTCCGTCACTTTACTACCAAGTTCTATAATTTCACCAACAACCATATTCCCCAGCTGGAACTCGCCAAAGACAATACCTCGTGCGCTATTTGTTTCACGTGGAACAAATAGATTCCATTCTGGTGAAAACTCTTCATCAATAAAAGGACTAATTCCACGGAAATCCACTACTTCTGTTCCATGTTTTGGAGAAGCGAATTGCACTTTAATTTTTACTTCATCTTCTAAAACTTCCCGGTCAAAATACTCTACTAATTCTGCCACGCGCGGTGCAGTTGCAACTAATTTTTTCATTTATATAAACTTCCTTTCTTATCCTTTAACTCCGCCATCAGTTAAGTTTCCTTTAATAAATCTTTCTGAAATTGCGTACATAATAACAACTGGTAGCGCCGTAACAAGCGATGCCGCCATCATTCTACCCCAAATGTAGTCTGGTGTACTAAAGAGTGTGTTAAGTCCAATTGGTAATGTGAATTTCTCTGAGCTTGATAAGAATATCGAAGCAAACAGATAGTCATTCCAAGCAACCATAAAGCAATATACAAACACTGATACAATACCTGAAATCGCTAGCGGTACAATAATCCGCAAAATTATCTGGAATCGGTTCAGCCCGTCCATCATTGCAGCTTCTTCAATATCAGTTGGAATTGTATCAAAATAACTTTTCAACATAAATACTGCTGTTGGAAGTGTTTGTACAACCATCGTGATAATTAAAGCTGTTTCCGTATCATATAAACCTAAACTTGAAATAATTTTAAATAAAGGAACAATTAATAAAATCCCTGAAAACATATAAACTGTATAAAAACTTGCATTAATCGTAATTCGCCCTTTAAAGCGTAATTTTGAAAGGGCATACGCGCCTAAAATCCCTAAAACAACCGCAATTCCGGCTGCAAAAACCGAAACGATTAAACTGTTTTTAAAATAGGTTACAAACGGAAAAATATCCGGGTTAAAAATATCTATATAGTGTTGGAAAGTGAAATCCTTTGGAAAAAATGTTGGATGTGTCGAAATGGCCTCTTTGCTGCTTTTAAAAGAAGTCATTAACATAATCAAAAATGGGAACAAGGTAATACATAAAAATGCAACCATCGTCACATAAAAGGCGATTTTCTTTGTTCTTTTTGACTTTTTACTACTTACTGCCATTCAAATCCACCCGCTTTCTTGCAAAAATAATCACAACAAAAATAATGACAAATAATATCACAGAAATCGCTGCTGCTTTTCCTAAATCATTGAATGCGAATGCTGTTTTATATAAATAAACTCCAAGGATATTTACTTTATTCGTGAGTAAGTATACATCGGTAAACATATAGAACATCCAAATCGCCCGAAGCGTAATAACTGTTGCTAAAACCGGCATAATTGCTGGCAAAGTAACGATTTTGAATTTATCCCAAATGTTCGCTCCGTCCATATCAGCCGCCTCATAAAGCGACTTATCGACCGTTTGCAAAATTGCCAAAAACGAAATAAATGCATAAGGAAAATAACGCCATATCGCAAAAAATGTTACTAAAAAGAAACTAGAAACTGGATTATCAAACCATAGTGGTGCTTCTTTAAATAGATGAAGTACGTCCACTGTCATAAAATTAATCACGCCATATCCATTGTTAAACATATATTTCCATGCAAAAATCAGGGAAATAGATGGTGTTACATAAGATAAAATAATTAGCGATCGAGCTGTCTTTCTAAACCTAAATTCACGGTTAAAGAATATCGCCACAAGCAGTCCCATCCCAGTGCTTCCGACTACTACAAGCGCTGTATACGCTATTGTCAATCCTAATGATTTATAAAACTCTGGGTCTTTTAAAATGTCGATATAATTTTGTAAACCAATAAAGATTGATTTAATATTCGGGTTAAGCGGCATATCTAAAAAACTGATATGGATATTAGAAATCATCGGGTATAAAACCAGTGCCGCCAGTAAAACAAAACTTGGTGCGAGTAAAATCATTGCTAACTTAAAGTCTGATCTTTTATATACTTTCGTTTTCATAATGCCTCCTTAAATCAAAAAGCGACGTACTAGACTGTCAAAAAAGACGGGGAGAAACCTATATTCTCCCCGCTATTTTATTAATTACCTTCTTCGGCTTTTTTCTGCGCAGCTTTTAGATCATCTGAAACATCCCCGCCGCCAACAGTTACATTATTAACCATTTGGGCAATAATTCCTGAACTAGTAATATCTCCCATTTTCGTGAAGTTTTTACCGTCAACAAGCCCAAAAACTTGGATGTCATTGAAAGAAGCTGCAATTTCATTCGGAAGATCTCCAAACGATTTAATTACTTCATTTTCTTTGTAAGCTTTTTGTTCTACTACTTCTTTATTTACTGGTTGAGCGCCACCTGGAGACATAAGTACCCAAGTTGTCATATTTTTTGGTTCTGATAGATATTCAATAAATTTCTTTGTTGCTTTCTTCTGTTCATCATCTAAACCAGCTGAGATAGTTAAGCCAGAAACTGTTCCATAAACTGCTTTCTCTTTTTCTTCTGGAATGGCGAATCCAATATTAGATGGATCTCCTTCTTCATAGACTGACGGAAGAATATACGTAGAATACATTGCCATTGGAACCGTTCCATTCATAAACGCGTCCTTAATTTCTGTTACGTCATTAGAGCCGGGCATTGTATAAGCTGATAGATCTTTATAGTATTGCAAAGCTTCTTTCATTTCTGGTGTATCAATAGTTATATCGCCTTTTTTATCTAAAACGTTTGCTTTGTTAGAAAGGGCGAACTGTGAAAATGCTTGCTCACTAATTGTGCTTTCGGCAGTTGGAATTGCAATGCCATATTTTTTATCTGCTTTGTTTGTGAATTTTTTTGCTACTTTTTCAACATCAGCCCAGCTTTTAGGTTCTTCAAATCCAGCATCACTAAGTGCTTTTTTGTTATACCAAATACCTTGAATCCAACCACTTAGAGGAACTGCAATATAGCTGTCACCATCTTCAGAGCGAACTAGGTTAGTTGCGCCTTCATAGTAGTTATCTTCTCCCACGGATTTAATAACATCTTTTACTGCATCTTGATCAATTAGTTCATCTTTATCCATTACTTTAGCAAAATCTTGACTTACTTCCATTACTGCTGGAAGTTTACCAGAACGAGCAAGCGTTACTACTTTTGTATTAAAAGCATCTTCCTCTACTGGAATTTGTTTTACTTTAATTTTTGGATTTTCTTTTTCAAAATCAGCAATTAATTTTTTAATAACATCTAAACGTTCTTTTTCAACAGATGAATGCATAAATTCAATCGTTACTTCACCGCTACTACTACCGCTAGAACTTTTCCCTCCACATGCAGCGAGTATCGCACTTAGAACCAACACAACAACAAGTAATCCAAGACTCTTTTTCTTCATTTTTGTTCCTCCCTGTAATTTTTGGTTTTTAGCCAGCAGAATTCGTAGCCACTAAGTTTTATGGAATCGCTCCCAGTTATAGTGGAGTTTGTATAGATATTTGTATAAACGCCGCTGTCTAGTGAGTAATCTACTTCCTTCTCAGATAAATTATGAATCAATATAAGAGATTCTGTTCCTGCCGATCTTTTGATAACAAACAACTCTGCAGGAGAATCGATAACTTCCATCTCAATTTCTGGATGGAAAAGTGATTCCATTTTTCGTACATTAATCAGTTTTGTTAATGCTTCATAAGTCTCTTTTCGTAAAGAGCCATTCTCTTCTAATTCAGCTGTAATTTCAGCTAAATCATATTTTTTTCTATTAATGGAACGATTTTGACCTGTTTTTAAAGCTCCAGCAGTATCATTTCTACTACCTAAAATACTTTGAATATAAACAGCTGGAACACCTGGTATTGCCATTAATATTGCATGTGCCACTACAAAACGATGTAATCTAGTTGCATCACTATCAGTTTGTTTACTTAGCGCATCCATATATGTCACATTTATTTCATAAGGACTTTTAGAACCATCCGGATTCTGTTTATATGAAACTAATGCACCTTCTTGTTCAAGATCATTCACTAATGCCAAAATTTCTGCTTCTGGTATAATTCCGCGAACTGGATTTAGACCAATACCATCATGAGAAGCAAGGAAATTAAAGAATGTTCGCTTACCCTCTGGCAATTCCAATTCTCTAGCCCAATTACTTAAAAATTCTGCATTGCCATGATGAATCCCATGTAATACTAGTGGCGGAAGTGGAAATTGGTAAACCATGTGCGCTTCTTTTTCTTCGTTTCCAAAATAGCTAATATTATCTACATGTGGCACATTGGTTTCCGTAATAATAATTGTCCCGGGAGCCGCCATATCTACCAAATCTCTAAATAATTTCACAATTTCATGCGTTTCTTCTAAATGAATCGAGCTAGTTCCAGGCACTTTCCACATAAAACCAACTGCATCAAGCCGCACATATTCTGCTCCCTGCTCCAAATAAAACAACAACACATCAACCATCTTATAAAGTACTTCTGGATTTGCAAAATTTAAATCAATCTGATCTTCACTAAAAGTCGTCCAAATGTACTTCTCTTCCCCAGATGCAAACTTAAATGGAGTAAGTACAGGCGTGGCACGTGGCCGAGTTACCGAACTAAGGTCTGTTTTTGGATCCATCTCCACGAAAAAGTTCGCAAATTCAGGATCATCTGCCAAATATCGCTTAAACCAGTCGCTTTTCGCTGACATGTGATTACAAACAAAATCAAACATTAATCGCGCTGATTTTTCCATTTCACGAATATCCGACCAATCACCAAGTTTAGGATTTACCTGCTTATAATCAATCACTGAAAATCCATCATCCGACGAGTATGGGTAAAATGGCAAAAAATGAACTAACTCAAAAACAGATTTTAAATAACCATCATACATTTTCTTAAAACTTGTTAATGTTTTTTTTGATTCTTCCTGAAACTGGTCTCCATATGTAATTAAAACAATATCTTTCTCATCCCACTTGTTTTTACGTGTTAACTTTTGTTCTTTCGTTTCATTTACTCGCGCTTCGATTCTTACTGCTAAACTGTCCACCACATCTTCCGGATATAATCGCGAAAGGCGTTTTCTTAAATTTGTCATTATATACCTCCTAACCGGGAGCGCTCCCACAAAAAGAATTATAGTATGGAAAGCGCTTTCTGTCAAACACAATTTTAAATTGTTTTTTTGATATGTTGATATAGAAGTGTTTTGAAAGCACTATAGCCTCTAGTTGGACTTTTTCTTAAAAATTGAGTAAGATAAACAGGGATAATAATGACCGGAACCGATACCGGAACGATAAATAGAGAAAGGAAGATGACCTTGGCAGCAACCATTTATGATATAGCAAAACACGCGGGAGTTTCAAAATCAACGGTATCAAGAGTACTAAATAATCAAGCGAACATTTCCAAAGAATCACGAAGAAAAGTACTAGAAGCTATTGATGAACTTAATTATCAACCAAGTAAATTGGCACGTGCCCTTACTTCTTCTGGATTTGATGCTATTATGGTTATTTCAAATCGCTCTACTACTACAACTACTGGGAATCCTTTCTTTTCAGAAATAATTCAATCCATTTCCACTCAAGCTGAGTTGGAAAATTTTGATTTAATCCTTCAAACAGCTAAAAATAGCGAAGATGAACTTAAAAAATGCCTTTCTAAAATCCAAGAAAAAATGATTAAAGGTATCATAATGCTTAGTTCCCCCGCTGACGAAGATTTTTTTCATCAATTAGATCCTTATAACATTCCTATCGTTGTTACTGGAAAAGTAGAAGGGAGTTATAAAAATATCTACTCTGTTGATACCGACAATTTTGGTGACAGCTATGCACTAACCAAACATTTAATTAATCAAGGACATAAAAAAATTGCTTGTATTCATGCACCGCTCAACTATCATGTTTCTATTGATCGCCTTGCTGGTTTCCGCAGTTGTCTTTTTGATCATCAATTAGATCTTCGTAATGACTGGATTATTGATAGTGGTTATAGTATTGAAGACAGTTACAGCGCCGCACTACGCTTAATGGAAGGGTCTGATAAACCAACCGCCGTTTTTGCAACAGATGATTTAAAAGTGCTTAGTATTTACAAAATGGCTGCAGACAGAGACTTACAAATTCCTACAAATCTCTCTGTTATCGGTTATAATGATAAAGTAGCGTCATCATTTCTATCACCGCCACTTACATCAATTGATATACCCATAAATAAATTAGGAAAAAAAGCGACTACATTACTATTCCGCCTTATTCATCAGGATAAAAACGTACCAAAAACAACGATTATTAAAACAGAAATGATAGAACGTGACTCTATTCAGAAAATAAATAGCTAATGTTATTTTCTGAATTTACTTTGTGGTCCTGTAGCTCAGTTGGGAGAGTATCACCTTGACATGGTGGGGGTCGCTGGTTCGAGACCAGTCGGGACCATTTTATAACAGCAAAAAACCCGCATGATAAAAATTCAATTATCATGCGGGTTTTTTTATTTAAATAACTTACCAATTTTCTTAAAAATGCTATCCTCAATAATATCAATTCCAATACCCCAATTGCTATTAAGAATCTCTTTATTCACTTTCACATAGTCTTTCAAAACTTCTCCTGAAATAGTGAGGTTATGATATGGTTTATACTCCAAATAAGTAGAAGCACCATTTTTCATGATTTTCTTCGTAACGCGATGTTGCAGATACTTAGAATTAATATCACATTCTTGCCGCGTAAATGATTCTTGCTGATCAATAGACTTATCTGTTGTCAAATGAATCTCCATTTTAATAACATTGCGATCCACCCAGTACGGGAAATCTTTGTGGAAATGTTTTTCAGCTCCATCATCAATGAAATTACCCCAATTCCAGTAGTGTAAGAAACGGTTTTTATTTTCTACAATATAAGGATCAGAAATAGTCGCTTTATATATGATTGAAAGCTCATTTAATTCTTTATTATCTTCCACTATTTTAATTGATTCATCGCTAAAATATTTATCAATCTCATTTTCTTCATATTTTTTGTATAAAGTCATATTGCTATATGTGGCAAAATTATAACGATTGATAATATCTTTAATTGAGTCATTTTTAAACATTTCACGCGAGCCATTAGCCATTCTGCCGCGTAACTTTCTTTCAAAAGTAACATACCCTTTGTTTTCTTTGACATCACATCGAACAATTTCTTCCACAGATGGCACTTGATCTTGAAATGGCTCTTGTTTTTGTAATTCCGTACCTTCTTTAATTTCTAAATAATACATAAAGCTATTTTTCTGACGGTTTTCTAAAAATCCCTGGTCATTATTGATTGTCGCATCCACAAAATAAACTTGATTTTCATAATTAATTTTTAAAATCGCGTGGTTAAAATTGAACGGGGACGGCGCATAGACAGGTAAAAAGATATCTCTATCATAACTAACCAAAATAAACTCTGAATCTACTCCCAAATAATCTAATAATACTTTTAATAAGAGGGTTTTCGCCTTACAATCACCTTGTTTCGTATTGTAAGTAACTTCTGCCGGTTGAGGTTCATGCCCATCCATTTCCGCTTCATTATATAAATAGTAAACTTCCTTTTGAACAAAATCGATAGCATGTCGGATTTTATGTTGTAAAGAAGGTAATTCATCTAATTCAGCAATGAAATCAGCTGCAAAATCAGTTACATCCACTTGATAGAATTTTTGATATAAATCACTAACAGTTTTCGTTATTTCTGGATACGTTTTTTGTGTCGTAAAATCAATAAATGGTAAAAGTTCCAATTCATTTGGATCTTTTCCAATATAAGAATTTTTTTCAATAACATATGACTTTTGATTTTCAACTATTTCTCGCTCTTTTTCTATAATTTTTCCTTCATCATCACGGAAATAATTGTAATTTACCTCTAATTGTTGCCCAGTTTCATTTTTTAACTCAAAACGGTATTTCCCATACGCCCAGTACGAGTTTGGATACGTATAAATCCAACGGAAAAATTGATTACGAATGCTATCTTCTTGATATTTCAGCTCGGTTGATGTTTCAATAATAAAAATATCATTTAAATGCAAATCGCGAATTAAAACGGTCACTTTCTTTTCATCATTAAAACTAGCT
This sequence comes from Listeria immobilis, assembly GCF_014322765.1. Taxonomy (GTDB): domain Bacteria; phylum Bacillota; class Bacilli; order Lactobacillales; family Listeriaceae; genus Listeria; species Listeria immobilis. The sequence continues at coordinate 25,282 of NZ_JAASTZ010000006.1, read as the reverse complement.
TGATTTTCATCGCGTACATAATCTAACACTTTCACATTTATATCATTTAATTTATCAATTACTTTCCCATCACGAACAACAGATAAAGTATGAATATAAAGCACTTCATCTTCCGCTAAAATAAAATTAGATTTTGCTGCCGAATTTAACATATTGGGATCATTTAAAGTATAAGCCATTGATGTATAGCTAGTTCGTGAATTTGGTTTTGCTGTTTCCACCATATCACACCAAAAACAATAATCTCGTTCTTGTGCAATTTGAGCTTGATAAAAATCTGTTTGTTGCGTCTTTAACCAAGCATCAATATTTTCTTGTTTGGTTTTATCAGAACTTAAATCCGAATTCACAAAATAATAATTTTTTTCCATAGTAGGACTCCTCATATGATATTTTTTCTTTTGACCTTCTTATTTTAACAATAATTAAGGGGCATAAACAAGGACATAACGACAAATTTATAGTTTTCTTACTTGAATTATTGATATTTTAGTGAATATTTCGCCACATTTTAAAAAAGCAATCCCTTTCAACTAGGATTACTTTTTTCAGGCTATTTATTTAACCAAGAAAATAATTTTACATCTTGGTATTCAGTCCCAATTTTCTCATAATCTTGAAGTAGCCCTTCTTCTTGAAAACCCAGTTTTTCAAGCAAACTAATGGATGCTTCATTTCGGGGGTCCACTTTTGCTTCCATTCGATGCAAATTAAATGATTCTATTCCCCATTTCATCAAGGATTGTACCGCTTCTGTTGCATAACCATGCTTCCAAAAACGCATTCCCAAATCATAAGCAATTTCTGCACGCTGGTTCTCATGATCAATATAATTAAAACCACAAGTACCAATAATTTCTCCCGTTGCTTGTAAAATAATAAACAACGGAGTGCTTTACCTTCTATTTCTAACTGTCTAAGCATCCGTATCATTTCTTCCACTGGCTGTAAACTTTGGAAAGGCTCAATATTCATATATCTAGTCACTGAATCATCGGACCAATAACCAAATAAAATTTCCGTATCTGCTAAAGTCATTTCACTTAAAAAAAGTCGTTCTGTTTTTACCATTTGCTTTCGATTTTCCATAGGATAACCTCCGACCAATTAATAAAAAGAGCTTATCAAATCCCATCGCTAAAGTAAAATGTTTCACGTGAAACATTTTATTTATAAACAACCTCAAACTCTTCACAAACAACAAGAACATCTTCGTTAAAATCTATTCCAAGTTCAACCGACTCATTTGTGAAAAAATCAGTATGTACTTTTCGCCAATATTCAAGTGTTCTGTCCCCTTCACCTTCTAAATAAGCAAATCTCTCAGAAACTTCATTAAATGGCATAATTGTTACATCCACTAGTTTTATTATCCCCATCGCCTCTTCTTCGCCATCTAAAATAACAACATAAGAACCAACAGATGGCATTGTTTCTCCACCTTGGTCATACCAATAAAACAAGCTGCTAGTTCCTGTTTTTGTGCCCGCCATTACAAGTTCCCCAAGTTCATTTGCCATTTCAGCTGAATCTCCAAATGCCCATGCCTCAAATTTATTTGAAACTTCCCGATTTTTTGCTCGATAGTCTTGCCACATTTTATTTACTGAATCTTTATACTTTTCCACCTAAATTTCCTCCTAAAAAAAGACCGAGGTTCCTGAAAACCCCAGTCTAAAACTTTATTTTCTTACGGGTTTAATCACAATATAACGATAAGGATCTCGACCTTCAGAATGTGTTTCAATTTGTTCATTTTCACTTAAAATAGCATGAATTATTTTTCTTTCAAAAGAAGGCATTGGCTCCAAATGAACCGCACGCTTCGTTTTAACAGCTTTATCTGCCATTTTATTAGCTAAAAGTGCTAAAGTTTCATGACGTCGTTCTCGGTAATCACCAACATTAACAATAATATTTTTGTATTGACTAGTAGTTTTATTTGCAATTAATTGGGTTAAATATTGAAGCGCATTAAGTGTTTGACCGTGTTTCCCAATCAACATACCTAAGCTTTCTCCTTTAATTTGTAACTTCACATCTTTACCAGCTTCTTCTACATCAATGGTAATTTCAGCGCCCATTTTTGTTGCAACATCTAAAAGATAATCAATTGCTACTTGAATTCCATCTTCTTTTTCAATTACTTTTACCATGGCTAATCTGGAGCCAATTCCGAAAATACCTTTTTTACCTTCATCAAGAATCTCTACTTCCACTTTATCACGTGTCGTTTCTAGACTAGTAAGGGCATTTTGAATGGCTTCTTCGACCGTTGAACCTTGTGCTGTTAAATCTCTCACTTTCTTTTCTTACCTCCTTTTTTGGAAGCTTTCATGTTCGCCGCTTTTTTCTTTAAACGTTCTTCTTCTAGTTGAGCAGCAGCAAGTGCCTCCTGTTCGCGTTTATTTTTAAAAGGATTATTAATTAAAAGTGTTTGGAATACGGTGAATATGTTACCGATAATCCAGTAAAGTGCAAGTGCAGATGGTAAAGTGATACCCATAAATAGAATCATTACTGGCATAATGTAAATAATCATTGCCATTGATTTATTTTGCTGTGTTTGTCCCATCATTGAAATTTTTGATGATGCAAAGGTTGTTAATGCTGCGATAATTGGTAAAATATAGTACGGATCCGGGCTACCTAATTGCATCCATAAGAAGGTATCTGTCTTAATTTCTGCTGTTCTACTAATTGCTTGATAAAAACCTAATAAAATAGGCATTTGAATTAGTAATGGTAAACAACCCATCATTGGATTTACGCTATTTTCTTGATATAGACGCATTGTTTCTTGTTGTAATTTTTGTTTTGTTTCATTATCTTTAGATGCATATTTCGTTTGTAACTCTTTGATTTTTGGTTGTAAGTTGGTCATGGCTTTTTGGCTCTTCAGTTGTTTCACCATTAAAGGCATGATTAGTAGTCGAATTAAAATCGTAACAACGATAATTCCGACAGCATAACTTCCCCCAAATAAATCAGAGAACCAAGTAATAACCCAAGATAATGGAAAGACAATATAATGACTCCAAAATCCTGTTGAATCTTTTGTAATAGGATCCGTTGAATAGCCACAACCCGAAAGTACAGCCATTAATCCAATTACCAGACTTGCGATGAGCAATTTCTGTTTGAATCGCTTTTTCTTCTTCAAATTGATGTAACCTCCCATTTCGCCTTTTTCAAATTTCCACTCATTTTGAATTGTTTGTTTTTTGTTTTAAAACACGTCCTACTTTTAAAACATGTATCAAACTTTTCTTTACTTCATGAAAATCCATATTGGCCGCCGGTTTTCTGGCGATGATAATATATTCATTTTCAGGGTTAATCTGCTCTTCTAGTTCATGAAAAGATTGTCTTATGTAACGTTTTATTCTATTGCGACAGACAGCGTTTCCAATTTTTTTACTAACCGATAGACCAATCCGAAAATGATCCTTGCCTTCTTGCTTTAAAGTATAAACAACAAATTGACGGTTAGCAAAAGATTTTCCTCTTCGGAATACTTTTTGAAAATCGTCATTTTTTTTAATTCTATATTTTTTTTTCATATATTCTCCATCTTCTAACATATCTTAATATCAGGCTGTTTGACTCAGTCGTTTCTTACTATCTCAAAAAAAAAACCACTGAGTCGTTTTCAGTGGTCTACGCAGATAAAACTTTTCTTCCTTTACGACGACGACTTGCTAAAACTCTACGTCCGTTTTTAGTACTCATACGCGTACGGAAACCATGTACTTTTTTTCTTTTACGTTTACTTGGTTGATATGTTCTTTTCATTAATTACACCTCCCATAAAAGGGTCCAATCGAATTTATCTATTAGACAGTCTTAGATATTGTACGTGAACTAGTCTTTTTTGTCAATACTACTTAGACGAATTGCTATTTAGACTCCGCTCATTATCATATCATATTTTTAAAGCGAGAAACACTATTTTTCAAAATTTATTGTGTTAAATAAAGATATTTTTCTCTACTAGTATCCGGAATAACAATTTTTCTTCCGGAAACCTCTACTAAATACCTTGCAAACTCCCCTATTTTCTCAAACTCAGCTGGATATTCAAATTTTAACTTTTTATCAATTAAATAGTTATCTACATAATGACTTGTTTCTGGTTGAAAAGATAATAACCCTTCTATAAAACGAATTACTTTGGTGAATTTCGGAATCTCACTTTCTTCTTCCAGATCTGTAAAATGAAAAAACATTGTATGAATATGATTTTTCTTAATATTTACTGCAAAAGCTTCTTTATCAATATTACTTCTTGCAAATACTGTAAAATCATCAATTTTGGCTGGCCCGCGTTTATCATAAATTAACAAATAACCAAATACATCTTCAATATTGTCGTTTTGAATGACACGATAAAATTCTATATCTCTTGTTTTCAAAAGTCGTTGAAATATCATTTTACACAACCTCATCTTTTTCTCATTTTTTTCTTTTCTGTTACATAGTTTAACACATTGTCACAATGAAATCTTTTCCTAGAAGGTGTGGATAACTACCTGTTTTAGGCTTTTTATTGTGGATAACACTATATTTGAGTGCTACTTTATACACAATAAGTGGTAACTTACACACAATGACTTGTGGATAATTAAATCTAACAATTTCGTTACAGTTTTCTTTACACACAAGTTATACACAAGTTAACTGGCTGTGGACAACCGTTTTTCACATCTGGACAATTTTGTGGATAAATTTGGTAAGTCCTTGCTATCAGAGTGATTTTCTGATATTATAATTCCTGTCGAATAGAAATTTAGCTGGGGAAAAATAAAGTTATCCACAATACATTTTCGCTTTGTGGATAATTTTTTAACAGTCATTGGATAACCTTATCCACGGCTTTTTCTATCTGTGGATAACTTTAAAACATCCATTTACATTACATAACAAAGGGGGGATACTGGTGCAATCAATTGAAGACATCTGGCAGGAAACACTGCAAATTGTCAAAAAAAATATGAGTAAACCAAGTTACGATACATGGATGAAATCAACAACGGCTCATTCATTAGAAGGTAACACGTTTATTATTTCAGCGCCCAATAATTTTGTTCGCGATTGGCTAGAAAAAAGCTATACACAATTTATCGCTAACATTTTACAAGAAATAACTGGTCGCTTATTTGATGTCCGCTTTATTGATGGGGAGCAGGAAGAGAACTTTGAATACACTGTGATAAAACCGAGTCCAGCACTTGATGAAGATGGTATTGAAATTGGTAAACATATGCTTAATCCGCGTTATGTTTTTGATACTTTTGTCATTGGTTCTGGAAATAGGTTTGCACATGCAGCATCACTTGCCGTAGCCGAAGCACCAGCAAAAGCATATAATCCACTCTTCATTTATGGAGGAGTAGGTCTTGGAAAAACACATTTAATGCACGCAGTTGGTCACTATGTTCAACAACATAAAGATAATGCTAAAGTAATGTACCTTTCTAGTGAAAAATTTACCAATGAGTTTATTAGCTCAATTCGAGATAATAAAACCGAAGAATTTCGTACAAAATATCGTAATGTCGATGTTTTACTTATTGATGATATTCAATTTTTAGCTGGTAAAGAAGGAACACAGGAAGAATTTTTCCATACTTTTAATACACTTTATGATGAACAAAAACAAATTATTATCTCCAGTGATCGACCACCAAAAGAAATTCCAACATTGGAAGATCGACTTAGATCTCGCTTTGAATGGGGCTTAATCACTGATATTACGCCACCAGACTTAGAAACGCGGATTGCTATTTTGCGTAAAAAAGCAAAAGCAGATGGCCTTGATATTCCAAATGAAGTCATGCTTTACATTGCAAACCAAATTGATTCAAATATTCGCGAGCTAGAAGGCGCACTTATTCGAGTAGTTGCTTATTCTTCACTTGTTAATAAAGACATCACTGCTGGTCTTGCAGCGGAAGCACTAAAAGATATTATTCCCTCTTCTAAATCACAAGTTATTACAATTAGTGGTATACAAGAAACAGTGGGCGAATATTTCCATGTTCGTTTGGAAGATTTTAAAGCAAAAAAACGGACGAAAAGTATTGCTTTCCCGCGCCAAATTGCTATGTATCTTTCCAGAGAGCTTACCGATGCTTCTTTACCAAAAATTGGTGATGAATTTGGAGGGCGCGATCATACAACCGTCATCCATGCACACGAAAAAATATCACAACTACTAAAAACCGACCAAGTGTTGAAAAATGACCTTGCTGAAATTGAAAAAAATTTAAGAAAAGCACAAAATATGTTTTAATAGACCTGTGTACAATGTGGATAACTGAAACATACTTACCCACAAGTTATCAACATGTGGAAAACTTTATGTTGCATGGCTTAAAACCTACTTATCCACAAATCCACAGCGCCTATTACTATTACTACGATTTTTTATTAATTAATTAAAGGTTTTTGAGGATTTACAAAATATATAAAAATGGGGGATACTCATGAAATTTGTTATTGAGCGTGATCGTCTTGTCCAAGCAGTCAATGAAGTTACTCGTGCCATCTCTGCAAGAACAACGATTCCAATTCTAACGGGGATAAAAATAGTTGTAAATGATGAAGGAGTTACATTAACAGGTAGTGATTCCGATATTTCCATCGAAGCATTTATTCCATTAATTGAAAATGATGAAGTAATTGTAGAAGTAGAAAGTTTTGGAGGAATTGTTCTTCAATCCAAATACTTTGGTGATATTGTTCGTCGTTTGCCAGAAGAAAATGTAGAAATTGAAGTTACAACAAATTATCAAACCAACATTAGTTCTGGTCAAGCATCCTTTACACTAAATGGTTTGGATCCAATGGAATATCCTAAGTTACCAGAAGTAACAGATGGTAAAAATATTAAAATTCCAATTAATGTACTTAAAAATATTATTAGACAAACTGTATTTGCAGTTTCTGCTATTGAAGTTCGCCCTGTTCTTACTGGTGTGAACTGGATTATTAAAGAAAATAAACTTAGTGCAGTTGCAACAGATAGTCACCGCCTTGCATTACGTGAAATTCCTCTAGAAACAGACATTGATGAAGAATATAACATTGTTATTCCAGGAAAAAGCTTAGCAGAACTAAATAAAATTTTAGATGATGCAAGTGAATCTATTGAAATGACACTAGCTAATAATCAAATCCTTTTTAAATTAAAAGATTTATTATTCTATTCTCGTTTACTTGAAGGTAGTTATCCAGATACATCGCGTTTAATTCCTACAGATACGAAATCTGAATTAGTTATTAATTCCAAAGCATTTTTACAAGCGATTGATCGTGCTTCCCTACTTGCTCGCGAAAATCGTAATAATGTAATCAAATTAATGACCCTTGAAAATGGTCAAGTGGAAGTTTCTTCTAATTCCCCTGAAGTTGGAAATGTTTCAGAAAATGTTTTCAGTCAAAGTTTCACAGGAGAAGAAATTAAAATATCTTTTAACGGTAAATATATGATGGATGCTTTACGTGCTTTCGAAGGTGATGATATTCAAATTTCCTTCTCAGGTACAATGAGACCATTTGTACTTCGACCGAAAGATGCTACTAATCCAAATGAAATTTTACAACTAATCACGCCGGTTAGAACTTACTAATCTTGCAAAAAGAAGCAAATCCGTCTTGGTTTCAAGGCGGATTTTTTTGTTATAGTACAGGTTTTGAATAACAATGTATATTTATGCAAATGGAGGTAGTACTTAACATGATGAAGGATATGACAACAGGTAATCCAACAAAATTAATCTTTTTATTTGCGATGCCCATGTTGATTGGAAACTTATTCCAACAATTTTATACGATGATTGATGCGGTTATTGTTGGTAAATTTGTTAGTGTTGATGCACTAGCAGCTGTTGGAGCGACAAACTCAGTCAATTTTTTTATGGTTTCTTTGATAATTGGACTTATGAGCGGAATTTCTGTTGTAGTTGCTCAATATTTTGGTTTTAAAGATTACAATCGCTTAAAAGATGTTATAGCTACTGCAACCTATGCGGTGGTTTTTTCGGCAATTATTTTAACGATTGCGGGTGTTTTTTTAGCAAAACCACTACTTATTTTACTTAGAACACCAGCAAATATTTTGGATGATTCTTCTATATTTTTGACTACATTATTTATCGGCATTTTACCAATGAGCTTATATAACGGAATGGCAGCAATTCTTCGGGCACTTGGAAATTCGATTACCCCACTGCTTTTTTTGATTTTATCTTCTTTAATGAATATTGCACTTGATTTTCTTTTTGTAGTACATATGCATATGGGTGTTCAGGGAGCTGCTATTGCTACTGTTCTATCCCAATCCGTTGCCGCAGTTTTAGTTATTTATTACGCCTATCGTCATGTGCCGTTTATGCGAATAGAACGAGAAAAATTCAAACTTTCTCCGCCACTTTTAAAAGAGATGGTTCGAATTGGACTTCCTTCTGGCTTGCAAGGATCATTTATATCTATTGGAAATATGGCACTTCAAAGCTTAATTAATGGTTTTGGTTCTTCTGTTGTAGCAGCCTATACTGCAGCAAGTCGAATTGATTCTCTTACATATCAACCTGGAATTGCTTTTGGCGCGGCTTCCTCTACTTTTGCTGGTCAAAATATTGGAGCAGGAAAAATAGACCGAGTTCGTGAAGGTTTTTGGTCAGGAATTAAGGTTGTAACGATAATTAGTGTGGTAATTACTATTTTAGTTCAACTTTTTGCACGGCAGTTTTTATTGTTGTTTGTGGATGCAGGAGAAACAGAAGTAATTGATATTGGTGTGAGTTATCTGTTAATAGTCTCCCTTTTCTATGTGGTTGTGGGTGTATTATTTGTTGTGCGGGAAACTTTACGCGGTACTGGAGATGCTATGGTTCCTTTAGCCATGGGGATTTTTGAACTTGTTTCTAGATTGGTCATTGGTTTTATATTATCCCTTTATATTGGTTATATTGGTCTTTGGTGGGCTACACCAGTTGCGTGGATTACAGCAACAATGCTTGGTGTTTGGAGATATAGAACAGGTGCTTGGAAGAAAAAAGCAGTTATTCGGCGAAAATAGCTGATTTTAGTCAAAAACGTCTCAGAAGCTCATATTTTATTTTTTTTAATAAATAATATCCCCCTATTAGTTTTATTAAAAAAAGCTGAAAAACGAATATATGAAAATATTCTTTGTATTATTGGCAAAACTTTAGTAAAATAAAAGGTAGTGATAAAAAAAGATTGGGCGTGAAATTTTTGGCTGAAACAGTAAAGATAAATAGTGAGTTCGTAACGCTTGGTCAACTTTTACAAATGATTGATGTAGTTTCAACTGGCGGAATGGCGAAAGTGTACCTAAGTGAAAATACAATTTATGTCAATGGAGAGCAAGATAATCGTCGGGGGAAAAAGCTTCGTAATGGCGATGTAGTCCTGGTTCCTGGAATTGGCAAAGTAAAAATTGAACAAGGGAAATAGCTGATGCATTTAGAAAGCATTGTTTTAAGAAATTTCCGTAATTATGAAAACTTAGAACTAGAATTTTCCCCATCTGTAAATGTTTTTCTTGGAGAGAATGCACAAGGTAAGACGAACCTTTTAGAAGCTGTGTTAATGTTAGCTCTTGCAAAATCACATCGGACAACTAATGATAAAGACTTTATTATGTGGGAAAAAGAAGAAGCTAAGATGGAAGGTCGGATAGTGAAACGCGGACAGACAGTGCCACTAGAACTTGCCATTACTCAAAAAGGTAAGCGAGCAAAAGTAAATCATTTGGAACAAAAGAAACTTAGCCAGTATGTTGGTAATTTAAATGTGGTTATTTTCGCTCCAGAAGATTTATCTCTTGTAAAAGGTGCTCCAGGAGTCAGACGACGTTTTTTGAATATGGAAATAGGGCAAATGCAGCCAATTTATTTGCATAATCTAAGTGAATATCAGCGGATTTTACAACAACGAAATCAATATTTAAAGATGTTACAAATGAAACGTAAAGTAGATCCAATTTTGCTTGATATTTTAACGGAGCAATTTGCGGATGTTGCTATTAATTTAACAAAAAGAAGAGCTGATTTCATTAAAAAATTAGAAGCTTATGCGGCACCTATTCATACCAAAATTTCGCGAGGATTAGAAACACTTAAAATCGAGTATAAAGCTTCCGTTTCGCTTAATGGTGATGATCCTGAAGTATGGAAAGCTGACCTACTCCAAAAAATGGAATCAATTAAACAAAGAGAAATCGACCGTGGTGTCACGCTTATTGGACCACATCGGGATGATTCTCTGTTTTATATTAATGGACAAAATGTGCAAGATTTCGGTTCACAAGGACAGCAGCGTACGACAGCTCTTTCAATAAAATTAGCTGAAATTGATCTTATTCATGAAGAAACTGGTGAATATCCAGTCTTACTTCTTGATGATGTCTTAAGTGAACTAGATGATTATCGTCAATCGCATTTACTTGGAGCAATCGAAGGAAAAGTACAAACCTTTGTAACAACAACAAGTATCAGCGGAATTGATCATGATACGCTTAAACAAGCAACCACTTTTCAGGTGGAAAAAGGTACAGTAAAAAAATCCTAAACTAGGTTAATATAATTTGATGAAAAAGAAAGTGCGGTGGAATAATTAATGTCAGAAGAAAATATTACGAATGTACATGAAAATGCTTCAGATTATAACGAAGATCAAATCCAAGTACTCGAAGGCTTAGAGGCTGTTAGAAAAAGACCTGGTATGTACATTGGTTCTACTAGTCAACGTGGACTCCATCACCTTGTATGGGAAATTGTAGATAATGCAATTGATGAAGCGCTTGCTGGTTTTTGTACAGAAATTGAAATTACTATTGAAGCTGATAACAGCATTACCGTTCGCGATAACGGACGCGGAATTCCAACTGGGATTAATGAAAAAATTGGTCGTCCAACTGTTGAAGTTATTTTTACAGTTTTACACGCTGGTGGTAAATTTGGTGGCGGCGGATATAAAGTATCTGGTGGGCTTCACGGGGTTGGTGCATCAGTAGTTAATGCCCTTTCAACATCGCTTGAAGTATATGTTCACCGTGAAGGTCAAAAATATTACCAACGTTTTGAACGTGGTGATGTTGCTATGGATATGGAAGAACAAGGTGAAACAGACTACCGTGGAACAATAGTGCATTTTACTCCTGATCCACAAATTTTCACAGAAACAACGGAATTCGATTTTGATACACTTCGCACGCGGACTAGAGAACTTGCTTTTCTAAATCGTGGTTTAACTATTTCAATTGAGGACAAACGTGAAGAACACAAAGTTCGTAAAGAATTTCATTATGAAGGCGGAATTCGTTCATACGTCGAGCATTTAAATAAAGCAAAAGATGTTATTCATGAGCCACCTATTTATTTGGAAGGTGAACGTGATGACATTATGGTTGAAATTTCAATGCAATATAACACTGGATTCTCAAGCAATATCATTTCATTTGCTAACAATATTCACACCTATGAAGGTGGAACACATGAATCTGGCTTTAAAACAGCATTGACTCGAGTTATCAATGATTATGCACGTCGTAATAAAGTATTTAAAGATAGTGATGATAATCTTTCAGGTGAAGATGTTCGTGAAGGACTAACAGCAATTATTTCGATTAAACATCCAGATCCACAGTTTGAAGGACAAACAAAAACAAAACTTGGAAATTCAGAAGCTCGTTCTATCACAGATAAGCTATTTTCTGAGGCTTTAAATAAATTTATGATGGAAAACCCAGATGTTGCTAGAAAAATCGTTGAGAAAGGCGTGGTGGCTTCTCGTGCGCGTCTAGCTGCTAAGCGTGCCCGTGAAGTTGCTCGTAAAAGTAGTGGCCTTGAAATTTCTAGTTTACCTGGTAAGTTAGCAGATTGTTCATCACGTAATCCTGAAATTAGTGAACTTTACATTGTTGAGGGTGACTCAGCCGGTGGTTCTGCTAAACAAGGTCGTGATCGTTTATTCCAAGCGATTTTGCCGATTCGTGGTAAGATTTTAAATGTGGAAAAAGCACGTTTAGACCGTATTTTAGCTAACGAAGAAATTCGAACTATTTTTACTGCTATGGGTACTGGTTTTGGTGGAGATTTTGATGTTTCAAAAGCACGTTATCACAAACTAATTATTATGACAGATGCTGATGTTGATGGTGCGCATATTCGTACATTGCTGTTAACATTATTTTATCGGTATATGCGTCCACTTCTTGATGCTGGTTATATTTACATTGCTCAACCACCACTTTATCAAATTAAACATGGTAAACAAGTGGAGTATGTCTATAGTGATGGACAGCTAGAAGATTATCTTGCATCGCTTGATAAAGACACTAAATTCAGCATTCAACGTTATAAAGGTCTTGGAGAAATGAATCCAGAACAACTTTGGGATACAACAATGAATCCAGAGCATCGGACATTGCTTCAGGTAAACATTAAAGACGCTATTGATGCCGATGAAACTTTTGAAATGTTGATGGGTGACCGCGTGGAACCTCGTCGTAAGTTCATTGAAGAAAATGCGCAATATGTTAAAAACTTGGATGTTTAATAAATATTTCCCGGGTAATAAATTTAGTTATTGATTGTTTTTAAAAGGTTTGAACTAGCTTCAGCCTTACTTTTGAAAGGGAGGTTTCTCTAACAATGGCAGAAACACCAAATCAACGAATAACAGAGATAAACTTAAATAAAGAAATGCGGACTTCATTTTTAGACTATGCGATGAGTGTAATTGTTGCCCGTGCTCTACCAGATGTTCGTGACGGATTAAAACCAGTTCATCGTCGTATTTTATATGCGATGAATGACTTAGGTATGACTTCTGATAAAGCGTATAAGAAATCAGCACGTATTGTAGGGGAAGTTATTGGTAAGTATCACCCCCACGGCGATACAGCTGTTTATTTTACAATGGTACGGATGGCACAAGATTTTAGTTATCGGAATATGCTTGTTGACGGACATGGTAACTTTGGTTCGGTCGATGGCGATATGGCAGCAGCAATGCGTTATACAGAAGCACGGATGTCTAAAATTTCAATGGAACTACTTCGTGATATTAATAAAGATACAATTGACTATGCGGATAACTATGACGGTTCAGAACGTGAGCCAATTATTTTACCAGCACGTTTCCCAAACTTACTTGTCAATGGATCTTCAGGTATTGCAGTTGGTATGGCAACAAACATCCCTACCCATCATCTTGGTGAAGTAATTGACGGTGTTTTGGCACTTAGTAATGATCCAGATATAAGCATTCGTGAATTAATGGAGTATATTCCAGGACCTGATTTCCCTACTGCTGGAATGATTATGGGACGTAGCGGAATTCGTCGAGCTTATGAAAGCGGACGTGGTTCCATTACAGTTCGTGGTCGTGTGGATATTGAAGAAAAGAAAAATGGTAAAGAAACAATTGTTATTACAGAAATCCCCTATCAAGTAAATAAAGCACGTCTAGTTGAGCGTATTGCAGAACTTGCACGTGAGAAAAAAATTGATGGAATTACATCTTTAAATGACGAGTCTGACCGTTCGGGAATGCGTATTGCTATCGAAGTTCGACGTGATATTAGTGCTAGTGTTATCGTCAATAATTTATTTAAAATGACTGCACTACAAACAACTTTTGGGATTAATATGCTTGCACTAGTAGATAATCATCCAAAAGTGCTGAATTTAAAAGAAATTCTTTATTATTATTTAGAACATCAAAAAGTAGTTATACGTCGCCGTACGGAATTTGAACTTCGTAAAGCAGAAGCGCGTGCTCATATCCTGGAAGGGTTACGAATTGCGCTTGACAACATTGATGCGATTATTAAATTAATTCGTGGATCAAAAACATCAGATATTGCAAAAGAAGGTTTGATGACACAATTTAAGCTTTCAGATAAACAAGCTCAAGCTATTTTAGATATGCGTTTGCAACGTTTAACTGGTTTAGAACGCGAAAAAATTGAAGAAGAATATCAAAACTTAGTAGCATTAATTAATGATTTAAAAGCTATTTTGGCTGATGATGAACGTATTCTTGAAATTATTCGTGAAGAGTTAGAAGAAATTAAACTTAAATATGCGGATAAACGTCGTACAGAAATTTTAGCTGGAGATTTAGTCAGCTTGGAAGACGAAGATTTAATCCCAGAAGAAGAAGTAGCGATTACTTTGACAAAACGTGGTTATATCAAGCGTTTACCATTATCAACTTATCGTAGTCAACGTCGTGGTGGTCGTGGTATTCAAGGTATGTCTACACATGAAGATGATTTTGTAGAACATCTTGTTGCAACGAGCACACATGATACACTACTATTCTTTACAAATACAGGGAAAGTTTACCGTTCGAAAGGTTATGAAGTACCTGAATATGGACGTACAGCGAAAGGTATTCCAATCATTAACTTACTTGGAATAGAAAGTCAAGAACAAGTAAATGCAGTTATTAACCTATCTGAATTCACAGATGATAGCTACCTTTTCTTTACAACGAAACATGGTGTCGTGAAACGTACAACCCTTTCTCAATTTGCGAAAATTCGTCAAAGTGGTCTGCGTGCTGTAGAACTCCGTGAAAATGACGAATTGATTTCTGTTCAAATGACTGATGGCTCTAAAAACATGATTATCGCAACGAAACATGGCCAATCAATCTATTTCTCAGAAGAAAACATTCGTGTAATGGGTCGTACAGCTGCCGGAGTACGTGGTATTAGACTTCGTGAAGACGATGAAGTTATCGGTATGGAAGTACTAGAAGATAATGAAAAAGTGTTAGTTGTAACTGAAAAAGGTTACGGAAAACAAACACCAGCTTCTCAGTATCCGCTTCGTAATCGTGGTGGTATGGGTGTTAAAACCGTTACAATCACAGAGAAAAACGGAAACCTTGTAGCAATGAAGACAGTTACAGGTGAAGAAGATTTAATGCTGATGACAGTAAGTGGTGTATTAATTCGTTTTGAAATTGATACCGTATCACAAACTGGCCGTAGCGCAATGGGCGTAAAACTAATTCGTTTGGATGAAAATGAAAAAGTTGCTACTGTAGCGAAAGTACCAAAAGAAGAAGAATTAGAACATGAGGAAGAAATCGACGAAACACTTATCACACAAGTACCTGATGAAAGTTTTGAAGATGCTCCTGGAAGTGACATAGAAGAATAGAAATAAGGCTGGAAAACAATCTAATTTTTGAATTAGAATGATTTTCCAGCTTTTTTAGTGGTTAAAAGCGCAATTTAATTATAAATTATGTATAATATCTGTATTACGTCTAAAAAAGGAAGAGTTGTAACTATGCGCAAACTGATTCAATTTCTTGTTATAGTAGTTGTTTTAACATTAGTGGAATATCTTTTAATTACTCAAGCGGCTACTCTATTTTTAATTTCGAGTATACTTATTCAATTGTGTGGGGTTGTTATTGCTATTAGATTGTTGTTATTTGACCAACGAAATACTAGCTCAAAAGTTGCTTGGATAGCTGTTATTTTTGTATTGCCAGTGCTTGGAACGATTAGTTATCTAGTATTTGGTCGAAATCCTGCGACACGAATATTTACCACAGCTCAAATAACAGAAACAGAAAAACTAATTGAAGCGATTCATGCAATTCCAAATAATATCGATGAGAAATTACCGAGATTATCAAAAAGAATTGCACATTTAACATCTATTGAACCAATCAAAGGAAATAAAATAGAAATCTTAACAAATGGTGAAGAAACTTTTCCCGTGCTTTTAGATGCACTAAAAAAAGCAGAAGATCATATTCATATTCAATACTATATTTTTAAAACAGATGAGATTTCTACAGAGATTCGTGATATTTTAGTAGAAAGAGCAAAAGCCGGCGTTGAAGTTCGGTTTATGTTTGATGGGCTGGGCTCAAGCAAACTGAAAAAAGATTTTTTAAAACCCTTAGTAGATGCAGGTGTTGAGATACATCCATTTGATCCAGTTACTTCACCATGGATTGTACGGACAGCGAATTTAAGAAATCACCGAAAAATTGTTGTGATTGATGGACAAATTGGTTTTACAGGTGGTCTTAACATTGGAGAAGAATATCGCTCCAATACACCAGATTTTCGCGTTTGGCGTGATACACATATTAAAATTACAGGACAAGCAGTTATTGAATTACAAGAGTCTTTCCTTAATGACTGGGTTTATATGGAAAATAAAAAAGCTGCAGCAGATAAATTTATTAGTGAAACAGGATTAAAGCAATATTTTTCACCAGTTGATATGGGAGATGATTGGGCTCAGGTTATTTATGGTGGTCCTTATGACAAAGAAAAATGGGTTCGTGATTCCATGCTTGATTTAATTGACTCTGCAAAAGAATATGTTTGGATAGTATCGCCTTATTTTGTACCAGACGAGGAGTCGCTAGCAGTTATTCGTAGAGTTGCAATGAGTGGTGTTGATGTACGAGTAATTATCCCAGGAAAAGGTGATCGAGGAATATCTTTTCACGGGAGTAATGCATATGTGAAAACAATGATTGAAGCAGGGGCAAAAATGTATGCTTATCAAGATGACTCTTTTGTTCATGCAAAAGCAATGTTAGTAGATGGAACACATGCAGCAGTCGGAACAGCCAATTTTGATGTACGGAGTTTTAGATTAAACCATGAATTAATGGTTTTCTTATATGATGAAAGTGAAGCAATTCATCATTTAAAACGTGATTTTAAGAAAGATTTTGATGATAGTAGATTATTTACAATGAAAGATATGGAAGAAAAAACATTAAAAACTCGAATAAAAGAAGTGCTTTCCAGTTTATTATCGCCAATTTTATAATTTAGGAGTGGAAAAATGAGTGGAGATTTAAAACTTAGGCCGCTTGAACGCGAAGATTTAAAATTTGTTCATCGGTTAAATAATGATGCGAAAATAATGTCTTACTGGTTTGAAGAGCCATATGAAGCATTTGTCGAACTTCAAGAGCTATATGATAAGCACATTCACGATCAATCAGAGCGCCGTTTTATTTTAGAATTAGATGGTCAAATGGTTGGATTAGTCGAATTGATGGAAATTGATTATATTCACCGAAGAACGGAATTTCAAATTATTATTGATCCTAAGTTTCAAGGTCATGGTTATGCAGTATCCGCCACAAAGCTTGCAATGAAATATGCTTTTTATGTATTAAATATGCATAAATTATATTTAGTTGTCGATAAAGTAAATGAAAAAGCAATTCATGTTTACGAAAAAGTTGGTTTTATTCGTGAGGGCGAATTAATTGATGAATTTTTTGTTGATGGAACTTACCATGATGCAATTCGGATGTGTCTGTTTCAGCACCAATATAAAGAAATGGATAAGTAAATTATTGATTGGCACTGGAAAAGTTAGTGCCAGTCATTGTTTTGGCTTTAAAAAAGTTCTATAATAAGGTTTTAGTGAAAAAATTATGGTATCATGAAGTATTAAAAGTAGTATTATTTAGATGGAGAAAGGATTGGCGCACATTGGCTACAGGCATTGGGACAGCTAAAATGATATTATGCGGAGAACATGCAGTTGTATACGGAGAACCGGCGATTTCAGTCCCATTTACACAAGCAGTAGTAACTACAAATGTGGAAGCTTCTATAAAAACTAAATTTTCTTCGGCATTTTTTTCAGGGGATTTAGAAGATATGCCTGATTTTTTATTGGGAATTAAAGCACTAGTTGTGGATGTTCTAAAAGAAATAGGTCAAGGCGAAAATGTATCTATTCATGTGACTTCGGGAGTTCCAATTGGTCGAGGTTTAGGTTCGAGTGCAGCAGTAGCAACAAGTATTGCACGTGGCCTATATAAATATTTCAAAAGAGAGTTAGAAAGTAAAAAACTACTTTCCATTGTTAACACAGCGGAAAAAATTGCACACGGGAATGCAAGTGGTGTAGATGCAATTACTGTTGTTAGTGAAAAGCCAGTTTGGTATGAACGCGATAGAAAATTAGAAATTATGCACTTTTCTAAAAAAATTACCTTTGTAGTAGCTGATACAGGAGTTCCAAGTGAAACAAGAGCTGCTGTTGCAGATGTCCAGAAACTATATCAAAAAAATCAAGCTGAGATTGGCCAAATAATTCGTGCACTCGGAAATATTTCCCGGGAAATAAAGACTTATTTAGAAGGAAATGCGGATACTATAAAAATTGGTGATGCAATGAATCGAGCACAAAATTATTTGGAGACTTTAACAGTTAGTGATAGTAGTTTAGAAAATTTAATTAAAGTTGCTAGAAATAATGGAGCTGATGGAGCTAAACTTACTGGCGGTGGCAGAGGTGGTTGTATTATTGCTGTAGCCAAAAACCAAGAAATCGCTGAAAAAATAACAAAAGCACTTCATAAAGCTGGTGCTGCACAAGAATGGATTTTTACGATAGGAGAAGGTAGTTATGAGAGCGACAGCCATTGCACACACGAATGTGGCGCTAATTAAATACTGGGGAAAACGCGATGAACAGCTGATTCTACCTGCAAATAGTAGTTTATCCTTCACTGTAGACAAATTTTATACAAAAACAACAGTAGAATGGGACGAAAATTTAAAACAAGATAGATTTATTTTAAATGGAGAACAAAAAACGGACGCGAAAGTAACCCGTTTTATTGATAAAATGCGTGAAGAATTTGGTTTGACAGCAAAAGCATTGATAACCTCTGAAAATCATGTTCCAACTGCAGCAGGTCTTGCATCATCAGCTTCAGCATTTGCCGCTTTAGCGCTTGCTGGTTCGAGTGCTGCGGGCAGAAATGACACACAACAATATATTTCAAAATTAGCCCGTTTCGGCTCTGGATCAGCTTCTCGCTCCGTTTATGGCGATTTTGTTATTTGGGAAAAAGGCGAACTAGCAGATGGTAGTGATTCTTTTGCCGTTCCTTTTACAAAAAAATTAAGTGATAAAATGTCCATGGTTATCGCTGTAGTTTCTGACAAAGAGAAGAAAGTTTCTAGTCGTGACGGAATGCGCTTAACTGTTGAGACTTCTCCTTTCTTTAATGATTGGGTTGCCGCTGCTGAGACAGATTTGAAAGAAATGAAACAAGCTATTTTAGACGAAGACTTCATCAAAGTAGGCGAAATTACCGAGCGCAATGGGATGAAAATGCATGCGACAACACTTGGAGCAGAACCACCATTCACTTATTTTCAGCCGTCTTCGCTTAACGTAATGGATGCTGTTAGAGAACTTCGAGCAGAAGGTATACCAGCCTATTTTACTATGGATGCTGGGCCGAATGTTAAGGTTATTTGTGAGCGTCAAAATGAGAAAATCGTTGCAGAAAAGTTGTCGGGACTAGCCAAAAACATTCTAATTTGTCATGCCGGTAAGGAAGCGAGTGGTGTATCAGATGAAAACTAAACTACAAGTTAAAATACCTGGAAAATTATATGTTGCTGGCGAATATGCCGTTGTGGAATCGGGGCATACGGCTATTTTGACTGCTGTTAATCGTTATATAACATTAACTTTAGAGGACAGTGAGCGAAATGAATTATGGATTCCGCATTATGAAAATCCTGTTTCTTGGCCAGTTGGCGGGGAACTTAAACCAGACGGAGAACATTGGACTTTTACAGCGGAAGCCATCAATATTGCAACTACTTTTCTAAAATCAGAAGGAATAGAATTAACACCAGTCAAAATGGTGATTGAAACAGAATTAATAGATAAGTCAGGCGCTAAATATGGATTAGGTTCAAGTGCAGCAGCAACCGTGGCGGTAATCAATGCACTAATGAAAAAATTCCACCCAGAAATATCCATGCTAAAAAAATTCAAATTAGCTGCCTTATCACATTTAGTTGTTCAAGGTAATGGTTCTTGTGGTGATATTGCTTCCTGTATGTATGGTGGATGGATTGCTTATACAACTTTTGATCAAGAATGGGTGAAACATCGGTTAGCTTATAAATCACTTGAATGGTTTATGAAAGAACCTTGGCCGCTTCTTGAAATTGAAACTTTAGAAGAACCAATACCTACTTTTTCAGTTGGTTGGACTGGAACACCTGTAAGCACAGGAAAATTAGTATCACAAATTCATGCATTTAAACAAGAAGATAACAAAAACTATCAGCAATTTTTAACAAGAAACAACCAAATTATGAAACAAATTATTCAAGCTTTTCATACAAAAGATGAGGAACTGCTTTATTCCGCTATAAAGGAAAATCGCCGTATCCTTCAAGATTTGGGAACAAAAGCAGGAGTCAATATTGAAACAAGCTTATTAGAACAATTAGCCGATTCAGCTGAAAAAAATGGCGGAGCTGGAAAATCTTCTGGTTCAGGTGGCGGAGATTGCGGAATAGCTTTTTCAAAAACACCAGAATTAGCAGAAAAACTCGTTCATAACTGGGAAAAACTAGGTATTAAGCATTTACCTTTCCATACAGGCAAAGTGCAAATAACGGAATAAATGAAGACAGTAGACAAAGATATTTTGTTTACTGTTTTTTTGTTTTAAATTTCACAATCAAGGGAATAGAGAATAGAATAAAAGTTTGTGAAATATTTAATATATCAAGTTTTTGAACTAAGGTATTAAATCAGATATAATGAGTTAGAGTATGAACATAGTGATTCTAAAAATGCTAACCAATTTTAAAAAAGTTTGTGAGTTTTTTTAAGAAACAATAAAATAACAGCATTTTTTCAGTTACATAGGAGTTGTAAAAAAGCTTCTTTCAGCACTCCAGGAATGGTATTTTTGCGCAAAAATACACATTAGAAAACATCAAAAGGAAAAGAGGGGATTCGAGTGTCAAAGTTACTTAAATCTTTGCTACTCACAGCAATGCTTGGGGTTACCGGCTTGATAAGTGGTTGTGGCGATTTGACAGTACTTAATCCAAAGGGACCAGTTGCAAAAGGTCAGTCGGACTTAATTATTTATTCGATTATATTTATGCTGGTTATTGTACTAACGATTTTTGTATTGTTTACGATTATGCTAGTTAAATATCGTGAACGAAAAGACATTTCAAACTATGAGCCGGATATGCATGGTAGTAAAAAACTGGAAATTTTTTGGACATTAATTCCAGTTGCTATCGTTATTGCACTGGCTATTCCGACTGTAAAAACAATTTATGCAGGGGAAGAAGCGCCAAAAGTGACTTCGCATAAAGATCCAATTGTTATTTATGCAACAAGTGCAGACTGGAAATGGATTTTTAGTTATCCAGATGAGTCCATCGAAACGGTTAACTACGTAAATATTCCAACAGATCGTCCAGTACTGTTCAAATTAACTTCCGCAGATACAATGACAAGTTTTTGGGTGCCTCAATTGGGTGGTCAAAAATATGCAATGTCTGGAATGACGATGAATTTATATTTACAAGCGGATGAAGTTGGTACATACAAAGGGCGTAATGCCAATTTCAATGGTGAAGGTTTTGCAGATCAGCGCTTTGATGTAGTGGCGCAATCTGAATCAGACTTTAAAAAATGGGCAAAAGAAACAAAAGCAAATTCACCAGTTATCACACAAGACATCTATGACCGTCTTTTAATGCCTGAAAGCTCTAAGAAAAAAACTTATTCTGGCACGCATTTAGCATTTGTTGATGTTGCTGCTGATCCAGAGTACGTTTTCTATGCTTATAAACGTTTTGGATATGAAATGACAAATCCACATAATCCAAATACAAAATCAACCATTTCTGATGAGCCGCTTCTACCTGTTCGTCCTGTTACCGTGACTAATCCTCAATTTGAGCGCCACGATATGGAGCCACAAATTATTAAAAATGGTGAGGGTTACCACGAGGATAAACACCGTGAGGACGAAATGAAGAAAATGGAAGAAGACATCCAAACAAATGAATTCAATAAAAAAGAATCGGATGACGCAGGGAACTAAAAGGGGGGACATAAGGCATGAAATGGAATGAGTTTATCGTAACCGGCGACCCGATGATCCTAGGTGCACAGATATCTATTGTGCTTGCTAGTGTTGGTATCGTTGTGTTACTAACTTACACTAAAAAATGGAAATGGCTCATGAAAGAGTGGATTTCCTCTGTTGATCATAAAAAAATTGGTATTATGTATTTACTTGCTGCGGTTTTAATGTTTTTCCGCGGTGGTGTGGATGCGCTGATGATGCGTACCCAGCTCGCTTTACCGGATATGAAATTTTTAGATGCACAGCATTACAATGAAGTGTTTTCTACGCACGGAACTATTATGATTTTATTTATGGCAATGCCGTTTATTATTGGTCTTATGAACATTGCAGTACCACTTCAAATTGGTGCACGTGATGTGGCATTTCCGTTTTTAAATAACTTAAGTTTTTGGACATTCTTTATGGGTGCGATGCTATTTAACTTATCATTTGTAATTGGTGGTTCGCCAGACGCTGGTTGGACAAACTATGCGCCACTAGCCACAGATTTTAGTGCTGGATATGGAATTAACTTCTACCTTCTAGGGGTTCAAATCGCGGGTATTGGGACACTAATGACGGGGATTAACTTTTTCGTTACGATTTTACGAATGCGTACAAAAGGTATGACTTTAATGAAAATGCCAATGTTTACTTGGTCTTCATTAATTACAAGTTTAATTATTATTTTCGCTTTCCCAGTTTTAACAGTGGCACTTGCATTAATGTCATTTGACCGATTGTTTGGGACTGCATTCTTCACACTCACGAACGGAGGGCTCCCGATGATGTGGGCCAATTTATTCTGGGTTTGGGGGCATCCAGAAGTGTATATCGTAATTTTACCGGCATTTGGTATTTTTTCCGAAATCATTTCTACGTTCTCCAGGAAAAAACTATTTGGTTATCCGGCGATGGTTGCTGCGATGGCTGTTATTTCTTTACTAAGTTTCCTGGTTTGGGTCCATCACTTCTTCACGATGGGATCAGGAGCGCTTGTTAACTCCTTCTTCTCTATTACCACGATGATGATTGCGATACCAACCGGGATTAAGATATTCAACTGGTTATTTACGATGTATAAAGGACGAATAACCTTCACAACCCCAATGCTTTGGTCGCTTGCTTTTATCCCTAACTTTGTTGTTGGTGGGGTAACTGGGGTTATGCTTGCGATGGCTGCGGCCGACTATCAATATCACAATACGTATTTCTTAGTTTCGCATTTCCATTATGTATTAATTGCTGGAACCGTGTTCTCCTGTTTTGCTGGGCTTACATACTGGTATCCAAAAATGGTCGGTTACAGATTAAATGAAAAAATTGGTAAATGGTTCTTCTGGATTTTCGTTGTTGGATTTAATGTTTGTTTCTTCCCGCAATATTTCCTAGGACTTGATGGTATGCCTCGTCGTATCTACACTTACGTACAAGGTGATGGCTGGACAACACTTAACTTTATTTCCACAGTCGGTGGCTTCTTAATGGGTGTAGCATTCTTGGTTCTTTGTTATAACATTTATTACAGTTATAAAAATTCGAAACGAGAAGTTACTGGTGACCCTTGGAATGCACGTACACTTGAATGGGCTACAAGTTCTGCTGTTCCGCCAAAATATAACTTCGCTGTTTTACCAGAATGGAATGATTTGGATGATTTCTGGAATAGAAAACAAAAAGGCGATCCATATGTGAATGATAAAAATTATAAACCAATTCATATGCCGAGCAACACAATGGTCGGGTTTGTAATGTCCGTCTTCTTCTTCATTGCTGGCTTTGGTTTAGTATTCTACTGGTATTGGTTAGCAATTATTGGTCTGATTGGAATTTTAGGTTGTATGGTTTATCGTTCATTCCAAAATAATGATGGTTACCACGTTGAAGTGGATGAAATTAAAGCAACAGAAGAACATAATGCGCGCGAACTTGCGACTGGTGTAAAGGAGGGTAATCCATGGAATCTGTAGAAACAAATAAAAATCTGCCCATTGAATATAGGTCAGAACAAGGTCGATTAAATATTCTTGGTTTCTGGATTTTCCTTGGCGCCGAAATTGCTTTGTTTGCCACTCTTTTTGCTACTTACTTTGTTATGAGAAAAGCTGGTTCTAATGCGGGTCATCCGCCAGCTGAAATGTTTGAGCTGTGGTTAGTATTAATTATGACATTTTTACTTTTAACAAGTAGTTTTACTTGTGGTCTCGCGATTGGTGAGATGCGTAAAGGCAATGTGAAAATGTTGACGATTTACTCAATTATTACGCTGATTCTAGGTGCAGGCTTTGTTGGTTTTGAACTTTATGAATTTGCACACTATGTAACGGAAGGCGTAACAATGCAAATCGGTTCTTACTGGTCAGCATTTTTCGTTCTACTAGGGACACACGGACTTCACGTAACTGTTGGGATTTTCTGGATTAGTTTTATTTTAATTCAAATTAAAATGCATGGTTTGACGCCAAAAACAGCATCAAAAGTATTTATTTCCAGTTTATACTGGCATTTCCTTGATGTTGTGTGGATTTTCATTTTCACCGGTGTCTACTTGTTTGGGATGGTGAATTAATATGGCGCAAAATAATAAATCAAATGCAGCTCATGCTGAAGGTGGCATTCCGTGGAAACACATTGTTGGCTTTGCGTTATCAATTATTTTAACGCTACTAGCTGTCTGGGTAGCTCTTTACTCTACACTAACCACCAATGTAAAGGTAGTAATCATTTTCATCTTTGCGTTCATTCAGGCCGCTCTACAGCTCCTAATGTTCATGCATATGACAGAAGGCCGCGATGGAAAAATTCAAATTGGAAATATTTTATTCGCAGCATTTATTGCAATTGTCGTTGTTATTGGTTCTTATTGGGTAATGGAAATTGGTCATATGAATCATTTAATGTAGGAAAATTAAATAAGAGGAAAAAACCAAGTCCATGTAGTGCGCCCCTAAAGTTAGACCAAAAAATCTAACTTTAGAGGCGTATTTTAATTGGCTAAATATGATGATGGATTTAAGAGGAAAGTAGTGGAAGCTTACCAAAACGGCGAAGGTGGTTATGGCACATTCGCTCAACGCTTTGGTATATCACATTTTTCTCTGGTTAGAAAATGGGTGAAGATTGTAGAGGCATGGGGGTTTGAAGCATTACAAAGGCGAAGAACCAAACAACATTACACTTCCCAATTCAAGCAAAATATCCTACACTATTACTTAAATAGCGGTGACTCTTACCTAGATGTTGCCTTGCAGTATGGTTTGCCTTCAGGGGATTTACTTCAAAGTTGGCACCAAAAATTTCTGCGAGAAGGCAT
>NZ_JAASTZ010000005.1 GCF_014322765.1 Listeria immobilis | reverse complement strand
AAGTGGCTAAACGCGGCGGACTGTAAATCCGCTCCTTCGGGTTCGGTGGTTCGAATCCACTCCCCTCCACCATTTTAGGGGCATAGTTTAAAGGTAGAACTGAGGTCTCCAAAACCTCCAGTGTGGGTTCGATTCCTACTGCCCCTGCCATATAATAAAATAACGGCGGATGTGGCGAAGTGGTTAACGCACCTGATTGTGGTTCAGGCATTCGTGGGTTCGATTCCCATCATCCGCCCTTTAAAGTTTTTTGTCCATTATAATTGTTGGGCCATAGCCAAGCGGTAAGGCAACGGACTTTGACTCCGTCATGCGTTGGTTCGAATCCAGCTGGCCCAGTTGATGCGGAAGTAGTTCAGTGGTAGAACATCACCTTGCCAAGGTGGGGGTCGCGGGTTCGAACCCCGTCTTCCGCTTTTTAATTTAACATTGTATGGCGCCATAGCCAAGTGGTAAGGCAGAGGTCTGCAAAACCTTTATCACCGGTTCAAATCCGGTTGGCGCCTCCATTTGTATATTTCTTGTTTTAAAGTTATAATTTTATATATTGTTACGCCGGCGTGGCGGAATTGGCAGACGCGCTGGACTCAAAATCCTGTGCCCGCAAGGGCGTGCCGGTTCGACCCCGGCCGCCGGTATACTAATGACCCCAACGCTTTAAGAGTGATGGGGTCTTTTGTTTTGTTCGTATTAATATTTGAAAGTCACCAAAAAGTCACCAGTTTGAAAAAAAGGAGTCAAGTTTATCTGCTGTGCTTTTTTGTTTGTTAGGAAATAAGTGTCCGTACACGTCAATTGTTGTAGTTATACTAGAATGACCGAGACGTTCTTTGATGACAATATAATCTTCACCATTATTAATTAGTAAAGCAACGTGTGAATGTCTAAAATCATGTAAACGTATTTTATTTAAATTTTTATCTCTATTAAGTATGCTGATAAACTTTTTTTGAACTTTGTCCTTTGTAATATAGGTATGATTATTCTGAAAGATTTGTGTTTCTGAGCTTTGTACTAAGAGATACGATTCTAGGATTTCTCTTTGAGTAAATTTCCATTTCTGTAATTCGTTGAGAAGTGAATTGTTTATGCTAATACGTCTATTTGAATATTTTGTTTTTGGAGTTGTTATTAAAGGTTGTTTTTTATACATGCTAAAAGTTTTTGTGATGTTAAGTTCTGAACTAAAACTATTAAGGTCTTCCCAATTGAGGGCTAGTATTTCTCCTAAACGCATTCCTGTGAAATATAATGTAAGAAAAAAAACTTTCCAAGAATATTCTTCGTCTTTAATTAATGATAGAAAAATGTTGAATTCTTCAATTGTCCAGAAATTCATTTTTTTCTTTTCAATTGTTAATTTTTTTAATTTAGCAGGATTAATTTTGATAAAATTTAATTCTATAGCAATGTCAAACATTTTCTTTAGGAGAAGTATTATTTTATTTGCAGTATTTGGACTTAATTTGATAGCAAGTAGATATTCTCTAAATTCTTTTATATTTTCTTTAGTTAAATTTTGAATATTTATATTCTGAAAATACGGAAGAATATGTGTTCTATAGCTAGATTCTTGTGAATTAATGTAACTTTGTTTATGATTTTCTTTAATTTCATCAAAATAAATAGACCAAATTTTTGATATTGAAACATTATTTTTTTCAACAAATTTGTTATTGTTGATTTCTTCTCGTATCTTTGCTTCTAATTTTAATGCTTCATTATATTTTTTTATTCCTTTTCTTTGTACTCTAATTCTTTTCCCGGTGATGGGGTTGGTTTTTGCAGAAATATCGATGGAATACGTACCGTTTTTATTTTTTCGAATTGTCATTTCATAATCTCCTTATTGTAATTAATCTAGTATATCACTAATTAGTTTATCAATTATATATACACGAAAATCATTTATCATGTCTTGTGCTTCCATGTTTTTTCCAACTTGTTCTAATAAGTGAGTAATTCTGTACAGTTCATTGATGGCAAAATCTTTATTTCCGTTTTCGTATATACTATATAATAAAAGAAAGTCTATTGTGGAATTATATCGTTCAATTCCTGATTTAATAGCTATTTCTTTTGCTTCTTCTAGCTGAGTTTTACTTTGTGCAATTCTATTGGTGT
Organism: Listeria immobilis; assembly: GCF_014322765.1. Lineage (GTDB taxonomy): Bacteria > Bacillota > Bacilli > Lactobacillales > Listeriaceae > Listeria > Listeria immobilis. Next base: position 201,556 of record NZ_JAASTZ010000005.1, on the reverse strand, counting down.
GAATGTAGTGTATAGAAATATTTATTAATAAGGTAATTTTGAAAGATTCTATTTCAGGATAATTCTCGTATTTTGAAAGTTCTTTTTTTATTCTACAAATTAATATATCTGACTGTTCAATGGGGAATACGAAGAATATTTTACTTAAAATATAAATATCGTTGTGATAAAAAACTTCTTGTGAGGATATATTTTTCATAATTAATTCGATTTCATTAGTTTGCTGGTCAAAATTCTGGTGAATATTTAGGTTGATTGACATTTCAATAATAGTGCTAAGTGATTGTATGAATAAGTTGTTTTTGAAATTAGGAAATTTGATTAATTCATTATTAAATTTTTTGAGTGTTTTGAGCTCCAATGATGAACCTAATAAGCGGAATTTGTTAAATAATCTTTCTTTTTCGGGTAATTGGAAATTGTTGTGTATATAAAAGAACTCAGTGTAATTTATATTTAATGCATCGAGAATATTTTGAAATGTTTCGATTGAAGGTATTCTTTTGTTATTTTCAATTTCTGAAAGAGTGCTTTGTTCTACACAAAATAATTCGGTTTGCTTTAAGTTTTTGTTGATTCTTATTGTTTTTATTGTAGTGCCAATATTTTGCATTGTTTAACTCCTATCTTATATCTGATTTCAGATTTTTAGAAAATTATAATTAATCATAGTGTATAATAATATTATTAAAACGAAGTGAGGTGGAAATATGAAAAAAATAAAAATAAATAAATATACTTTTTTTATATCAACGATGGTGGTAGTTTTTATCAAAGTCATCGTTGGTGGCTAATAAATAAAAAATAAAAAAAGTCAGAGGTGGACGAATTGAGAGCGTTATCAGTCAATAGAGATGATTTGAATTTATTGCTTCACCATATTTTACAAAATAAAGATGAATATTTAAAAATGATAAATGATGATTCAGAAATTGTAACTTTTTTTGTACTTTCAGACGGTATTGATGATGAGGAAAGTGCGAGAATTCTGGCGTCCTTTGGGATGGGAATGTTAATATCAACTTTATAAAATCAATAAAATAAAAATAAGTTACTTTCCTTTTAAGGATCAGTAACTTATTTTTTATGTTTTAACATTCTGTCTAAAATGAATAGAACGTCTTCTACTAAATCCTGATTGTTTTCTAGTTTTTTATTTATATCATTTAAAATTTCGGAGCTTTTATTGAATTTTGTGGGTATTTCTAATAAATAGTCTGATGAAACTTCGAAGTACTCGCAAACTTTAGCTATTGTTTCGCTAGTGGGAAGAATTTTATTTTTTTCATATGCACTAATTGTTGTTTGGTCTAAATTTAGTATTGTAGCAAGTTCTGTTTGTGTTAACTTATTTTTTTTGCGGAGTTCTTTTAGTTTTTCTCCGAATGGCATTAATATCACCTCTTGTAATATTTTATTATAAATTAAGATTAAAATCATTTTAACGGTTGACAATATGATTTTAATAGTATATTATAAGATTATAATCATAAATAATTTATATAAGGAGTGTTGAGATTGGAATTTCTTTCTAATAAAGATATATGTTTGATATTGCGAAAAAAACAGACTACCGCTTATAAAATTATTAAATCTTTAAATGAGGAAATGGTAGATAAAGGTTATAGGATTGTTCCCGGTTATGTTAACAAAATGTATTTTGCTAAGAGATATAATTTAACTATAGAATCAATTGATAACGTATTAAAAGAGGTTACTTTAAATGACTTACAACCAATCTAAAGATTTAATTCGTAAAGCTGTTCCTTTAGCTAGAAAATTGCAAGGGGATTGGTCAATACGTATGAAATTAGCTTTGAAAGAAATAGTAATACGTCATTATTTATCCATACCATTAACAAGAGAAAACTATTTACTTTTACTTGCGAAGGGATGTTCCCAAAGAAGAATTTGCAAGCATTATGGTGTTAATCGCCACCAATTATTAAATATCACGATGTGAATTTGCCATCGAGAAAGTTAATAGGTATTTGTTAATACGTGTTTTAAAACGTTAAATAATTTACTTACCTGTTACTTGGATAATGTTTCATTTGTTCTTTGACAATTACATAAGAAAAGCGCACTTGACAATTGCAAACACGCTCAAATAAAAACTAGACATTTTTATTATAGAGTATAAATTTGTTATTGTCACGTGTTCTTATTCGAGTAAACTCACTTACGAGTAATAATCGTGGACAAAAAGATGCACGGGTTGACTGATAGCCAAAAACAGTCCGGATGGTATTCCGTTAAAACCTACTAAATTATTTTGTATGGGAGCATTAGATATTATAATGTCATGACCTTGAAATAATTGATAAGCGCCGTGATGGAAACAGAACCTAGCGAATATTTCCTTTTTGGAGGTACAAAAATGGATTATGAAGTTCGTTTATTTATTACTAATGTAAAAAATAAAAAATCTGGATGGTTTGATTTCCCGATTGATTTAGATGAAATTGATTTTGATTTAGAATTATCTAATGGTGATGAATATGCAATTGATGATTATGAAGCACCGTTTACTATCAGTTCAACTGATAGCTTGGAAAAGATTAATCAAATTGCTGAATATTATTTGGAATATAGTTCAGCAACGTTAACGCAACATATGCAGGAATTAGTTAATAATGGCTTTTTTAATGATTTATTAGAAGCTTTTGAAAGAATAGATGAGATTATTTATGTGGAACCGATGTCTGTATCAGATTTAGCATACCATGTTACAGAAGAACTAGGGTTGTTCTCAGGAATTCCTGAAACTGTATGTGATTATTTTGATTTTGAAAAGTTTGGACGCGATTTGGTGTTATCTGGTGATTATTCTGAATTGTCGTCAGGTGCATGGGTCGCAATCCCTTAATTTAGTGAATATGATTTAAATATACATAATATAGCGTAGTTTGCTGTTTTAGAAACTGCGCTGTTTTTATGTAAAAAAATAATGGAGGAAACAAAAAAATGAAATTAATTTTAAAGAGTGACGAATATGGAGAATTGCAATTTATTGGTCGAGCGCAAGATTACGATAAAGGAACTGGGTTTGGTCGAAGTCGAAAAATAACACATCATGCTTATAAAGTATACGGTACAGCACATTCTGGCGGTTTACTTGTGTTTATTCCGATGGATGCACCTACGCCTAATATTTTAGCGGATGATTGGGTAACACTTAAAAATCCTGTTATTTCTCCATCGGCGCAAGGTGGTATTGTGGAGTTTGATGTCTATTGTGAGGAAATTGTTAAAGCTTAAATTAAAATAGAAAAGAGGAAATGAAATGGCAATTAGAGTGAATAAATTTAATAAATTAACAGAAGAACGAGTGGATTTTAAAAAATCGTTTGGCAAGCTTACTTTTACAGGTTATGACGGAGAAGTCATGGAAACTAACGAGGATGGTACCTATAATGGCGCTGTAAAAAATTATCGTTATGGGGTAAAAAGTGAAGCTTTAGCAGATGTATTTCCGGTGTTTTTACCAGATTTAACGGATAAAGAAGCGATGAATATTCCTTTTGGTGCAGAAGTGGAGTTACAAGGAGTGGAATTACAATTCTTTGCGAATGGAAATAATGTTCGACACAAAGTTTCTGCTGAAAAGATTGTCCCTGTTCAATCGAAAGGGTCAGGTTCATCACCATCGAATCCTACTAAGGATAAAGCAGAAAAGGCTAGTTAAAGATGAAGTTATTTAAGCGTGGTAGACGTGTTCGATATCGTCATAGACATTTGATTGTACGTACAGCTTTGATGACAGGAATTCCCATTGCACTTGCTTTAGGAATAGTAATGTTTAAAAAATTCATTACCCTTCCTACAATGCCAAATACGTTGGATTCTAGTGCTTGGTTTATATATGTAAAGGAGCTTCCGTTTTTAAAATTTGGAAGCTTCTTTTTATTAGCACTTTTGATTACAGCCGGTATTTTAATTGGCTTACGCTATTTATTCGCATATCGTTATTATCATATGCAAAATAAGCAGTTGTTAGCTCGCTTTATTATTAAGCAAGGTTTTTATCGAATGGGAACTGTACAAAAAACGAAAGGAAATTGGTTTGATTTATCTGATTCATCGACTACTAAAACAACCACAAAAGAAGTGGTTACTTATTTTCCAAAAGTGTATTATACAGTCGAAGATGGCTATATGACCTTTCGCTTTCCGACGGATGGCAATGAATTTCAAGAACGATTTTTGAATTTAGCTAGAAGTTTAGAAGTAACTTTTTTTTCTGATTTAGAAAGTGAATTTCGAGAAAAAGGGTATATGGGTTATCGCTTTATTGATAATATCTTAGCTGACCGATTAACTATGGAGAATCTAAAATCTGAAAATGGTGAGCTAGCATTAATGAAACGTGTCATTTGGGATTTTGATAAACTACCACATATGCTTGTTACTGGTGGTACAGGTGCTGGTAAAACATATTTTATTTTAGCTGTTTTAAAGGGCTTGCTAAATGGAACATGCACAAAAGAAGATGTTTATATAGCAGACCCTAAAAATACAGATTTAGCCGATTTAGAAGGGATATTTCCTCATGTTTATAGTCAAAAGAATGGAATTGCGATGGTGGTTAATCGTTTCAAAGAAGATATGATGAAACGTTCAATTGAAATGAAAGAAATGTCCAATTACAAAATGGGTAGTAACTATCGAAGTTTAGGTCTTTCACCAAAGTTCTTGATTTTTGATGAATTTGTAGCTTACATGGAGATGTTATCAGATTTTAAAGAACGTGAAAAAGTGCTGTCGAATGTTAAACAAATTGTTATGCTAGGTCGTCAAGTTGGATTCTTCATGATCGTTGGTATGCAGAGACCGGACGCAAAATATCTAGCGGATGGTATTAGAGACCAATTTCATTTCAGAATTGCTTTGGGTAAAAATTCGGATGTTGGATATTCAATGATGTTTTCGGAAGCTGATAAAAAATTTACATATAAAACGAAAAAAGGCTTTGGTTATGTTGATTCCGGAAAAGGTGTAATTTCAGAGTTTTATAGTCCTTTCATAAGTAAGAATTTTGATTTTATGGAAGAATTCAAGAAATTAGTATGAGATGGAGGTTAAACAGATGGCATATAAAAATGCGGAAATTGTTGTATCTTCTAGTGATGGTAAAATTTATTTATGTACTCTAGATAGAGATGGTTTTATTTCAGATACAAGAAAAGAAATTACCTCAAGTGTTTTAAGAGCTACGGCAGAATATTTTAAAAGCAACGAATATAAAATGGCTCATTTTTCAGAAACAGAAGATAAAAAAATACCAAAATTATTTTTCACCGAAGATAGTGTGTTAGCTGAAAAGATTTTAAATTTGTTGCAAAATGAAACGTAAATATAGACTTTTATTTTATAGGGGAGAAGGATAAAAATGTTATACGCAATGATTTTTTATTTCATTTTTTATATGTTTGTCATTGGTTTGGCTTGTTCTAGCTTGTTTTTTGAATGGTTGTATTTTGGGAAGTTTTTAACTTTTTGTTTATTAATTTTGGGTTGTATTATGTTCGTATTATCTCTTGTAGGCATTGTATATTATTTTTCGTAAATGGTGCTTTGTAAAAAAAGAGGGATAGTCATTCTGTTGTTGAAAGAGATTAAATAGGAGGAAATAAAGGTGTATATACAAAAGAAATTGGTGCAAAAACCGTGGAAATTATTTTTAGAAAAGTATGGTTTACTTATTGGTAGGATTTTGTGGTTTGTTGTTGGTGCAACGGTTTATATGTTGTTCTTCCCTCAACTAGTTACCGTTATTTATCGTTATCTCATGAGTCATGGTTTTGACCAGCCAAGTTTTGTATCGTATGTGTATTTATATGAATGGTACTTTTTTCAGTCAATTCTTATTTTTGTGCTTTTTGGTATAGCTTTAGAATTATTTTTTAGTTGTATTTTTGGTAATTTTTTTGATTGGAAAAAAACTATCTTTCGTTGGTTACGCTATATAGGATTTTTGGGTGGTTTTGCTGGGTATTTTGTGACAGTCATTTATTTTTTCTTAGTGCCGTTTCCAATTTGGTTTCCGATTTTATTTTTTATTTATGAGATTATACTATTATGGCTTTGTTTTGTTAGTAGAGAAAGGTGTTTGATTATTTGAATAATGTCGGTGATGAAAATGAAAAAGATGAGAGACAAACAATAAAAGATAATAAGATGGATTTTATAGAAATCATTGGTTATATTGTGTTTTTTATTATAATTATCGGAAGTCTTGTATATATGATTAGTGGTATTTCTAAATATTGTTTTGTTTCAGACGATAAAGTGGAGCAAATAGTTCCTAAATATATATCTATTGAAATAGGTGATAATTATGAGTTAAAAGAATGGGAATATGAAAATGGATTTTTGCGTAGAGTAGAAATTAGTTATATTGCTGTGAATAAAAAAACGAATGAAAAATTAGAAGTCATTCATGATACAGTCAATTATTCTGATATGGAGGAAACTATTGCTAAAGAAAAAACAAGGAAAAAATTAGAATAGGTTATGGGAGTAATTAAGAATGAAAAAAAGATTGCTGAATTCAATAGGTTATGTATGTTTTGTTTTGTGGATGTTTTTATTATTGATTCTTTTTTTTTATGAGTCTTTGGATGCCCGATATAATAATGAATGCTAATGGATTGAATAGTGATTATTTGAAACTTATTAATAGCAATGTTTTATCTTCGAGGGAGCTAAGTTTAAAAATTAGTATCTTGGTGGTTTCGGGTTGGATTCTTAGTCTTTTAAGTATTTTTTATATTTGGGGCGATAATAAAGGATTAGCTAGTATGAAAAAAAATTTAATGATGATGGCTCCAATAGCCTATTATTTGTTAGTAGGTTTATTATTCTTTTATATTTCTGTGCCAATTGTGGATGGAGTTATTTTTCTTATCATGTTAATAATACTTGTTGGCATTGTATTACTGTTACGTGAATAATTATGCTGAGGGGAGGAATTTTTTGTTATGTTTTGTAATTATGAAGAATTTGAGTATGAATTTGAAAAAGCTTTGATTCGTGGAAGTATTGATTATTGGATTGAAGTGATCGATATGGTTAGTAAAGATGTAAAAGTAGGAGAAGGTTTTAGTGTAATAGCAACTATGGCTTTAGATTCGCCTGATGAATACGGCTGTGAGTTTTCATTTGAAAAGCAGATGGTAGATAATGAAGAAACGTTGTTATTTTTGAATGCGATTTATAGGAAAATTTCTTGATTTTATCGTTTTAATTTAACTTATTTATCAAATGTGTTATCTTTTAAGTAGGAGAGATTTATATGAAAAAAATAAAGGTAAAGTTAAAAAATGCAATTTTGTATTTCACTCGACCTCATAGAGAAGTACGGCAATATCTCGCTTATGAAAAAGAACGTCAAATACTTGAGCGTTTGAATCACAGAGAATTAAGTGCGAGATATATTGGTATTAAAGCTACATATCAATATAAACGTAATGTTCTCTCCTTTTTTGTAGGGGCATTATTATTGAGCGCATTAACAGGGATTTGGAAGTTTTTTTATAACTTAGGAATTAAGAATGTGACTTTTATGTATGTAAAAGATGTAGATAATGAGGTTATGTCTAAAATTGTTTTAGTTGCATCTTTTTCTATATTTTTATTTATAATTTTTTTCATCATTTTGTCGATTGTTTTTTATTTAAGAGAATTATTTCATATGCAAAAAACAATCTATTTAATAGAAGAAATTCGAGCAGATAGAGATAAGGATGGGACGAATGATAGGCAATAGACATAAAGGAATAATAATATTGGTAATACTTTACTCGGCATTTACAATAGTTTTTTTAGTAAATTTAAATAGATTGAATTCGTATTTAATAGAGGGTCATTTTGATGACCATGCTTTGAACTTGGTGCAATTCAATCACTTTCAACCATTGAAATATTTTGTAGGTACTTTAATTTTGATGCTCATTGGAACGATTGTACTGTATTTTATTTTTCGATTTGCTTTTCATCACTCAGAAAATGTCTTAGAAGTATTAATCCTAATTGTGTCCTTTTTATTTATATTGGTGCTTATTGTTTTATTGATTATTTTCATTCATGTTCCGATATTTCAAGCTATTTTATCTTGTTTATTTGTAGGCGGTTTAGTTGGCTGTGTATTCTTTTTTAAATAAATACTTTACTACTTAAACTCTATTTAATAATAGGGTTTTATTTTTATGCATTCGTTGTAAAAAAAAGATATATAAATGTATATGTAATTGTATTTCTGTTATGTGAATAAGTATAAATAGAGTTAATAGCGCTGGTGTTACAGCGCCCATTGGCGCTGAACGGCAGAGATAACGCCAGCGCCAAGAAAGAACAACCCCCGTTTACTAACAGGGGGGTTGAAAACAGGGTGAAAGTATCCACGAAGCTTGGTACAAAGCCAAAAGTGGAGCTAGAAAATAAGGAGTGATTTTGAAAAGTGTATTTCCCAGACAAAGAGTTAAGCTCGGTCATTGATTATTTTAGAATGACTTTTAAAAGGCATGATATTGATACTTTCTTTGAAGAAGTAATGCAAATGAATATAGATGCAATGTTACGTGAGCCATCTGCAAAATATGGCTATGTTGAAAAATTTGAGTTGGATCAAATACGTGTTTATTTATCGGCTCCTGGTGACGAAAGAGGAATCATGATAGAACTTGGCGGACAAGGTTGTCGTCAATTTGAGAGTGTGCTGGAAGCGCAAAAAAGAAGCTGGGAGGTGTTTTTAAGAAAGGCACGCACTGAAAGAGGAAAAGCAACTCGTGTGGATATTGCAGTGGATGATTTGAAAGGTTATATTGATATTCCGGATTGTTTGTATTTTACACAAGCTGGTTATGTTAGTTCTCGTATTGATGCATACAATTTTAATGGAACGGGACAAATTGGTACAGAAAATGTTCAAGGTGTGTCGATATATTTCGGTTCGAAGCAAAGTAATATTTATTTTACGATGTACCAAAAAAATTATGAGCAGGCAAAAAAAAATAAAATATCTGCAGAGGAATATGGCATATGGAATCGTTATGAAATACGATTAGCAGATGAAAAAGCAGAGGAAGCAGTAACAGAAATATTGCGCCGAAATAATATCGGAGAAATTGGTCGTGGAATATTAAAAGGCTACATTGATTTCTGTTTTGATGAAGACTTGAAGGTTGGAAAAAGAAAATTAAAAAAATTAGTGAAAGGATGGAATTTACTTTTGGATGATGTCGCTCCTTTGAAATTGAGCTTGAAACCGAGTGATTCTTTTTATTTAAAAACGGAGAACTGGTTAAAACGGCAAGCGGGTGGCGTTATGAAAATGGTAACACTAGCTGATGGGACATTAGGAAAAGAATCCACAATTGATGAAATAATTTCAACAGCTGAATTAACACCACGGCAAATGCATATGTTAAAAACATGGGTTGGAACGGTGCAAGATTTTGTGTTTCAACCATATACAAACTAAAAGGAAACAGCATTCAAGATGATGCTGTATTTTTTATGTCAAAAATAAGAAAAGAGGTGTTTAAATTGAAAATGCTGGAAAAAATTCCGGACTCTATAATGGTACATAAGTTGAAAATAGAGTCTTGTCATTTTGAAGATATTTTACATCATCGTAAACGAATAGAAACTCGTTACAATGATAGAAATTTTCAAGTTGGTGATTTATTACAATTGTGTGAAATCAAAAATACTGTTTTTACAGGTCGTGAAATGCTAGTGGTTGTTGATTTTGTCACAAAATACTATCAACTAGAAGGTTATGTAGGTATGAATTTTCGCATTATTTTACATGACGGGGAGGAAGAAACATGCTGGAAATAGGAAATATCGTGGAAGTTGTGGATGAAATAGAAGATAGCGTTATTGAGTTAGGAAGTCAATTGGAAATTGTCGATGTTATTGAAAATGATGTTTATGTTTATTATGGGTATGAGATATTACCTATACCAAAATTTGCGTTACAACGAGTATGGAAATAAAAAAATGGAGGGTGATTATTTTGAGAATTAATATTTTAAATTCTGCTAAATGTGAAGAAGATTTAATGAAGAGAGGAAATATTATTAATTCGATGGACGGAGTGTTAGAAGAGTTATCGAAAGTAACGGTAGAAGAATTTCCTTTAGGAGAAACATTTTATGTGGTTTATGATACGGAGTCGTGGAGTGGTTTTAGCTCTGCGGGCAGATTTAGATTCATAAGTAATGATGAATCTGAAAAAGTATTTGAATATATTGAACGCGAGACTATTTAATTTTGGAGGTATAAACGATGTATATGTCTATTGTAGAAAGTGAGCAAGAAATTGAAAAAGCTTGTGATGCTTTTTTAGGAGCCTACAAAAATGATTTGTTAAAAATTAGATATAAATGGAAAATTGCATTTGAAGCATCAAGAGAAACGGTTTCATTAAGAAGTCTTTTGCATACTGCTGAATTAATGGTGAAAAATACAATGACTACTTATGAAGATAATGTTAATCGCTTCTTATATGTCTATTTTAGAAATAAACCAGAGCAATTGTGTGAGGAAGTTATTGAAATTTGCAAAGTTGCTGTTAAACAAAGAGTTTTAGAAGAAATTGAAAGAATATTTTTGGATGTGTAAATATGGGTAGAATTTCCGTAAATTCAGAAATGAAACGTTTGGGTTTTATTGTTGGAATTAATTATCTAATATTTACGAAGGAATTGTCTCGTTCTACCATGCTTGTGGTGGAAGGTTCCAAAGTGAAAGGTTTTTCTGAGTATAGATATACCTTTTATAAAGTGTATTATGAGAAACATAAAGAATATGCAAAATATACAAAGGTATTCATGCGCAATGAATCGGCTTTTAATGTAATTAAGAAAGTAGAACATTATTTGTTGTACTTGGATAAATATGTAAGAAAAAAAGAAACTTCTAAATCTAATTAGACTTTGTGATGGAGAATTTGTATAATGGTTAATGTGGAAATGGAAAAAACTTGAAGTGATTTTGTCATATTTCAAACAAAAAGGAGAGAATGAAAAAAAATGAATAAGAAAAAAATTGGGATGTCGGTAGTGATTGTTTTGTTTGTTGCGCTTATTGTTTTTGTGGCATTTAGTCTAAATGCTTCTCATCAAAGGGCAGAGGAAGAAAAGAAACAAGAACAATTAGAAAAAAAGAAAGCACTTGAAGCGAAAGAAGCATTAGAATCAAATACTAAAAATGCGGTTAACGAGTTATTTTCAAATAAGGAAAAAACCATGTTAAGTGATACATATTCGCTTGAAGATGTGAATGATATTGAAGCTAATTTGAAAAAAATAAAGAATAAAAAGCTAAATAAAAGTCTGACTGCAGATGTTGCTACAGCGAAAGAGCTTTATAACACTGTCATGACAACAACGAAACAAGTGAATGCTTTATTTAAAGATAGTAAACAAACAGCTTTAGCAGATGGAGTAACACGTGCTAAAGTGGATGCTGTTAACAAAATGGTCAAAGAAAAAACACCTCAGAAGAAAGCACAAACAGATTTAGAGAAAAAAGTGAAAAAAGCAACTGAATTATTAACAGCAAAAGAAACAGCTGAAAAGCAAAAACAAGCTGAAAAAGCTTCAACAAGTAATTCTACTAACAATGAAAAAGCTTCTAATAATACAACTGGTAATAGCGATAGTGTGAAAAGTGGTTCTTCTAACTCAGGTAGTTCATCCAGTTCAAAAAGTACGAGCGGATCTACAGCAAGTGGTTCCAAGAGTACTAGTGGTTCAAGTGGTCCAAGTGGAGGGAGCGCTGGGAGCTCTAATAATAATTCTGGTAACAATCGTTCTAGCAGTAGTAGTAACAGCAATACGAATCAACCCACAGTTGCTAAAATGAATTTAGCTTCACGCACAACTCAAATTATTACAGTAGTAGCAAGTGGTTCTAGTGCACAAGTCAAGTTTTGGGAAAAAACAGGTGGAAGCTGGAAACAAGTGTTTTCTACTTATGGGAATGTTGGTTCGCAAGGGGTTGGTTCTGCAGACGAATATCACAGCAGAACGCCACGAGGGGCTTATTCACTTGGATTTGCTTTCGGTACTAGTAACCCGGGGACAAGCCTTTCCTTCCGAAAAATTACAAACCGTTCTTACTGGATTAGTAATGTTAATGACTCGCAATATAATACTTGGCAAGAAAGAAACTCTTCTAATAAAGCAGATGAACACATGGCAAGCTATCCGACACAATATAAATATGGCGTCGTGATTAATTATAATACGGCTAGAACTAAGGGAGCTGGTTCTGGATTCTTTTTACATTGTAGTAATGGCGCTCCTACAGCTGGATGTGTAGCTATTCCAACTAGTCACATGGCTACAGTCCTTCAAAAACTGCACAGTGGTGCTTATATCGTCAATGTAAATAGTGAAAGTGAACTATTGAATTACTGATTAAATATGATTTTATAAATTGAATAGTCTAACAGAAAGAGTAGAAAAAATAATTCTACTCTTTTTTTGTGTCTAAAATGAAGGAGGTGGTGCTATTGATTGTGATTCATGTATCTATTGCATCGAAAAAAATAAAAAAATATGAAAAAGGTAGGTAGAAAAATGGTTCATAATTTAGCAAACAAAACATTTAAAATGGTGTTAGCAACACTGCTTGTTTTTACTGCAGTTTTTACGTATGTAACAAATGTATTCCCAGAAAAAGTGAGTGCTGCAACTACAACAAAAGTTAGCATTGTATCTAAAAATGTTACTTATCTTCACGGGCCGAATTCAGGAACGCCGGTTCGTATGATAGATAGGTTAAGGAATTCGGATAATCAAGTTGTTTTTTGTATTAATTTTAATCTTCCTTCGCCGGATGGATTAACATACAATGAAGCAGAAAAATTAGACAATGCGACTAGCTATTTACTAAATGCATATTATAAAGGAAACAGTAATTTGACTGGAAATAAAGCTTATGATGAATATTTGATTCAAGGCGCTATTCATAATATTAAATCGCCGAATGCGTTTTCATTAACCAATGATGCAGGTCAGTTATATGTCGATTCTGATGGTTCACATAAAACAGTGAATAAAATTAAAGCATTAGTAGGAGAAGCCAAAAAAGCAGGAAGTCCATCCACACCGACTTTTACTAATGAATTAAAGGTATCTAATGGAACAGTTAATGCGACGTTGAAGGATAATAAATTTGTTTCGGCTCCAGTGACAGTTACTGTAAAAGGAAATGGAACTATTGTTTCGAAGTTAACAGGTGCAACAAAAAATAGTTACATTGGCGATGAACAAGGTAATCCAATTAAAGAAATTAAAAATGGAACGAAAATTACGATTGTTGTTCCTGCAACAGATTTAAATGGACAAGCTTTAAATCCTAAAGTAGAAATTTCTGGTGTCTTTGAACAAGCATATCAAGTAGCAAAACGTTTAACTGGTCAATCCGGTCATCAAGATATCGCAACGTATGGTTTAGATAAATTTAATGAAAAGAAAACAGCTTCATTTACTGCGAATATTCAAGCAGTTACTGGTTCTATTTCCGGAGTGAAAATCACGGATAACAAAAAACCTTTAGAAGGTGCAAAAATCGAAGTGAGAAATTTTCAAGATAAGACTGTAAAAGCTGTAACTACAGCTGAGGATGGTTCTTGGAATGTTTCTAATCTTGCATTTGGTGAATATTATTGGTTGGAAACTGGAACAGTTGATGGATATGTGTTAAATGGGGAAAAACATCCGTTCACGATTGACTATAACCATGTCAATGTGAATGCAGGTGATTTTGTCAATAAATTGAAACGTGGAAGCATTGAAGGAGTAAAAGTAGATGCAGAAACGAACAAAGCCTTAGCAGGAGCAGAGTTTACACTGACAGACAACGAAGGACAAAAACAAGTTGTGACTACAAAAGATGATGGTATGTTTAAGTTTGATTTAGAAGGTGGGAAAACGTACACCTTAGAAGAAACAAAACTTCCGGAAGGTTATAAAGGCTCGTTCAAAGAAGAAAATATTACTTTAGCGAACGATGGGCAAATCTTTAAAATTACTGCGAAGAATGAAATTAAAAAAGGAAAGCTTGAAATTACTAAAGTGGACAAAAAGTCAGGTGCAAAATTAGCAGGTGCGGAATTTACACTGACTGACAATGAAGGACAAAAACAAGTGGCAGTGACTTCTAAGGAAGGATTAGCAAGTTTTGAAATTAAAGCCAATAAAGTTTATTCGTTGACGGAAACGAAAAATCCGAAAAATTATACAGGTTCTTTCAAACAAGAAGGTATTACACTTAAACAAGATGGACAAGTAATAAAAATTAAAGCAGAAAATACGAAAAATATCGTTGTTACCCATACAAAAACAGTGAAAAAAGTAGAAAAAGCAGGAACTTTAGTTAAAACTGGGGATTCTATGAATATTTGGTGGGTTGTTGCTGGTCTTGTATTGATTTCCGGTGGAATATTCTTGCTTGCTAGAAATAGAAAAAGTAAAGATGCTAAATAATTTTTTTACAAAGTAGAATACTTTGATCTAAAAAATAGAAAGCTTGTTGCATTAACTAGTCAAAGTTAAATGAATGAGCTTTCTTTTTGTTTGGCTTTTATCAATAAAAACTAGCTAGAAAGGTGGAAAATTTTTGGATAAGAAAACATTTTTTTCTCAAATGAGAAAAAAGGAAAAAACAAATTCTCCAATGCCGAAGGATAAGGGAAAATTCTTTCAAACGATGGTGTGGCTAATACTTGGAATTATTGTTTTTCTTTCCGTGATAAGTTTGTTGATTGCTGTACGTTCTGCAGATAAAACAACCGTACCAGCACAAGCAACGATGAAAGAAACAACCAGTGAAGCAACTTTATCTGAAACAGAGGCAAATTATTATGCAAAAGAATTTGTTAAAGCCTATATAAATGTGCCGTCGGATACCAATAGTCGGAATATGAGAAAAGAAAAATTGCAACAATTTTTAGTTCAGACTGACGATGAAGCGAAAGAAGAGTACTTTGTAGTAGGTCAAAACAACAATGAGCGTTCTTTAAAAGATATGGCATTAAAGAAGTCTGTATCTACTAAGAACGGTCGAGAATTAGTGTATGTCGTTCGTTATGAGGATAGTCTAATGACTTCGAGGGAGGTTGAAAAAGTTGTCAATAAAAAGAAGGTGAAACAGCGTGTTTCAGAACGAAAAGTAACCGAACAACAAGCAGAAATGCATATCGTTGTTGTTCAAAACAAGCAAGGCTTATCCATTGATGGATTGCCTTACTTTAGCCCGGTGACATCTTCTCAAGCGAAAATTACTCAAAAATCATCGAATGAATTAGAACAAGTTCAGGATGATAAGAGCCAAGAATTACAAGACTTCACGACAGATTTTATGCGTAAGTATGTAGAATTAAAACCTGCAGATATGGCATATATGATGAAGAAACCAGAAGCATTAAATGGATTGTATGCGTATCAATCTGTACAACATATTCAAGTATATGGAGTAGAAAAAAATACTTATTTAGTGCAGGGATTACTTGTGATGGTCGAAAAAAATTCGAAAATTACCGTGAGTGAACAATTTAGTTTGACGGTGGAAAAACGGGATGGTAACAACTATGTAACAAAATTTGAGCATGGGGAGGAAGTTAAGTGAATCAAATAGCAGATACAAGCACAGCTTTAGCAGCTGTTCAAGGTTTAGTCGCAGGTTTGTTATGGGTTTTTGTTATTGTTTTTGTGGTAAAACATCTCGCCAAATTTAATTTATTAAAAATAGTCATGTTGTTTGCATCAGCTGGCGTTGTTCATTGGTTAATTTACAACTATAGTCGGGTTTCAGAATTTGTTGATATGGGACTTGGTTTGTTTGGATTTTAAGTTAGGAGTGGAAATATGCGTAAAGTATTTAATTATCGACGTGTTTTTCGTATACCTTACTCATTTCGCCGATTTGGAAATTTTATAGAATTTAACTTTGATATTCCAGCAACCTTTTTAGCCAATTTAACTGTAGCCTTTTTAGTTATGTTGTTCTTTTGGGCAAGGATTATTCAAAAAATTATCCCACATGGATTTACTATGTGGGATTCTATCTTGTTAATTGGCTTTCCAATTGGTATTGCTTTTTTTATTCAAAAAGTCAATCCTGATGGAAAAAATATTTATCGGTTTCTTTGGGGATTTATCAGTTATTTATTTTTCATTAAATTTCCGAAACAAGAGTATTGTCATGACGAAAAATTAGCACATGTAGAAGAGGACGTACGTTTTAGTTTGTTGTATAAAGTTAGAAAAAAAGGAGGCAATAAAAATGGCAATACAAACACCCATGAAAGCCATCCAGAATAATTTATTATTGAATCAATTGGATGAAATGTGGGCATATTATCGCTTGCGTTCAACATCTTTAATGGAATTTGATGATAAGAAAATAGCTGGGCAAAAAAATAAAATGGAGCGGTTTTTAGAGGAAATGAATAGCTATAAAAGTATTCATTTGTGGGAATATCCTCAAGATGCGCAATTAGAGAATCGTTTGCAGGAATTAGAATCTGATTTTGCGGACGATGTTTTTTCCAGTGGAAAATATTATGCAGAGGAAACAGCACATATTTTAAAAGGTCGTTTAGGTATGCCGAGTAAACCGGATTTTGTGATTGGTGTTCGATTACCTACAAATTCTATCTCTTTAGAACAAGGAATAAAAGAAAATTTACAATCACTTGCATTAACTGCGAATGCGCACATCATGAATTTACTCCATTTAGAACGAATTGTTTATGGAGATGTTTTTGAAGCTTATTCAGATGCAGAGGAAAATTTATTATCTACGATGCTATCCATACAAGCAGAAAGATTGACTCAAAAAGAAATGATGTATATCAATCGTTATGCTTTTATACGTGGTATGGCACATGATAAAGATATTGTACGAGAAAATATGAAAGTGTCTGATATTACTAATACGGTTATTAGTCCCAAATATCATAAATGTTTGAAATTAACAGCACCTGAAGGAGAAAGTTATGTTTCTTTACTAACAGTAGATGAAATGGGAGATGATATGTCCCAAATGCATTTATTTTATGATTTGCAAAAATTACCGTTTCCAGTTGAACTAAGTATTAAAGCGACTATTGAGAGCAAAGGAACGACTAAATCAGGTATTGGATTTAAAGATACGCAAATCAATGAAAAAATAACGGAGCAAGCTGAAACGAAAAGATATGTCGATAGTGATGTAGTAGAAGCTAGTGAAATGACCCAATATTTGCAAGAAAGTTTAAAAAATGAAGCGACATATTTATGGAATTGGATAGCGACTATTATTGTTACTGGTAGTACGAAGAAAGAAGCTTTAATGAATGCTAAATTAGCTCAGAACTATATGAAAGATTTAGGAGTGAGTTGTAAAATTCCTGTTGCCGATCAACTGCAGTTATTTTATCGTAACTTGCCCGGCAAGGAATTAGAGTATTTAAACAAGGACTGGCAACAAAAAACGTTGCGTGACGGTTTAGCTGAAACACTTTTTGGTGCTACTGCGGATTTAGGAAATAAAATTGGCTGGCACATTGGATGGATTGACAGAAATATTTATAACTTAGATATAAAATCAGCTATCGCTAATAGTCGAGATTTTGTACTTTTTCATCCTATGTTAGGAAATCAACAAATTGCTAGAACACTAACGAAAAGCCCTCATATACTCATATCTGGTGATACGGGAGAAGGGAAAACATTTTTATCGACAGTGATATATATTTATGCTTGCATGATGAAAATTAAAACTTTGTTTATTGACCCGAAAAAAGATAGACGGAAACATATCGAAGGTTTATTACAGCAAGATTGGTTGTACGAGGAATATCCATTGTTTGCGAATGTATTAGAAAAAATTCAATTTGTTACATTAGATGCAAATAACGCTGAAAATTGGGGAGTATTAGACCCGGTTCAATTGTTTGACGACAGTAGAAATGCCAAAGAAATGATAGAGATTATTATTAACCAAGTGTACGACTTTTCTGGGGAACATAAAGATGTAGTTGAATTAGCTTTTTTACAGTCGATTAAAGAAGTACTGAATCGAAAAGCTCTAGGAGAACGTGTTGGAACACTCGATGTGATACGTGGTATGCAAAATCATTCTAACGAAGCTGTTTCTAATGCAGGTAAACTATTGTTAGGAAAAATAGAAGATTCTATTTTAAAACTGTTGGTTCACGATGGTTCCAATCCAGCACTATCTCTTGAACAAGCAAGAACTGTCCTTGAAGTAGAGAATTTAGATTTACCAGATTCAGAAACGAGTATGGAAGATTATACGCCATCTCAACTAGCAAGTAGTGCGGTTATGTTTGCTTTAGGTCGTTTTTGCGAACTATTTGGAGCAAATTCAGAGGAACGAACGATGGAATTCATGGATGAAGCATGGATTTTTAATACGACTCAACAAGGAAGAAAAGTAAAAAAATCTATGCGAAGAGTAGGACGTTCCCAAGAAAATGCAATGGCATTTATGACACAAAAAATTTCAGATGAAGATACTTCTAATTTTGGGACAGCTTTTGCCTTTAAAGAATCAGAAGCTATTCCTGATATGTTGAGTTGGATGAAAATGGCAGATACAGAAGAAAATCATGATTTAATAATGAATATGTATCAAGGTCAATGTTTATATCGTGATTTGTACGGACATGTTGGAAAAGTTTCGATAGAATGTTTGTTTGACGAATGGCAAGATACGTTAAAAACAGTCGAAAAAACAAATGTCGCTCGTGCAGAAGAGGCGTATTTATAGGATAGAAATAGGAGGAGAAAATGTGTGAAATTAGCTGTTTTGGGAAGCACTTTATTGCCAAATTCGGGGCATTTTAATATGGAAGAAATTTCGCTTGAACAAGCCATAAAATTATTAAATGAGAATGACTATGTTAGTTTTGTAGGACATTCTTCTACAGCACAATATTTAAGTCGATTGACAGGAAAAGAAATTATAGTTCGTAGAAAACGATGTGTTTTAGAAGTAGGTCAAAAAGCATTATGTTTTAAGCTAGTAAGACGTTTATCAAATAACGAATTTGTTACTTTTCGTGCATTGCAGGAAAAAGAGTATCAGTTGTTTCTGATGGAGAGATTAACTTAACTGAAGGAGGTGGTAAGATTGCGAATGAAGATAATGTGCTTGTTTATTGTGTTAATCTCATGTGTTTGTTTTATGCATAGTATGACAGCACATGCAGAAATAAGTAATAATATGGGAAGTACCGATGTTATTGACCCAACAAGTAAAGATGAGAGCAGTCAAACGAAACCGAATGTCGTTAAAAAAGGGGGTGTGGAAGTTCAAATTGAGCGTTTTCCACTTAGTCGTTATCAAGTGAATAATGAAGCTGCGGATTCGAAAATTAAAGGCATTGGCGTTGCAATAAGTAATATCATGTTTAGCGTGAACCATATTGTTGTTTTGGGTGTTGACCGAGCTTTGGATTTGTTGAATTCCTTAGACCCTATCAATAAATTTGCAGATAAAATGTCGAATATTAGTGGAAACACATTTGATACATTGAAAAGGACATTTGTTCCGTTGTTATGGGTTTTTGCGATTACTTATATGGGTTATATTTTGATTGCAAAAAACAATTTGCGTGATTCTGGCAAAAGATTTATGTTATTTATTGCTGTTATGTTGATTGGTACATGGTATGCACATAATGCTGGCGATTTAGTCAAGGCAACGAATAATGTCGCTTCCGATGCACAAGCAAAGTTACTTGTTATTTCGTCGGATTTGTTGCAAATGGATAAAGGAAAAACGGATAGTGTTTATGGTCAAGGTTCTAAAATTAAAGCTGGTGAAGAAGCAGAAGGAACCACAACTTTATTACGAAATATTTATTTTGACTTAGCACTTAAAAAGCCATATTTAATCGCAAATTATGGCACGACGAATGAAACAGCGATAAATAAAAAAGCTAAGTCGAAGAAAAAAGAGTATTCTCGCATAGATAAACTGCTGTCTTACAAACTAAGTGATGAAGCAGATAAAAAAAGACAAAATTATGTGACCAAAAGTGAAGTGGGAAAATATGATAATGAGAATATGGCAACAGGCAATGTATGGAGTCAAGTCGGGTTTTCTATGATTGCGCCCCTTGCTTCAATTGTGTTAGCGATTCCTTTTTTAGGCGTTGCTGTGATGAATTTCTTGATTCAATTTGTCATTGTTTTGCTTATTTTTATTATTGTATTCATGTTTCTGATTTCTTTAATTCCACAGTACGGTATGACGGGATTTAAAGGGATTGGCTATTTATTTGGTGCTTTTGCGATGAAAATATTGATGTTTCTACTAATTACTCTATTGTATGTCATTTCTTATATGATTGATGCGTTGATACCACCGAATAATGCAGGTTCTTATTTAGTGAATTTAGCTGTGTTGTCTATCATATTAATTTTCATTGTTCTAAAACGGAATAAAATTGTTAGCATGTTGACCGCAGGAAAAGTAAAACAATTTGATAAAAATATTGTTCAAAAAACCAAGGATAATTTGATTAAACCAGCTGTTCAAACAGCGAAACCTGTTGCTCAAGGGACTACTTGGGTTGGGAAGAAAACGGTTGAAGCAGGTAAAGCATTGGACAAAAAATTCGGTGCGCCTACTCGTGAAAAAGTTCGGGAAAATGTACAACGCCGAAAACAACAAAAACACGAAAAACAAAAAGTACAGGAAAATCCGAATGTTGTTCCTATAGGAGGAATAGGTCGTTCTACTCAGAAACAAAAAGGAACAGTGCCGCAGAAAAATCTGTATAAACAGTCTCATGTTCCTTCATCGACAACGAAACAGACACCAACTGCAAATAATAAGCGAAGTATAACTAAATCACCTGTAAAACCAACTTCTCCCGTATCTTCTACAACGAAAAGGTCAGAGAAACGAACACCTCAAACCAGCACTACAGAGAAGCAAGCACGTTCTAATGAAAAAACTACTAATAATGAGGTAAGAACTATTCAAGAATTGAAGCTAGCACAAGAGAGAGAGAAGAAAAAGGATGATGAATTCGAATGAAGAAAAAGGTGAAACGAAAAATATTTATTTGGTTGTTGCCACTCATTCTTCTTTTTTTTGGAGGTGTGTTTATTGTTACTATTTTTATCTCTTTCTTAGGAATGGATGTAGAAACAGAATCAAGTGATGGAACGGGTTGTTCGATAACTGGCGAAGTAGATGTAGCGAAAATTAATCAAGTATTAGAAGGTGCTGGTGTATTCAAAGGAAAGGGACAGACTTTTATTGACATTGCTGACAAGCAAGGAATAGATCCTGTCCTCTTTTTGGCGATTGCGATGAGTGAAACAGGCTGGGGGAAAAGTACTGCGGTTACCGTCAAGCACAACCCTGGGGGGTTGATGGATTCAGCTACGAATATGCAGACTGTTAAATATTTTCCAACGCTTGATGAGGGATTAGAAGCCATGGGTGTGACATTGCATAATCGCATTGTCAAAGATGGTTTGAATACCGTAGAAAAATTGGGCGCAGTGTATGCTCCTATTGGCGTTGCGAATGACCCGACAAATTTAAACGCTAATTGGATTCCAACAGTGAAAGGAATTGCAGAAAAATTCGGTGGTTTAACGAGTGGGTGTGATTCAAGCGGAAATGTTGGAACTGGGAAATATATCATTCCTGTGGATGCACCTATTATAAGTTCTGGCTTTATTGACCGAGTAAATCCAGTCACAGGAGCATTTGAGAGCCATAAAGGATTAGATTTTGCTCAACCAATCGGCTCCAATATTAAAGCTGCAGATGATGGAATTGTCGTTTTTTCAGGATTTGGTGTTAGCGGTCATGGATTTGGGGGTTATGGTAACGTAGTTCTGATTGAACATCCGAAAAATAAGGAATGGACACTTTATGCACATCAGTCTGAATTATTAGTGAAGGTAGGGCAACGTGTACAGAAAGGAGAAATTATTGGGAAAGTCGGTTCAACAGGTCAAAGTACTGGTCCTCATCTCCATTTTGAAATTAGAAAATCTAAAATGGGCAATCAAGTAAACCCGGCAATCGTATTAGGAATTAAAGGAGCGTAAACATGAAAAAAAATGTATCCATCTTATTTAGTGTCCTTTTTTTAGTAATTTTATTGGCTTATTCTTTCTATTATTATCAACAAGCAGATGATGCGAAGGAAGAAGTGAAGAAAATGGAACAAGAGGTTAAGAAAAAAAACAACACAATTAAAGAATTAAAAAAAGAAAAACGAACTTATGAAAAGTACAGTGAGCAAAATAAAGAAGAACAAAAAGCAAAAACAAAAGCAAAAACAAAAGCTTATCAAGATTCGAAGGTTATTGCGAAACAGCTTGAGCAGAATGAAAATGTGTTACACGCATTTTTTGATTACACCAATCAAGATGAGCGATTAAATGTATTGAAAGAATATGTGCAATCTGATTTATTAGATATGATGAAACAAGCACAGTCAGACAGTGAGCAACAGCAAGTGACATCCCACTTAGAAGGTTCTCAAGTATATTATTCGAAGACAGAAAAAGGCTTTAGTACATTGAATGTGATTAATGTATCTATTGAATCAGAAAAGCATGAGGATGTAGTAATGATGTTAGTTCATTTCAATTATATAGAAGAAGATGGTGTGTATAAAGTTACGCAAAGCAAGTTCACGGAGTATTAATGAAATTACTTTTTTCAATAGAATGGATGTGATATACTAAAGGAAGAAAAGGAGAGACATCGAGATGAAGAAAGTATTAATTGTTAGTTTAATGTTACTTGCTTGTATGGGAATTTTAGTTGGCTGTGGTGAACAAGATAAATACAATGAAGCTATAGATAGTTGTATTAAAAATGAATTTGAATATTGGAAAGATAACTATTCGGAAAAAGAAGCAAAACAAATTAAACGTGAAAATGCGGAAATTAAAGTATATGATGATGGCAAATATATTAAGCTGAAGTTTCCTAAAGTGGAATATGAAACTGAATATAAAAAAGATTCAGATGGGAATTATTCACTTCCAAGTTCAGATGAAAGAGAATATATAGAGAATGATGCAAAATTAGTTTATTATGAAAAAAAAGGAAAGACACAAAAAATACAAAATTAAAAGCCTAAAAATGCACTTGATTAACATTACATTCTGTGCAATAATAAAAACGTAGATACTGTCAGTTATCTACATAATTTATTTCTGTTTTATCTCTGTTGTTCACTGCTTGATACTATCTCTGTCATCCCGTTATCCGAATAGTAAATATAGCAGTAACGCTAAGTCAATGCTTAGCGTATTTTTTTGCATAAAATTTTAATATGACCTTTTACTGTAGTGTGTATTTTATACATTATTTTTCAATTCCACCTAAAAATCGATAGCAATTATTCAAGGAATTGACAGAATGATTTTCAACTATTTTGTTATAATAAAGTGAGGTGAATATGATGACCAAAAAAATAAAAACTGTGGTGGATATAATTTCAAGTTATGAACCTGTCGTTGAAAAGCTTTAGAAAATGGAAAAATGCTTTAATATTATTTTTTTTAGATAAAAATTGATGATATAGTTAAGTCACCCGTAAGTAACCAAAATAAAAAAAATGTTTAATAGAATTATGATGGATATTGCGATAAAATATCATATTTTGAATAATTTATAATAGGTTAAAAGCATGGCTAATATCTCAAAATCCTGTGCCCGCAAGGGCGTGCCGGTTCGACCCCGGCCGCCGGTATACTTAGAGCATCAACGTGTGTCTTGCGTTGGTGCTCTTCTTTTTGTCTTGGTTACTTTTAGGATAGTCTCCAATTTGAGCCATAAATGTCTCCCATATTTAGATTTGTTTATATTCTTCAATATCTGGGATAAAATTATTCTTGAGAAGAGTTACTTATTATGTGGAGGAGCTAATTTGAATAAATCAGTAATGGCTGAAGATACAATCAAGTACTTTAAATGTCACGTAGCTAACCGAGAAGATTTTTATAACGTGAAACTTTTTGATGAGATGACTCTGAAAGAAGTTTTAGACTCTATTTTAAGAGTTAAAGGGCATCCACGAGTCCAAGAGGAGTCAACTACGCATACTTTACTTTAGGCTATATTTATAATTCGAATTCCGAAACTTGGCTTGCTCAATAGCTTTATCCGAGATATCTATGCCAATTATAAAATCAGAGATAAAAGTGTTACTAATATACTTCGTTGTTGCATCATTTCCTACGCCTATATCCAAAATGTTATCAAAACTTTGTTCTTTCAGAAAAGATAGACTCCATATAGACATTGGTAGATAAACATTATTCCATAATTTCATCATCATACTGCCAATCCAACCAGAAGGTTGGATTGATTGTCTTAAAAGCTGTTTATATAAAATATATAAGGTTATTAATAATAATAATATAATAAAAAGTGTCATTTTTTTCCTTTCTGAATCATGATTAAATAGAAAAAAATTTGTTTTTAGCATAGTAAATAGCTTGTTTAGAGTTAGTTTGCTACATACATTATACCATATAGAGTTTTTTTAAGTTTTTAATATATAATACTTCTTAATAATTGAATTTAACTGTATCTTATTTTGAAATATTAGTAACCGTCATTATAGATGAACAAAGACCTTAAACTTACTATTGCGTTCAAGCTCTTTCTTTTTAGAATAAGTCATTTAGCTTGTCTGATATGCTTTTCTGCTTACTTTGGTAAAGATGTCCATATGTGTTGTAAGTCGTTTGAATAGAGGCGTGACCGAGTCTTTGTTTGATTGGAAATTCTTTTTCTCCATACTCAATTAATAAAGCAACATGTGAGTGTCTAAAGTCATGAATTCGAATCCGTTTTAGCTCTGTTGTTCGTTCTAGAATGGCGTTGTATTTGTTAGTTACCATGTATCGAGTGATGATACATAGAAGGAAGTGCATTTAATTTGATGTGTTATAAGAGAGTTAGAGGTGATAAGAAGCTTTGCGATAGCAAATAAGGCATGTTGGGTTGGGGTTCTTGTTGTTTGTCTGAAATTCATCTTGTGGGAGTTGAAAGACGAATTGTTCTGACTGTGAATAATACCACCATCTTAGTGAGGGCACACACTTTTTTCTCCCTGTTCCAGTTTCGGTGTGAATTTCCAGAAAAATGTGTGTGTGGGGTGGTGAAATTTCATCCTTGGTAAGATGAAATTTCAAAGTTGAATTTCATCTTGCCTAATGTGAGTATGAAAAAACGCTCTAGCTGATTTAGCAAGAAGGAGTTATTTTTCACGTTAAGAGGGGGGCACAGGCTCCAGTACCCCAAGAGATCAGTTCTCGTTCTAAATTTGGATTAGTTGCTTTAGAACGGAAGTGAAGAAAATCCATTGAAATACAATCGTGAGATTTGAGGTATAAGAAAGGGAATATACCTTTTGAAAGAGATAGTGCGAATGAGTTCTTGCTATTAGTTTTTATATGTCACCAAATAGTTTCCTGAAAGACTAAGTTGTAATCAATTCTAATTGGTTATGGATGACTTAAGTCTTATTTAATTTTATGTAAGAATGTCAAATCGGGTCTCTTGCTGAAATTCAAAATCCTGTGCCCGCAAGGGCGTGCCGGTTCGACCCCGGCCGGTATACTAAAAATCTCAACATTTGTTAAAGTGTTGGGGTTTTTGATTTGCAGAAAAATAATAATAAATAAATACAATATAGTAAGAAATTGGCTTTTTGCATTTATAAAATGAACATAGCAATGATTGTTGAAATTTAGTAACGAAAACTACAACAACATGTATTTATCAGAAAGTAAGAACAAACAGAAGAAGGCAGTGCGCAATTATAAGATACAAAGAATCTTTAATAAAGTATTAAAAAGTAAATGTGTGAGCAATTTTTTTAATAGTTAAGTCGTGAAGTTTCTTTTCTAATAAAGTGCAATCAAAGGGTGTTAGTTGCTGATGAAAAAAGATAAAGACTTCATTCATATTATATGCAGAAATAGCATTTGAAAGAAGTAAATCATATTCATCTAGCTGTGAAGGGTTAGAAAAATTAGAGAAGCTGCAATTATACCCAAATTTCTTAATTTGACCAATAAGCCTATTATCTAGAGCATCTATATCTGTATCTATCAAAATAGAAATTTCAGGTAGATATTTTTTGAAAGATAATGTTGTTTCTAAAATTTTAGATAGTCGCTCCGCCCAAAATGCTTCTTTCTTGTACAGTAGGGGGTGTATATTCCTTGCCTTTTCAGTAATATGAAAAATTAATTGTTTTAAATAT
The DNA here is from genome assembly GCF_014322765.1 of Listeria immobilis. Lineage (GTDB taxonomy): Bacteria > Bacillota > Bacilli > Lactobacillales > Listeriaceae > Listeria > Listeria immobilis. Next base: position 175,260 of record NZ_JAASTZ010000005.1, on the reverse strand, counting down.
AAATTGGTTTTATGCTGTTTTTTTGAGAAAGGAAAGAAATTATTTTTGTCTCCTTCAAAGTAAAATAAAATAAAAAAGGTACGAATAACATCCATTTTGAATGATGGGTTGTTTATTTTTAAGTAATCGGATGGAGTTAAATATTGTTTTAGTATTTGCATTACGAATACTAACATTTCATAGGATATATGATTTTGATGTTGATAAAAATGATACATTTCATTTGTTACGGAAGGGTCATTACTCACAAAAGATGGTATTTCAAGGAGAGCTAAAATATAGGAGTTTTCAAATTTAGAAATAGAGGGGAGTCTTTGTGACTTGTTGAGCGATTCGAAAGAGCTCAAAATCTTAGTAAGTGGACTATTCATATTTTGAGTAATTATGTGAGAGACGAAATAGTTCATTTTACGTCTTGTCATAATAATTGCAATATCATATAAGATGCTCTCTTTCATTACCGAAGCCTGATAAGAAAGTAAGAAGGGTGTTTTTTTTTGTACTAAATCTAATAGTTCCTGGCGAGGTAGATTTACAAAGGGCCATTCCATTCCGCGATAAATGGACCAAAAAAAGCACTTATATATATATCGAATTTGTTCTTCAGCTCCACATAATCGAACTGGAGAAAGCAAAATCTGGATATTATATGATTCTAAAAAAAGATTGAGTTTTTTTATCTTTCTATAAAGTAAAACTGTGCTACAATGGCATGCCTCCGCTAGTTCAGAAATGGATAATGTCCCCTTTAAAAAGAGTTGTGACAAGATAGTAGCTGGAATAGATGTTTTGGCTAAATCTTTGTAAAAAATTAGCAAATCCATATTTAAATTGTTTTTTATAAAAATTTGATTGGAATTACTAAAAAGTATATTGCTGTTATATTTTGGATAATGATAGTCATTGATCTCTTGGATATATGAAAATAAAGTAGGCTTACTTACATGAATGTTACTTAATAATTCATCGATAGTTATGCTCCCTTGTGTCACACAATGATGGAATATCGTTAATAGCCGTTGTTCTTTATCATCTAATAAATCAATAAAATTCAAAAATAGTACCGCCTTTTCATCGGGAATTTGCTTATTTAATTAGTATACGTACAAGTAGGAAATTTGTCTAAAATTTGACTTCATAAATATTATTTTAAAAAATTTAAAAAAAAATTAACAATGAAAGGAAAAAGGTGAAATTAATCCGTTTTCAAGTGGAATATTGTTATTTTATTTGTTAAAAATCAAAAAATTCGTTTCTTCTTTTAAAGATTAAAATATATTATTCTAGGTTAGTAGTCAAGCAAGTGAGGGATTTTGCGTAAAAAAGGAGAATATTTGATGATGTAATTGATGAAAAAACGGTCTATTATAATACTGTTTTGGAAAAAAGTAATTGTAAGAGAAAAACATTATTTTAAAAATTTTAAGAAGTGAAAAGGTGCATCAAATAATGGACAGAGAGTATTTTTAATAGGGAAAACTTGATTAATTTAAAGTTTTTGTTTGTTACGGAAAAGTGACGGAAAATCTTAGCTGGACGTAAAATACGTTTATTTCCCACTATAATTGACACTTGAATTTACAGATAATACTAGTAGAGGTTAAATAAAAAAAAGGAAGGTATAGCAATGAGGTATTTGGAATTCCATGAGTGTCTAAAAAAAGATTCGATTATGTATTCTTATCTTGCAAGCAAATTCCGCAGACGAAATAAAAAAATTCCTGCTGGAGAAATTGTTCTTGTTAGTAAAAAACATGTAGCCATTGTTGAAAAAGGCGTTTTCGTTAAAGAAAGTGTAGAGCAACGAAAGTTTTTCACGAGAAGTTACTTTCAAGAAACTATTGTTGTTCCTACTACGCAGACTATTCGGCTTAAAGCGCTTGAGGAGTCAGTGATATCATTTATTGAGGCAGATATAGTGTTTGAAAAATTAGAAGAAGAAAAACTGCTGTCTAACTTATTCTTACAAGTTGCTGAAAAATTAGAAGCCGATCTTGAACGTCAAGAAATGCTGGCAGTCGAGTTTCCTGAAAATAGGATTATTGAAACGCTATATTTTATTTCTATTTCTTACTCATCTAAAAATCTAAATCTAGAGTTGCCACACTGGCTTCGAATAAAGATTTTAGCAAAATTTGCGAATTGTTCTGTTTCTACTGCTTCTTCTATTGTCCATGATCTGCATAAAGAAGGAATAATTGATATTAAAGCATCCCCTTGGCAATTAAATAAAAAAGCATTGAAATTCAAGCCAGCTTAATTCTAAATATAAATAAATGATAATTGTTTTTATTTAGAATTTTAAATAAATTAAACCGAACATCTTTAGAAACAAAGAAGTTAAATTATCTGGATGTTTATGTTCCTTATCAAAAGGCCAGTTCCGTCATTTAGTAATTAATGCAACTAGATATACATAGAATAAAGCTTGATTATAGGAAGTAAAAAAGGAATTTTGCCAGAAGTGTTATTTTATATGAAATATTTTTAGCAGTATGACATAAATTCAATTAAAAAAGTATGGGGAGATAATAATGAAGATAAAAAAACAAATGATAATTGCAACAGTAATAGCGTTAATACTACAGTTTATTGTCCCACTAACAGGAACCGCAGAACAAGGATTAATGCCTTCAAGTGCAGATAAAGCTACTGTAGGGGAGCAAAAAAGTAATTCTGCTGAGGAAACTACAAAAGATAGTTCAAATGAAGCAGTGGAAGAGTCAATAACACCTAAGAAAGAAATAGTAACCGAAGAAAAACAGTTATTGAATAAAGAAAATACAAAAACCAATTTAAAGGGGATGGAAGAAACATCATCTCAGGCTAGTTTTAATAATCAATCACTCGTTGGCGATAATTCCGAGTCTTATAAATGGGAAAACTTTATAGGTGCAGGGAGATTTAATAATAATTTATCCATAGAAGCACATTTCAATCCACGTCCTATAGAAGGTAAGAAAATTACGATTGCACTTTCCAAGGAATTTGAATATAGTTCTTTGCCAGGGTTTAAAAAGAGTGGAGGAAAACTGGTTTTTGACCGCACATCGCTTTCAAGCCAATTTGCTTCTGTAATAACTAATGCAACGATTGAATACCCACAAATATATGGAAAAAATATGACAACCTCTGGAATTGTCACATATGAATTAGCTAATACTGTTTCTACAGTGAATATGACAATTAACCTTGGTGTCAACAATCGTTTTGTTATTAATGAAAGTGGAAGAGACTATGTGAACCCTATTGAAGTGAGTTATTCAGAAGCGGGAAATGAAAATTTCTATCAAGAATCATTTGAAAAAATCACTTTATCACCAGGGGCAATGATTATTCCGCGATTCTTTGCAAAGTTTTCACAAAAATATAAGCAAGTATCTCGTGATGAAACGGGAATATTTTCGACAGGTACTTTTTATTTTATGACAACGGGTGGGCAAGGTATTGAGAACGTTGGCGCTTATCTTGACTCCTATTCTTATGAAGTGAAATACGATAAGCGCTTAGATTTAAAGGCGGCTGTTTTCCAGCATGCTGATTCTGTTTCAATTCAAGAATTACCAGAAAAAGAAGATAGCGATTATAAGTATGCGCGTATATCTGCTAAACAAATATTAGCTGCAGGTGAAGTTTACTATAAAGTAGCGTTTGCAGACGGTGTTAACCCAAGTGAAATGGAAGCTGGAACAAAGCTACATATTGCAACAACAGGAAAGCAAACCTACAAAGCGAATAATCGAGAAGAAGTAGTTAATGGCTCACTTATTTCGCAAGTAGAGGTTGGTGCTGAGATTACTAAAGAATTTGAAAATAAATTAGTAGCATCAGATTCTACTCGTCAATTTCCAATAAATGAAGGATCAGATTACGCTTATTTAGGCAGATTTAACATAGAAAATAGACAACTTCAAGCAGTAACTAATCAAAAATTTAAAGCAAGTTTTGACACAGATAACCTGAAAGTTCAAGCAATGCGTATTGCTACTATTGGTAAAAAAACGAAAAATATTAAATTAACAACTACGACAGGGCGAGTCGTGAATGTTCCAGATAATAGTTCCGCATTAAGCATAGATCAAATTGTAGACCTAGCTAACTATGAACAAGCGTCAGGTGAATTTCTCGCCACGGTTGAATGGACAGATGATGTTCCTGCAAACTATGCAGGTGTAAGTACTGAATATTTTGGAGTAGGTGGACTACAGATTTATGGGAATTTAAAGGCTTCTGTTAAGGTTGGTGATACCATTAACAATGAGCTAAGTTATGGAGATGCTGATACATTTGCAACAGCAGCAGAAAAAACAAACCTATCCATAAAAGTCATTGGTAATGCAAGCTTTGCGGGTCTCGTGAGAAGCTCAGAAACGAATTTATTTGGTGGAGAAAGAGCAAGTATATTTAATTCTATTAATGTAAAAGGTGATGGTAGTGATGGGATGGTTTCAGCATTTAAAGGGATTAATATATATGCACGTGAAGATGGTGGGATAACCATTACACCAGATGACTTTTTGGCAGTGGACAGTACAGGTAAAGTATTTTCAGTCAAAGATGGGAATGTGACTGTTATAGAAACAATTGATAATACAGGTGCAAAAGTTTATCAGTTTTCTATCCCGGATTATGATGTAAACCCAGCAATGACTGCTAAAAAAAGAATGGAAGATATTAAAATAGGGATTTATGCTTCTAAAACAAGTCCGACTAAAACGCATTCTTTAGCGAATTTAGTATATATGGAACCGATGGATAAAGATGTGGCTATTCGAGCTACAAGTAAATTAATGGGTGTAGATAAGAACAAATATGGACTGGGAGAAAGAGCGCTAACAGATAACATTTTTACAGCATTACCGTCTGCAAGTTTAATTATTCAAGCAAACATTGATTTTAATGTTACGACAGCAGCGAATTTAGATGGGGGTCCATTTATCAACTATGATGGGACACCAAACACGATTATAGATTTAAATCCTGTTAGTCAATCGCAGTATGGGCTTAAAATTTTAAATTCATCCGGAAAAACAGTGGATGGCTATCAAACAATTATACCTATCCCTAAAAGAAAAGAGACCACAGATCCGTCTTATCAATTGCAAAGTGAAAAATTTGGTTGGACAGTGAATTTAACAGAGCCTTTAGATTTATCTTCCAATAAGTATAACTATACGGTACTATATGCAACTAAATATGAATTGCAGTTCAATTCTTCAAATTGGAAAAAGTGGGATGAAATTGACGATAAAACAGAAATTCGAGCTGTTTATATTCAAACAAAAGATAAAATTAATTCGGTTGAAAAAGCAACAGTAGATAATCCCGGTGAGGACTTAATTGCTTTTAATATTGATATGGATAAGAAAACTGCAGATGAGGATGCAGGAAATGTAAATATTTATAAAGCGCTGGTTCGTCGGTCGCTAGATGGTATTGTTACAACTGCTCCGAGTGAAGCAGTTGCCATTCGATTACAAACTGGAGTAATCAAAGGACAAATTTTTCAAGATAAAAATAGAGATGGAGTGGTGGATACTGACGAAGCTGGTTTAAATGGAGTAAAGGTCACTGCCTATGAAAGTGGGACAAAAAATATAGTTGCTTCTGCGACAACGAAATCAATTAATGGAAAAGCTGGTAGTTATAATTTTGCCGGATTGGAAAAAGAAAGACGGATAGATATTGTGATAACAAACCCTATAAATGATGATAGTAAACGTTTTGTTGCGACCGATCAAGTTACAATTTCTGCAGATCAAAAAGAAGCGAAAATTAGTGAAGTTGAGCCAAGTTCGAAAAGCGCCATTAATATCAATGTAGGATTGATGACTCCGACAAAAATAAGTTACGATGCTCAAGGCGGAACGGGACTTGGCACAGTTGAAGTATTTAAGTACCCTGGAGACGAAATTTCAACAGAACAAATTTTAAGCAAAGCAGGGTATACATTTTCGGGATGGTATACAGCAAAAACAGATGGCGAAAAAGTGGAATTTCCATATATAGTTGGAAAGCTTGATACGGTATTATATGCACATTATATTGGAATTCCCGAAACAATCACTTTTGATGTAATGGGCGGGGAGGTAGCGAGTAAACCAGCTGATATAACCCTTCCAACAGGAGATAAAGTAGAATTAAATAAAATTAATGAACCGACTTGGCCAGGTTATGCTTTTACAGGCTGGTATAATGGAACAACTAAAATGCCTGATACCTTCACTATGCCGATTGGTGGTTTAAACTTAAAGGCTCATTGGAAAGCATTAGACCAAACAATCACTTTTGATGTCAATGAAGGCGAAGAAGCAAGTAAACCAAGTAATATTGTTGCGCCAACAGACAGTCAGCTAAATTTAAGTACAATAGCTGACCCAGTTAGAGCGGGTTATGAGTTTTTAGGTTGGTATCAAGGAGAGAATAAAATCTCTGGAATTATCACTGTTCCAGCCGGTGGACTTTCACTAAAAGCAAAATGGAAAGCGCTGGATCAAACAATTACATTCGACGTTAATGAAGGAGACTTAGCATCCCAGCCAGCTAGCATTACACTACCAACTGATAGCGAGATAGATTTTAGCAAAATTCCAGATCCTATTTATTCAGGATATCAATTTGTTGGCTGGAAGAGTAAAAAAGATGGGAAATTTGTAACTGGAAAAATCAACATGCCAGCAGGAGGTTTAGATTTACAAGCAGTATGGTCGGCCTCTGAACAAATTATTTCCTTTGATACAAAAGGTGGCACAAGTGTTTCACCAATTGTCGCACCAACAAATTCACAAGTGGATCTCGACAAAGCAATAACATCACGAAAAGGATATGAATTTTTAGGGTGGTTTGATGAAAAAGATAATCAAAAAAGTGGAACGATTGCAATACCAGTTGGTGGTTTGAAATTAGCAGCCAAATGGAAAGCACTGGATCAAACTATCACTTTTGATGTAAATGGCGGAGATGATGCTAGCAAACCAGCAGATATTATAGCTCCAACAGATAGTAGCGTTGACTTAAGTACAACAGCTGAGCCTACTCGTTCAGGCTACAAGTTTTTAGGTTGGTATATTGGAGATGAACCAATTTCTAATAAAATAAATATGCCAGCAGGTGGCGCAAAACTTGTTGCACACTGGAAGGCACTCAAACAAACAATTACTTTTGATGTAAATGGTGGAGACTTATCTACGCAACCAGTTGATTTAGTCGCAGTAACAGATAGCTCAGTAAACTTGGATACTATTGCTAAACCAACTCGTGTAGGATATACATTTGAAGGCTGGTACAATGAAAATGGAAAAGTTAGCAACTCGTTTAACATGCCAGTTGGAGGTATGAAACTTATCGCAAAATGGTCAAGGGATAGTTGGCGAATTAAGGCGACAAATATTCAGTTCAAACTAAGTGAAGTAAAAGAAGCTAAATCAGCAAATATGCTAGAAAATCTTATTCGCCAAAAAGCAAACCCAACTGTTGTTAGTGAAAAAAGCGGACAAATTATTGATGATAACACAAGTATCTTGATGGAGAACAGTGCTGTAAAAGCAAAAGCTGGAAAATATCAAGTATTACTAAGTTATGAAAAAGAATTGCTTGCGGAAAACGAAGATTCGTCTAAGTTATTAGTAGCTAGAACTGGATTATCTACAGTTAAAGTGAAATTAAATGGTGTAGTGCAAGTTGCTGTTGTAGATGATGAAAAACCAGTGAAAGGCCCAAACAAAGCACCAGCGAATACGAAACAGGAGCATTCTAAAAACAAGCTTACAAATTCAAAAACAAAAGCAACTCACTCAAAACAAAAAGGAGCTGATAGTCAACAGAAAATAACAATTAAAAGTCTTCCTGAAACAGGCGATCAATCAAATGCTAGTACAATTTTAATTGGTATCTTTCTTTTGCTTGTTTTTGTTACGCTAAGATATAAAAAGTATTTATCCCCTAAACATAATAAATAAGCAAGCAACTAAACGCATCTCATTATAATAATAGGTTTTGAATGAAACATATCTCTTAAATACTATAGGAACGCTTGCTTTAATGCTACATTTTTTAGCGCAAAGAAAGACTAGTTAAAAATATAGAAAACAGAAATTCTTTTAGTGTCACCTATCCTTAAAGTTAGATATATTAAATGCTAATTTTAAAGGAGAATGACACAATAAGAATTTCTGTTTTTTTGCATTATTATTTATAGGAAAAAACACTTGCGTTATTAAAAAAAAGGGTGTATTGTATATAGATGTTAAATGTCTATTAAGGATATTGAAAAGCAATGATGGGGAGAGGGAGGATTTTATTATGAAGCTAAGTAAAAGTATGGACCAGGTATTTTGTATTATGACGATGTTGTACACCCAGAAGGCAGATGTTCCCATTTCTTCCGTAACAATTCATCACCGTTTACGTGATTCGTCATCTTCTTACATTAGTAAAATCTTAAGAAAACTGGTTGTTGGTGGTTTGATTAATTCGGTATCAGGAAATAACGGTGGTTTTACACTTGCCAAAGATCCAGAAGAAATCAATCTGTTAGACATTGTAGAAGCAGTGGAAGGGAAAATTGATACATATCCAGATTCAGACTTAATCCACACTGTTTTCTCTGACTATCATGAATTTGCAGAGTCCGGCATTCATACCATTACAAGCGCTTTTAGAAATGCGGATAAAGAATACGCTAACTATCTATACTCACAAAAATTATCTGTTTTAGTCGAGCAAGTTATTGGGAAAGAACGGACAACTATCATAGATTGGAACGAAGCGTAATAAATTTTGAAACAGAAAGAAGTGCAGTAATAAAATGGATATGGTAAAAAATGAGTGGAAAAAACTATTTAAAAATAAAATACTATTATTATCATTTGTAGTGATTTTATTTATTCCACTCTTATATGCAAGCTTTTTCTTAAAATCTGTTTGGGATCCATATGGTAAAGCAGGTGAATTGCCAGTAGCTGTTGTTAACAAGGATGTAGCTGTGGATTACAATGGTCAAACCATGGATGTAGGCGACCAATTAATAACCAAATTAAAAAGTAACGATGAACTGGATTGGAATTTTCTTTCAGCAAAAGAAGCTGAAAAAGGTTTAAAAGATGGCAAATATTATATGATTGTCACGATTCCAAAAGATTTCTCCAAAAACGCAGCAACAGTTTTAGATAAAAACCCGAAAAAAATGGAATTATCCTATAAAACAAATGGATCGCTTAACTATTTAGGGCAAGTAGTAAGTGAGCAAGGGGCAAAACAACTTAAAAGCGAGGTTTCAGCAGAAGTAACTAAATCCTACGCAGAAGCTATATTTGATAAAATTAAAGAAACTGGTAATGGTTTTGCCCAAGCTGCTGATGGATCTAAGAAATTAAAAGATGGACTGGAAAAATCACAAGAAGGTAATAAAACCATTTCAACAAATTTAAAAACACTTGCAGACAGCTCCTTAACATTTAAAGATGGTGCTAATACTTTGGAAGTGGGACTCAAAACATATACAGACGGTGTAACAACCGCCTCTGCTGGTAGCGAAAAACTAAATGCAGGGGTGTCAACATTAGCTGCTGGAGTAGGACCATTAAAAGAAGGCGTACAAGCACTAGATAATGGCGCAACAAAATTAGCAGATGGTGTTTCGACTTATACTAATGGTGTAGATACACTTGCAGGAGGAATTAATCAAGCTTATTCTGGTTCAAGCGCATTAACAAATGGTCTAAATAAAATGAACAGCAGCGTTCCAGCATTAGCAACTGGCGTAACACAACTAAATGATGGGCAAGAAAGTCTTGCGAACGGATTAGATACATTGGTAGCTGGTAGTAATAAGTTATCCGCGGGACTAAATCAACTAGATAATAATTTAACGGACAAACAAAGTAAAATCACACAACTAAAACAAGGTATGAATGACTTACAACAAGGAATTGATCAGCTAAATCAAAGTGTTAATGGAGAAGATGCAACATTAGCTAAGCAGTTAGAAGCTTTACAAAAAAGTTTAACAGATCTGCAATCAGGCCTTACTTTTATGAAAGAAAATGCAAACTTTGATGCTGAATCAATAAAGGCAAAAATTAATGCAACAGATGGTGTTAGTGATACAGATAAACAAAAAATTATCGCTTCGATTCAAGCTGACCTAGATAATGAAAGTCAAAAATCAGCTACTCAAATGGCTACGATTGATAAATTGCAAAATGGCTTATCTGGACTAGATTTAGCGGCGCTTCAAACACAGGTATCAGAACTACAAACAGGTGTTGCAAAAATTTCAGCAGGATACTCCACCGTAAATCAAGGTACGACAGATGCTTTTAATGGCATTCATCAAGCACTGAATGGATCAGGCAATCAAACACTTATCAGCGGTGCGAACCAATTAACTGCAGGATTAAAATCAGCTCAAGCTGGAAATGCTAAATTAGTAGCGGGAACCAATACATTAAATAATCAAATCCCAACACTTTCAAATGGTGTAAATCAACTTGCTAGTGGTAGTGCTGATATGGAAGATGGCTTGAGTCAATTAAATGATGGCGGAAATCAACTTTCTACCAATTCATCAGCGCTTCAATCCGGAGCATCTCAACTAGAAAATGGAACTAATCAATTAGCAGCAAAAGTACCAACGCTTGCCGGCGGAGTAATTCAATTGCAATCTGGAACTGGTGCACTAGCTAATGGTTTAAATCAATTAGCAGTCAATTCGCCTAAACTATTAGCTGGTACCAATCAATTGGCAGATGGTTCTTCTCAAATAGCCAATGGGTCTTCCAAACTCGCAAATGGATCCTTCCAATTAGGTGATGGTTTAACAAAATTATCAGATGGTAGTAATGAATTAACAACTAAACTTTCTGATGGGGCAACACAAATCAAAGATACAAACGGGACAGATAAAACATTCAATATGATTGCCTCTCCAACAAAATTAGCGCATAACGAATACACACATGTTAGCAATTATGGTCATGCATTAGCACCATACGTATTATCATTAGCACTCTATGTTGGTGCACTTGTATTTAACTTTATTATGCCAATTAGACGTGTATCAATGGAGGGACAGCCAGCGTACAAATGGTGGCTAAGTAAATTATCACTTGGATTCGTTGCTGCTATTGCGATGGCATTACTTGAAGGTGGTATTATGATAGCACTTGGGCTTAGACCGGACAATATGCTAGAATTCTTTGGAACAGCCATTATCACAGCACTTGCATATATGTTCTTAATTATGCTTCTGGCAATGACATTTGATAATCCAGGTCGATTTATCGCAATGGTACTTCTCATCGTACAATTAGCTGGATCGGGTGGAACATTCCCAATGCCACTTACAGGTTGGTTCTTTAATTTAATTCATCCATTCTTACCGATGACTTATTCGATTTATGCCTTTAGAGAATCACTTGCAGCGGGTATGGGAACCAATGTATTTACGATGTCTATCATAGTCTTAACAATTATTTTAATTGCTTGTATTGGCCTACTTTATCTATCAATGAGTCATTTGAAAAAACGGCACGATGCACATGAATCTGCTCTTGATGATAATCAAAAATTAATGGCATTAGAAAACTAATAAAATAACTAAAAGCAGGAACCTTCGTCATAGGTTCTTGCTTTTTTTTATTAGGACGTTTTATTTTCAAAGAAATGCTATAATTAAGATATTAACAAACGAAAAGAGGTATTACATGACGAAGAAAATTGTATTTGTAGATGTAGATGGCACATTAGTAAACGACGACGGTTTAGTTCCGGAGTCAGCTAGAGAAGCCATTATAAAAGCGCGTAACAAGGGACACCAAGTTTATTTATGCACAGGGCGTTCCAAACCTGAATTATACGAATCTATTCTATCCATTGGCTTTGATGGAATTATTGGTGCAGGTGGTGGTTATGTAGAAGTAGATAACCAAATTATTTACCATAAAAAAGTAGCTGATGAAGATGTTATTCATATGGTTGATTTTTTTAATAAGAAGGAATTAGATTTTTATTTAGAATCTAATGGTGGTTTATTTGCTAGTAAAAATTTAGAGGCACATTTAAATCAATTAGTTTATGGGGATTTAGAAAATGATCTAAAAGCTCGCGAAAAACAAAAAAACAACCCCCATCTGTTTATAGAAAGCTTAACTTTTGGCGAAAGTAATCTTTATCGTACAGATGTTAATAAAGCGTGTTTTTTAGAAAATAAGGCAGTCCCTTTTGAGGAAATCAAAAATGAATTTAGCGGGAAGTTTGAAGTAATGCATTGCACAGTTCCTATTTTTGGAGACGATAGTGGTGAATTAATGGTTCCTAATATTCATAAAGCGACCGCAATTGAATTATTACTTGAACACATTGGTGGAAATAAAGAAGACACAATTGGTATCGGTGACGGTATGAATGATGCCGAAATGCTCGTTTTCTGTGAAGTAGGCATTGCAATGGGAAATGCTAAAGATGACTTAAAACTATTGGCAGATGAAGTGACAAATTCAGTTAATGAAGATGGCTTATTTGCAAGTTTTCAAAAACATGGTTTGATTTAGAAAGGAATTGTTAGGGTAAGATAAAAATAGGACAGCTCAATTGGAGGAGAATATTTGATGAAACTAATTAAAACAAAAACATATGATGAAATGTCACAACAAGCGCTAGAAGTTGTAAAACAAGTAATTGAAACTAATGAAAATCCAATTATTAATACAACAACGGGTGCTAGTTTTGACGGAATGTTTGAAGGACTTGTAAAGGGAATTAATGCCGGAGAAATCCCAATCGAAAAAGTATTTTTAATGAATTTAGATGAATATGTTGCGAAACGAGATGCATCTTTTACGGTATACACTTATATGCATCAAAAATTTTATGATTTAATTACTAAAATGCCAAAAAGAGTGGAATTATTAGATGGTAGTTTAGCTGATTTTACAAATGAAATTGCTCGTTATAAACAAATTTTAAAAGAAAATCAACGAGACCTACAGATTTTAGGGTTGGGTGTAAATGGGCATCTTGGTGCAAATGAGCCAGGAACCCCATTTGACGCACGATTATTTTTAGCAGACAGCGATGAATCGACCATAAAAAGCACTATCATGTACAATAATTTAACAGAAGACGAAGCACCATCACAAATGTTAACACTTGGTTTAGCTGATATGATGGATGCAAAACAAATTCTCGTAACCGCATCAGGCGAGCGTAAAGCAGAAGCGGTAAAAGGCTTGCTAGAGGGACCGATTGATGAGAGCTGCCCAGCGTCTATTTTACGTAATCATCCAAATGTTGTGTTCATAATTGATGAAGCGGCAGGATCATTACTTACAGAACATTAAAAAGGAGTGGTAGTATGAGGAAGATTTATTTATATTTTGTGTTACTTTTAGGCATAGTGATGATAGGTCTTGGTATCTATCTAATATTTAACCCAAGCACATCATTAAAAGCTCTAACTATTTTTATTGGGATTATTTTAGTCTTAAATGGTATTAATGAAGCTGTATCTTATTTTGGTGAACGGAAATATTGGAGTATTTCTAAATGGATATTGCTTGATGGGGTCCTATCCATAGCGGTTGGTGCCTTTGCAATTTTCCAATCTAACATGGCAGAACGTATCTTTATCATTATATTTGCAATTTGGATTTTAGCCTCAGCAGTATTACGAATTTTAACTGCATTTTCTGTGAAAGGTCTGCCAGGTTGGACACTATTACTTGTAATGGGGATTCTTGGTTTAATCATTGCCATTGTTTCACTATTTACCAATACATTAGTAGCAATTGCGGTTGGGCTTATTTTAGGAATCTTTTTCATTTTGCAAGGTGTAACTTGTTTATCACTTTGGAAAGTAATAAGAAAAGGTTAATATAAAGTACAAAACTGAGGGAATTGTCACAAAATAGACAAAAGGAGAAGAAAGAGGGTTCTTTAAGAACTTTTTTCTTCTCTTTTTTTTATTATGATATAAAAAGATTCAAATAGAGGGGGAACTAATGAAAGGAGCGTTTACTATGGAGATAATGTTTTTTTTAACTGGTAATCCTATGTTTCAAGAAGTAGCAAAACTAGTTTACTGGGAAAAAGAGGAAATTATCGATTGTCCAGAAAACGGCCAATATGTATACGCAATCGATGAAGGTATTGTGATGCAGTACGCGCAAAAAAACACTTCATGGGGGAAAGGGATGGTTTTTGGCTTTACAAGAGAAGCGACAAAAATTCAACCCCTCAGCAAAACGGTTGTTTGGAAAATCCCGTTAATCTATGTGGAAGAAACTTTAAAAGATGTAAAGAACATAAGTATGGAGAGTTTAATTGAAATAGAGACAAATTCTCTAAGTAATTACCAAAAAAATGATAGTGTTCAGTGGTTTATCGATAAAATTCCGGGAAAAATTCGAGCAACAACTTGGAAAATAGAAAAAGAATCTGTTCGAAAAGATATAACAAAATCTATATCGAATGAAGTATGGCGTGAACAATTAAACAGTTTGAAGGAATTAAATATTATTAAAGAGCTAGGTTACTATCTTGAAGTGAACTTGCTGCTATTACATGCATATGTTAGGCAATTAAACTATAATTTACTTACCCCAAAAAATAATTGAACTATTTTTCTTAATTTAACAGACAAAAAGTAAGATTCATAGTAGACTTATATTAACCATGATAGGAATTTATCGCCAGTCTCTTTTTAGCCACCAGCAAAATTTGCTAGGTGGCCTTTTTAATGAAATTTTCCTTTTCGGATGGGGTTAGTTGTGATAACCTAAAAAAGTGAGTTTTAAGGAAGGGAAAGTGTAGTTATGACAAAATGGTTACCAAGGGATTTATGGATTGTTATTATTGGGATGGTGTTACTTTATACAGGGCTTTCGTTTATATGGCCTTTTAATATGATTTATATGACGCAAGAGCTAGGTATGACAACAACAGATGCATCACTAGTTTTGTTAATTAACTCAGGAGTAGGGATTGTGTCAAGTATCATTGGGGGATTAATCTTTGACCGCTTCTCTGGGTTTATTTCACTTACGATTGGAACAGTTATACTTGTACTTGCTACTGCTTCACTATGTTTTTTTCACGGCTTTCCATTTTTTATTTGGAACTTATGGGCTGTAGGAGTTGCGATGGGAATGGTTTTCTCAGGGCTTTATGCAGCAGCTGGTTTAACGCATCCAACTGGTGGGAGAACTGGTTTTAATGCCATTTATGTAGCACAAAATATCGGCGTTGCAATCGGACCGTTATTAGCAGGCATACTCGCAAAACAAGGAATGAGCCAAGTGTATATTGGGTCATTTGTTTTTGCACTAGTTTTTGCTGGCTATTTTTTCTTTTTCTTCCATAAAATTGACTGGAAATCTGAAAAAGTCGTTGTGGAAACGAAGCATCGTAAGAAAAATGCTAAGCGAGAGTTTCCGACTAAATTAGCACTATGGTCATTTGTATTGTTATTGCTTACCTACTTGCTGTGTCAATTACCGCATGTCCAGTGGCAATCCAATTTGTCCACATATATGACAGAAATAAAAGGTGTAACAGCAAGCCAATATGGTAACTTATGGAGTTTAAATGGTGCACTTATCGTACTTGGACAATTTATCTTAATTCCAGTGGTAAATAGATTTAAAAAACACTTGTTAGCACAGATATATATTGGGATTTCCTTATTTATTTTATCTTTTGTTGTAGCAATGAATGCTAGTGTTTATAGTGGCTTTGTGCTTGGGATGATTTTTTTAACATTTGGAGAAATGTTTGCTTGGCCAGCCATTCCAACTATTGCCTATCAACTTGCTCCAAAAGGCGCGGCAGGACTATATCAAGGGTTAGTCAACGGAATGGCGACTGCTGCTCGAATGTTGGCGCCATTTGCAGGAGCTATTGTCGTTCAAAATTTAGGTGGAATAAAAGCTTTGTTCATTGGCGCATTTATTTTACTTGGCTGTGCGCTTATTAGTATCACATTACAACAAATTCTGCAGAAAAAAGACCAACAAGAAAAAGCAACAATGAAAATTTCTATGAGCCAGGGGGAATAAAAATGAAATTATGGAAAAATGGTCAATTTTATCAAATGACTGCTGAAGGTGAAGTAGTTTCGGCTGTATTAACTGAAAATGGTCGGATTTTTGCAATTGGTGAAACGGCAGAATTAGAAACTAACTATCGAAATAAAATTGAAGAAACAATTGATCTTGCTGGAAAAACAATTTTTCCTGGCTTTGTCGATGCGCATATCCATTTATTATGGTATGGACAAGCATTAGAGCGACTGAATTTAAATCAAACTACGACAAAAAAAGAAGCAATATTACTTATTTCAGAACGAGTAAAGCAACTAACAGAAAATGAATGGCTGTTTGTTGAAGGTTATGATGAAAACAAATGGTCTGATGAACAAACCTTTATTTCATTAGTAGATTTAGATGGAGTAAGTAGTACCAATCCAATATTAGTGAGACGAATTGATTATCATAGTGTATCGATTAATTCAGCTTTATTAGCACATATAAACGATTTTTCGGATAATGGCTTTGATGGCGGAGGCGAAATTGTTCAAAATAATATGGGAGATTTTACGGGAGTATTAAGAGATAATGCAACTACACTCGCAATTGATGCTTTTCCACCAGCTACACCATCTGAATTAACAGCATGGTTAGAAATAGCTATTAAAGATTTATGGTCAAAAGGAATTACAGGCGCTCACTCAGAAGATTTACATTATTTTACAGGCTTTCAGTCAACACTAGCTGCTTTTAGAGAAACGTTAGGCGCAGAAAAGTTACCATTTCGCGCGCAGCTTTTAATTCATCATGCAGAATGGGAGGCATTTATTTCTTCAAATGAAAGCTTTATTAATGGCGATGAATTTGTAGAACTGGGTGCGATGAAAATTTTTTATGATGGTACTGTTGGATCACGGACGGCTTTAATGAGTGCTGGTTATGCAGATAATCCTAATGAAAAAGGCTTGCAAATCCATTCAGACGCAAGTTTTGAAAATTTAGTTAAACTTGCCAGAAAAGAAGGTCTGCCAGTTGCCATTCATATTCTCGGTGATTTAGCATTTTCCAATGTGATACGTTGTTTGCGTGCTAATCCACCGAAAGCCGGACAATACGACCGCTTGATTCATACCCCATGGCTTACAAAAAAATTAGTAGCCGAGGCCGCTAAATTGCCAGTACTATTTGATATTCAACCACAATTTATGGCAAGTGATCTTCCGTGGGCAATCGATGTCCTTGGAGAAACACATCCACCATTAGCATTCGCCTGGAAATCATTGATTAAATCCGGACTTCATTTGGCAGGGGGAAGCGATGCGCCAATTGAAGTGCCTAATCCATTTTGGGCGATTCATGCTGCTGTCACGAGAACCGCAAATGCAGATTTAAATGGAGTTAAGTATTGGCCAGAAGAAGCTTTAAGCGTATACGAAGCAATTCAGTTATATACAACAGGAGCTGCTTTTGCTAGTTATAAAACAAGTTCTCGTGGGCAAATCAAACCAGGTTATGTCGCTGATTTCACCATTTTGACTGCAGATCCATTTCAAATAGAACCAGCTGCAATCCGTGATATTGCAGTAGAAATGACTGTTGTAAATGAGCGAATCGTCTATCAAAAAACTCCATACTAAGACGGATGTTTTCGAATAGCTTTTTTGCTAGCATGGGAAACGAAGCAAATGCGCTAAAAGGGAATTTTTATAGCGCAGATACATCAGAGTGTGATAGAAAACGAGGGATGTAACAATGGAGATTTTTGAGCTTATTTTATTAATGTTAAGTGCAGTATTTTTATCGAACGTATTAAGTCGGTTTTTGCCTAGTATTGCAGTGCCTTTAATACAAGTATTATTAGGAATTATTTTGGCAATTCCACTTGGGAACCATACGATAGATTTAAATCCAGAGTTGTTTTTACTACTCTTTATGGCACCACTACTTTTTAATGACGGGGTGAATACGGATAAAAAATCATTATGGAAAAACCGAAAAGCAATTTTGTCATTATCTATTGGATTAGTGTTTGTGACAGTTGGGATACTTGGAACATTTATTCATTATTTAATTCCAGTAATCCCTTTTGCAGCCGCATTTGCACTTGCTGCTGCACTTGCCCCAACAGATGCAGTTGCAGTAGGTGCTTTGGCAGAAAAAGTAAAAATCCCACATAAAATCATGCATATTTTAGAAGGAGAGTCTTTGATAAATGATGCTTCGGGACTAGTTTCGTTCCAATTTGCGGTACTGGCACTTGTAACAGGTACTTTTTCATTTATGACGGCTGGAACAAGCTTTTTATTATTATCTTTAGGCGGGATTGCGCTTGGGGCTGTAATGAGTTTGCTTAAAATTATGCTAATGCGTAGTTTACGGCAAATGGGGATTGAAAATGTTACCTCCTTTATGCTGATGGAAATATTATTGCCGTTTTTAATCTTTATGGTGGCAGAAAAAGTGGGGGTTAACGGAATTTTAGCAGTTGTAAGTGGTGGCATAGTTCACTCTTTCAGCTATAAGAAAATCAATCCTGAAATTGCCCAGTTGAATTTACTCTCAAAAAGCACTTGGTCTGTCATTACTTTTAGTTTAAATGGATTGGTATTTATTTTGCTAGGAACGCAGCTACCACAAATTATGGAGACGATTTGGTTAGATTCAGGTATTCATAAAAGTATGCTATTTGTATATATTTTAGGAATTACCATTTTATTACTTGGTCTCCGTTTTCTTTGGATTTTGTTTTTCCGAAACTTTGATGAGCAACCGAAAAATGATTTGATTAGCAGACTAAAAAACACTTTTCTCTATACAGTTGCTGGTGTAAGGGGAACAATCACCTTGGTCAGTGCACTTTCGCTTCCATTTGTGCTTGGTAATGGGAATGCCTTTCCAGAGCGAGACTTGCTTATTTTCATTGCGGCTGGCGTTATAATCACCACGCTTCTACTTGCCAATTTTACCTTACCACTTTTTGCCGCAAAAAAAGATGTGACGGTTACAGACCACAAAGCCGATATCACTTTATTGCGCGATGTAGTAAAGCAACTACAAACATATAAAACAGACGAAAATATTGTCGAGATGAGTAAAGTCTTAAAAATGTATAATGACCGAATTTTTTCACTGATGAAGCATAAAGATTTAAATGCAACAGAAAAAGAGCTTCGACGTTTGACACAAGAATGGCAACTTGAAAATACTAGGAGACTTGTTTTTGAAAGAAAAATTGATACAGGTGTCGGGTTATCTATAATGATGCGACTTGGAAAAAGATTATACGTCCAAACACGAGAACAGAAATATCGTGCTAGAGTCCGATATCGTCAAATGTTGCATCAACGTTTTCGTAGCTTTCGTATTGTTCCTTTATCGTTTGAAGAGCGCAAAAATGAGCGCATTAAATTACAAAAGGAAAACAACGAATTTATCGTACAAAAATTATACGAGTTAGACAATACGGAATATAGCCCAGAAATTATCTCGCAGTATTTGATGACCTTTGAACAGTCGCTTTTCGGCAAAAATGCTAGAAGAGAAAGTGACCTAGAAGAGTTGCAAACCACCATTGATCTTGCATCCCAAATTGAACGAGAAACAATTCAACGATATTTTGAAAAAGGCGAGATTACACGAAAAGAAATGAAAGTATACCGGGATAATTTACTTGCAATAGAAGCTAGTTTCCAAATGTAATACAGGGAAGAGGCATATAATAAGGTGCGAGTTATATAGGAAAACCAGCTAGGCCAATTCTGCGGTCTAGCTGAATTTTTTTAACAGAACTTTTTGAGAAAACACTACTTTTTTGTTACAATAAAAGAAAAAGGAGCTTGATGATGCGTTTAGATAAACTATTGTCTCACACAGGTTTTGGAAGCCGAAGAGAAGTAAAACCACTCCTGAAATCTGGTTCAGTTGTAGTAAATGGTACCATCCAAAAAGATAGCAAACGACAAGTAAATCCAGAAAAAGATCAAATTACAGTTCATGGAAACCCCGTTATCTATCAAGAATTTGTTTATTTTATGCTACATAAACCGCAAAATGTGGTTAGTGCAACAGAGGATAATCTATCGGAAACAGTCATTGATTTATTGGCACAAGAAGATACGCTAACAAATCCTTTTCCTGTAGGCAGGTTAGATAAAGATACAGAAGGACTATTAATTATTACTAACGACGGAACATTAGCACACAATTTATTATCTCCAAAAAAGCATGTCAATAAAACATATTATGCCAAAATCGAAGGCGATGTGACAGCGGCTGATGTAGAAATATTTCAAGCCGGAATTACATTAGATGACGGCTATACCTGCAAACCAGCTCAATTAGAAATTATTACGCCAAACGAAATCAACATAACGATACAAGAAGGTAAATTCCATCAAGTGAAAAGAATGTTTGCAGCAACAGGAAAAACAGTCACATATTTAAAACGAATTTCTATGGGAAATCTGAAGTTAGATGAATCACTTGACTTAGGTGAATACCGCCCGCTAACCGATGAAGAACTAGCCCTTTTACAAAATAAATAAAATAAGCGAAAATTTTCTTCTAAAGAGAAGTGGGTTTTCGTTTTTTTATTTGCAAATAAAAGCTTTTACATATATAATAAACTTGTGTTTGAAAAAGAAACAAAAGTTTGGTAACGGAGGTGCATTATATCGTGGAGAATAATAAAGCGAAAATGAACGAAAAGGAAGAGATAATTTTCAATTCCATCCGTAAAAATCCTTACATTTCTCAACAAGAGCTTGCTGATATTCTTGATTTATCGCGACCAACAGTAGCAAACCTTATTTCCGGTCTAATTAAAAAAGGTCGTATCTTAGGTAAAGCCTATATTTTAAATGAAGCAAAGCAGATTGTTTGTATAGGCGGGGCGAATGTTGATCGAAAGTTTTATATTAAAGATAAAGCACAATTGGCTACGTCTAACCCAGTGCGTTCAACGCAAAGTGCCGGCGGAGTTGCCAGAAATGTTGGTGAAAATCTAGGGCGTCTGGGAAAAGAAGTTATTTTACTCACAGCTTGTGGTACGGATTCAGATTGGGAAGCTGTCAAAAGCGCTAGTAATACATACATGAATTTAGATTATGTTGCTGCATTTCCAAGTATTGCAACAGGGTCTTATACAGCTGTACTCGAAAACAATGGAGATTTACTGGTTGCACTAGCTGACATGGATGCATACAACCACCTAACTCCTGATGTACTAACCAAAAATGAAGGTTTACTCAGTCAAGCAAGTGCAATTATTGCTGACTTGAATTGCCCGAAAGAAACATTGGAGTATTTAGGGAATTTTGCAGAAATTAATATGATCCCCTTAGTTTTGGTACCTGTATCCTCTCCTAAAATGTCTCATTTACCAGATCGGCTTGATCATGTAACTTGGCTAATTTGTAATCGAGATGAATCAGAAACACATTTAGGAATGACAATTGAGAACGAGGAAGATTGGCATTTAGCTGCAAAAAAATGGCTTGATTTAGGGGTAACAAATGTCATTATCACGAATGGTAGTAAAGGTGCAGTAGCTGCAAATATAGAAGAAGGAATCATTTTTGAACCAGCAATAGTGATTGAAGATATCGTTGACGTGACTGGAGCAGGTGATGCATTTTGCTCAGCAGTTATCTACGCATGGTTAGAAAGAAAATCATTGCAGGAAATTTTAAAGACAGGGAGCGTTAATGCTGCGCGAACACTGGAATCAGAATACACCGTTCGCCAAAATTTATCCACTTCCCAACTACAAAAAGATCTGGAGGAATTCAAATGAAAAATTATCTATCATTATCTGAAGAAGTTAAACAAGCAAAGGCGGAAGGAAAAGCAATTGTAGCGCTTGAGTCAACGATTATTTCTCACGGCATGCCTTACCCGCAAAATGTTAAAATGGCACGCGATGTAGAACAAATCATTCGTGATAACGGTGCAGTTCCAGCAACCATCGCACTTATAGATGGTAAAATAAAAATTGGTTTATCTGATGAAGAACTAGAATTATTCGGAAAAAGCACAAATGTAGCAAAGGTTTCTCGTCGTGACATTGGTTATCTTGTTGCAACAAAACAATTAGGAGCAACAACAGTAGCGGCAACAATGATTTGCGCGGAATTAGCAGAAATTGGCATTTTTGTAACTGGTGGAATTGGAGGTGTACACCGTGGAGCTGAAACGACAATGGATATTTCGGCTGATTTAGAGGAACTAGCGAAAACAAATGTGGCAGTCATTTGTGCTGGAGCTAAATCTATTCTCGATTTAAGCTTAACTATGGAATACCTAGAAACAAAAGGCGTTCCAGTAATTGGTTATCAAACAGATGTATTACCAGCATTCTACACACGTTCAAGTGATGTGGAATTAACTCTACGCGCAGATTCACCAGAAATTATCGCAGCTTCTCTTAAAGCAAAATGGGATCTTCAAATTGAAGGTGGAGCAGTAATCACAAATCCAATCCCGGAAGAATTTGCAATGGATGAAAAAGTAATCAATGATGTTATTCAAACTGCTTTAAAAGAAGCAGAAGAAAATCACATTCACGGTAAAGATGTAACACCATTCTTACTTGGAAAAGTAAAAGAATTAACAGATGGTAAAAGTTTGGAAGCAAATATTGAACTTGTAAAACATAATGCATTAATTGGTGCTCAAATTGCTGTAGCTTACCAAAACAGCTAATCATTTGAAAGCTGTCATCTCTATAAAGATGGCGGCTTTTTATGTTAAAATAAAAGAAAGAATAAAGGAGGAATCAAAATGATTGCAGTAAGTGCCTGTCTTGCCGGAATTGCATGCAGATATGATGGACAAGATAAAGAAATTACAAAAATAAAACAAATGGTTGAGAATGGAGAAGCAATTGCATTTTGTCCTGAAATTATTGGAGGTCTTGAAATACCAAGAAACCCAGCAGAAATAGTTGGCGGAGATGGTAAAGATGTTTGGTGTGGTCGTGCAAAAGTTATGGATAACGAAGGAAACGATGTTACCGAAGAGTATAAGCGCGGTGCCACCTTAACGCTTACAAAAATGAAGCAACTTAATATCACTAAAATAATTATGAAAGAGAATAGTCCATCATGTGGTAGCTGTGCTATTTACGACGGTACCTTCTCTGGAAAAACGAAAGAAGGTACCGGCGTAGCAGCAGCGCTTTTTATAGCGAATGGAATTGAAGTTGAGTCAGAATTTGCTATTTAAAAGCAAGTGACCCCATTGGATCCCAAGGTTTTAAGACAATTGGCTCTTGTTCAAAGGCATTCAATAATTCTTTAGGTAAATATTTTTTCCGAACAACTACTTGGAATGTGTATTCATCCATCCACGAATCACTCGCAACAAAATAACCTTTATTGCCAATAGCTTCTCCCCAACTATTTTCTACTTTCCAGCGGTTGATTTTTCCATCGGCAATATTAATTCCTGTTAGTACCATGGCGTGTGTAAGCATACTATGTTTGTAATCAAGACGCTCTGCTTTAGTCATCGTAGTATTAAAACCAAAAGCTTGATTTAATAAGAAAATATTGGTATCCATAATACCACTAGTTCGCTCTGAAAGCTGGCCAACATCACAACCAAACCAAACTGTTTCGCCACCTTTTATTTGCTCTGCAGCAGCTTTTTTCAATACATCCATTTCAACATTTAGATATTTAATGGGTGTCCCACCAACAATGTTACCTAAATAATCTACGGTAAAAACTTGATTAAATGGCTTATCTTTTGTTGGGGCATTAATAAGTGGGATATAATCCTTTAAATCAATATCAATATACCGTTTGAAAAAATCTGTAGGTGAAATTTGTAAATCTTGTTTAAATTCGTTATTTTTGTCACGATATTCAAAGTCAAAAGTTTTTGGTGGTTCACCAAGCGACATCACTAAAAGTTGATAAATTTCTGCAAGCATATCTTCCTTTAATTGTGCGACAGAAGTATTCTCCCTAACTGCTTTTCTTAAAATAACGGCGTCTGTACGAAGGCGTTCATTTAATAAATGATTTAAATCAGCGGATTTGCTACTTTGAAAAGTTTCTGGCATAGCTGTTTTTGGAACAACCCCATATTTTTCAATAATAGAAACTAACATATCCCACTGACCACCATCTTGTTGAGGTGTATCAAGCAACCACGAAACTAGACGACTATCTTCATCCTCCTGTGCAGTTTCAATGATATTCTCTAAAAAATAATTTGCTTTCTCTAACTTATCCCAAAAATTAGTATAATTCTGTGACAGCTCAAAATCCTTCAAACCAAGCGTTCCATTCAATTTATGACGGAATGTATTTAGTGCTGCAAACATCCAACACCGTCCACTTTGTTGTTGATTAGAAACCTTATCTGTTGTTACTTCATGAGAAAAGATAGGTTGAACAGCCACTTTTGATTCTGGGTTTTCTGTAGCAGCTTTAATCCCATTCTTCATAATACTAGCTTGGATTACCAGATTATCAGGATTTTCCCGCCATTTTTTAGAAAACTTTTCCAATTGACTCCATGTTAAATCTGTACTCATATTTATTCCTCCTATATACAAATATATCTTCCAATTAAGTATACTCCTAAAAATAAAAACTGCATAAGAAAATAAATGATTGAACTTTTATGGCGGTTTATAAAGGCTTTTATGCTATAATATGAATGGATTTGGAAATGGATGATTGTTTTTGAATGAAAACGGTTGATTTTGAAAGAAAAAGATGATAAACTAACTTTGGATGGAGGAACAAGTATGTTAAGTGCAGAGCGAAAACAGCTTATTATGGAGCGTATTGAGCAACTTGGTGTCATTAAATTACAGGAATTAGTGGAAGGGTTAAGTACATCTGAATCAACTATTCGGCGTGATTTAATTGAACTAGAACAACAAGGTCTCATTGAGCGCGTTCATGGTGGTGCGAAGATTACTAACTCGCATAACCAAGAACCAAGTATGAATGAAAAATCATTCAAAAACATTCAAAATAAAAAAGAAATTGCAGCGTATTGCGCTAGTTTAGTCGAAGAAAATGATTGTATTTATTTAGACGCAGGATCAACTACATTAGAAATAATTAAACATTTAGCAAATCGAAATATTACTGTAGTTACAAATGGTTTAACACATATTGAAGAATTAGTTCATCAAAGTATAGATGCGTATCTTTTAGGAGGCAAAATGAAAGTGCATACAAAAGCAATAATTGGTGCGGTTGCCTTAGATAACATCAAAAACTATCATTTTGATAAAGCTTTTATTGGTACAAATGCCATGCATCCGGAACATGGCTATACTACACCTGATATGGAAGAAGCCTTTGTAAAACGTGCCGCAAAAGAACGAGCTGATCGTGTGTTTGTAGTAGCAGATCATACTAAATTTGCAGAAGTTAAATTTTCTAAAATGTTCTCTTTAGATGAAGCAACAATCATTACAGACTACATTCCTCTAGAAGTAAAAGAATCCTTTATCCAAAAGACTAAAATAATCGAGGTAGAAAAATGATTTATACAATTACTTTAAACCCATCCATTGATTATATTGTACAAATCGACCAGTTAAATCTTGGTGAATTAAATCGCATGAAACAGGATTACAAATTACCTGGTGGCAAAGGTATTAATGTCAGTCGCGTACTAAATCAATTAAATGTCCCAAGCCTAGCTACAGGATTTACTGGTGGATTTACTGGTGGATTTATTAATGATTGGCTTAAAAATGAAGGTGTGAAAACTGGATTTGTGAAAATAAAAGATGATACTCGCATTAATATTAAGTTAAAGCATGGAGAAGAAACTGAAATCAACGGCTTAGGTCCTGCCATTTCAGAAAATGAAATCAAAGAATTTTTGGCTATGATGGATAATATAACAGCTGATGATATTGTAATTTTATCTGGCAGTGTCCCACCATCACTAGGAAATGATTTTTATAATAAAATAATACAAATCTGTCAAGATAAACAAGCTGAATTTATGATTGATACAACTGGACAAGAATTATTAGCTGCACTTCCAAATAAACCTATTTTAATTAAACCTAATCACCATGAACTGGCCGAATTATTTGATGTTCAATTGAGTGGTGTAGAAGAACTTATTCCATACGGCAAAAAATGCTTGGAGTTAGGTGCACAACATGTAATTGTATCCATGGCTGGTGACGGAGCACTTTTATTTACTGGTGAAGAAGTATTTTTTGCAAAAGCTTTAAATGGAGAGCTGAAAAACTCAGTTGGAGCAGGTGACTCCATGATTGCTGGATTTATTGGAACTTTTGATAAGACAAGAGATCCATTGAAAGCATTTGAAGCAGGTGTTGCAACGGGTGGAGCTACAGCATTCTCAACGGATTTAGCGCAAGCAGAATTGATAAATAAATTATTACCACAAGTGAAGATAACTAAAATAGCAGGGAGGAACTAAAATGAGAATTACGGACTTACTTAGTAAAGATGTGATGATTATGTCTTTAAAAGCAACGACAAAAGAAGCGGCGATTGACGAAATGATTGCTTCCTTAAAGAGTAAAGGGAAAATTAATGATGCGGGACTTTTTAAAGAAGAAATTATGAAACGTGAAGCGCAAAGTTCGACAGGTATTGGCGAAGGAATTGCTATGCCTCACGCAAAGACAAAGGCAGTTGATGAACCCACTGTTGTTTTTGCAAAAAGTGAAAATGGCTTAGATTATAACTCTTTAGATGGTCAACCAGCACATCTTTTCTTTATGATTGCAGCGACGGATGGTGCTAACGCAACTCATTTAGAAACTTTAGCGGCGCTTTCTAGATTGCTAGTTCACCCAACATTTGTTCAAAGTTTAAAAGATGCTAAAACACCTGAAGAAGTAATAAACCTCTTCAATAAAGAACAAGGAGATGCAGAAGAAGCAATTATTACTCCTAGCTCAAATGCAGATACTGGTAAATCTGTTGTAGCTGTTACTGCGTGTCCAACAGGCATTGCGCATACGTATATGGCAGCAGAGAAATTGCAAGAAACAGCAAATAAATTAGGCGTAAAAATTAAAGTTGAAACAAATGGTTCGAGAGGTGTCGAAAATCGTTTGACTGATAAAGAAATTGCTGATGCAGATGGTGTAATTATCGCAGCGGATGTACAAGTTGATATGCCTCGCTTTAATGGAAAACATCTTATTGCTAAACCAGTGGCAGCAGGAATTCACAAACCAGAAGAGCTAATAAACGAGGCAATTTCAGGTAAAGCACCTGTTTATAAAGCAGAAGAAGGTAGTGAAACAACAAGTAGTTCTGATGGGCTTTCTATTGGACAACAAATTTATAAACATTTAATGAGTGGCGTTTCGCATATGTTACCATTTGTTATTGGTGGAGGTATTGCAATTGCGATAGCTTTTATGTTGGATCAATTAATTGGAGTACCGCAAGATCAGCTTGCTAAATTAGGTTCATATAATGAAATCCCAGCATTGTTAAAACAAATTGGTGATGTGGCATTCGGTTTCATGCTTCCAGTATTTGCAGGTTATATTGCCTACAGTATATCGGATAGACCAGGATTAGTTGCTGGTTTTGTAGCAGGTGGAGTTGCTTCTGTTGGTGGAGCAGGATTCCTTGGTGCGTTAGTAGGTGGTTTTCTCGCAGGTTATGCTGTTGAATTAGTGAAATTAGCACTTAAGAAATTACCAAAAACATTAGATGGCATCAAAGTAGTTCTATTTTATCCAGTTTTATCTGTTTTGATTGTTGGTCTATTAATGTTGCTATTGAATGTACCAATGAGCGCTCTTAATACATGGTTAAATGATTTCTTAAATAGTTTAAGTGGAACAAATGCTGTTATTTTAGGCTTGTTACTTGGGGCGATGATGGCGGCAGACTTAGGTGGCCCAATCAATAAAGCCGCTTATATTTTTGCAACAGGAACTTTAGCTGCAAGTGTAGCAACTGGCGGAAGCGCAATTATGGCAGCTACAATGGCGGCAGGGATGGTTCCACCGCTTGCAACTTTTGTCGCAACTAGGGTCTTTAAAAATAAATTTACAGCGCAAGAACGTGATGCGGGATTGACAAACTCTATTCTAGGGGCATCATTTATTACAGAAGGTGCTATTCCTTTTGCGGCAGCAGATCCACTTCGAATGATTCCGAGTTTTATTGCTGGAAGTGCAATTACAGGCGCAATCGTTATGTTCCTAAATATTAAAGTATTAGCACCACATGGTGGAGTGTTCGTTATTTTCTTAGTGTCTCAACCATGGTTCTATATTATTGCAATTGTTATTGGAACGTTAATAAGTGCAGCCTTAATCGGATTTTTACGAAAGAAACCAACTGTATAAAATTGGGGAATCGTCTTTTGAAACAAAAAAGACGATTTCTTTTTTGTTTTCTCGAATTCTTTCCGAAAAATTGCTATAATAGAAATGAAGAGAGGTGGCATATTGGAATTTGGAGAAAAGTTAATTCATTTACGAAAGAAAAATAGATTAACCCAAAAGCAATTGGCAGCAAAAATTGGTACAACTGCATCAACCATTAGTAAATATGAGAATGATAACCACCGACCGCCAATCTTTATTTTGGCAAAATTAGCGGAAACACTCGGAACAACAACAGATTTCTTATTAGATGATGTAGCGGGATTACGAGAAAAAAATTCAGTGAATGCCTTTCCTTTAATTGGTAATCCAGAACTAGAGAAATGGTATTTAGAGTTGCCATATACATATTCAGAAGAAGAATTATTAATGTTAAAACGAATTGCAGATGCGATTGAAAATAAGAAATAATAGAGGAAACCAGATATACAAGTAGTTTTGTATACCTGGTTTTTCTTTAATTAATTTTTAGGCTTGTCTGAGTTAGTAGGGTCATCATTTTCCAAAATCATTGTATTGTAATAACGTCTTGTTTCTGCTGCAAGCGTGGCAGGTGGGAAAAACATATTCATCGAAGGGAAATTGCTCTCCATCATACGCATTTTTTGAGAAAATTTCATATGTAGCATGGAAGTTCTAGCAATTTGATTATTAAAAGAGGCTAACGACATATCAATTTCAAAAGTTTGTTGATTAGAAAATCTAATTAAAGTGTGATTATAGCCTACTGTTTGGTATTCTTTAATATGTTGCGGGAAAATCCAAATGCACTCTGAGGTAGTAGGCGAGGCAGTTGGAAATGCATATGTGGATGTTACAGGGTCAACAATGATAGGTGGCTTATGAGTTACACCAATCAGATGCTTTGTTCCCTCCTTACGACCAGCGAGAGAAAGCGAGGAACTAAAAATAAGCCACTAAATCCATTCAATAGTGACTTGTTCACCGTCAATATAGATTTTATTAATAATCGATTTAAGATATATTTGCTTTTCTCTAAATTCTAATGAGTCGAAATCTACAGTAGCTAATTCTGCTAATGATTCTTGTACTTTCTTGTTTCTCTTTAATTCTTCGTTTGCTTCTATTTGCGAATTATAGTAATTAATTTGCGCATCTATATCCGCCATCATTTTATCCAGTTCAGCAACTTCATATGAGCCGTTCATGTATAAATCAAATAATCTTTTTTTCTTCGAATGTTCTGTTTTAAGCTTTTCAGTTATACTATCTAATTCATCTTCTTTATCTAAATTTCTAGTAGCAAAACTGTAATTTTTCACACGATCGATTACTATTTCTTCTAATTTGTCAGCTCTCCAAATTTTATTACCGCATTTTTCGAGTTCGTGCGTATGCTTATACGTTTTGCAACTATAATAGCGATAACGATACTTTTTACCGCGGGATACAGTGTCTTTCACGCGATGAACAAAGCTTAACCCGCATTTTTCGCAGACTATCAAATTATTTAATAACGAAGATGATTCTTTATTCATATTCGGATTCTTACCCATTCGGGAAAATATTTCTTGGACTCTATAAAATTGTTCTTCTGAAATTATAGCTTCGTGAACGCCCTTAACGTGAACTTTGTCTCCATAGGATACGTAGCCAATATACAAATCATTCATAAGCCATTTATTGTAACTACTATAAGATTTTACTTTGAAACCTAATTTTTTAAGTCTTTTTTGCAAGAAAGTAATACTTTTCTCTTCTTCGAAAATATCATATATCAATTGTAAATGTTGTGCTTCTTCTTTATTGATATATAACTTTGTATCAACTACATCATAACCAAAAGTACGCCCTTTCGCTGTCGTGAGAGGAAGTCCAGATTCAACGCGTTTTATTTTCCCCATAACCATCCTATCTCTTATAGTTTCACGTTCTAATTGCGCGAACACGGACAATATACCAATCATTGCGCGTCCAAAAGGGCTAGAAGTGTCTAACGTTTCCGATAAGCTAACAAACTCCACATTGTTTTTTAAGAAATACTCTTCAATTAGTGTAATAGTATCTTTTTGCGAGCGGGATAGGCGATCTAATCTATAAACGACTACTGCATCTATTTCATGCAATTTGCTTAACATTTCATTTAAAGCAGGACGATTCATATTTGAACCGCTGTATCCACCGTCAATAAACGTGTCATATACATCCCAATCCTTCGAACGACACAAAGCTGTTAGCTTTTCAGTTTGCGCTTGAATAGAGTAGTTTTCTACTTGTTCTTGTGTAGATACTCTTATATATATAGCTGCTTTCATTTTTGTTCCCCTTTCGTACGTATGTTCTTCCTTGTTTGTAAAAGAAAAGCCCCGTAGGGCGGTTCTAATTAATTCTGCATATCTTTTTGAATAGATTCTTTCAAGGGTAAATATTCAAACTCAAAGGCTTTTCGTTCTTTGTACTTTATAGCCACATTAAGTGTAGCTTTTGAAAAATCATTGTACCCATCATCTATAAAATTAATAAGACCCTCTCTTGTTTCATTTGGTTTAATAGGATCTTCCACTCCTCCGAAATCATCACTCATTGTAGAGTAGTATGCCAGGTCTTTAAATCCCGTTGTTGTTAAACTGGTGTAAGAATTATCGATTAC
Source organism: Listeria immobilis (assembly GCF_014322765.1). Taxonomy (GTDB): domain Bacteria; phylum Bacillota; class Bacilli; order Lactobacillales; family Listeriaceae; genus Listeria; species Listeria immobilis. The sequence goes on along the minus strand of NZ_JAASTZ010000005.1, from coordinate 144,251 downwards.
TACATCAGAGTTAGAGTGATTATAGTATCTGACTTTAAAGCTAATCCACTGCAAAGGACCGTTTTCATTAAAAGATATTTTCCCCTCTTCGCTTAAGTCTAAGTTAAAAATGTGAGTTTCTAACACAGTGAAGTCTAGTTCAGAGAATTTATAAGCTTTAATAGGTTTATCAGTTCCATCTAAATTAAATGTATCGGAATATCCAGCTTTAATTAATGTAGCTGTTCCTATTCCTTCAAGTTCAATTGGTTTTGAAAGCTCCTGGTATTTTTCGTTTATCTTTGTTGAGTCTGGTTTCTTTTTCTTCGCAGCCACTTCATTTTTATTCGTTTTATCATTGTCCTTCGTGTCATTATTGTTTCCCCCGCAAGACGCAAGAACGCCAGATAACAAAAAAATAAAAATCAGTATAAACAACTTCTTCATGCCATCTTCTCCCTTATTGTGTTATTTATATAATCGCAATGCGTTTATACCTTTATATATTTTTCCATCTCTAATGGTATGCCAGCATATAGGCATATTTCTTTTTTTGTATTAAAATTTTCAATATCTAAATCAGATAATAACAAATTTACAGCAAATTGATGCGCTTCCAATTCTATTTTGCTTAAACTAGACCAATGGATTGATTTAGTAAAAGTTGCATTTAATCTAGTGTGCATCAATGCATGCCCTAGTTCGTGAGCTACAACATATTTGATTTGATGTTCTAGAAGGTTACTGTTATAGAAGATAAATCTGTTTCTTCGTACATATTTATAGAAACCGTTAGTATCCTCAGACAGATTCCAAGGCGTAACAATTATATTAAGTAATCCACACAATTCAAATGGATCAGATGTATTATGTTTATTTTTGAGCGTTTTCACCATCTCATTTACCCACATATAGAATACCTCGCTTTACTCTATATTATTTTTTTTATTCTTAGGTGCGTATTTTCTATTAATACGAGTCGCTTGTTTTTCAGCAAATTCCATTGCTTCCAATATGCTTTCCATTGCTTCCTCAGAAATCGGCTCTCCGTCGTACAGTAATCCATCTCCATTTTTTAAATCTTTTCTAAGCGCATCCATGCGCTTTTTCATATCCATTTCCTCTTTAGCTGTAAAGCCATCTGCACTAATGTCTTTTAAATCACTTCTTCCAAGTAAATAATCTACAGTCACTCCAAATATAAGAGCTAGCTTATTCAATGTTTCAAAATCCGGTTCTCTTCTTCCGAGCTCATACGCAGTATATGCAGGTCTGGATACTCCTAGGAGATCAGCCATTTGTTGTTGCGTTTTACTATCAACTTTTCTAAGTTCTCGTAATCTTTCTGCGAACATATGCACACCTCTATTCTTAATGATATGGTAACATATAGTAACAAATAAAAAAGTTTCTTTTTGTAACAAATAACTGTTGACAAGTTACTAATTGTGACATATACTGTAATAGTAACGAATCGTAACTTTTTGGAGGTGATGTAATGCGTATATGGTTACAAGAAATACGAACCAAAAATAATAAAAGTCAAAAGGATGTAGCAAACAAAGTTGGCATTAGCAGAGTAACATATACTTCGTATGAATTAGGTAGTCGTAATCCAAGTGTAGAAGTTGCTAAAAAAATAGGTAAAGAACTTGGATTTAATTGGACTCTTTTTTTTGGCAATGAATGTAACGAAAAGAAACATGTAACTTAATGAATCAATATTAATTTACATTTGTGTATCATGCTCAACGAAAATGATACATCGGAAATTGCAGAATTACTTACTTATTATTTGAAGGAAATGAGTCAAGATTGTAAAAACATATATTGGGTTAATTAGTCGCAAAAGAATATACAAAAGAATGAGGTGAAGAGAATGGAAATTAATATAAAAAAGGCAGCACTAGAAAGTGATAAAACGAGTCTAAAGATAATGATTCTTGATCATTGTAAAAAAGGAGGGCTTACAATCTCAAATTTAAAAGAGATTGTGGAGGAAGTGATTGAAGTATTAGAAGATAACGCCGTGTATAAAGAGGACTAAGAAGCCCTCTCTATAAATTAGTAGAAACGATATTTGTATTGTCCGCCACCACGAACAATCAAATACCATCTGCCAGTGCCTTCTACTGAGATTCTAACAGGGTTTCTTTTAAAGTGACCACCGAAATAGTTGAACTTCTTCCCGGAATTCATTTTTTGATAGTTATAAGAATCTACTAAGAACACATCAGAAGCATGTTGCAATTCGACTTCAACCGAAATACTACCATTAGAATCAACATAAGGAATTTTAGCCATATGTACCACCTCCTTTCATTTCTCCACCTCATTGTATGGTGGGAAGTCGAAGAATTCATGTACAGAAATTTCTAAGGCTTGACACAGTTTACGAACGGTCGTGATGGTAGGACGCTTGCTAGCGCCAGTAAAAATGGAGTTCAGTGTTGATTGTTTTAATCCAGCTAAAGTAGCAAGGCGATTAATTGTTAAGTTTTTCTCTTCTATTAGAATTAATAATTTTTCCGAAATTAAATCAGCATCAGTTTTCATCAAAAACAACTCCTAGCGAAATATAGTTAATTCTAGTATAGGACAGAAAATTAAAAAGAAACGGTAAATAACGATATATAGTTGACAATTAACAATATATCGTTTATTATATAAATATATTAACGATATATAGTTAGGTGGTGAGTGACTTGTCCATTGGGAAAACAGTGAAAATGTATAGGATTCAAAAACGGTGGTCTCAATCGATGCTTTGTGACAAAAGCGGTGTTCCACAAACAACGATTAGTGGGATTGAAAATAAAAATGTTATGCCAAGCTTAATTATCGCTAAAAAATTAGCAGACGCCTTAGGAGTAACAACAGATGACTTATTACGAGAGGCTCAGACGACTTAAGTAAGTATAGCTATTTGAATGGTAGCCTGCTCAACGAAAATGATACATCGAGAGGGGTGAGGAAATGGAAAATCTAAATCATTTAGTAAATGAACTTGAAAAGCTATTAATTCAACAAAACAAAATGCTCCAAACTATTGTGAGTAGTTTAGAGCTAAGTCAGGAGGCTAGCATTCTTGAAGTTTCCAATAAAAAAGTGAAAGAAAAAATTACTCTTTTGTTACTCCAATATCAACTAGAACATGATAGAGAAGTCTTTGAACAAATAACTGATCTCGCAGAGCGAGAATATCGTTCAAGTCTTGACTATTACCGGATTCTTGCTGTTGTTTCAGAGCGTCTAGCGTCATTTCAGACACATCGGCTGTTGCGTTAGCCGCTGCTATTTCAATAAGAAGTTCAAGGTGTTCTTTGTCCATTATTTTCACCTCCCTTCATGGGAAGTATATCACAAATGAAAATAAGAATTAGGGGTTGAGGAAAGTTGATAGAAAATCAAGAACTAATAGTACTTACACAAAAGGAACTGCTTTTAGCAATCACAAGACTATCAATTGGAATAGAAAAGAATTCAACAAGTGATAAAGAGATTGAGACCCTTTCAAAACTTGTTGAATCCACAGCAAAATTAATTACGACTCTTTGATAAACCCGATAAATTCTACATCGGAAAGGAGTGAAGGAGATGCAACCAACGAGATATAAAGCAAAAATGCGAAAACAAGCTACCCGTGAGGCAACACGAAATAGCTTGTTACGACAATATGAAATCGTTTCAAAGGAAAAAATACTTGAAACGGTTAAGAAAGCTATTGATTTACGTTTTTAACAACATTTATAGCTTCTTTTGTAAAAGAAATACTATGGTGAGCAGATAACACTGAAAGTTTAGCGATTAAAGCAAATATTTCGTTTTCCTTATCTTCTGAAGTTTTAACATCTTTAACTGCTTCAGAAACTGCTTTATATATTTCTTCTTTCAAATTTTCAAGATTTGTTAAGGCTAACTTATTTAATTCTTTATCAAGGTCCATGTATATACCTCCCTTCACGGGAAGTATATCACAAATAAAAACAAGAATTAGAGGTGAGAAAATGAAAATAATAAAAAGGCGAGAATATTTCGAGGTTGAACCTATAACATCTAGAGAATTTATTTGGATGTTAAAAACATGTGGTTACTCACCGACACTAAATAGAGAAGAAAGAATAAAAAGAACCACCGAACTTGAAGAGTGGTATGTCAAAGCATCAACTGCTGAGAAAACTTCTGCCATGCGAACCTGCAAACATTTTGTGCTGAGAAACCCAGTAGTATTCGCTGGTTTAGCAGAAGCAAATTTTCAATATCGCAAAAGAATTAAGTATCAAATTGTTAGTTTAATAAGTTTAATTGGCTGGATTATTTGTACTATTTTCTATTTTATCAAGTGAGGAATAGTTGGGATTAATTACTGGTTTTGGCAAACCTAGTTTTCGTTGAAGTTTTAAAAAGTATGTAAAAATTCTTCCGCTCAATATTTCAAAAATTTTATTGGTCAATTCGATATCATCCTCATTTTTTTGATGTGCTAATGATGAACGAAACTCGTAATATGCAGTCATTATTTTAGAATTCATATACTGTGCATTATGTCTTAGAAAATTGATGATTTCTGTTTGTTCATTGGAAGTTAAGTCATTGAAATTATACGCGCCATATTTATAAAAAAGTTCATCCAAGAAAAGAGATAAGGGTAGGTAAAGCTCCTCATGTTTAAGACGAGTAGCCTTCATTTTAAGTGTTTGCCTTTCTTTAAATATATTTAATCCAAGACCTGCACAAAATGATAGAAATGTAGTTATAAATAAAATGATTATGTTCATTTGAATTCCTCCTAATGCAGTGATTATATCACAAATAAAAATAAAATTTGAAAGGAGTGAAAAAGTGGCAACGGTAATAAAAGAATCAATAAATGCCTCAAAAGTGATGAGGTATACAGGCAACATACCACAAAAACAATTAGCAGATAAATTTTTAACAAGCCGGGCAAATGTTAGCCACATGATGACAGGAAGACGAAAAATGCAAAAAGATGTTGCTACAACAGCATTAAAGAACGTAGAAAGTAATTTATTTAAATTAGCGTTATCACACGAATTTAGTGAACTTATTCCGGATGTTTTCGCAGGACAAGCGGTCAATCATAATCCATTGAGCTTTCTAGTGATGTACGAGCAAGAAGCTAACGAGTTTAATGCAAGTATTGATGAAGTAATGAAAGTCTTTGTAAAGCCAGCTAATCAGTTAACTAGCAATGAGAGATTGACGGCAAGGAATAACTTAAAAGAGCTTATAGACGTGCTAGGTTGGGGCTACAATCTTTTGTTTTATGCAAGTGATCATTTAAATATTGATGCATATCAATTGATTAGTGAGCAAGACAAGAAGTGGAAGCAAAAAAAATGGATTTAATAAGGAGTGATAAAAATGAATAAAGTTCTTGTATCTGCTAACTACGAAGGTTACGAATCGAAAAATATTAATTTTACAGAACTAAATAATGTTGTTAAAGAACGATTTAAAAACATTAATCAAGAAGAACAGAAAAAAAGAGCAGATAAGTTTAATCAAAAATTTGAAGTGACTAAAAATATAGTAGATGGGCACTTACGTGAAATTATCGTGCCACGAAGAATAGGTGGTGAGTAAATGTTAACAGTTGTAAATATAGCTATCGTGCTAGGAATAATATTAAATCTTTCAATATATGCGTGTCAAAAAAGGAGTGAAAAAGAAGATGTCAATACCGATTTGGATAGTAATAATCTGGATACTCGTGTTGCTCGGAATAATGTCCGTAATAACAAACGTTAAAAACTGGTATAAGAAGATAAAAAAAGTTGGATTTTCTAATTGGTATGAAAGTTGGATGTACAAATGAGTGTAGGACTACTTTTCGTAGGGTTTGGAATATTCGTAGCATTAATAGTAGCTTTTAAAAGCGAAGAAGGAGGATTTCGAAAATGGAAGAAATAAGACCAGTTCAAAAACTTGTAAATGTTAATAATGAGAAGTCATATATCGTACGAATTACACCAGTGGACGATTCAAGTGGCAGAAAGACATTTAAGGGCATAAAAGTAAATATGCTTCACGAAAACTGGGAACATTTTGCACAAGATACATTTGCATCAACTGTTAGTCCAGGGATTATTCAAACGTGGATTGCTAACATGCATAACGCAAGTAAGAAAGTACAGAACACAATGACAGCATTTTCAGAATGGGATGGCGAATTAAATGAGTATTGGTAATCGCGACAAAAAAATAAACTCGTGCGCTAACACGAGTCTAATCTATATAGCTATTCGCTAAATATAAGAGTTAAGTTACTTATATTATATGCGATTAGCCCCGAATTTACAAGGAATGGAGGGTTTTTATTATGCTCTTGGGAAGAGAAGTATTACTTGATCTAGTAAAAAGCGCAAGAATACATTCAGAAGAACGTATTAAAGCACTAGGAATAAACCTGCACAAGTATAAGCAAGCAAATTCTAAACCGCCTGCACAATTATTGAGCCGTATAGAAAATCATACAAATAAATTGCAAGAACTGAATGAACTTGAAAATGAAATAAAAAATTCTAATAGAAATTCATGGAGAATTTAAAAACTGGAGGAAATGAAATGACGAGAGAATATATAGAACAACAAGCATCAAAAGAAGCCAGGGAGCTTGTGGCCAAATTAAATCACCTAGCATTCTGTAATGAACATATAACTTGTACTGTAGTGCTTGGTTTTAAGCGTGATGAAAGGCTGATTAGCGAAACATCAGCAGTAGGAAGTAGAGAGGAATTACTAGAAATGTTCCATGATATAGCAAGAGCGCTTGTATATGAATTTATGCATGAGCATGATTGCGATTGTCAAATTGATGCAATGGTTAAAAGTGCCATTCGAGGGTCTGTAGAAGGCTATAACAAATTTAAGACGGAAGCAAAGGAGCAAGCAGATGAAAACAATTAAATTACTGAGATTGCAACTCGAAAATTTCAAAGGAATTAAGGAGTTAGAAATTGATTTTCAAGATAACACATCCATCTACGGGGCTAATGCCTCGGGTAAAACAACCATTTTGGATGCTTTCACATGGTTATTATTCGACAAGGACAGCACGAATAAAAAAGACTTCGCAATTAAAACGTTAGATACATCAGGCAATGTGATTCATAAATTAAATCATGTCGTAACGGCACAGTTAAATATTGATGGTGAACAAATCGAATTATCGAAAAAATATATGGAAAAATGGACCAAATCAAAAGGAAAGTTAGAGCATGAATTAACTAGTCATACAACAGAATATTATATCGACGAGATCAAAAAGAAAGCGAATGAATACAAAACTTTCATAAGTGAGTTACTAGACGAAGAACTTTTTAAGTTGATTACAAACCCATTGTATTTTAACGAGCAATTCGACTGGAAGAAACGTCGTGAAATGTTAATTAAGGTAGCCGGCGATGTAACCGACGCAGATGTTATTAACTCAGACAAATCATTAAATGATTTAAGTGCTTTTCTTGGAAAGCATTCGATTGAAGATAAGTTAATTCAGATTAATGAGCAACGCAAGAACTTACGAAAAAGATTAGAACTTATACCCGAGCTGGTAAACGAAGCTACTAAAGCAAAACAAGATGTAACTGGTTTGAGTCCTAGTGACCTTTCAGGAGAAATTTATGTTATTGAAGATCAAATATACGTGTATGAAGATGAAAAAGCAGTATTGAAAACTGGTGGATTGCAAACAGAACTTAATAAACAAAAAGTAAACATTGAACTCGAACTCACGAAAATTAAATCTAATGAGCAGAAAGAAGTTCAAGAAAAACTAGCGAACAAAAGAGAAGAAATTTTTAACGAAAAGAATAAGTTAGCTGATGTCGAAAACGAAATTACTAGGATAACTAATTGTGTCACGCACAATAAAGGTGAAATTGCTACAAAACAGCAAGAACTAAATAAATTAGGAACAGAATGGGACTCTCTACAACTAGAGCACTTTGACGAGCATAGAAAAACATGTCCAACCTGTTCGCAAGAATTTCCAGTAGACCGTATAAATGAAATGATTGCAAAGTTTAATCAAGAAAAAGCTGAAAAAATCAAAGAAAATGAACAACTTGGTAAGGACACTAAAGTAAAAATAAATGAACTTGAAACAGAAATAGAAGGTCTGGAAACGGACATTACAAATTGCAGAAAAGAACAAGAAGTATTTCAAACTAACTTAGAATTGTTAGAACAACAAAGAATAGAGCTTGATCAACTGCTACAGCAAGTCGAAAATTCAACTACTTACATCGAAAAACAGGCAGAACTGGAAATGATTGAAGAAAAATTGCGTGACGAAAAAGGTTCTTCTGTAACTGCAGTAGCAGAAATTCAATTAAAAATTGATGAACTACAAGCAGAAGCGAACGACTTAAAAGCGGATTTATCGAAATTTGATAGCAATAAAAAACAAGACAAACGCATTCAAGAATTAGAAGAAGAATCAGCAGAGAAGAGCGCTATGTACAACGAGTTAGAAAAAGGTTTATATCTAATCGAGAAATTCAACAAAGCAAAATGCAATTTGCTTGAAGACAAGATAAACAGCAAATTCAAATACGTTTCATTTAAACTATTTAAAACTCAAATCAACGGTGGTATTGATGAGTGCTGCGAGACGATTTACAACGGAGTTCCTTACAATTCTGGATTGAACAATGCAGCAAGGGTAAATGGCGGTTTGGACATCATCAACGCGCTAACCGAACATGTTCAAGTAATAGCACCGATTTTTGTAGATAATCGGGAATCGATAACGGAACTAATCGACACAGAATCACAATTAGTAAGCTTAATTGTTTCTGAATCCGATAAAAATTTGAGAGTGGAGGCATAAGTAATGACTAATGAAGTAAGCAATATTGCAAATGTAGATTTGCTTAATAAATCGACAGTTTTTGAAGTAAATGGTGAGGAGGTAAAACTTTCTGGCAATATTATAAAAAAATATCTTGTAAGCGGCGAAGCTGAAGTTACTGACCAAGAAATAGTAATGTTTTTACAACTCTGTAGGTATCAAAAATTAAACCCATTTTTAAACGAGGCATACTTGGTAAAATTCAAAGGATCATCTGCACAAATTATCGTTTCGAAAGAGGCATTTATGAAACGTGCTGAAACACATGAACAGTACGACGGTTTTGAAGCGGGAATTATTGTCGAGCGTAATGGTGAAGTTGTTGAAATAGAAGGAGCGGTTTCTCTAGATAAGGACAAATTATTAGGTGGCTGGGCAAAGATTTTTAGAAAAGATAGATCCAGACCTGTATGCGTAAGAATAAGTGAAAAAGAGTTTAACAAACGACAATCAACTTGGAACTCTATGCCCCTTACAATGATTCGTAAAACAGCAATTGTTAACGCAATGCGCGAAGCTTTCCCGGATAATCTGGGTGCTATGTATACAGAAGAAGAACAAGGTACAACGCCATCTATCGAAAGAAATGTTCAAGAAGAAATTTCAGCAAATGCCAATTCAGAAGTGCTAGATATGCCTACACAAAAAAATGAAATGCCTAAATTTGAAGAAGTAAAAGAGCCGGATGAATTGGAACCAGAACCTGCGGACGCACCATACGAAGAACCGCCAGCAAGGCCTTACTGATGAATATTAAGACAATTGCAAGTGGAAGCAAAGGGAACGCCTACGTAATCAGTAGCGGGCGCTCCCGATTGCTAATTGAATGTGGTATAAACTTCGACAAAATAAGAAAAGCACTAAACTTTGATTTATCAACAGTAGAAGGTTGTTTAATTAGTCATGAACATGGAGATCACTCAGCAGGAGTTAAAAAGATGTTACGAACTTCAAATATTAAAATATATGCATCAGAAGGCACCTTGTCCGCTTTAAATGTTCCAGACAGCCGACAGTTCATTTTAAAAGAAAAGCAAGCTCAAAACGTCGGAGATTGGACAGTATTACCTTTCAGAACGGAACACGACGCAGAAGAGCCTTTGGGTTTTATGATTCAACAAAAAAACGAAAGACTGCTTTTTATTACAGATAGCTATTATGTCAGATATAAGTTCAAAAACATCAATTATCTAATGATTGAGTGTAACTATTCAGCAGATATTTTAGAAGAAAATGTAATAAATAAAGTTGTACATCCGGTACAAAAAAAGCGTGTTTTACAATCACATTTTAGCTTAGAAAACGTAAAAGACTTTTTAAAAGCGAACGATTTATCACAACTTAGAGAAATTCATTTGTTGCACATCTCTGATAAAAACGGAGATAAAGAACGATTTAAAAAAGAAATTCAAGCAATGACTGGAATACCTGTGTACGTGTGAAAGGAGGTAGCGTTTTTGGCAGTTTATAGGCAAATACATGTTAGTTTTTGGCAAGATTCTTTTGTCTTAGATTTAACGGCAGAAGAAAAATATTTTTACTTATATTTAATGACTAACAGTAAAACAAATCAAATCGGTATATACGAAATATCCAAAAAAATCATGGAAATAGAATCAGGATACAGTATGGATACTGTATCTAAACTGTTAAAAAAGTTTATAGAATATGAAAAAATACTCTATTCTGAGTCGACTAAAGAATTAATGTTACTAAATTGGTGTAAATACAACTGGTCGGGGAGTCCTAAGGTGGTTTCTCTTGTGAATAAGGAACTTAAAGGTGTGAAAAACACTGAGTTCGCAAAGGAATATATCGAACAAGCAAAATCACAAGGATGCAAAATAGATAAGCTATCCATAGAGTATCTATACAGTATAGATACAGAAACGCAAAAAGAACTAGAAAAAGAAAAAGAAATAGAAAAAGAAATAGCAGTAGCAGATGAGGCTGCGGAGAAAAATGTAATTGGAATTTTTGAATCCAATATTGGAAACTTAACCCCACTTCAAATTGACGATTTATTTAAGTGGCAAGACGAAGTAGGAAAAGAGCTTGTTATATTTGCTGTTGAACATGCAGCAATAAAAAGCGCAAAATACTATGGATTTGTTCAAAACCTTCTCAAGGATTGGACTAAGCACAATATCGACACAGTAGACAAAGCTAAAAATTATGAGGAGCAAAGGAAACCTACAAATAAGTTCCAAAGCGGAGGTGCTGAGAATGAGTTTGCAAGAGAAGGGCAAGAGTACAGCTGGTGATTTTGAAAAAGTGAACTTTAACGATATTCGTTTTGTTGAAAACAGAACATGTAATCAATGCGGAAATATATTTCCGGTTTACGAACGCAAAGGAAAAGAAACAAGTATCTGCATTCATTGTGATAACAAACAGATACGTCAAGAAATGCAGAAGCGACATGATGAAACAGAAAAAAAGCGCGTATTTAGAATTATTGAACGTTATTCATATGTTCCTGATGAAATAAAAAGCGAATCATTTGAAACGTTTGATCCAGAGACGAACGAAGAGCGAAAGGCGCTAGCTGAAACAAAAGAATTTATAAAAAATTTCCCATCAAACGAAAAAATTATTTTTCAAGGAAAAACAGGCTCTGGAAAAACTCACTTGGCATATGCAGCTGCTAGAGAATTACTTAAGCAAGGTCATCTAGTTTTGTTTGTAACAGTATCTCAAATGTTAGACAGCGTAAGAGAAACTTTTGCAAGAGATAGCGAAGTTAGCAAATCGGAATTAATTAACTGGTATATCAAAGCAGATTTATTAATACTTGATGATTTTGGTGTCGAAACAGTTAACGAAAAAAATAGGGAGTGGGTTTCTGAAATAGTATTCAATATTACTAACGGTCGTACGGATAAGCCAACTATATTTACTACGAATCTAAAAGCAAAAGAAATAGAGGCGAAATATGGGAAATTGAATGGTCAGAGGATAGTTTCCCGAATGAGTAAGAATGCGAGACCGATAGTACTGACAGGAAGGGATAGGAGGATTACGAAATGGTAATGGCGACTAAAGGAAGAGTACAAGAAATTGGATTTAATGGTCCAACTCCAAAGTTTATTATTTTGTGGAAGTTGCTTCCAGGCGGAAACATGAGCAAAACAATCTGCTATTCAGAAACAGATTTAGAGGAGCAATTAAAACTGCATTCGTGGAAATTTGATGGATACGAGGTTATTGCAAATGCGGAAGACATTTAAAATCTGGTTAAAAGTCACATGGAAATCAGGACTTTGCAAAAATGTCAGTTTGGAAGTGGAGGCTAGAACGTTTCATGAAGCTTTTAAAAAAGCTGAGAAAATGTTGCCAAAAAGCAAAGTCGAGAAAGTAAAACGCTTGCAAGCCAATGTTATTGGCTATATCTATGATCCATCAGTGAGAGGAGTAGAAAAATTTGGACAAAGTAAATTACGTTGAAATTACTAAAAAAATACCGGGGGCACCTTTTAGCGTTGGAAACATTTACGAACTTGAACGAATGGGTTCAGCTAATGCGAGGGTTAGATTCCAACATAGTATTTACCAAATCCCTAAAGAGGCGCTGGAAGTTGTGAAACCTATAGATGATGATGGCAGGTGGAAAAATGGATTATGAAGAGCTGAGTTTATTCGACTTAATGGACTATTACCCGACGCAACAAGAAGAAAAAAAGCGGAGAGAAGAGAAGCTAAAACCTATTAAAACTCATGAGAATGATAGGTTGGATTATCCCGTTGCTATCGCTGAAATAGAAAGGATAATCGGCAAGAAAGTGACACACGTTTGCGGTTTTTATAATCACATTTTAAATAAAGAAATTCGTTGGATATTTAATTTTGAAACAGGTTTTTGCTATATCAATGACAAGTGCGAATTATATGAAATGCAACCAGGTCTAAGGAGTTTCCAATACAGAGGAAAAGTACATGAGGAGGTTTTTTACAATGCAGACGAAAGAAAAAAATCTATTGGAACAGTTGAGTAAGCGGAGAATAGGGACACAGCATCAAATCGCTTCCCTTGTGCATACGGAAAAGTTCAATTTGCAAGAAACACTCAATATGACGGATGAAGAAGTTGAGGCAGAATATAACGAAATGAGAATGGAGTTAGACAGTTAGGAGGATAACCATGACAACAATTGAAACAGTAAATTTCAAAGAAAAGGCACTAGAGAAAATGTTGGATGAAATGAATGGTATACATTCGGGAGCTGAGGACGTTATTCATAACTGGCTTTGTGATCAAGAAGAATCAGCGATATTTGAAGGAGTCTTAAAAGAGGGCAGAAGTATCAAAGGGGCGGTTAAATACTGCTCCTCAAGAGCTTCAAAACAACAGCATGAAGGCGTGGCCATGATTGATGATGAAACGGTTTTTTCGTGGGTAAGGAAGTATTTTATAGCTGATAAAGTGCCAAAAAGCAGCACAAAAGCGACTGTTAAAACTACAGCTGAGAAGCCAAAACCAAAGCAAAAAAAGAAAGACGAAAAATTACAAGAAGGATTTGAGCAATTAGATTTGCTGGACTTCCTATGATGATGAAAGAACCTAGTTATTATATAGCTAATAAATTAACGCCTCCGAAATCTTTTTTCAACTGGTGCTTCTCACAAATACCGATTTTTAAATGGTCAAACAAAAATGAAACAATACTATCGTCTAATCGCAAGGACTGTCCAATTTTCGAGCAGAAACTAAGAAAAAATTCAAGGTTGACATTTTTTGAAAAGCTTCGAGTGTTCGGAATTATATTAGTTACAAGCAAGCGAATCGAGATTCAAAGTTTTGCTTTTTGGAACAGCGTAGAGGAAGGCAAAGAAAAAATTGAATTCGAACTTGTCAATTTGGAACAATTCGCTGAAGGAGAACATGTGAAGGTTACGAGGCACAATAATAAATACTGGTTTGGCTTAACAGCAATTCATGGTGGCTTGAATGGGGGTCCTTACTCAACAATTGAATTTTTTTCGAATGATTGGAAAGAAAAAATAAGAACAAAATCAGAACTTAAGTACTTAGAAATCCCTCGCTTAGAATTTGGAGAAATCGAAACTATGTATAAGTATCGTGTAGAAATCGAATTTTTGCAGAAAATAAAAGCTAGACAGCTGGCCAAAGAAGTTATGTACCCCGTTACGAAATATACAAATGGCTCTTTCAGAAAAACCGTAGACATGCGAACAATTAACGCAAGATGGTTAAAAGAAAACAAACCATTTTTCAAGAACTCAGATAAAGGTTTTATGGAATTCGAGCTTGCAAGAAGAGTTAAACAACGGCGTGGAAAGGTTGTTCATGGGATCGAAGAATATCTTGATTATCGAGATATAAACAAAATTCCGGAAGGCGTTGGAATAGTTCGTTTTCAAAATTGGGTTATTAAAAACAAAGTGGACTTCTCTTTTTACTTAGATTACTTAAATTTAATGCGAGATTTAAATATAGCAATTGATAGCGAGAACATTATAATGCCCAAAAATCTAGTGAAAGCACATGATAATGCAGTTAAATTACTATATCAAATGAAACATGAAATTGAAGAACAAAAGTATAAAGCACGTTTTGAAAAAATAAAATCATTTGAAAAAGTGATTGATGATTATGCGTTCGTTGTTCCTAAACTCGCATCAGAATTAATAAAAGAAGGTAAGGCATTAAGTCATTGCGTTGGTGGTAGTACTTACGTTAAACAGCATATCGAAGGCAAGAGCACAATTATTTTCATTAGAGAAAAAAATAATATTGAGAAATCATTTTACACACTGGAATACAAAAATGGATACATTGTGCAATTGCGAGGGAAACACAATTGCACACCACCTGAAAAAGTAAAAAAAGCAGCAGACAAATGGGTCAAATCATTAAAAATTAAAGTGAAGGAATTGCAATCAGCTTAATTAAGGAGGATTAAAAATGACACAAACAAAGACGCGAAACACAATTGACGAAACATATAAAGAATTACGTAACAAACTAAAAAACGACGAAGAAATAACAGAAAGCGACTTGAAAGAAGCGCTTAAATTATACGAAAAAACAAATCGCGAATTAAAAAAGGTGAAAAGTAAATATAGAAACTGGACAGAAGATGAAGACGACTATTTAGCTCATTTTGTTTCATGTAATGACGCTAATATCCAAATGGACAAAACAAGAAGACGAATTTATTAAAAAATATTATAACTCTTTGACATTAAAAGTTATGACTGAGCGATTGAACAGAAGTTATAACGGTATAAAAAGTCGAGCTTATGCATTAGGTGTAAGCAAAAATAAAAGGTGAAAGAGGTAGCGGAATGACTAAAATACACAGCAAAGATCAGATGTTTCAATCCCAGACCGAACAAACGATTTGTTAGAAAGAATAGCAGAAGATGTATGCGATGAAGTCGGGGATTGGGCAGAGGACTATTTGGATTATGTAGACGAGGGACACCAATTAGAATTGCAAGAGTTAATTGTGGAATGGGCTGAACGACATGATTATTTACCAAATTATTTCACAATATCTCGAACGGAAGCAATTGATATAAGAGATTTTGAGGAAGTTTGAGAGGTGTCAGAATGAACATACAATTAGGAAGCAAAGTAAAAACAACATACAAAACAAAGCTTGTTAAAAAGGGCGAGTATGGAACAGTGAAAGAAATCTATGACGTTGAAAACATTCCAGTTACAGCATTAGTAGATTTTAGACATTCGGCGGTTTGTTACTTTGTAAGAGATTTAGAGATGGTAGAATGACATTCAAAATAAATACAAAAATAGAACTTACAAATATAAATACGTGCGAGTTATGTCACGGAACTGGAATTGTAAAAATGTTCGTTAGTTACGCAAGATACGATGCCAATTCACTGAAAAAAGAACAATATGTAAAATGTCCGAAATGTCAGGGAGTAGAACAAAAATGCCAGGAATGATTTCAAAACAACCAAACGGTTTATTCTGTCGTATTTCTACAGTAATAGAAGCGCCAACAGATTATAACATGACTCGCGAAGAATTAGATGATTATTTAAGTGAAACATGCAAATATGATTACCGCGATCAATCATCAGAAGGATGGTTTTTAAAACATGGTTATGAGTTTGAAAATGCTATATATTTGTTAGGACCTTGTTGTTCCACTTACGCAGAAATAAAAAATTGGCTTATTGAAGTTGGCTATCAAAATGCAGATGAATTTATGAAGGAAATTGCTTATAAATGGGAGGATGAGGAATGAAACTTAAGATTGGGAGAAAAATAATCATAAAAGAAAAATCTAAACAAGCGCTTGATAATGCTGTTTATCGATTTATTTTAGAGAATCCAGCAATTGAATTTGAGCATGAATTGATGCTTAAGAGAAATATTTTTGGTCAAGCAAAATGGATATTAAAAATAGAAATAACAAAGATTTAGGAGGTCGTAATATTGAAAAATGGTAAAAAGTTAACGCGTAATCAAGCGAAATTACTTAAAAAAAGTAACTTAAACCCGGAAAACTGGCTAGTTGTGAAAAATCTCAACAACACAATGGAAATCATTCATCGTGAAACTGGGAATAAGCGGGTGATTTCAAAATGACGGTGCATAAATTGAAAATCTTACCAGAATTTTTTCAAGAAAAATGGGCTCTTAAGAAAAACTTTGAAATAAGAAATAACGATCGAAATTTTGAAGTGGGAGACACGCTTGTATTACAAGAATATAAGAATGGAACATATACTGGTCGTGAGTACTGGGAAGATGTTGTTTATATTACTGATTATCTTCAAAAAGATGGTGTTGTGGTATTAGGAACGCAACCAAACGAGCGAGAATTTCCTTTTTAGGAGTGATAGATATGTATAAAACAGAAAGCAGGACATTACGTCAAAATAAAATGATTCATGCTTTGATTAGCGATATAGTCCGTCATACGTACAATGATTCAGAGGCTACAAGACCTCAGAGCTTCAAAAATGATTGCAAAGTAGTAAAGGACACCTTGAAAGTAGCCTATGCTGCAGAAGCAAATTTGCCAGCGGATTTCAGTACTGCGAAGATGTCGAAAGTACAAGCTCGTGACTTCATAAGTTCCATTATAGAGTTCTGCTTTCAATTTGACGTACCGCTGTCGCTCCCAGGATTACAAATGACGGACGATATTAACCGTTACCTGTTCTTATGTATCAAATACAGAAAATGCGCTGTAACAGGTCGCAGAGGCGAAATACACCACGTTGATAGTGTCGGAGCTGGAAGAGATAGACGGAATTATGATCATAGCAAATCAAGATTAATTTGTTTAACAAGAGAAATGCACACAGAAGCCCACCAAAATGGATGGATAACATTCAAAAACAAGTATCATGTTGACGGAATCTATTTAAGTCCAGAAACTGTAAAAGAATTGAATATATAAAAAAAGACCAGAGCGTTTGCTCCAGCCCGTGCTACTAATCAATTGTGGTTAATTGAATTATAGCACGGGAGGGCGCTCAGGTGAAACAACTTTCATTATTTAAATCTACTAATTTCGAAATTGATATTACTTCTACTAGACGCAACATTTGGATTGAATTAGAAAAATATCAGTACGCTAAATTTGTTGTCAAAAAAAATGGCCGTGCCGTAGCTGGACTGCAGGCGACTTCTATAAGTGATATGCCTGGAGGCGGTTTTAAAGAATTTCAATCTGATGTGGAAAGAGCAATTATAACTGCGCAGACCGAACTAGAAGAAGCAAAATTATATATTGAAGAATTTGATGAAGCTATTGATGCGTTAACTAACTACAAAACTACAAATGCAGAAGTTAGATCAAGAAGACGAGAAATATTTAAAATGACATTTTTAAAAGGTATGACACGCCATGCGATTTGTTACAAGCTAGCTATAAGCGAAACGCTATATTATAAAGAGGAACAAGAAGCAATTAAGCAGTTTGCTGTAAGGATGGACTGTTTTGCTATTTCTCACCAAAGTTCAAAAAGAAAAAGTGGAATATGGGTGGAATAAATTAGGAATATTAGTGGTATATTTCGGGAATAATTGCGAGAAAAATAGCAATATTTACATGGTAAGATGTTATTGTTGAGAAAATAAGAAAAACACAAAACCTCCGTATAAGAATGGAGGTTTTTTTTAATGCGTGAAAGACTTAGCAACTTGTATAAGGAGTCGAGACAATGAATATTCAAGAAATAGAAGTAAGTAAAATTAATCCAGCAGCATACAATCCTCGCATAGATTTGCAGGCTGGAGATCATGAATACGAAAAGCTGAAAAAGTCGATTGAAGAATTTGGATACATCGACCCACTTATCTGGAACAAGCAAACAGGGAATTTAGTCGGTGGCCATCAGCGATTTAAAATTTTACTCGAGGGAAATCCGGAAAAACTGAGCGTGTCAGTCAGTGATTTAAAGATTTTAATTGAAGCGGATAAAATACTAAGAAACTAGAAAACAAACTCAACACAGACAGGTGGTGACAGTGATATGGCAAGAAAACGTGACCCACGTAGGATTGAAGCAAAAAATATGTGGATAGAGTCAGCTGGAAAAATGAAACTGGTTGATATTGCAAATAAATTAGGTTGTTCCTCTAATCAGATACGAAAATGGAAATCGACAGAAAAATGGTCCATTGACGATGAAGTGGAAAGCGTTCCTAAATCGAATAGTAACGTTACTAATGAAAAGGAACGTTACCATAAACTTAAAGGAAACGGTAACGCTATAGGAAATCGTGGAGGCGCCCCGCCTGGCAATAGCAATGCAGTGGGCAACGTAGGAGGTAGCGCCCCGCCTGGCAATAAAAACGCTGTCACTACTGGCGAATACGAAACTCTGTCTTGGGAGTTTATGACTGAAAGGGAACGGCAACTATACGAAAGCATGGACGGTAATTTAGTAACACACATTAACCAAACCATCCGAGAACTGGAAATCAGAAAGCGCCGGATGATGGAGCGCATCGCAAACATTGAAAAATCCATGTCAGATGTCGAGAAAAGCACACTTAAACAGTTGCGGGACAAGGAATATATAGGTGAAAAAGATGGTAAAAAGGTTCGCCTGTTTAAACAAGAGCTTGTAACGGTCGAGGAACGCGAGAAGGTAACTGCTAAGATAGATCGAATACTAAGCATTGAGAATTCATTGAACAACATAACCAATCAGCTTATTAGGGCGATTAAGCAGCAAAGCGACTTAGAACAAGCGGAAATTAAAAAAAGTCTTATACGTTCTCAAACGAGCTTAAATAAAGAACGAATTATCAAACCGGAAGCTGCTAGTACTTCCCCTGATTTCTCGCAAATGTCTACGGAGGAGTTGAAGGAGTATGCTGCTAGCCTCAAATAACAAGGAATTGGACAGAGAATATCTTTACGACGAAGCTATCAGAGAAATAGCAAGAAGGGAATTTGCAGAATTCTTTTACTTGTCGCACGGGAAAAGATATAACTTGTTAAGGCATCAAAAATTGATTGCGGAAAAACTTCAGAAAATAATCGATGGAGAGCAAAAACATTATATTATTGAAATCCCACCACAGCATGGTAAATCGACAGTAATCACTGAGACCTTTCCCGCTTATTTCTTAATGAGGAATCCGGATAAGTTGGCTATGGTTGTTTCTTATTCAGAAGAACTTTTCAAGAAATTCGGGAGAAAAAACAGAGAAAAGTTTAGAATGTACGCAAATAATTTATTTGGATTAAATATAAGTTCTATGTCATCTAGTGTGAGTAACTGGGGAATTGAGGACCATTTAGGCGAACTATATAGTACCTCAATTTTAGGTGGTGCAACTGGGCGCGGAAGTGATTTGTTAATTGTAGATGACCCGGTTAAAAATAGGGCAGATGCTGACAGTAAAACGATGAGAGATAAGGTGTATTCAGAATGGCAAGATACTTTTTATTCTAGACTATCCGCTAGTGGGAGCGTAATTATAATTATGACTCGTTGGCATGAGGATGATTTGGCGGGAAGGCTACTAAAGAAAATGTCATTACCGTGGGAAGAAATAAAAATACCCGCTATCGCAGAGGAAAATGATTTGCTGGGTAGAGAAATTGGCGAAGCGTTAGCTCCTGAAATCGGCAAAGATGAAAAATGGGCAGCACAGACTAAAGAAGTTACTGGATCCCGAGGTTGGACAGCATTGTATCAACAAAGGCCAAGCCCAGCTGACGGGAATATATTCAAGCGACAGTGGATTAAGTACTATGTACCTGATAATGATTTTAAAAAGAAATATGGCTTAGGTGATGAGGTGAAAATATTACCACGTCTTTTCGATAAATCAGCACAATCTTGGGACTTAACATTCAAGGACACAAAAAACAGCGATTTCGTTGCTGGTCACGTGTGGAAACGAAAGCAAGGAGAGTTCTTTTTCATTGACAGAGAACACGACAGAATGGACTTACCTGCGAGTATAAACGCTATTAACAGAATGACAACAAAACACCCAGATGTAATTGCTAAGTACATTGAAGATAAAGCAAATGGTCCAGCTGTAATGCAGGTGTTAAAGGGCAGGTTAACTGGTATGATTCCAGTTGATCCAGAAGGTGGAAAAGAAGCAAGAGCGAATGCGGTTTCTCCGCTTTTTGAAGCTGGAAATGTATATTTTCCACACCCATTATACAAATCATGGTCAGATGATGTTGTAGAAGAATTGGTGGCATTTCCGAATACTAGTCATGATGATGATGTAGATGCGCTAACACAAGCGCTTGTTAAGCTGATGGTAGGGCAACAATCGTTATTAGATAGATACAAAAAAATGATGTGAGGTGGTGAGTGAATGTACTCAATTGACAAAGCGAAGCAAGCAAAGATTGACAGCAAAATAGTAAATAGGAACGATTTCATGAGTGGCCACGGAAAAGCAAATTCCCGCGATAAACTCACAAGGCAGACGCCAGGAAATGGGCAAAAGTTAGATATTAAAGCTTGTGAGAACTTATATGCTACTAACAGCGTTGCAATGAATATAGTAGACATTATCGCGGAAGATATGGTACGTGCCGGATGGACTTTGAAAACGGAAAACAAAGAAATAAAAAAAGCTATTGAATCAAAATGGCGCAAGTTAAAAACAAAAGACCGTTTTCAAAAATTATATGCAGACCAAAGGCTTTACGGTGACGGATTTTTAAGCATCGGCGTTGTATCAAATAGTCCCGACCAAGCATATTTAAATACACCTATTGATATAAGGAAAATAAGGAGTATTCCATACATTAACACTTTTAACACACAGAAAGTAACACAACTCTACTTTAATCAAGATATGTTCAGTGAACATTTTGGTGAAGTCGAGTTTTTCGGGGTTAATAGAGTGTCGCAACTTGGTGAAGAAATATTATCTGGAACAACAGCTTCTACTTCTGAACAAATTCATCGTTCTAGGATAATTCATGAGCAAGGTTTGCGCTTTGAGGGAGAGACAAAAGGAAGGTCCATATTTGAGTCGCTGTATGACATTATCACAGTCATGGATACGTCGCTTTGGAGCGTGGGTCAAATTCTTTATGACTTCGCATTTAAGGTATACAAGACTGACGGAGTGGACGGGCTAGATAAGGACGATAAAGCTAACCTAACGGCAATGCTAGACTTCATGTTCCGCACGGAGGCACTAGCCATTATTAAGTCTGATGAAGAGCTTTCTAAAGAATCGACTAACGTTAGCGGAATGAAGGATTTGCTTGATTACGGATGGGATTACTTAGCTGGTGCTGTACGAATGCCTAAGACGGTTCTAAAAGGACAAGAAGCAGGCACACTGACAGGCGCACAATATGACGTTATGAACTACTATGCTCGTGTATCTTCTATCCAAGAAAATAGGTTAAGACCGCAACTAGAGTATCTAACTAGATTGCTCATGTGGGCAAGTGATGACTGTGGACCAAGTATTGACCCCGATTCATTTGAATGGGCTATTGAATTTAACCCACTGTGGAATCTAGACGGAAAAACAGATGCGGAAGTAAGGAAATTAACAGCAGAAGCAGACCAGATTTACATTGTGAATGGTGTTCTAGACCCGGAAGAAGTCCAAGAAACACGTTTTGGCCGTTTCGGATTAGAGAATTCTTCTAAATTTAGTGGTGATAGCACAGAACTTGATAAATTAGCTAAGCATTTATATGACGCATACGTGAAGATGAACGCGGATGGCTAAAAGACGTGTTCCTATAACTCGCTATCCACATAATTTAGAAAAGAGTTACAAAAAACAGCTAGTAAAACTTACCACAGCGCTTTCTGACATGCTTTTACATGAATTTGATACGAATATTAATGTAATACTAAAAACCTCTCAGAATCGCGCTGACGACCTCAGAGAAGACGGAATAAGTGACGCAGTTCAAGCGGTGTTAAACAAAGTGAAAGCTTTAAGTTTTGGATTATTCAATCCATCGGAGAAATATTCTATCGCTAGCAAACACGTTAGAGCGGTGAATACAACAAATAAAGCACAAATAGGTAATCAATTGCGGTCACAAGGTATTGACCCCACTCAGTCCGAGCCGTGGCTAAGTGAATTTATGGACGCGTCCATCGCTGAGAATGTTAGCTATATTGGCTCTATTTCCGATGATTTTAACGCAAAAACAGAGCAAATAATCATGCGTGGGGTCAAAAGTGGGCAATCTGCTAAAGATATGAGAGATGAGCTTGTCAAGCAAGTTGGAACATCTAAGAATAAGGCGGAATTTATTGCTAATGACCAAACAGGAACTATTTTCGGACAAATGACAGCCGAGAGACACAAGAAAGCAGGGATACCTGGTTTTATTTGGAGAGATTCAGGAGATGCTTCAGTTAGACCGGCACACCATGCACGAAATGGGAATATTTATTCTTATGATGATCCAAATGCTCCAATCCCAGGTACTGATTATAGATGTAGATGTACAGCAGGACCTGAATTTGACGAGTCAGTAATTAAAGCTTCTACTAATAAGAGAAAGAAACAAGAAGCAGAAGACAATGCTACTTTAAAAGGAGCGTTTAAAGAAGTTGCAAAGGCTGCTCAAGAAGCACCTAACAACATTAAGAAACTTTTAAGTAACAACGTAACAGCAGATTCATTTGAAATTGCAAGAGATGTTAATATTGCTTATGCTTATCGACCATCCTCCAAAAGAATCATAATCAATCCACAAAATAAAGCTATGAAGTATTATAATAAGCAAGAAGTATTACTTCATGAATCTGGACATCTAATTGATTTTGCAAAATACAAATCGTGGGAAAATCATAGATTTAAAGTAGCTACACAAATAGAAAAAAAGGTAGCGAAATGGGATGAAATAGAAGAACTATTTAAACATGAAAAATGGGCAGACGATGACTATTTCAGTGATATTTGTTCAGGGTTGACAGGGAATAAAATAAAAGGAAACGCTGGTCATGCTGCCTCTTATTGGAAACAAAAAGGAAGCGTGGAAAAAGAGATTTTCGCTAATTTATTTGCTATGCTAGCAATGAACAAGCAAGAATCACTAGACATGGTCCGAAAACAATTCCCGATGATTTACGGTTCATTTATTAATATGCTAGAGGGGGAACTGAAGTGATTGATTATAAAACGTGGCTTGAAAGTATGATGAGCACACCGACCGGAAAGCAGATTTTTGAAAGATACAAAGAACTCTATGGTAAGTATCCGCCATTCTTACTAGATAGTACTGAGAAAGAACAATGGAACGAAATTAAACAATTAATTAGAGATGCTGAAAAATAATTCAGCGTCTTTTTTTACGCCGAAAACTGAAAGGTGGTGAGAATATGAAATGAAAGTGCAACGATTTGATAAATCATTTATCACAGATTCAAATATGCAGTTAAGTGACGAAGGTTACTTAACTGTTAAGGCGCCGGTTACTCGTCCGGGGGTTTTTCCGTATCAACGAGCAGACGGCGGTATACAGCTAGAAGCAAAGTTGCCAGAAAATCTTTTTTCTAGCGAAACTATTCAATCGCTGAACGCAAAGCCAGTTACTAATGACCATCCCGCCGAACCAGTTAATGCAAGCAATCATCAAAAATATGCAAAAGGAACGACTCATACAGATGCATGCGTAAGTGATAACAAGTTATTCGTATCTTTTACCATTACAGACTCTAAGACAATCAAAGCGGTTCAAGATGGCAAGCGTGAGCTGTCGCTAGGGTTTGAATCAGAAGTGGTAAAAGAAAGTGGCACGTACGCAGGAGAACGTTACGATGCGGTTCAAAAATCTGTATTAATCAATCATCTAGCAATAGTAGATGAAGGGCGAGTGGGTCCCGAAATTGCTATACGAGGGGACTCTGCTGCTTTTATGATTGATACAAAAAACACTCAAGAAGAAGGAGGAAATATGAATATGACAACACTAAAAATTGATAGCAAAGAATATGAAGTAGATTCCGTTGTTAAGTCACGTTTTGAAGCATTAGAAGCAAAACTGGACGCTGCGAACGCTAAAGCAGCACAAGTTGATACATTAGAGGGAGAGCGGGACGGATTAAAAACAAAGTTGGATAAAGCAGAAAGCGATCTTGCAGAAGCTAATAAAAAAGCGATGACAGAAGAAGAAATTGAAAATGCGGTAACAGAACGAGCTGCATTACTAGATTCAGCTAAAGTTATGCTAGGCGATTCGTTTGATTTTAAAGGGAAAACAGCTCGTGAAATCAAAGAAGCTGCGATTAAAAGCTCAAATGATTCTTTTGATTCAAAAGATAAATCAGATGAATATGTTAATGCTTTTTACGACGCAATGACCGTTACAGCAGATGCAAAAGGATATACAGCAGATGCTAATTTTAGCAAGGGGAAACCTACAGCAAAAGAATTAGAAGAAATTGAAAAGAAAAAAGCTGCTCGACAAAATTTCACTAAGAAAGGGGTTAACGAAAAATGAGTATTCCAGTAGGTCAAGAGTATATGATGCCAGAGTTAGGTCTAGGAAAAATAGCTTCTTATCAACGTTCACAAGTGGATAGTGCAGCAGTTAAAACGGACATTCGTTTCGGACAAGCTGTTCAAGTATTAGATGATGAAGCAAGCCCGCTAACAACAGGTGATTTTTATGGTGTGGCTGTTGCTAAAAACTATGTACGAGAATACAGCAGTAACAAAGAAGGAATTTATAAACCTTCTGAGGCGGTTCCGGTGCTACGTCAAGGGACTATTACAGTTATTGTTGATGAAGATGTAAAATCAGGAGAAAAAGCGGTAGTAAATACTGATACGGCTAACTTTTTGCCATCGACAACAGCATTAACTACTAAAACCGATGTAGTCGGCGTGTTTAAGTCAACAACAGCTGCAGAAGGACTAGCGAAACTAGAAATCAATTTGCCTTAAAGGCTAAGAGGAGGAAAAAATGATGACAGGACAAATTACAGCAACAATTGAATCAAGAGATTTAGAAGCAATTGATAATATTATCTATGAACCGAAGACAGAAGAACTAACTGCGCGAAGTGTATTCCCGCAAAAATACGACGTAAACGAAGGAGCAGAATCTTATTCCTATGACGTAATGACACGCTCAGGAGCTGCCAAAATCATTGCAAATGGAGCGGATGATTTAGAACTTGTTGATGTTGATATGGTGCGTAAGTCAGTACCTATTTATTCTATCGCTGTTGGTCTATCTTACACTGTTCAAGACCTTCGTGCTGCACGTATGCAAGGGACTACAGTAGATGCCGCGAAAGCTGCAACTGTCCGCAGAGCTATTGCAGAAAAAGAAAACTCCATTGCTTTCAGAGGTGAGAAAAAACATGCTATCAAAGGCGCGTTTGAAGCGACAGGCATTCAAGTTGATACTTCACCTACTACTGGTGAAGGAGGCGCTTCTAGCTGGGCTAAAAAAACAGCTGAACAAATCATCGATGAAATCGGAGAAGCGCATACAAAAATCACCGTACTTCCGGGTTACGGCACAGCTTCACTTAAACTATGCTTACCACCTAAGCAATACGAACTAATCAACAAAAAACGTTACAGTAACGAAGATTCTCGCTCTGTTTTGAAAGTTCTTCAAGACAACGCATGGTTCTCTGCTATCGTTCGAGTTCCCGACCTAGTAGGCATTGGAACAGCTGACTCTGATAGCTTTGCGGTTATTCACGATTCTAACGAAACAGCGGAATTAATTATTCCGATGGACATCACTCGTCATCCAGAGGAATATGCTTTCCCTCGCACTAAAGTACCGTTTGAAGAGCGCACGGCGGGCGTTGTTGTTCGATTCCCAGCTGCTATTGTTCGTGTGGATGGTATCTAAGAATAATTAGGAGGAATAACCGATGATAATTGAAAACAAAGGTGATTATGTACGTTTTTTAGGAAACGTGAGACTAATTCCAGGAACAAACGATATTTCTAAAGAGCATGAGGAAGAAATAACGGAAGCTTTGAAACATCCACTCAATCAATATTTAACGGACTCTCACGAGATTATTGTTCCGGATGCGTTGTTTGAGCAAGACGGTATTTGTGATGTTAATGCTACAAAAGCAGGTATTTTAATCAAGGATACATTTAGTCTTGAAACCTTGAATCAATTTCTCGAACAAGAAACAGGTGGAACAAATCGAAAAACTGTAATAGACGCGATTAATAAACAAATTGAATCTATTAGTAACCCACCGCAAGAAGACAGATACAATCCGGAAGAGGACTCTGGCAAGTAGGAGGGTAACTCATGAAAACAGACGTTGAAAGATTGAAGTTGACGGCGCCAGAACTAGTAAATGTGTCAAATGATTCTTTGAAACTGCATATTGATGACGCTTATTCAGAAGTACAAGCAAAAGGTTTTCCCGAAAACCTCGAAGAACGAGCAAATAGGTATCTTGCTGCACATCTTGCGACTTTGGCAAATAAGGACGTTAAATCCGAAGCGGTAGGTTCGTTAAAACGTGAGTATTACGAGGTCAAAGGTGAAACTGGGCTTTTATCTACAGAATACGGACAAGAATATGCTCGATTGTTAAAAGAGGCGAATGGTGGGTCTGGTCTAAATTTGGTGGTGGTCTGATGAAGGTAACTACTGATAAATCAGTCATGAATAAAGCTATTAGGGAGTTAGATCAATTAGACCGTTATAGTCTGCAAATTGGCTTATTTGGTGAAGATGATTCATTTATTCAAATGATTGCTGGCGTTCATGAGTTTGGTTTGACAATCCGACCTAAAGGCAAATACCTAACCATTCCAACGCCGGAAGCAGGAGAACGTAGAGCTAGAGATATACCAGGATTGTTTAAGCCTAAGGGCAAAAATATTCTTGCTGTAGCAGGGCCGGACGGAAAATTGACTGTCATGTTTTATTTAAAAACTGAAGTTAATATTCCTGAGCGGTCTTTTCTACGTTCTACGTTCGACGAAAAAAGTAATAAATGGGGAGAGTTATTTGAGGGTTGGATTGATAATATTGTTCAAGGGGAACTTACTGCTGAACAAGTGTATAACAGGCTCGGCGCTAAGATTGTGGACGATATTCAAATGAAAATAGTAGAAATACAAACCCCGGCCAAATCAGGGGCAACATTAGCTATGAACCCTCAAAAAAATAATCCGTTAGTCGTATCGGGAAGAATGAAAAACAGCGTTACGTGGAAGGTGATGAGGAAATAACGATGGAAAAAATGATATTTCAATCATTGCTGGATAGCTTCGGAGTTCATTTGGTAGTCTATCCCCGGCAAGAAAAGGGTGGGCAGTATGTTAACGGTGAGTGGGTATCGGCACAAGTTGACGAAACTACTAAAGTGGAAGTGAATGAGCCGTTTATCCCATCATCGCTAATGACCCAAATGCCTCAAACATCTGCTTATATGGCAGCCCGGTTAGAAAAATACGAAATGATTTGGTTTTCTAGTCAAGTATTACCATTGAAAAGTAAAGTGGTCCATAGAGGCATTACGTATTCTGTAGAGGATGCAATACCTTACACAGATTACTCGGATGTTACGCAATACGCTTGCAAGGCGGTGAGTATTAATGACAAGTAATCCAGGTTATGACTATGGGAACCTAGTTAATACATTAATAAAAGCTATTAGTGAATTGTCAGGTGGCTTGCAACTTATTGAAAGCGCAAGTGGAGGAGAACAGCCGGAATATCCATTTTGCCAGTATACTATTACGTCACCTTATATTACTATTAGTCCGGATGTGGTTGAAGGAGAACAGTTTGAAATTGTCGTATCTCTAACTTGGCGCGGATTATCCGGTCATCAAGTTTTAAACTTAGCCAACATAACGAATAAGTATTTCCGCTCCCAAAAGGGGCGTTTTTTCATGCAAGAAAATGGGGGTATTGTCGTTGTTAGTGTGCAAAATAGCGGACTGCGTGATACTTTCATTAGCATAGAATATGAACGTTCGGCAGGCATTGACTTGCGACTGCGCGTAACTGATTCGTATTCAAGTGAAATACAAGAAATCGAAAATATTAGCTTTACAAATGAAAATGAAAATTAGGAGGATAAGAAAATGGTTGAAACTATTTCGGATGTAAGAGTTCATATCTCTGTACTATATCCATCGCCACGGATTGGATTAGGTCGCCCTGCGATTTTTGTTCAAGGTACGGCGATGGATTACAAAGAGTATACAAGCATTGAAGCATTAAAGGGAACATTTGACGAAACAACAGCAGTTTATGCAAAAGCAAAAGCGGTATTCTTGCAAAAGAATGCACCGGATCTAGTTGCTGTTGTTACGTATGAGGAAGGAAAAATGTTAGATGCTGCAGAAGCGTATTTCTTGAAATCATGGCATTTTGCTATTTTAGCAGAATATAATGCTACTGACGCATTAGCACTATCTAACTTTGTTGAGGAACAACAATTCAAGTTTGCGGTGTTCCAAGTAGCTACTGCTACTGAAATTACACCACTGGTGAAAAATACTAGAACTATCGTGATTGTTCATAGCAAAGTAGATGAAAAGGTCGATGCTGCACTGCTTGGCAATGTAGCTAACCTTCCAGTCGGTTCTGTAACTTGGAAAGGTCGCTACGACTTAAAAGGTGTGACAGCAGCAGACTTAAAGGCGACAGAAATCGACGCTATTCAACAAGCGGGAGGTCTTTGCTACATCGAGAAAGCTGGAATTGCACAAACATCTGACGGTAAAACTGTTTCCGGTGAATTTATTGACGCGATCCACGGTGATGATTGGATTAAATCCACAATTGAAACGCGTTTACAAAAACTTCTCACTGAAACCGACAAACTTACTTTTGACGCGCAGGGTATCGCTTTACTGCAAGGCGAGCTAACTACCGTGTTAAACGAAGGATTTGCAAACGGAATTATCGACCGCAACGACGAAACAGGAGAAGCAAATTATTCTATTACAGCGCTTCAACGTGCGGATTTAAGTGAAGACGATATTGCAAAAAGAAATTATAAAGGACTTTCGTTCCGCTACAAACGCTCTGGAGCTATTCATTCCGTTGACGTTTACGGCGAAGTAGAAGTTTAAGAGGAGGAGGAAAAAACATGAATCAGATGGAAACTTATGATGCTGCAGATGTGTCTATTATTGTAAACGGAATTTCTTTATTCGGATTTGCTGACGGGGATATGGTGACTTGTTCTAAAGATGCTAATAATATTGAAATCAAGTCAGACGCGCAAGGAAATGCTTCTGCAGCTGTTAGCAATGACAAATCCGGAACGGTACAAATTGATCTAGCGCAAACATCACCTTGCTATGCAAAATTGATAGATTTCGCTAATCGCCAATTAGAGGTTTCTGTATATGTTATTAACGGAAATGAAAAAATTGGTGGATCAAGAGCATTTATCGAAAAATTACCGAACGCTGGATTTGGTAAGAGCGTTGGCACTCGTTCGTTCACGCTTAAAGTGCTAGATTACTCTCACACAGCGTAAAAAAATTATACTAAGCGGTCCATAGAGACCGCTTTTTTAGGAGGAAATTAACATGGCAGAAAAGAAAAATAACGCAACTAAAAATGATGTAGAAGCGGCACAAACGGCACAAAAAATCCCAAAATCAGTAAAAAAAACTTTAGATAAATTTGGGAAACAAGAAGTATTTATTGCTAATGATGACACTGAATATACATTCCAATTTCCGGGGACTCGTAGAGCGCAAGAAATCTTAGACGAATCTAAAAATGGCTATGGTGTAGTAGTAGACTCTGCTTATTATGAACGAATTATGAGAGAGGTAATTGTTGAGCCCAAAGGGTTGAATTTGGATTATTGGGATGAGCACGAAGGGTATCGCGAGGTTATGAACGCGGCCGACAACTTTCTTGGAAGATTGCTTAACTAAATTCCCAACGCCTCGGCAAGCAGAACGGGAAGTGGAGAGACATTTTAATATCTGGCTTCCTGTAATCGCTGGCATAGCGACAAAAGAAGAAGTAGAAGCTGCTACATCATACGAATTAGCAATCTGGTGTGAGGTAGCTAGGCAAAAAATAGAACTAATGAGAGGTGGTGTCTGACATGGCAGGCGCATTGAGAAAAACAACTATCGAAATTGACTGGAAAATAAATAATCGAATGCTAGAACGTGCAGACGAAGAAACGGACCGCATTGTTCGTTCTGCGGACAAGATGGAACGTAATTTCAATCAATCTGCTAGAGCTGTTGATGGCACCACTCGCTCTATACATAAACAAGCAAGTGGTGTGCGAGAAAGCGCGACACAGGTAGATAAGTTAGAAAGAAATTTCAAAGAAGCGGATAGCTCGGCGCGTAGGTTTGGAAATAACTCAAAAAGTGCAGTAGACAAGACAGGACGTGCTGTAGATTCAGCTAATAACAGCGTAAGAAAATTAGATAATGAAATTGACAAAACAACGAAAAACGCAAATTCTCGATTCAGTGCGTTAAAAACCACTGTAGTTGCCGTGGGAGGAGCGCTAACAGTTGCTGCTGGGAAAGCAATGTTTAACTACGCCTCAGATACAAACGAATCGTTAAACAAAGTAGAAGTAGCATTTAAAGATAATGCGAAAAGTGTTAAAAAATGGTCCAAATCAACACTGGATAATATAGGCCTCGCACAAGGAACGGCGCTAGACTTAGCTGCAACTTACGGCGATATGTCCACTTCGATGGGATTAAATACTAAAGAAGCGGAGAAAATGTCCACTTCGATGGTAGACTTGGCTGGTAACTTGGCTTCTTTTAAAAATATTGATATTGACCGTGCGAATACCGCTCTAAATGGTGTTTTTACAGGCGAAACAGAGGCACTAAAAAGTTTAGGTATTGTCATGACACAGACTAACTTAGAACAGTTTGCTTTAGAAACCGGAGCTGGGAAGGTTGCTAAAAGCAGTACGGAAGTGACAAAACAAAACATAGCCCGTGAGAAAGCACACAAAAAATTAAATGAAGCGATAAAAGAACACGGAAAAAACTCACTTGAAGCAAGAGAAGCGCAAAATAAATTACAAGAAGTTCAAGCGAAGTCACACGAGACAGCAAAAGTTAATTTAAAAGATATGTCGCAAGAAGAACTTGTTCGACTACGTTACAACTATGTGATGAAACAGACTAAAAATGCTCACGGAGATTTTAAAAACACAAGTGATCAAGCAGCAAATGCTAGTCGTGTGTTTTCAGAATCACTAAAAGAACTAGCTTCAAACGCTGGGCAATTCTTGTTACCTGTTATCACACCTTTAATTACAAAAGCAAGTGATTTTACTAAAAAACTTTCCGATATTCCTAGCTCTGTAAAAGGAATGAAAGAAAAATTCAAGCCCGCTTTTGAAGTTTTTGAGAGCGTTAAAGATTTCTTTGAAAACGACCTGATTCCGAGTGCAAAAGAATTAGCAAAAAATATGGGACCTGGTTTTATGGAAGGCGGAGTATTAGCTTTTAAAGCGCTAGGTGGAGTATTGAACGCAACGGTAATTCCTGCGTTTAAAGCCGTTACAAAATTCACTCGTGACAATCCGGACAGTATGCGAAAACTTGCTAAATACGCAACGGTCGGTGTCGCTGGATTTGTTGGCTTTAAGTTGGTTAAGAAAACGATTGATAGGGTAACAGACGCTATCGGGAACATGAATAAAAAGCTATTGAACATTGGACCAAGCGCAACTACGGGAGCTACAGAAGCTAATGTAGCGATGTCGAGTATCGGAACTACAGCTAATAATTCAAGAGCAGATAATCTTAATTATTCAGGAACTAGCAGAACACAACGAAAAGGCTCTAAGTTGTCATTTGGTAAAAGCAGAGCGGCGTTTAATGTGTCGCAAGAAACTCGAGTAGGGCGAAATATGACACTCTTTAAAAAAGCTAGCACAGGTCTTAAAGGGATGGGGAAATTCGGTAAGTTAGCAAGTGGAGCGGGTGTCGTAGGCGTTGGATTAAGTGCTACTGAGCTAATCGGCATGAACAAAAATAATGCCGGTGAAAAAGTCGGTGGATTCGGTGGTTCTGTTGGTGGAATGGCTGGAGGCGCAGCGTTAGGTACGCTTATAGCTCCGGGCATTGGAACAGCAATTGGCGGAGCGATTGGGGCGTTCGCTGGTACATCACTAGGGAAATCTTTAGGGAAGTACCTTCAAAAGGAAGGACCAAAGCTCTTAGATAAATTTAAAACAGGATGGAAAGGCCTAAGCAAATTTGCAGAAAAACATCCATTTATTGGCGCTAATGTAAACGCAATTAATAAGACTATTGATTTGACGAAAAAAGGAATAAACTCAGTAGTTAACACGTCAAAAAAGGCGTGGGAAACGACAAAACAAGTCTTTAACGATGATGTGTTATCAACTAAAGTTAGCGGTAAGGGTGTATCTAAACAAACAGCAACAGCAATGAATAGCTACTTGGCTTCTGAGCAACAACTTCAAAATGACAGTACAACGAGAAAAATAGATGGAAAAGCGATGTCAGCTAAAGAGTATGAAACTAACATAAAAACATACGAAAAAATGGAAAATCAACTTGTTTCAGCGACTAATAACAAAACCTCTGCTAGTAACAAAGATTGGGATAAATTATTAAAGGCTGGTGTTGTATCTAATTCTCTTGCTAGTAATAAGAAAAATGTAAACAAGGAAACGGCTTCTATTAATACTGCTGATATAAAGAAAAACGCTAAAGAATTAAAGAAAATAGAAGAAGAAAAATTTGAAGAGCAGAAAAAAATAGAAAAAAATGCTGCGGATGCTATTTTTAAAATCAAGAACAACGCAAAAAAGAAAGGTGTCAAACTTTCTAAAGAAGAGAAAAAAGAAATAGAGCAAATTAACAAAGATAAAGCGAATGCGATACAAGTGAGTGAAGAAGTGTATTCAAAGAAAACCGCTAGGATTCAGAAGAATCAGCGCAAAGAAGCTACTATTGCGCTGTCAAAATCTGCTAAAGAACAGCAAATAATTCTCGGAAATCTAGAAAACTCTAAAAGTAAAATGTCAGCGAAAGCTGCTGCAAAAGTCGTGAAAAACTCGGCTAAACAACGTGATGCAACCGTTAAAGAAGCGAAAAAAGAGTATAAGCAAACGAAAAAAATACTCGATGAAAAACGATTCGTCACTGGTGAAATTAGCGAAAAGGAATATAAAGAAGCGCTAAAAAAAGCGAAAAAGAAAAAAGACGGCACAATTGATCAAGCTGAAAAAACACAACAAGAAGTGGTTAAACAAGCACAAAAACAAGCAAAAGGACATTTGAGAGAAGCGGACTGGGAAACCGGCGAAAGTCTTAGCAAATGGGAGCAATTCAAAAATGGAGCTATTGAGAAGTTCACAAATATAAAAGATGCAGCATTCTCTAAATTCGGCGATATGAAAAATGCGACAATAAATAGCTTTAGTACTTTGAAAGATATGTCATTGTATGTTTTTGATAATTTTAAAACAAGTTTAAATAAAGGGATAAACACTGTTATAACAGGTGTTAACAAGGTTCTATCATTTTTTGACATTCCTCTAATTCCTCTAATCGGAGACGGGAAAATAGGTGCAAGTCAAGAAGACAAACTATCTGCAAAGGATAAAAAGAAATACCATTCTACTTCTCAATCAGGTAATCAAGCTATAAACGGGTACTATACAGGTTCAGATAATGCTTCTGGTCAAATTATGGCTGGTGAAGAAGGATTTGAGATTGCTTATAACAAAAATTTATCGCAAGCAAGAATTCTAGGAAAGAACGGACCGGAGATTACGACAGTAGAGCCGGGAACGAAAATACTCAATCATAATGAATCTAAAAAAATGATGGCTGGCGGGATGGGCGCTGGTAAGGTGCTTCCCGGTTTCGCAAAAGGGACAAGCTCAATTTCCGATATTGCTTCTAGTGCAATAGATACTGTGAAATCGGTAAGTGGAAAAGTTGCAGATGGAGCTTCTGCAATGTGGGATTGGGTATCTGATCCTGTCGGAAAAGTAAAAAGCTTGCTAGATAAACAAGGAATAACCGGTTCTGGTTCTAACTTACAAGGAATAGCTGGAGGCATGTTCAATCACTTTGGTAAAGGTCTTACAAAATTTGCGAAAAACAAACTTGAAGACGCTGGCTTTGGCGGAGACGTTGCGGGACCGTCGGGAGCTAGCGCAAAGGCGTGGGCTGGAACAATTCAAAAGGCTGCAAAAGCAATGAGAGTTAACTTAAGCGGTGGTGAATTAGGCGGGATTATCGCTCAAATACAGCGCGAATCTGGTGGGAATCAAAAAATTATTCAGTCATCTGCAGTAGTTGATGTCAACACTTTAAGCGGAAATCCAGCGAGAGGTCTATTACAATATATTCCGCAAACATTCAAATCTTATGCTGTCAAAGGTCATGGGAATATACTAAGCGGTTATGACCAACTGCTCGCGTTTTTCAACAACTCGACATGGCAAAGAGATTTGCCATATGGAAAACGTGGTTGGGGTCCTCGCGGTAAGCGAAGATTTGCAAAAGGTGGACGTCCAAACGTGTCCGAAACGGTCCTTGTTGGCGAAGAAGGACCTGAACTATTTGAAACGGATTCGCCAGGTACAATCCATACAGCTGAAAAAACAAAACAAATGCTTAACAAGAATCGTCAAGGTGGAGCAACAATAAACTTCAATCCTACGATTAATATTACTGTCGAAGGTGGTTCAAGCGATAGTGAATCAACAATCCGTAAAACAGTTAGAGCAGAGATGGACAAACTATTTGAAAAACTCGTAGGTATCTACAATCCTGGGGAGGTGTAATTACATGGTGGCAACTATCGGTTCAGTAAAATTAGTAAACACAAATGAAAGTGAGACCTCCCCTTTCACTATCACAGATAATCCCGTTGAAACGGGTTCTCCTGTTGCTGATCACGTTCAACGTGAAACTAAAACACTCGAAATATCCGGTTTTTTGCTCGGTTCTAGTGCTGAAAAAGATTACGCTACTTTAAAAGGTTATGCAGAAAAAGGCACTATAGTAACGTTTAAAGGTCGTGTATATTTTAAAAATGTACTAATCAGTAACTTATCAAAAAGTTATAACACGGTTAAAAACGGTTTCGAGATTACAGTTTCGCTCAGAGATTTAAGGCGCGCATCGACGCCATGGGTGAGGAAAAAGAAGAAAAGTTCAGGTAAGAAGCAATCTTCTAAAACTAAAAAATCAGCTGGGACCTACATCACAGTGAAAAAAGGGGATTGTTACTGGAAATGGTGGAAGCGATATGGTACAAGTATCGCTCAGTTAAGAAAATGGAATAAATGGCCAGATAGGCGAATACCTATCGGCAAGAGGGCGAGAGTGAAATAAGATGGCTATTAGAAACTATATACCGATTGAACTAGACAACATTCCGGAAATATTCGAATTTGATTTTGATGATGATAGAAGTTTTTTGTTCGGCATTAATTATGCTGAATCGCAAGACTTATTTTCTGTTGATTTATATGATATTGAAGGGGAGCCCATTGTCCTTGGTGAACGGCTAGTATTAAACGAACGTCTTTGGGCGGATGTTATAGATGATAGGTTGCCTTCAGTAGATTTAGTACCGCTAGATGAGTCTGGTAAAGAAACGCATATCACAAAAGAAAATTTCACGAAAACAGTATTTTTATACTTTGATGATCTGGCACCCGAAATGGATTTACCATCTTTAGACAATGAGGTGAATATAGTATGACACAAATGCAGTGGATGAGAGAAATTTATGTGCATATAAATAATGGAAGTGAGTATGCTACCATACATGAGAAAAATGAAGCTTCTGGAAGTTTAAAAATCAACTTTAACATCCCTTTTTCTGACGAACCTAAGCCATCGGAATGTGAAGTTGTCATTTATAATTTGTCTCGTAGTTCATCGAATAAAATAAAAAAAGGGTCTACCATCGCAGTAACAGCGGGATATCAAGGAGATAAAGGTCTGTTGTCGCAAGGTAAGATTACAAAAGTGTCTACTGTACCGTCCGGTGTAGACAAAATAACTACAATTCACTTTTCCGAGGGTGTAGATTATGCAGATAAAAAAGATGTGAACATCACTTTTAAAAAAGGCACTTCGGCAAAGTCGATTATTCAACGAATTGCATCAAGTGCAGGTATTAAAATATATCAAATTTCATTACCTACAAATAAAATTTATAAGTCTGGATATACAGCTGATAGCGATGCACTATCCGTAATTGAAGAAGTTGTAAAAGATTGTAAAGCTGCTATATATTACCGCAGGGGCAATCTAATTATTAGGTCTATTAAATCTGGTGATGACGAACGATTCACATTAAATACCAGCACAGGATTAATTTCATCTCCGGAGCGCTTAGAAAACGATGATTATAGCGGATGGAGCTTTCAATCTCTATTGCAACATAGAATTGCAACAGCTTCTATTATTACGTTGAAATCTAAAACCGCAAATGGAACATATCGAGTAAAAAACGGTTCTCACAACTACGATGGTTCTACTTTTATAACAGAATGTGAGGTTATTTAAATGGCTCAAGATACTAAGTTCTTTGATTCATTCATACAGTTGGTAAATTCAAGTATTTCAGTATTACTTATGTGTCGCGTTGTAAATTATGATGCGGCAAATAAGTGCGCGGATGTTCAACCGCTGAATTTAAAGCGAAACGGCATAAAACGTGGAATGATACTAGATGCCTTGGTGCTAAAACATGTAGAGGAAGATATGGCGCAAGGAAAAGTAGTTGCTGTTGTTTTCGCTGATTGCGAGCTGGATAATATTCAAGGACCATCTGACTTCAAACCAGATAGTTATCGCCAGCATAGCGTTAATGATGCGGTTGTGGTAGGAGTGTGGGACGTATGAAAGATTTACTGATAGACAGCAACGGAGATATAGTTATTTCAGATAATGACATATTAATGACTGACGGTGTAAGTGATATCGTTCAGTCAGTCAGAATGATATTACAAACACGCGAAGGGGAATTTTACTTTGACGAGAATTCTGGAATGAATCACGAAAATCTTTTCGTGAAGCAACCTAATTTTGATTACATCAAGCAAGATATAACAGTAGCTATAGCAGAACAAGAAGAACGTATATCTAGCGTAGATAGCGTTCTTTTTGATTTCGATAAAGATAATAGAAAGTTATATGTAAGTCTAAAAATGACAGGAATCGATGGTCCTGTGAGTGTAGAAGAGGTGGCGTTAAATGCTTGATGAACACGGATTTAAAAGAAAAACATATGACGAATTATTGACTGATATGGAATCAAAAGCAAAAGAGCTATACGGTGAAGATATTAATTTAAGCTCTCACTCCGCTCTAGGCGTATTTTTAAGAATAATTGCTTGGTTCATGTCACTTATACATGAATTAGCTGAAAGAGTATACAGCAGTGGGTTTATAAGCACTGCTGATGGAATTCAGCTTGATCGCTTAGGAAGTAATATCAGTGTTTTGCGAGAACCAGCAATGCCCGCAGTGGTGACTTTAGAACTCACTGGTAATCCTGGCTACACGGTTGAAGAGGGAGTTCAATTTAAAACAAAGAACGATATCATTTTTGAAATGGTAGACGTAGTAACTCTCGACAGCGAGGGTTACGGAACGGGGCAAGCTATATCACAAATATATTCAGATAAAGCAAATGTGCCGGCGAATTCCATTACTGTAGTAGCAGAACCGAGCGAGGATATTTTGACAGTAAATAATCCTGCTAAGGCTGATGGTGGCTCAGAAAAAGAAAACGATACAACATATCGAGCACGAATAAAAGTAGCAGCACAAGCAAGCCCTGGTCCTCCTGTGAACGGAATTATCACAGCACTAAATCAAGTGGCAGGCGTAAGAAGTGTTTCAGTTATAGAGAATAATAGTTTAATTCCAGATTCATATAATAATCCTGCGAAGTCCGTTCACATATATTGTTTAGGCGGGATTGATGAAGAAGTAGGAGAAGCAGTATTTAACAGCGTGGCTGCTGGTATACAAACCGTTGGGGAGATTGCAGTTAATGTTAAAGATTTATCAGGATTTGAACACACAGTATATTTTGATCAAGCGACTCCGTTGGCTATTTATGCAAAAATTACCGTTACAGTAGATTCTAAATTTGAAGGCAACGGATCTGATCTAATCAAACAAGCTGTACTAGATTATATAAATTCTCTGAACATGGGAGAAATGGTGGTACATTCATATATCTATCCGGAATTATATAAAATAGCAGGAATTACAATAGCAAATGTAAAAATCGGTAAAGAGCTAGGAAGTATGGAATCGGCTGATATTGTAGTTAATACAGATGAAGCGGCTTCTATCAGGTGGGAAGATGTTGAGGTGATTATAAATGCCAGCTAAAAATTTCATCAAAAAATTAACAGATGCATTTACTAAATCAGAAAAAAGCAATATTGGGA
This sequence comes from Listeria immobilis, assembly GCF_014322765.1. Classification (GTDB taxonomy): domain Bacteria; phylum Bacillota; class Bacilli; order Lactobacillales; family Listeriaceae; genus Listeria; species Listeria immobilis. The sequence goes on along the minus strand of NZ_JAASTZ010000005.1, from coordinate 105,535 downwards.
ATCTGTTTATCATAGTAGATAAACAGATTACTGACTTAACAAGTACTTTAGAAAAAGCAGAGGAATGGCGAGATATAGACTATGCAGAAGGAAAAACATTGAATTCATTAGGTGAAAATGTTGGTCAGAATCGTGGACAAGCTTCTGATGAGGTATATCGTGTGTTAATTCGCGGAAAGGTAGCAAGAAATGCAAGTGATGGAACTATTAACAAGATGATTCATGCTATTGCAAAATCTCTTAACTGTGCTTATTCAGATATTCAAATCGTGAATGCGAATGATTCCGTTTCTACAGATGAACATGAACCTGCTGCAATCATTATTAAGAAAATACCTTTGTCGGCTTTGAATTCTGTAGGGCTAAGCACAAGTCAATTTTTACAGCTAGTAACAACTCTAAAGCCTGCTGGCGTTCGTGTCGCATATGTTTCACTAGAAGGTTCTTTTTCTTTTGCAAAAGCGAACGAAGTAGAAACAAGCCAAACAGGATTTTCAGACATTAATCAGGGGATTGGCGGAACACTCGGTGGTTTATTTACACCTGAAAATGACTATAAATTACCAATTTAACAAGGAAGAAGGAATAAAAATGGCTCGATTTAATAGTATCCTAGCACGATGGGAAGCAGCAGGCACAAAACCGCCAGATAGCACAATAAATAGCGGATGGATTGCTGGCACAAAACCGCCCGCTGACTGGTTTAACTGGTATTTCAACAGCACCTATCAAGCTCTAAAAGAAATTCAAGAACTAGCGGCATTAAATGCAGACTTAGTTAGTCATACAGGAAATATTTCGAATCCACATAAAGTGACAAAATCACAGCTTGGACTAAGTCAAGTAGATAATATAAAGCAAGCGTCTTTGATTGATTTTGAAACACATGTTGCAAGTTTTGAAAATCCGCACGGAGTAACAAAAACTCAGTTGGGTTTAAGCGATGTGGAAAACTACGGAGTTGCAACTGTAGCAGAGGCAATTGCAGGAGTAGCGACAGATAAGTTAATGACTCCTGCAAATGTTCTAGATTCTATAAAGGAACAATTTAAAACACAAAACATCTTGTTCGAAGGAGCGGCTTGGCCAGCGCCAAGCACATACACTTTTGCAAAAGGTCAAAAAATTTCGGACCAAAATTTAGGAATAGTAATGATTTGGAGCGATTACGATGTGTTTGCAAACGGCAACCCAAGCGTAGCAAATAACTATAACTTTGATTTCACATTCATTCCTAAATTTTTCATTGAGAAACATCCAGGAGCAAATTTAAATGTTCCCGTAGCAACAAATATAAATAGTACAACGGCGTCTATCACAATAAAGACAATGTATTTGACTGATACAACATTTTCAGGAAATGATTCTAACAGGACAGGCGTAAATGCGACTGATGCGATTTTGCGCTACATCGTAGGAGTGTGAACAAAATGGAAATTTATATTTCAATTGATAGCGCAGGGTATGTGGATGGCTATTCTTTCAGTGAGGTTAGCCCGGGACAAAAAATACAAATTAGTGAAGATGATTTATTCTTTCAGCGTATGTTTACTTGCTATAAATTCGATAGTGGAAAAATAACTTATGATGCAGAAAAAGAAAACGAGATAATTCAGGAAAAACAAATTAAAGACGCTATGCCTTCTACTACAGAACAATTAATAACTACTCAGATGGCCTTAGCAGATATGTATGAACAAAATAATAATTTGCAACAACAACTAGGGGACGTGCACGAGCAAAATAATAATTTGCAGCAGCAACTGCTCGAAACCCAAGTAGCAATTACAGAAATATTTGAAGGCGGTTTATAGCCTTCTTTTTTTATTGATTTGAGAGGAGGTGAAAACGATGGCTGCAATTTATGCAAATTTAATTTTGAACGGCGTTAAGACGTTCAGTCAAGTTCCGAAAATGTTGCAAGATCAAGTCAAAGAGTTGTTAACTCAGTTAGGTTGCGAGGAGTTAGTACGTTAAATAACGAGTTGCGAAGTGCGTCTTATAATGCACTTCGCAACACATAGAAAGAAGTGAGATGCATGGAAAAATTCGATAGATATGCTTTTGCAGAGCAAGCTATTTTGATGTTTTTAGCAGCTTTAGCTATCGTAACTGGTCTAATGATGTTATCTACGCCTGATTTCGTAGTACTGCATTCGCACACATATAATTATTTATCACAGTTAATTCCTGTAGAAATATGGGCGTGGTTATTCATACTTAACGGGATTTTATATGTTATTGCCATGCTCATTAATGACGAGGTGCAAGCAAAGCTAGTGTTATTCATAGTTGCGGGCGCAATTGGAACAGTGTTGTGGTTTTTGTTTGCTACGGCTGGTTATGAAGCCATTCGCGCTTCAACAAGCTATGGGCGTTCTTATGTCATTGGAGTTTTTAATTTATTAACGGCGTTCGTTGGAGGTGTGGAGCTGTGGCGGTCAGTGAAAAAGAAGAGTACGTAAATCGTACAGAATTTGAAAAACATAAAAGAAAGATATATGAAAAAGTCAACAGTACAGAGGATAAAGCGAGCAAAGCTCTTCTGACCGCTGAAGAAGTGAAAACTAGGCAACACCAAACAGAGGTAGCGATCGCTGGCATGAATCCTACGTTAAAATCTATAGACAAACAGATGGAACGTTTCATTAGTAAGTTTGAGTCAACAGAAGAAAAAGTGCAGGAGCATGAAGTGAAATTTGCTGATATGGGTTATGAAAGTAAAGCAGTGTCGGTAAAAAAAGGAGAAGAAAAATCAGAAGCAGCAAGAAAATTGTCGTTTTGGGGAATAGTTTTGCCCGTCTTAGGAGCGATTATAGTTGCTGTTATTAGCATATTACCATCGTTTTTCAAATAAAAATATTAAGGAGCTGTGAAATATGTCAGAACAAAAAAAACAAAAAAATATGAAGACAGAAAATTTTGTAGAGGTGCAAGAAAAATCAAAAGAATCTACTGCTAAAACGTATGTTGTAAAAGAAAAGGACCGGATTTCAAAAGTAGCTACAGAAAATAAGTTGTCCGTTGGCGAGTTAGTAGAAAAAAACAAATTAACCTCATTTAAATTAAAAACAGGACAAAAATTAAGCTTATAGGAAAGGATGATAAAAATGGATAGCAAGAAAAAACAATGGGCAATACAACTTACAGGATTGTTGATGGCAATTTATACATTATTTGCATCGCTAAATCTACATTTTGAGTGGCTAACAGTAGATAGTATTAATGCTATTGTAGCTGTGATTGTTGCTTTAGTTGCATTTTCAGGAACATTATACGCTACATTCAAAAACACATTTTTGTTCCAAAAAGGCAAGGAACAAGCCGAGCTTATCGAAGAGGGTTTAAAAAATAAAAAAGATGGAGATGAAAAAAATGGCTAAAATTTTAGATGTTTCTCATCATCAAAGCCCGAATAGTTTTGATTGGAATAAATTAAAAAACGAAATTGATGGTATAATCATTCGGGTTCAATATGGAAGTAATCTTGTTGACAAACAATACAAAAACTTTATTGCAAAAGCGAAACAGTATAAAATACCATTTGGATTATACGCTTATGGTGTATTTGTTTCAGTAGCTGATGCGAAAGTGGAAGCAAAGGACTTTTTAAAGCGAGGAGATTCCGCTGCTAAATTTTGGGTATTGGATGTTGAATCGGACACAATCGAATCTTGCGGGACAAAAAATTTATCTAGTGCTTCTCAAGCGTTTATAGATACATTAAAGGCAGCAGGGAAGAAAACTGGATTTTACTACGAACACAGATACATCGGAAAATACGGTTTAGACAATGTAAAAGCTGATTTTCGCTGGATGCCACGCTACGGAACAAATGACGGAAGAAAGCAAACGAATTACAAACCAGCAATATCTTGTGACTTGTGGCAGTACACGAGCGCCGGAACAGCAGGAGGAGCTAAGCCACTTGATCTATCTGATTTAAACGGAAACAAGAAGATCGATTGGTTCTTTGGTGCAAACTCCAAACCAGCAATTGCGCCTAAACCGGCGCCCAAGCCAGCTCCTAAAAAACCTGCGGCAATTAAAACCACTTCTATGTATGTCAATACAGCACATTTAAATATTCGTGAAAAAGCAAGTGCTAATAGTAGAATTTTAGGCGTATTGAATAAAAACGATCGTGTTCAGGTAATTTCTTCTGCAGGCGGATGGTCTAAGTTGAAATCTGGTTCAAAAACAGTCTTTGTTTCATCAAAATATTTAAGCAAAAGCAAAGTTGTTGCTAAACCTGTTAAAACTACAAAACAATATTATACGATAAAATCAGGCGACAATTTAAGTAGCATTGCCAAAAAGTACAAAACAACCGTGAAGCAGTTACAAGCATGGAATAATATTAAGAACGCAAATAAAATATTTGCTGGCCAAAAAATTCGAATTAAATAATTCTTAACGCCCTCGCATTTTGCGGGGGTATTTTTTTAGGAGGTAGTCAAAATTGGAAATATTTGAAAATAGAAGTATTATATTAGATGATAATATTACAAATGTGGAAGATTGGCTTACACCAGAGGAAGCAATTCATATTTTTTCTCAAGCTGGTTACACGTTGACTCCGAAATCTAATAATTGTGTAACATATGATGAAATTGTAGAACATACAACAGAAATACTAGAAGAAAGATATTTTAGTATTTTTCACATCACGCGAAAATTCAGAATTAGTTATGATATAGCTCAATCTTATATTGATAAAATGTTAGAAAATGGAGTTATTAGCAAGGTTGAAAACGTTGGAATTGGCGTATCTTATAAAGTAGAGTCCTAACCTCACCGTTAGGGCTTTTTTTTGCATAAAAAATACGCCATGCAAGTACATGACGTTACTGCTATATTTACTAACCTTTTTAACGGGATTGAAGGAAATAGTATCAAGCAGAAAGAGAGATAAACGAAAATATTAATATGTAGATAACTGACAATATCTACATGTTTATTATTGCATAGAGAATACAAAAGTTCAAATACATATTTAGTTTTTTTGCTCCATGTTTTTTCTAGTATTTCCATTTGTGAATGATATAATAAGAACAGGAGAATGGACTCCTAACAAAAGAAGAGAGGATGCGAATACATGGAACGGGAGGAAAAACAATGAGTATCGATATGCATGTATCAAAATCCAAAGCCCAAGCGACGAGTACGAGCCAAGTTTGCCAACAACATTTAGAGGGTTATGAAGCACTCCAACAAGCGATTAGTCAGTTTACCTTAGAGCCGTCTTTAAAAGGACAAGCATATGACTCGGCCAAAGCTTATTACAGCACCGTGCTTTACCCCCTTGTGCAGGGAGGGATTTTATTAACCGAAGCGACCGAAGCAGCTGTTAAAAAATTCCCAGAACGTTATCAAAGTGAAGTAGACAGTGGGGATCTCAAACAGTCCGAACTGGAAGAACAAATACGACGAGTCAATGAACTCATCCACCAAGCGAATGACCTTGAGAATCAAGTGAGGGAATCCCCGTTATCCGAAACAGATCAGCACATGCAGTTGCAACTTAATCAAGCCCTATTGGAAGCCTATCAGACAAGCAAACAAGAATTAGAAGAGAAACTTCAAAAATTAATCGCCTTTCACGCAAGTTCGCCCAGTATTTTTTCCGAAATCGCGAGTTTGAAACAGGCGATTGATCAAGGCTTGGCTCAAACAAAGACCGCATGGAATCCAACATCGGGTACCTTTATGATTCCAAGTCAAGAAAAACTAGGGTGGACCAATACCATTCGAGCTTTTCAACAGAAAAAAGAGGCACAAGAAGAACCAGACACGACGGGCCGAACCTATACACGAATAGACTTAGGGAACGGGACATACATATGGGCGTGGTCCAAAGATGGCCGTACACTGACCCAAGACGATATTCAATTCACCGTAAAACATGATAAATGGGCAGGAAAAGATGGTGGATTAGGGAAAATACTAGCCCAAGCAGAAGCAATGAAAGCTGAAGCAAAAGACTTTGACCCAGTGAAAGCAATGAAAGAAATAGCCGACCTCTTTACACCGCTCGGAGACGGTGCTAGAGTGGTGACGGGAGAAGACCCGATAACCGGAGACAAGCTATCGTGGGGCGAACGGGGGCTGTCCTTGTTATTTATCATTCCACTTGCTAAGATAGGAAAATATGGGGCCAAAGGGTTTAAATTTGTAACAGAAGGCGTAGAAGACCTAAATAAGCTCCATAAAAAAGCAGACAAGGTGAAGGATGTTGAAAAGAGTACGAAGAAAGCTAGTGGGGCTGATGTTCCGAAACTTTCTACGTTATCCGAAGCAGAAAAACTTAAAATTGCTAATCAATATAAACAAACAGCACCTATAGGTATTCCTGACAGCGCAAAAATCAATGCCAAAACAATGAATGCTGGCTATGAACAAATTACTTATAAGTGGAATGATGGTCAATTTAAGTATGAAGTTAGATGGCATACAAGAACTCCAGGAGCACCTATAGAACAAGGTAATACATGGGTTGTTCAAAGAACAGTACCTGGAAATGGAGGGAACAAGCCACAAACTTTCTTTAAAATTGGTGATAATGAGTGGATAGAAGGATATAAATGGTATGATGCTATAAATGCCAGAAAAGCAGGAAATGCTACTCCAGAACAAATAAAAATTTTAGATAAGGGTCATTGGAAGGAATGAATTAAATGATTGATAGTAGGTTTTATGAAGGTTTTGAGGGCGAAGCAGAGCTTACCTTTGTTGCTGATGGTAATAAACTTGTAATTTGGAACGGTTATTTCGAGACTATTTTAGATAACTTATTAGATTGTAATGTAGAAAAAGAGGGAATTGTGAAAGAATACTTTAATCATGAAGGATGGTATGATGATTCACCATGGTTGATAAAAGATAATTCTCTTACTATTGATCAATTAAAACGTTTTGATATTAACAAAATTAATCAGACTTCAATGAAAGATGATTTAGAAGAAGTAGTTCAAGCGATTATTTCATTTTTAGAAAATAATCGTTTGAGTAAAATCTATATTGAATACGAATAATCAAAAAATAAAAAGACACTTTATCACAAGACTGGTAATCAAATTGCTAATAGCTAATCAAAGCTATTTGTATACAATGAAGAAATATTAAGGTAACTTATTAGTAAAAATTCGATAAATAATAAACAACCTCCTATTTGGCAGGTTGTTTATTATTATGGATTAGTATCTCGTTTATTCTCCGTCCATCATAGCTAGAACCGAAAAAATTACAACTGGTTTTAATTAGCTCAAAAGGGGTAAATTTAGAAGTATAGTATGAATCAACTTCATAAATTTCTGAATAGACTGTACTTCCTGATTTTTTCGGAAAAATAATCATCGTGTGCGGGTTTACTTCATAAAACTGAGTACTAATTGGTTCTTTTTTCATTTCATTCAACTCTCCTATGTTTGTATTTATGTCTAAGAAGAAACCTAAAATTACCATCAAAAATAATAATTTTAAGTAACAACTAAGCATCAAAGTTAGTTATGAGTTTATTTTTTGTCATTATAGCACATGGTAATTTACAAGTCATTAGATTTTCGTAAAGTTGTATTTTTTAGCTGTTTTCTGTTTTTTCTTGCCATATTACAGTTTTTTAATTGTAATAAATATAAGTGAAGGAGTGGTAGTCGTGGAAATGCGTGATTTTTCTAATTCATTGATGAATCAGGTGGGCGTCCTTAAAGGGGAAAAAGAATTAACAAATGTTTTTATTGAATGCTTCCTGACGATGCTCCTAGAAGAGAGAAAATTAGAACAACTTAGAGCTGAAATTGATAAAGCTCTCGATAATAGGAACGAAGCGAAATTCATCCAACTTACAGAAAAAATGAATAAAATCCAACAGGAAATGCTGGCTTTTGAGTAGAATATATGAAAAACTAAGATAGTAGTGCTATCTTAGTTTTTTTGAGCTGTTTTTTAAATTTTCATAGAAAAAATCCTTTGAAAAAAGTTCTGTACAGATAGCGTAAATGTGGTAAACTAAATAAAAACATATGTTCGGTGGTGAGGGTATGACATTTCAAATAATTGCAGGAAGATCAGGAACAGGTAAAACAACATATCTAATGAATGAAGTTGGAGCAAAAATAAGAAAAAATTCGAAAACATATATATTTATTGTTCCGGATCAAATGACTTTTCAAATGGAAACCAATTTTTTAAATAAAGAAAATCTCGCGGGAATGATGGGAACACAAATTTTTAGTTTTAGTAGGCTAGCGTGGAAAATCCTTCAAGAAACAGGTGGATTATCTAAAACTTTTCTTAGTAAGACTGGTATTGAAATGGTTATTCGAAAAGCTGCTTTGGAAAAAAAAGAAGAGTTAAAAGTTTTCTCCAAAGCCACTTCTAGAAAAGGTTTTTATTCAGAGCTGGCCAATTTATTTAAAGAAATGAAGCAAGAAAAAATTTCAATGCATGATTTAGAAGATAGCGCAAGAACATTACCAACGAGTATAACAAATAAAGTGCATGATATTTCACTTATCTACCAAAAATATGAAGAGCTCTTAGCTGGTAAATTTCTTGAAAATGAAGATTACTTGCGACTTTTAGCTGAAAAAATTATGGAGAGTGAGTATTTAAATAATACAGAAATAATTATTGATGGATTTAATTCATTTTCTAAGCAGGAATTGGCTGTTATAGAAAAATTAATGAAAAAATGCGATAAAGTGACTGTTTCACTTACATTGAATGTCCCTAATATTCGAGAAGGGTTGGAAGAGTACAGTATGTTTAAAGCGAGTACAGAAATGTATCTTGCTTTATTAGAGATAGCTAAATTAAATAATATTGATGTGGAAGAAGCTAAGTTGCTGAGTGAAAATAAGCGAGCTAGGACGCCTTCGCTAGAGTTTTTAGCTAATACTTGGGGTCAAAATAAATTTGCGGTTTTTGAAGGAAAAGTAACCAATTTAAACATCCATCAAGCTAATAATAGACGATCTGAATTAGAAGGAATCGCTCGTGAAATTCGGAAGCTCACCTCAAATGGTTTCAGGTATAAAGATATTGCAATTTTAACCAGAAATCTAGAAGACTATGATGTTTTAGCTGAAACAGTAATGCAATCGTATGATATTCCTATATTTATAGATAAGAAGCGTGTGATGGCTAAACACCCATTTATTGAATTTATTCGCTCCAGCCTAGATGCAATCCAGTTTAATTGGAAATATGAGCCGATTTTCCAAGCAGTAAAAACAGAATTCTTCTTTGATGTTACGGAAGATGCAGCAGATATGCGCCGAAAATCAGATATTCTGGAAAACTATGTACTCGAAAATGGAATTCAAAATAAATGGAAATGGGAAAAAGAAGGTGACTGGGTTTATCGGAAAATTCGGGGCCTTTCTACCAACGTTTTGCCTCAAACAGATGAAGAGTTAAGCACACAAAATATTATTAATGAGATGCGAAATCGTATTTTAATACCACTTTCAACATTAGAAGTAAATTTAACTAAAGCGAAAACAGGACAAGAATTTGCATTAGCACTATACCATTATATAGAGCAAGTCCAAGTTGTAGAGCATTTAGAGGCATGGAGAAGAGTGGCAGAAGCTAGTGGTTATTTGGAACTTGCGCGAGAACATGAACAAGCGTGGAATTCTGTTTCATCACTTTTGGATGAGTTTGTCGAGGTTTTGGGAGAAGAATCTCTTGACTTACCAAGCTTTATAGAAATAGTTGTTACAGGACTTGATGCCCTAGAATTTTCACTATTACCACCAGCACTAGATCAAGTAGTTTTATCTGATATGGAAAATGCTATGTTGCTAGATATGAAAGTTATTTTTGCAATTGGAATGAATGATGGTGTGATGCCTCTTCGTCAAAAAGACAAAGGAATTCTGTCGGATCAAGATAGGGATTTTTTGAGAGAACAAAATAGTAATTTAAAACCATCCGCTAAAAATAATATTGGGGAGGAAGATTTATTAGCTTATAAAGTAATTAGTTTGCCAAGTGATAAGTTGTTTCTTAGCTATCCGGCAGCTGACGAGGAAGGAAAAGTATTAAGCGAATCTAATTATCTTCGCAAAATAAAGGGACAACTTAAAAACTTGAGTGAAGCTGTATATTTAACAGATCCAAGTTTATTAAATGATGAAGAACAAAGCAGTTATATTCGATCGAAACAAGCCGCATTAGGATTGCTTACAAGCCAACTACAAATGTATAAACGTGGCTATCCCATTTCAAATGTTTGGTGGGATGCATACAATAGTTATTTTAAGGACAAGAAGGAATCTACAACTGCAAAACAAGTATTATCAAGTTTATATTATGAAAATAAAACGGCATCATTGCAAGAAACGACTGCAAAAGGTTTATTTGGAGATAGTATCCATGCAAGCGTCTCTAGAATGGAGAAGTTTTTTAGTTGTGAATTTCAGCATTTTGCTCAATATGGCTTAAAATTAGAAGAACGAGCTCATTTCCAACTTCAAGCTGTAGATATGGGAGAAATTTTTCATGCGGCAATGGAATGGATATCAGCTGAATTGAAACGTAATAATATGGACTGGGGAAGTTTAAAGGTAGAAGATTGTAAGCACTTGGCAAAACTTGCAATGACATTTTTAGCACCTAAAATTCAACATGAAATTTTACTTAGCTCTAAGCGAATGGAATATATCCAATACAAATTACTCCAAATAATCACGAGAGCAACAACCGTTTTAAATGAGCAGGCAAAAAGTAGTGCCTTTAGACCAGTTGGATTAGAGGTTGATTTTGGATTAAAAGGTGATATTCCACCATTAAAAATACCATTACAATCAAATAGTGAGCTACTTTTACAAGGTCGAATTGACAGGATTGATGTGGCAGAGCAAGATAATCGTACTTTTTTACGTATCATCGATTATAAATCAAGCTCACATGATTTAGCACTTACAGAAGTTTATTATGGACTGGCGTTACAGATGCTCACATATTTAGATATTGTGGTAATGAACGCACAGAAAATGCTTGGGAAAGAAGCAGAACCAGCTGGGGTGCTTTATTTCCATATGCATAATCAGTTTGTTGAATCGGACAAAGAATTAACGGAAGATCAGCTTGCTAAAGAAATACAAAAAAGTTCTAAAATGAAAGGATTAATTCTCTCTGACCCAGTTGCGGTTTCTTTAATGGATACAACGCTTGAAAAAGGAAAATCATCAACTATTATCCCAGCTGAGATTAAGCAAAACGGAGAACTTAGTGCTAGATCAAGAACTGCAACAAGAAGTGATTTTGACAAGATGCGTCAATTTGTACGCAATAAATATCAAGAAGCTGGCAATAAAATTTTGGATGGTTCAGTTTCAATCAATCCATATAAATTAAAAGAAAGAACACCTTGTCAATTTTGTGGATTTCGTTCATTTTGTAGTTTTGACCCGTCATTAACAAGTAATCAATATAGACATTTAACAAATGAGAAGACAGAAACTATATTAAAGAAAATGGATATAGAAGGAGGAACGCAGTAGCATGAGTCTAAATATACCTGACAAGCCGAATGATTCAACATGGACAGACGATCAATGGAAAGCTATTCAAGCAGATGGGCAGAACATTTTAGTAGCTGCTGCTGCGGGCTCTGGGAAAACAGCCGTCCTTGTTACAAGAATTATTGAAAAACTGATTGATGAAACAACCAACTGGAATGTGGATGAATTGTTGATAGTAACATTTACAAATGCATCCGCAGCAGAGATGAAATTTAGAATTGGTAAAGCTTTAGAAGAAGCACTTACCCAAAATCCGGATTCAGAGCATTTGAAAAAACAAGTGGCACTACTAAATTATGCATCTATTTCAACACTTCATTCATTTTGTCTAGAAGTCATTCGAAAACATTATTTTGAAGCAGATATTGATCCTAATTTTCGTTTAATTGAACCCATTGAGAGCAGTATGATTAGAGATGAAGTGCTTGAAGACCTTTTAGAAAAAGCTTATGGTACTAAAAATAATGATGCATTCTTCCATCTAGTAGACTCGTTTACAGGAGACAGAACTGATAACGAATTGCATATGCTAATATCCAAACTGTATGATTTTTCAAGAGCTAACCCTACTCCAGATATATGGCTAGAAAAAATGGTGGAATTATATGATGCGAAAAATATCACATCTATCACCGAACTACCCTACTTCCCAATAATTAAAGAAGATATTGAGCTTCGAATTGGCCAAGCTAAAAACAACTTATTAACTGCAATAGATTATGCAAGTGAAATTGGCGGACCAGAGCCATATCTTAGCACGTTAGAAGGAGATTTAGAGCAATTTAGTATGTTGACTCAAATGAATTGGGATAGTTGGGAAAACGTAAAACTAAGTATCGAAAATGTTGATTTTAAGAGGATACCTACCCTTAAAAATAAAAGTGATTACGATGAGGAATATGTTGAACAAACGAAAAAGTATCGGGATGCAGCAAAAAAAGAAATCAAAAATATTTTAGTTGACTGGTTTTCCAGAATGGAAGTTAATTATTTAACTGATTTAGAAAAAATGAAACCAGATATTAAAACTTTAAGTGAATTAGTGAAAAAATTTGCACAAAACTTTTTTGAAGAAAAACAAAAACGAGGTGTCTTAGATTTTAATGATTTAGAACACTTGGCTTTAAAAATTTTACAAAAAGATGGTGTTCCTTCTGAAGTTGCAAAGAGCTATCAAAAACAATTTAAAGAAGTGCTTATTGATGAATATCAAGATACAAATATGGTGCAAGAAACCATCTTAATGTTGGTGAGCACAATGAGTGGAGCACAAGGGAACTTGTTTATGGTTGGTGATGTAAAACAATCTATTTATCGCTTTCGTTTAGCAGAACCCACTTTATTTATGACAAAATATCAAGCATATCAACAAGATGGATCAGGTGGAGGGATACGGATAGATTTATCCCGTAATTTCAGGAGTAGGAAAGAAGTGTTAGATGTTACGAACTTTATTTTCCATCAGTTAATGGACAAAAAAGTAGCGGAAATTGATTATGATAATGCTGCCGAATTAACATTAGGTGCCCATTTTCCAGAGTCTAAAGATATGGCGACAGAGCTGTTGTTAATTGATATGAAAGCAGAAGAAAAAGAAGTGGAAGATGACGCATTATCACCACAAGAACTCCAGAAAAATCAAGTAGAAGCTAGAGCAATTGCGCTGAAAGTAAGAGAAATGATAGATAATAAGTTCCCGATTTATGATAAAAAAATGCAACAAAATAGACCGATTCAATATCGGGATATTGTTATTTTAGCACGAGCAATGACTGGTGCACCGGATATTGAGGAAGCAATGAAGATTCAAGACATTCCATTTTACGCAAATAATAATTCTGGTTATTTTGAAACAACAGAAGTGGCTACAATGATTGCGCTTTTGAAAGTTATTGATAATCCTTACCAAGATATTCCGCTAGCGGCCGTATTAAGGTCACCGATTATTGGCTTAACAGAAGAAGAACTAGGACAAACTCGGATGGCAAAGAAAAAAGGTTATTTCTTTGATGCAATGTTAGCTTTTAAAGATACTGTTATTTCGGAAGCAGCAGATAAAATTAGTGCGTTTATTGATCAATTAAATAACTGGCGTGAACTATCTATTCGTGAGAATCTGACTTCATTAATTTGGCAAATCTATCAAGAAACCAATTTTTATGAATTTGTTGGTGGTTTACCAGGTGGTAAGCAACGTCAAGCGAATTTGAGAGCTTTATATGATAGAGCTAATCAGTATGAAAAAACTTCATTCCGAGGTCTATTTCGATTTGTCCGATTTGTAGAGCGTTTAGAAATTCGTGGTGATGATCTTGGTACTGCTAAAACTTTAGGCGAAAAAGAAGATGTTGTTCGAATGATGACAATTCATGCAAGCAAAGGACTAGAATTTCCTGTGGTAATAGTCTCAGGCTTAAGTAGAAAATTTAATATGCGAGATATTTATAGTAAAAGATTATTAGATAAAGATTATGGCTTTGCATCTGCCTACAGAGATGTAGAAAAAATGGTTGTATATCCAACTATTATGCAGCAAGCAATGAAACAAAAGAAAATGCGTGAAATGATTGCAGAAGAAATGCGTGTTTTATATGTAGCGCTCACTCGTGCAGAAGAAAAACTAATTTTAGCTGCTACGGTTCCTGATTTTGAAAAAACAAGCAAGCTATGGTTGCAAGTTGGAAAAGAAAAAAAGACCATTTTACCTGCAGCGATAAGGGCTAAAGCAAAATGCTATTTAGATTGGATTGGACACACATTAATTCGCCACCCTAGTTTTAAAGAGCTATTATGCGAAGAAATCATTGAACCTCTTCCAACTAATATGTTGCTCCAAATAGAAATTAAGATGAAAGACATGTTTCTATCCAGTGAAATAACAGAAAGTAAACAAGGCAATTGGCTCGAAAATGTGAGGTCTCATCAACCAGTACCAGTTCAAAGCCCGTATAAGGACGAAATTGAGCGATTTATGAACTATCGGTATAAAGACGAAGCCGCAACTGAAATTCGCGCCAAACAGTCTGTAACGGAATTAAAACGACAATTTACTTTGCAAGACAGTTGGAGTGATACGACTCTTTTAAAAGACTTCCAAAAAGTATCACTAGATCGACCTAAATTTTTACAACAAAACAAATTATCCGCAACCGAAATAGGCACAGCCATGCATACATTAATGCAGGCAGTCTCCTTAGAAGCTAAACCTAGTGAGGAAGATGTGAAGCGCCTTTTACAATCAATGAGAGAAAAAGATATTCTGACAGAAGCGCAAGTCAAGGCTATCAATATAGAACAAATTATTGGTTTCTTTGAATCAGAATTAGGTGAAAAAGTACTTAAGGAAAAAGATTATGTGAAGCGTGAAGTTCCTTTTAGTTATTTGCTACCTGTAGTTAAACTATACAAAGAAGCGAATATTGATGAACATGTTCTTATCCAAGGTGTTGTTGATAGTATGATTGAACAAGAGGATTCAATCATCTTAATCGATTATAAAACAGATAAAATAACAGGAAGATATGCTAACTGGGAAGTGGCTGAAAAAGTAATGAAAGAACGCTATCAAATACAAATCAAACTTTATGCAGAAGCTATCCAAGCAATAAGTGGAAAACAAGTATCTCAAGCATATTTATACTTTTTTGATGGACAACATATGTGCCAAATAAACACAAAGGAAGGTTTTTAAATGAAATGGATAAGCTATCATTATAAGGGGCAAGCTAATTATGGCGTTTTAACAGATGAAAATGAAATTGTTCCAGTACAAGCTATTTTAGTAAATCCCCCTAAAACGTTACTTGATTTTATAAAAAAAAGACCAGCTATTCAGGATATAAATGCTACTAAAGAAAGGATTTCCATCGAGCAAGTAGAAATTCAAATTCCGTTATTACCACCAAACAATATAATGGCAGTTGGCAAAAACTATTATAAACATGTATTAGAAATGGGGACAAAAGAAGATGTTCCAGATGATATATTAGTATTTACAAAAAGTAAAAATAGTTTATTACCCCATAATGGTGAAATAGAATTACATCAAAATATAACGAGTCAACTTGATTATGAAGGAGAGCTTGCAGTAATAATTGGCAAAGAAATCAGAGATGTATCAGAAGATGAAGCTTTATCTGCTATCTTTGGATTTACAATCATTAATGATATTACCGCTAGAGATATTCAGAAGAGACATAAACAATTTTATCTAGGGAAAAGCTTAGATGCAAGCTGTCCTATGGGTCCTTGTGTATTAACTTATGATACGAAAGAAGATATAACTTTCCACATTGAAACAAAAGTAAATGATGAAATAAGGCAATCTGATTCTACAGAGAAATTTATTTTTAGTTTAGCCGAAATTATTTCTAGTTTATCAAAAGGACATACGCTGCTTCCCGGTGATATAATAGCAACTGGAACGCCAAGTGGTGTTGGAAGTGGTATGAAGCCTCCTAGTTTTCTAAAAGAAGGAGATATGGTTGAAATCACAATTAATCGAATTGGTACATTGCGAAATAAAGTAAGAAAATCTTAAAGGAGAGAGGCGGAGATTCAGATGTGGGGATATATTCATTTAATTTCTTGGGTAGCAATTGTAATACTGACGATAGTGGCTTTGGTCATCTATCCAAAATCAACCAAAAGCTTTACAATCATACAAATGATTAATCGAGTTTTTTATATTTTAGTTATTTTAAGTGGAATTATGATGGTTCAATACAGCATAGAACAAAGTTGGATTTTAGCGATATTTAAAATTTTAATGGGAATTATTGTTATTGGGGTTGTCGAGATGTTACTTAGTTATCGAAAACAACAAAAGCCAACAGGAATGTTTTTAATGATTTTTGTTATCGTGGTTGTTCTTACAGTATCATTAGGGTTCTATTTATCAGGTGGTTATCCATTATTTAATTAAAAATAAAAAAATTAAACAAAAAGACTTCTCTTTTCTCCAGAAAGTTGGTATGTTATGTGAGGGCAAAAAAAGGAGAGAAGAAAATGAGTTCAAATATAGTATATAAAGAGTATGCTAAAAAAACTGCTATAGCCATCATAGCAGCACTTTTAAATGCGATTGGCATGAACTTCTTTTTAATACCAGCACAAGTATATGCGGCTGGATTAAATGGGGTTGCGCAATTAGGTTCGGATATGTTGCGAGATTCAATGAATATTTCTATATCAACAGGGCTACTTGTTCTATTGTTAAATATTCCAGTTGCAATTTTAGGCTGGTTAAAAGTAGGAAAATCATTTACGGTTTTTAGTTTTTTAACAGTTGCATTTATGTCTTTTTTCTTAATTGTTATACCAGAAGTACAGGTGTCAAATGATATTTTGCTTAACGCAATTTTTGGAGCATTAATAGCATCTGTCGGAATTGGTTTAGCTTTGAAGTTTGGTATTTCTACAGGTGGACTGGATATTGTTGCGATGTACATTACGATTAAGACTGGGCGCTCATTTGGAAAGTATTTTTTACTGCTAAATGGTGTAATTATTATTGTAGCAGGTTTTGCCTATGATTGGACATTTGCACTTTATACGCTTATCTCTTTATACGTTCAAAGTAGAGTCATTGATATCATTCATACAAGACATCAAAAACTGACGGTAATGATTATGACACAACATGCTGACACTGTTATTCAAGCAATCCATGATAATATGGTACGTGGTATAACGGTTGTAGATGCGATGGGTGGTTATTCTAAAGAAGATGTATCAATGTTAATCATGGTCATTACTCGATATGAATTGTATGATATCACGCATATTGTTGGGGAGTTTGATTCGAAGGCATTTATTAATGTAATGGAAACGTCAAGTGTGTTTGGAGATTTTCGTTCAGAAGCTGACCAAAAACTAGCGATGGCGATGTACAAAAATAAAATGATGTAAAAAAACTACAAAAAAATGGCGTCACAAAAAATTAGAGTTTCTAACTTTTGTAACGCCATTTTTGAAAACTTCTATTATAAATTCAAGTTTTCTTCCAAATATACAGCTATCCCATCATCTTGATTGGATGCTGTAATAACATTAGCCACATTTTTGACAGAATCAGTCGCATTTCCCATTGCGACACCAACCCCTGCATAATCTAGCATTTGTAAGTCGTTATTTTCATCGCCAAATGCAATAATGTCTTTTTGGTCGAATCCAAGTGTTTTCGCGGCGGCTTTTACGCCAATTGCTTTATGAATACCGAATTTGATGATTTCGACTGCTGGCCATTGGGATGCACCCCAGGTATGATGTGAGATAACATCGGCAAGTGACTCATCTAAATGTTTGCTAATTAAGCCAAGTTGGTCTAGCTTACCGAAAAACAATAATGAAGTAGCATCTGACTGAATGGTATCGCGAATATTTCCAAAAACCACATTTTCAGTACCTAAATGGAATGTCTCAGGAATGCTATTATTTCGTTCTTTTAAAAAGACACTATCCTGCACTTCTGCTGCAATATTATCAAGTGAAAAATCATTGGTGAAATCAAGTAATTCTCGTACAACTTGTAGATCAATTGCATGATGATAGCCATCAGCAAATGTTGTTAGCTTTGGGTGATGATAGACAGCGCCATTAAAGTTTACTATAGGTGTAGTTAGTTCGAGTTCTTCATAATATAAATTGCTAATTCGGTATGGTCGTCCTGTAGCAATCATTACTTCGTGACCTGCCATCCGAGCTTTTTCTAGAGTTTTTTTCGTATGGGAAGAGATGGTTGAGTCATCTCTAAGAGTTGTTCCATCAAGGTCTAGTACGATTAATTTTTTAGACATAGTTTGCTCCTTTAATTCATATGTTTAGTTCAAAACTGCCCTTCATGCTAAAATAAGGGCACAAGTCAATGATAGACGTTTACTGTTGTTTTGTAAATGATTCTGTCCTTTACCAAGTCTTAATAATTCTTATAGAAACGAGGCGCTACAATGATTCATGTTGAAAGTGAACAAATTGCGAATATTCCAGTATTACATATTAGTAACAGTGAAAATACACATGAAATATTGCCGACTATTATTTTCTATCATGGTTTTACTTCTCAAAAAGAGTTGTATCTGCATTATGGATATTTACTAGCACAACGAGGATTTCGAGTGATTTTGCCAGATGCTAAATTACATGGAGAGCGGCTTTTGGATGCGAATCCAGAAGATCAAGCAACTTATTTTTGGGATGTTATTGAAGCAAATATCAATGAATTTCCGCTGATTACGAAAGAATTAATAAACGCTGGGAAAACAGATGCTAGTCGTATTGGTGTTGGTGGTGTTTCGATGGGGGCTATTACATCGCTTGGCCTTCTAGGTAAGTATGATGAAATAAAAGTGGCAGTTAGTTTGATGGGAAGTGCCTACTATGTCGATTTTGCAAAAGAATTATCAAAGTATGCTACAGCACAAGGAATGGCTTTTCCGTATGATGTGAATGAACGAATACTTGCTTTGCAAAAATACGATTTAACGCAAAATCTCACAAAAATTAATGATCGCCCGCTACTATTGTGGCATGGTAAAAAGGACGATGTGGTGCCTTTTGCGTATAGTGAAAAACTTTATCAAACACTTGTAGAAGAGAGTTTGGCAGATAATGTTAAATTTGTGATTGATGACAATGCAAAACATAAAGTATCGGTAGAAGGGATGCTTGAAGGAGTTAGTTTTTTCGAGAAATTCTTATAATGAAAATCATTCTCATATATGATACAATGAATGTACAAAATGGCAAAAAGGAGGCATGTACTTCATGGATGAGCAACTAAAAGAAAATCTTATGGGCGCACTGGAACAAGTGATTGACCCAGAGCTTGGTATTGATATTGTTAACATTGGTCTTGTGTACGATGTTGAATTGGATGATGATGGACTTTGCACCGTTTCAATGACACTTACAACGATGGGTTGTCCACTTGCTGGAATTTTAACTGAGCAAGTACAAATGGCATTAAGTGATATCCCGGAAGTGAAGGATACAAATGTTAACCTTGTTTGGAACCCACCTTGGACAAAGGATCGTATGTCACGCTACGCAAAAATAGCGCTAGGCATTCGCTAAAATTAAATAAAAGTAAACAGGTAGGACATTTTTAGTCATACCTGTTATTTTTATAGGACAGAATAGAGGATAACGTGATGGATTACCAATTGATAAGTGATTATAAAGACAATGATAAATATCGAGCAAGTTTTAACCGTCTAGCAGAAAGTACATTTGATATTAATCTGGAAGAATGGTATCAACAAGGTTTCTGGAACGACAAATATATGTGCTATTCTTATTTACATAATGAGAGCATTATCGCGAATGTTTCGATTAACAAAATGGAACTAAAATATCAGGGGAAAGAATACCAAGCTATACAGATAGGGACTGTTATGACCCATCCCAATTATAGAAAACAAGGACTAGCGACTAAGTTAATCAATCAAGTAATAAGCAAATATGAAGACCAATATGATTTTTTCTATCTTTTTGCGAATGATTCGGTGCTTGATTTTTATCCGAAGTTTGGATTTGAACGAGTGGATGAAAGTAGTTTTACCATAGATGCAACTAGCTTGAAAAAACAATTTTCAAAAGTAAAAAAGCTGAATCCAAAAAATAAAATGGATTTTCAGCTTATAAATCGAATTGTTTCCAATAGAATGCCATTGTCTACAGTTTTGGATGTAAAAAATAACGAAGATTTACTGATGTTTTATTTGTTAATTGCTTTAAAGGATGCTACTTACTATGTGGAGGAATTAGATGCAATTGTCCTTTTTGAGCAGGAGGAGACGGATTTATATGTATTGGATATTATTAGTACAAAAAAACTAGATGTAGTGGATGTTTTAAGATATTTAGTAACCAAAGAAATTGAGACTATTCATTTATCTTTTACACCGGAAAAAGATAAACTTATTGATGCTGCATATATTATCGAGACAGAAGATATGTTATTTATGCGTCCGAATATATTTGTAGAAAATCCTTATTTTTTATTTCCATCTACTTCTCATGCTTGAGTGGGTTGTTGCTCTATTTTGGCTAAGCGTTCTTCTAATCGCTGTTGATGTTTATATTGCTTTACAATTCTTTTAGCTAATTGTAGTTCAGCTTGAGCAGTCATTAAGTGATCTTGTCCATGAATTAGTAAAAAAGATGGATGCGCTACAGATTCTGTATCACGAATAGACACTAATTTTGTTTGCCAAACATGACCTTCTTGAAATTGCTCTTGAGCGGATTGTAAATGTTTATCTGCCTCATCAAATTGGTATTTTTCAGCGTAATCAATTGCTTCATATGCTTCTTTACGTGTATTTCCACCATGCAAAATAAGTTTCACAACAGCTTCCTCTACTTGAATTTCCATTTTTCCACCCCAACAGTTGATAGTTTATTTCTTTTATTGTAGCAAAAGCTAGAAGGATATGACAATAAATTAGCAATAAATCAGCCTATGGAAGGATGTTTTTCATTTTTTCTCACGTATAATTAAGAAGAAAAGTGTGGAGGGATAAAAAGTGGAAGAACGTTTATATGAACTTGAAGATAAAGTACAAGATTTAGAACTAGAAGTACATGATTTACGTGGAAGAATTCAGCTATTAGAAGATAAACCAAACGCTCGTCCTAGTTTACTTGGTCATAATGTATGGGTATTAATTCCGCTAATTGCTATTCTTTCTTGGATGATTGTAGAAATTATGGATTAAAAGGAACCTTTGTTGGTTTCTTTTTAATCTATTTTATACACAAATAGCGCAGGACGGAGACTTTTGAGTTGTTTTTGAAGTTGTCACAAAAAATCTATATTTATTTACTTGCTTTTTTCAAGAACAATAGTAAAATAAGGTATAGGAAAAGGTTTTATCTCGATGAAAGTTACCTTTAAAAAAATGTGATTTTCATGGGGATAAGACCCTATCATGGTTATAATGACTTTTGGTGTATCCATCTTCCAATAGAGTAACAACTAGTCAGACATCTGTTTAGACACCAAAATCATTATTTGTTTTCATTCATCTCATTAGCCGTGTAGTTTATGTTTATGCCTCATCCCGTTATGCATAGACGACCGAACATGATGGCAACGCTGGAAATGTTTATTTTCAGCGTATTTTTTTGTCTTCTTTTAAGCGGAATGATTTTAATAAGCCTATAGTTACTGGTATACTGTAGTAGAGAATAGGAGGAGATTCAGATGACTTTGAAAGGCAAAAAAATAATTGCATTAGTAAGCGATGACTTTGAGGATTTAGAACTTTGGTATCCGGTGCTTAGACTGCGAGAAGAAGGCGCTTCTGTACATTTAGTAGCAGAAGAAGCGAAGAAAGTTTATCACGGAAAATATGGTGTTCCTGTCACTTCTGACTATGATTTTGATTCGGTACGTGCAGAAGATTATGACGGAATTATCGTACCAGGTGGTTGGTCTCCAGACAAGTTACGCCGATTTGATAGTGTCTTAAATTTGATTCGTTCGTTTGATACAGCCAAAAAACCAATTGGTCAAATTTGTCATGCTGGTTGGGTACTTATTTCGGCAGGGATTTTGGAAGGTATCAATGTTACTAGTACTCCAGGAATTAAAGACGATATGATGAACGCTGGTGCAATCTGGCATAATCAACCAGTTGTAACGGATGGTCATATTATTTCAAGTCGTCGGCCACCAGATTTACCTGAGTATCTCCCAGCACTTATTGCCGCTTTTGAAAAATAATAAAAGAAGCATTCTCCGGTCAATTGGGGAATGCTTCTTCTATTTAAAAGTAAAATGTGACGATAAAACCAATAAAACTAGGAATTGCTACAACTAAAAGCAGGATACTCCAACGCAATTGGCTCTTTCGACTAGGATTTCCACTACGACCTCCAAAAGAAACGAAAGCCGATAAGATGATGGATGCGAAAACAAGGATGGTTGTCACAATGGAAAATAAGCTGGATAAGGTATAATTTGACGTTAGAAAGCTTGCTAGAAAAACAACGATAGCAAGACCTATCCCAGCTAAAAAAGATTTTAAAAACACAACAAGTTCAACTCATTTCTAAATAGTTTCTCTCTTCTTTATAGCAAAAGAGTTGTTTTTTGTCCAATTAAAAGCGCCTGCCAGAATGGAGCAGACGCTTGTTTGTTAATGAGGTAAAAAGGCGACAAGGATAAAGAATAAAATCGCGATAACAATTAAGAACCAGTTAAGTTCACGCCATTTACCAGTGAAAACTTTTAATACTGGGTAAGAGATAAATCCAAATGCTAGTCCGATTGCAATACTTGAAGTAAGTGGCATAGCTAGAATAACTAAGAAAGCAGGGAAAGCTTCGTCTAATGTATCCCAATCAATTTCTTTTACAGCACCAATCATCATGCTACCAACAATAATAAGCGCAGGGGCAGTAATGGCTGAAATCCCTGATACCGCACCAACTAGTGGAGCAAAGAAAGCGGAAACCATAAATAAAATTGCGACAGTCAGTGTTGTAAGCCCGGTACGACCACCAGTTGCAACTCCGGCAGATGATTCAATATAAGCACTTGTTGGTGTAGTACCAAACATCGAACCAACACTAGTTGCAACAGCATCCGCCATTAGAGCTTGTTTAGCATTTGGCAAAGATTCGCCCTTCATTAGACCAGCTTTTTTTGCAACACCGATCATTGTACCAGTTGTATCAAAAATAGTTATAAGAAGGAAAGATAGGACAACCGCGTATAGACCGTAACTGATCACATCACCAAAAGCGTGAAGCGGATTGGTGAAAACAAATTCTGGCATTGGCGGCATTTTAACAATTCCATCTGTAAATTTAAGTTCGCCAGTAAAGAATGCAATAATACCTGTTGCAATCATTCCGATAAATAAAGCACCTTTTACGTTTAAAGCTAGAAGTATTAAAGTAATCAGCAGCCCAACAATTGCAAGAAGCGCTTCTTGAGAATGTAAATCACCTAAGCCTACTAAATTAGAATCATTAGAAACGATAATACCAGTCATTCTAAAACCTAAGAAAGCAATAAATAGACCAATACCAGCTGTGATACCAGCTTTTAAATTATGCGGGATAGCTTCAATGATTTTTTCACGAAGCGGTGTTAAGGAAAGTAATAAGAAAATAATACCTGCTACAAAGACCGCAGCAAATGCGACCGAATAATCTAGTTTTTGTGTTGTAACCACTGTGACAAAGTAAGCGTTCATTCCAAGCCCTGGTGCAATAGCGATAGGATAATTAGCGAAAATCGCCATCCATAATGTACCGATAACTGCGGAAATAATAGTTGCCATGAAGACAGTGTTGAAAGGCACACCAGCTGCAGAAAGGATTGCTGGGTTAACTACAACGATATATACCATCGTTAAGAATGTAGTAAAACCAGAGATAACTTCAGTTTTAACATCTGTACCGTTTTCTTTTAATTGAAACATGCGTGTGTTTCACTCCTTTTTTTAAATCTTACTAAATGGTAAATAACGAACATTAAAAACCACAACTTCAATATTATTCGTTTTTTGCTAAAAAAGCAACCCCTTTTGAAAGATTTGTTAAATAGTTTTTCTATGTTAAAATAAAACTATCATTTATACTAGGAGGATGCTTATGAAGGCGGTAGTTTTTGATTTTGATGGCACTATGCTGGATACAGAGAATTTATGGTATAGCGAAACAATGAATTATATAAAGAAAAATTATCA
This sequence comes from Listeria immobilis, assembly GCF_014322765.1. Taxonomy (GTDB): domain Bacteria; phylum Bacillota; class Bacilli; order Lactobacillales; family Listeriaceae; genus Listeria; species Listeria immobilis. The sequence continues at coordinate 81,297 of NZ_JAASTZ010000005.1, read as the reverse complement.
AATTGATTTGCCAGACGAAATTTATCAACAAATTATTGGAACGAGTGAAGAACCGATTATTACATATATGATGGAAGCGACAAATGGAACTTTTGATAAAGAAGCATTTTTGACTACCGTTGCGGAAGCTTGTCATACTGGACAAGAGTTGCTTGGTTTTAGAGCTGGATTTGAAGCTTTTTTCCAAGAAGTTAAAGCAAAAGGATACAAGATTGGACTTGCTACGAGTTCTGGTTATCAATGGATTGAATCAACGTTAGAACGATTGGGGATTTTAGACGACTTTGAAACAATTCAAACCGCAGATCATGTGGAGGAAATTAAGCCACATCCGGCCCTTTACATGCAAGCGGTAGAAGCTTTAGGAGTTAAACCAGAAGAAGCAATCGCGATTGAAGACTCAAATAATGGTGCTTTATCGGCAATAGAAGCTGGTTTAAAAGTCTATATTGTTCCTAATGAAGCTACAAAAACAATTGCATTTCCAAAAGAAGCTACAGTTGTTTCTTCTTTTGCTGAAATTAATTTATCATAAAAAGAGTAAACTTGGAGGCAAATTGCTTTTTCTCTAAGTTTACTCTTTTTTTAGAATGTTAATTTAGCTAGGCGGTTAAAGGCTTCTTCTAATATGCCAATATCTTGTGTTGCAGCAAGGCGTACATAATTATCGCCGGATTCGCCAAATGCTAGTCCGGGAATAACAAGTACTTGTGTTTCTTTTAAAACATATTCTGTAAATGAAACGGAATTCATTCCTGAGCCAGTAATATTAATAAAAGCATAAATAGAACCTTTTAATGGATGAAGAGAGAGATACGGAATTTCTTTCACTCGTTTTGAGATGTATTCTAGCCGTTTTTGGAAGGTTTCTGTTACTAAAGGAATAAGTTCTTCTGAATGATTCAACGCGTAAATAGCTGCCCTTTGAGAAGGTGTAGGAGCTGAATAAGTAATTCCTTCGTTAATTATCTTCGCAGCTTCGTTTAAATAAGTTGGTGCAATCATATAACCCAATCGCCAACCAGTCATTGCAAAGTTTTTAGACATACTTCCAAAAGTAATTGTGTGATCTGGTGCAAATTTTGCCATAGGAATAAAAGGTTCATAAAAACTAAAACCATCATATACTTCATCAGATAATATAAAGAAATCGTATTTTTTGGCTAGATGTGCTATTTTTTCAAATGTTTCCGGCGAGAAAACGGCACCAGTTGGATTGTTTGGTGAATTGAGTATTAATGCTTTGGTTTTATCTGTAATAGCTGCTTCTAGAATATCTACATTGATAGCAAAACCATCTTTTTCGTAGGTAGGAATGATAATAGGTGTACCACCAGAATTTAAGACTTGATCTTTGTAAGGAGAAAAGTAGGGTTCATGAATAATGACTTCATCGCCTGGATCAAGGATTGTTTGAAGTGTTAAAAACATACCATGAAGCGCTCCGACAGTTGCACGAATTTGAGACCGTTCAAAAGCTAAGTCATAATTCCGGCTGAAATAGCTACGAATGGCATCGATAAGTTCCACATCTCCGCCAGATTCGGTATATTTTGTGTGTCCCGCACGAACATCATTAAATGCCGCATTAATAATGGATTCATCTGTAATTAAATCAGGATCTCCAATAGATAAATCAAGGATATCTGGCATAGTTTTTGCGAGTGTTCCTATGTCAGCGAGGATATTAACTGGCATTTGTTGATGTTTTTTGGCGATTTTTGAATTATTCATCATATTTAGTAGTCTCCTTTTTTGTTCATTTTCTATAAGTGCAGATAAATGCCTCACCAAAAGTTGGCAAGACACAAATATGCTTTATGCTAATACTTTTCCTAAAAAATCTTTTGTACGATCATTTTGCGGATTGCCAAAAATTTCTTCTGGAGTCCCTTGTTCTTGAATAACTCCTGCATCCATAAACACAACACGGTCAGCCACTTCTCTTGCAAAGCCCATTTCGTGTGTTACGACTACCATCGTCATTCCTTCTTTAGCTAATGATTTCATAACATTAAGAACTTCGCCAACCATTTCCGGATCAAGAGCAGAAGTTGGTTCATCAAAAAGCATAACATCTGGATTCATTGCAAGCGCACGAGCAATAGCAACCCGTTGTTGTTGACCACCAGATAATTGGGAAGGATAGCTGGTTGCTTTATTAGCTAAGCCAACTTTTTCAAGTAATGCGAGTGCATGTTTTTTGGCAGCAGCGGTATTTTCATTTTTCACCTTCATTGGTGCAAGCATTAAATTTTCAAGGACATTTTTATGTGGAAAAAGGTTGAAGTTTTGAAAAACCATGCCCATTTTTTGACGAAGCTGGTTTACATTCGTTTGTTTTGCCATTAAATCATTATTTTCAAATAAAATATTTCCAGCTGTTGGTTGTTCTAATAAGTTAAGGCAACGTAAGAAAGTACTTTTTCCACTTCCGGAAGGTCCGATGACTACGACAACTTCACCAGAAGAGATTTCAAGATCAATTCCTTTTAAAACTTCCAATTTGCCAAAATGTTTGTGTAAATTTTTAATATTAATCACTTGTTCTCATTCTCCTTTCAGCAACACCTAGTAGTCTGGACAAGCTAAATGTTAGTACAAAGTATATTAATGAAGTGATGACAAGCGGGATAAACGGTTTGAAGCTAGCACCTTGAACCACACCAGTCATAAACATTAATTCTGTCACACCGATAACGGAAACGATGGAAGATTCTTTGATAACGGTAACGAATTCATTTCCAAGTGCCGGAAGAATATTTTTGACAGCTTGCGGTAAAATAATGTAACGCATACTAGCTGATTGTGTCATTCCAAGCGAACGTGCTGCTTCCATTTGGCCTTTGTTTACAGCAGAAATACCTGCACGAATAATTTCAGCAACATACGCTGCACTATTCAGCGATAAGGCGATACAGCCAGAAACGAACGCTGATACATCAAGTCCGATAATTTGAGTCCCAAAAAAGACAATGAAAATTTGAATAAGAAGTGGTGTCCCGCGAACAAATTCAATATAGCAAGATGCTGGCCAGCGTAACCATCTTGTTTTCGCTAGTTTCATTAGTGCTAGTAAGGAGCCGAATATAGCCCCGCAAAGTACACCAATAGCAGCAAGTGCAATCGTGATTAAAGTACCTTTAACAAAATAGTTACCGTATTTTTCATAGAAGCTACCGTCTTGGAACATAAGTTTATTCGCTTCTTTTTTGTAATTTTTTAGTGCGCCGGTATCTTGAATTTCTTTGATAGAAGTATTGACTTTTTCTTGTAGGGCTGTAGAACCTTTTGGTAGAGCAATAGCAGTTTCTTTACTACCATTTTGGAATTTAACATCAGCTAATGCAAGTGTTTTATCTTGGCTTAAGTATGCTTCTGCAACAGGGCCTTCTAAAACAATCGCATCTATTTTATTGCTTTTTAGATTAAGAATTAAATCAGGTACTTTTTGTAAGGAAACAACATCAGATCCAATTAACTCTTTTTGCGCTAATTCTTCTTGAGTGGATTGTTTTTGAGCACCTACTTTTACACCGCTAAAATCATTAACAGTTGTGAACTTATCTGTGTCTGCTTTTCGCACAACTACTCGCTGTTGGACTAGCATATAAGGGGCGGAAAAGTCCACTTCTTTTTGTCGTTCCGGAGTTGGGGACATGCCAGAAATAATCATGTCGATTTTGCCCGTTTTTAAGGATCCTAATAAACTATCAAAGTTCATTTCTTTAATATCTAATTTAACATCTAAATCTTTAGCAATTTTTTTGGCAATACTTACATCAAAACCAACAATTTCATCTTTTCCGTCAATGGTTTGATGAAATTCATATGGCGGATAGTCAGCAGAAAGGCCAACTGTTAATACACCTTTTTCTTGAATTTTGGTCAATGTTTCATCTTGTTTATCAGCAGCAAATGCTGTAGTAAAGCCAGAAAATACAAATATAAAAATTAGTGCGATAGCTATGAGCTTTTGTAATAAATTTTTCTGCATGGATACAACTCCCTTTTGTCTATGATAAATAAACGGTTATTATCGATGCTTATTATAATACATTAATATGATTAAATATGCAATATGTTTTTAAATAATTCTCTTTTTATGCTGAAATTTGTTTGTTTATTCAAAAATATGCATAAAAAAGGAACCCGCCTAAGCAAGGTTCCTAGTTGTTTATAAGAAAAAGTTAAGTACATAGAAGATAAGTGCAGCAATTGTTGCAGAAATAGGTAAAGTGATTACCCATGTAATAATCATCCGCTGCGCAGTATCCCATTTTACACCTTTAACACGGTGAGCTGTACCAACACCAAGAATAGAAGAACTAATTACGTGTGTTGTACTAACTGGTAAGTGGATAAATGTTGCGCCAAAAATAATGATAACAGAACTTAAGTCAGCTGCTACACCATTAACAGGCTTGATTTTCATAATTTTACCACCGACTGTTTTGATGATTTTCCAACCACCGATACTTGTACCAACTGCCATTGCAATCGCACAAGATACTTGAACCCACAATTGAACATCGTCTGTAGTTTGAAAACCGCCGGCGATTAAAGCCATGGTGATAATACCCATTGATTTTTGTGCATCATTTGTACCATGTGTATAAGATTGTAAAGCAGCAGTTCCGACTTGAAGCATTCTAAATCTTCTATTCGTCGTCGCTAAATTCAAGTTCTTTAAGAAAATCTTAAAGAGAGAATAAATGGTATATCCGACAACGAAAGCAAGAACTGGAGAAACAAGTAAACCGATAATGATTTTTGAAAATCCGCCATATTCGAGAGCTGCAAAACCAGCAGAGGCAATAGCTGCTCCAGCGATAGAACCAATTAGTGCATGAGAGGAACTACTCGGAATTCCAAAGTACCAAGTGATTAAATTCCACGCGATAGCAGATAATAGTGCTGCTAAAATGACAAGCTCTCCGTGGTCCAAGCTAAAGGGATCAACAATATCTTTTGTAATAGTTTTAGCTACGCCAGTAAATGAAACGGCACCGACAAAGTTCATAACTGCAGCAAGAATGATTGCATGTCTTGGCTTTAAGGCTTTTGTAGAAACACTAGTCGCGATTGCATTTGCTGTATCATGAAACCCATTAATTAGGTCAAATGCCAGAGCTGCAAGAACGATGACGAGGGTGATAAGAAACATTCCTTCCATCTATCTAGGCCCCTTACGCATTTTTCATGACAATTGATTCAAGTGTATTAGCCACACTTTGACAACTATCAGCAATGTCTTCTAATTTTTCATAAACTTCTTTTAAACGAATAAGTTTAATTGGATCTTTTTCGTTTTGGAAAAGTTGGATAAGTGATTCGCGGTAAACATCATCACATTGAGATTCATAATCTTTAATTTGAATTGCAAGTTTACGAACATCTTTTAATTTTTTATCAAAAACAAGGTCTACTGCTTTTTCGATTTCTACAGTGCTTGCTTGAATTGCTTGGATAAATTTAGTCATATATTCATCGTAATGGGTGATTTGGCAGATTTCTAGTGAAAAAGCTGTTTCATCGAGTGCATCCATTACGTCATCTAGGCGGTTGGTAAGTTCTAACATATCCTCACGCTCGATTGGTGTAATGAAAGCGTCGTTTAATTCCAAAATCATTTTGTGAACCATGGAGTCTCCAGCAGTCTCATATTCTTTGATTTTATTCGAGAAAGTATGTAAATCCTCTACCGAATTGATGTTATACGTTGCAAAGAAATTTGCACCTTCATGTAAATTTACTGCAATGTCATGTAACAACGAAGCAAAACGGTCTTTTTTATTTTTAAAAGCCATTTCCTTAATTCCCCCGATCATTTTTGGTCATTAATAATCAGCTCGCTTTTACTTAGAAAAGGGAGCTTTCTTCTTAACGATAAGTTAACAAAAAGAAATAAAAATATGATTGATTTTTATCACAAATTAATACTAACATAGGATGGGAATAAATAGGAAACTTTTTTTTAATAGTTAGTAAAATAATTGTCCTGACAGCGTTTCCAATGGCTGTTTTTAGGTATTTAAGAAAATGAATAAAAAAAGTTGGTTTTTTATGACTTTTTATTAGGAGAGTAAGGCTCATTTCGGTATACTGGTTTTAAAATATAAATTTGTAAAAATAGTGTATAATTCATTTAAGAGAAAAAGTTCACAAATGATTTTCGTGAGGAGGTTTTTGGTTTGACAAAAACATTACAAGATAGAATGATTCTACCTGGAAATGTATCAATTCCTTATATCGGACTTGGTGTGTTTCAAGTTACAGAGCAAGAATTTATCGCTGGTGCTGTAGAAAAGGCAATTGAAGTTGGTTATCGGTTATTTGATACAGCACAAGTTTATAATAATGAAACAATTGTAGGACAAGCTATTGTGGATAGTGCTATTTCGCGGGAAGAGCTATTTATTAGTTCGAAAGTTTGGAACGGAGACCTCGGCTATGATGAAACGCTATTTGCTTTTGAACGAACACTGAAAAATTTGAAGTTGGAGTATTTGGATTTATATTTAATTCATTGGCCGATTGCGGGTAAGTACCGTGATTCTTGGCGAGCAATGGAACGATTGCATGATGAAAAATTAATTAAATCCATTGGGGTGGCTAACTTTAAGCAACATCATTTAAGTGATTTATTAGTTGCTGCAAATCATAAACCAGTCCTTAATCAGGTAGAAACACATCCGCTTTTACCACAAAATGACTTAAGAAAATATCTAGAAGAACAAAATATTGCCCATGCCGCTTGGTCCCCGCTTGCGAAAGGAATATTAATGCAAAACCCAGTAATTAATGCCATTGCGAAAAAACATGGGGCATTTGTTGACCAAGTTATTCTACAGTGGCATTTGAATCGGAATACAATTATTTTTCCAAAATCAATTACTTCTAGCCGAATTGAAGAAAACTCAAGATTGTCTTATTTCCGTTTAGATGAAAGTGATATGGAAAAAATCGATCGTTTAGCAACTGGCAAACGGGTTGGACCAGATCCAGATGACTTAGAGTACTTTTTAAGTAGCATTGAAAGAGAACGGGCGTATTTAACTGATGGTAAAACAGAATGACAGAAATACAAGTTGTTTTTCGCACAAATCGTTCTACTGCGGATGCTCCCCAAATGGAAGCATATATGAAAAATCAATACCCTTTTTTAGGGATTAGAGCAGACAAACGAAAAAAACTCCTAACTACTTTTTTAAAAGAACAAGGAGAGCCTAATGATTTGTTACGGCTTGTTATCGAATTATTTAATGAAGAAGAACGTGAATTCCAATATATCGCGATTGATTTATTAAGTCGTTATGGAAAAAAACAGTCAAGTGAAGCTATTCAAATATACGAGAAATTAGTTATAACGAAATCATGGTGGGATACGGTGGATGGACTAGCTGGCACAGTAATAAGCACACATTTTAACCTTTACCCTGAACTTATTCCGCACTATAATGCACAATGGATTAATGGCGATAACATTTGGTTAGCGCGAACAGCGATTTTATTTCAACTCAAATATAAAGAAAAGACGGATTCGGAACTATTATTTTCCAATTGCGAAAAATGGTTAGAATCCAAAGAATTCTTTATTCAAAAGGCTATTGGATGGGCACTTCGTCAGTACGCAAAAGTAAACCCAGAAGAAGTTCGGGAGTTTATCAATAGCCATACACTTGCGCCACTTAGTCGTAGGGAAACAATAAAGCATATCGGGGAGGGGTAAAATGTTACATCATATGGAATTCAATGTAACAGATATAGAAAAAAGTCGCCTATTTTGGTCAGAATTGCTAGAATTACTTTCTTATGAGTTATACCAGACTTGGAATGAAGGATTTAGTTATAAATACGAAGATACTTATTTAGTTTTTGTGCAAACGGAGGAAGCTTTTTTGAAAGAAGGTTATCATCGCAAGCGAATTGGTCTTAATCACTTGGCTTTTCACGGTGGATCCAAGGAACGGATAGATTTTTTTCGAGATAAGTTAAAAGCAGAAGGGGTAAAGCTTCTTTATGAAAATCGTTACCCCTTTGCTGGTGGCGAAAATCACTACGCCGTCTTTTTTGAAGATCCAGACAAAATAAAAGTAGAAATTTGTATAGAAGTCACGACATAATGTTGTGGCTTTTTAATATGTCCAATCATCTCCAGCTGGTGCAGAAAAGTTCATTTCTTTGCCTTTAAACGGATGATTTAAATGTAATTTTTCAGCATGTAACATAATTCGATTAGCACGAGGGGTGCCACCATAAAGCGTATCGCCAATAATCGGATGACCAATACCACTTAAATGAACGCGAATTTGATGGGTACGTCCCGTTTCAATTTGGCATTCAACAAGGGAGGTGTTTTTTTCTGTATCATTTTCTAAAACGGTGACATGAGTGACTGCGGGTTGACCATATGGACTGATTTGACGTCTAGAACCATGATGTCGATCCTCGCCAATAGGTTTATTAATAGTTTGCATCACAAGCCCCCAAGTACCATCAACTGCTGCAAGATACGTTCGGTGAATAGTTCTGTTTTCCATTTGCCAAGAAAGGCCAGCGATAGCTAGTTTATTTTTAGCAAAAAGCACTAATCCAGAAGTTGTTTGATCCAAGCGATGAACGGCAAGCGCATTTGCTTCTTGGTTCGTTTTCTCTAAATAATATTGTACCGCATTTGCGCAAGTATCCGTTTCATAAGCATCATTGGGATGTGTTTTCATGCCCACTGGTTTATTAACTACTAGTAAAAAATCATCTTCATAAATAATCTCTAAATCATATGCAAAAGTAGCAATTTTCTCATGTAAAATAATTGGCAAAGATAAACTAGCGCCAACAAAAAGTGGTGTGTTCCAATCATCTAGTGGTTTATTGTTAAGTAAAACATCATGAGACATTCTAATTTCATGGCGTGCTTTTTTTCCTAAGTGGAATTTTTCTTGCAAAATATTGGTAAGTGTTAAGCCTTCCCAGTCTTCGATAATTGGTAACGTTATATGAGTCATATAAATTTCATCCATTCTATAGTTTATTGATAAGTTTTTCGGAAATGAGATGGTGATAAACCGGTGTGCCTTTTAAATGTTGTTGAAAAATGAGCGGGGTTTGGAAAGCCAGATAGTTTTCCAATTTGTTCAATTGATTGGATAGAGTGAGCTAATAGTTTTTTTGCATAAGCAATCCGGATATTTTCTAAATAAGTAATTGGAGTAACTTGAGTGATTCGTTTAAATGTCCGGTGTAAGTGATAAGGGCTACCGTGACAATCCTCAGCAATTATTTGTAGTGTTAAAGGTTTTGCAAAGTTATCTTTAATATAAGCTTGGATATTTTCGACCCATTCTGTATCTGGAAGTGTTGCGCCGCCTGATTTACATCTTTTACAAGCCCGGTATCCCTGTGAAATAGCTTCTTCCGCATTTTTAAAAATAACGATATTCTCTTTTTTTGGTAAACGGGATTTACAAGAAGGATAGCAAAATATTTTAGTGGAAGTTACTCCATAAAAAAATCTACCATCTGCAGTTTTATCATTGTTAGTAATCGCTAGCCAACGTTTTTGGGTTAAGTAATAATCCGACACTGTTATCACCTCAACTTCTTATTAATCATAAACGTTCTTGGTGGAAATTGCGAGGAAAACTTTTCTAATCTTGCTTTTTTAACAATAACAAATAGGAAATAAACATTATATGACGTATAATTAATGATAGAAAGAGGTGGAAATAATGGAGAAAAGATATTATGACTCAATGTTGTTTATGGATGTAGAATTATATCTTGTTGCGACAGATAAGGGGATTATTTATGTTGGTACTGATAAAAAATGGCTGGCTGATGCAGTATTTAATAGTAACAAATTGACCAAATATAAAGATGCGCTTGTTGCTTATGGAAACAAAGAATTGAAAGTTTTCGATTTTCCAATTGAACTAACAGGCAGTGAATTACAAATAGCAGTTTATAAAGCATTAAAAACGATACCATATGGAGAAACAAGAACCTATACAGAAATTGCTGAACAAATCAATCGTCCAAAAGCAGTCCGAGCTATTGGGACAGCGATTGGCAAAAATCCATTATTGCTCATTATCCCATGTCATCGCGTCATCGGTAAAAACGGAAAATTAACTGGTTATAGTGGTGGTTTATTAATGAAAGAAGCGTTATTAATGCTGGAAAAATAATTGAAAAAAGAACAAGCAAGAATTATTGTATAGAACCATTTCAAAAAATGGAATAGACAAGATTCTTGCTTGTTCTTCGATTTAGTACTATTTTTGCCACGACTTTTTTAATTAAATAGTATCGCGTCTAAATTTTCTTTTTCGAACAAAAACGATCATTAGCAATATCAATCCAAATAGTGCTATGCCTGAATTTAATAAAAATATCGCCGCAATATCAATTCGAGAAATAGCTGCTGCAATCAACGGAATACTAAATACGGCAATTCCTTCAGCGATAGTATAGAGGCTGGTAACAAAACCTTTTCCTCGAGCAGAAACTTCTGCAAGTAATGTTAGACCTAGTTGAATAATGCCGCCTGCTGAGAAGTAACCAAGCAAGAAAGCCCCGACGAGACAGATAATTTCATTTGGGAAGGCGAATAGTACAAAGGAGATTAGCATGGTCATAGTGACATATGTTATCAATATGTATAACGTCTTAACGCCACGATTTCCAAGAATAAAAGTAACGCAGACACATAAAATTGCGCCAACACTTGCATAACTAACAAGTAACCTTGAAGCATTATCTGTCATATGAATTACCTCAGAGCCGTATTTTGCAATCCATTGGCTTATAATATAAAGCAAAGTTTGTGCTACAAAACCAAATAGAATCAGGCAAAGCTCATCAATACTAAAATGAATTTTTGACCATTTTTCTTGGGCTACTTCTTTTTCCAAATCTAGCGGCTTTCCAACAGTCATTGGTGGAAAGTGTCGAGTCAATGTATATAGTAAGTTAATTAGCAAAATAGCAATTAACACAATAAAACTCCAACCATACCACAAGTTATTTGCTAAAATAAAAGCAATCATAAATGGTAAAAGGAATTGTCCGGCTTGAACGAATGCTTTCACTACAATATTTGCAGATGCTGCTTTTTTCGGATAGGCTTCCATAAGAGCTGGATAAGTACCAGTATCTAAAAACGAGTTAGCGATACCAGCAGAAATCCCAAATGCATAAGCAACTATCGTATTCGGACTTAGCAAAATCCCGCCTAAAAAGACGATATAAAAGAATACCCCAAGAATGACAGATAATTTACGACCAAACTTATCTGATAGTTTACCAGAAACAAAAACGGCTAATAATTTCCCAATCCCAAACGAGGATACCACACCAGCAGCTCCAGCAATATCTGTATTCCATTTCTGAGATAAAAAATCAATATTTTGTGCAATGATGATTAATGCCATCCCATGAACGAAATAATTCATATAAAGTCCAAGTGATGTAGATAAATATTTATTTTTCATAGTTTGCTCTCCTTTATGCAGGTGCTTTGGTGGTTATTAGATGCATCTTCTTTATAGATAAACAGCTTGTGCATAATTGTGTTTTTATTCACAATGCGAATATAAGTTCAACTGAGCAGCTAGCTACTCAGTTGGTTGGATAGCTTATTTGATTGCAAGATTAGCTTCTTTTTTATAACGCATATTAACAAAGATTGCAAGTAAGATACCAATAATTGTTATTACTACATTAAATAATAGCACATATTTTGGTCCTTCGATACCACCTGTTTTAGTAATGTAACTGGCAATATTTAAAACAATATAATTAGCAAGGCTAGAAGAAATCATGACTATTGATGTGATTTTTCCTTTGTTGGTTGGGAAAAATTCGTTGGCAGTTGATACGGCTAGTTGTAAAACACCACCTGCTGCAGAATATCCAATGACAAATCCACCAATCAAACAAATTGCAGGTGTTTGAACAATATAGATAATTAGTAACATCAAAGTTGCAATAGCTGGGTAAATAATTAGAATACGAACTGGTAAAATAAATTTTTTCACAAGAACAGCTGTAATTAAAATCGCACATATTGTTCCAAGAGAATAGAATGATTGAATTTTACTTGGATCAGTCATCCCGTACAATTTTCCGAGTTCTTGGTTGCAAGTTAGCCAAAGTTGGAAAGTCGCGGTACAAGTAAATCCGATACCAATAATGGCCCAACTCGTTGCAGTGAATTTCATTTTTTCAGTTTTAGCTTTTTCACCGCCGACATTATTGTTTAGTGGAGGAAATGGCATAAAGGCGATAATTAAACCATCAATTACAATTAAGGCCATTGAAACAATGAAGAGTGTGCGGAATGACATGTTTGCTGCCGCTACAATCCCGATTGCAAAGGGCAAAACAAATTGTCCAATAGAAATGGAGAACTTCGTAAACATGTTAGCAATTGCACCATTTTTAGTGAAAATTTCTAAAACAGAAGGTGTTACTGCGGTGTCCAAGAATGAGTTTGCTGCTCCTCCGATAAAAGCAAAGGCATAGGCGATATACATATTTGGTGCAAAAGCAATTCCGATAAAGTAAACCGCATATAAAGCGACACCAATCAACGCAGAAGGTTTACGACCAAATTTATCTGAAAAAGGTCCAGATATAGGTAATGTAAGTAAGCGCCCCAATCCTAACGCAGCAATAACTGCGATAACTGCGCTAACATCAAAAGTACCATCAGAAAGCGTATCAGCGCCCCAAACTCCGGCGAAATCTTGTTTGTATTGGCCAATAATAGAAACCCCAATACCATGAATAAAATAAGTAAAATAAAGTGCAATAGCTGTTGGATAAAATCTTTTTGCGTTCATTTTTTTCTCCTCTCGAAATCCTGATGAATTTTTTTAAACTAAAATAATTTTTTTCTGAAACGAGGTGTCTTACCTTACGTAGTGTCAAATATGCGTTTCAGGACATTATGTATGCAACGCTTGTTACTTAGTTTTGAAAATTTTTCAAAATCCATTCTATATCCCTTTTCGTCTAACTAGCTGTCGGTGCAGTGAAGGTATTCTTGTAAGGTTTTATTCTCCTCCCTAGATTAAAATTGAAAAACTTTGATAATATTTTCACAAGTGTGCGCAAAAAAATAAAACTATGCGTCTAAAGGAAATTTCAGATGTGATAATCCATCCAAGTATTGTATTCTAAAAAACGATTGTAAAATTTATCACATACTTCATTAGGCATTAATTTCACTACCACACTTTACATATTAATTGTAGTATGACTGTTCCATAAAAACAAATTGGTATTTTTCTATTAATTAATAGAAAATATGCATAGATTCTATTTGGTGATGAGAAAAATTAAGCGATTAAGCATTTTTTATTGTTTTATTCAGCAAGTCTAAATGGAGTAGGGCACTTGATTAACTGAATTTAATTGGACCATTTCTTTGTGAAAATAGAAGCAAAAATCTCGCATTTATTTAATATAGATAGAATCAGAAAAGATGGATAATATTCATTTTTTGCTTAAATAAAAAAAGCAATCTGTTTTAGCACCCTCTAAAGTGTCGTAATCAAAGGGCGCTAAAACTGCAGATAGCTTTTTATTAGTCGTTTTTCTTTGTAATTTCAATATATTCAATATGGTGCGGTTCGCCTTGCTTGACTCGGAAAATGAATCCATCATAGTCAATTTCATCCCCAACTTCTACTTCATAATTTTGAGTGAGGAACCAACCGCCAATCGTATCCACTTCTTCTTCTTCAATATCGGTACCTAAAATATTGTTTACTTCATCAATTAATAATTTAGCATCAACAATATAATGACCATCCTTGATTTTGCGGATTTCAGGAATTTCATCAGCATCAAATTCATCGCGAATATCTCCAACGATTTCTTCCACAATATCTTCTACAGTTACAAGTCCAGAAGTACCACCATATTCATCAAGTAAAATTGCGATATGAGAGCGTTCCCGCTGCATCCGGAAAAGAAGTTCTTTAATCGGTATCGTTTCAATAACCCGTATGATTGGTTTCACATATGGATCAATACTAAAACTTGGATTCGAACCGTGTTCTACATAGGCTGACAAAATTTCTTTTAAATTAAGTACCCCAATCACATGGTCTTTATCGCCATCAATTACTGGATAACGAGTATAACGTTCGTTTCGCATAATATCGGATAACTCACCGATAGTCGAACCAGTATCAACAGTAACAATTTCTGTACGTGGAATCATCACTTCTTTGGCCATCCGTTCATCAAAGTCGAAAATTTTATTTACATAGCGAAATTCCGATTGATTGATTTCGCCACTTTTATAACTTTCTCCAACAATGATTTTTAGTTCATCTTCTGTATGAGCAATTTCATGTTCAGAAGCTGGCTCTAAACCAAAAAGACGTGCAATAAATACTGCTGAACCATTTAAAATCCAAATAAATGGGAACATGACTTTGTAAAAAATATGCAACGGACGCGCTACAGCAAGTGCGACTGTTTCCGTTTTATCAATTGCCAGCGTTTTTGGTACAAGTTCTCCAACAACAACATGTAAAAACGTGATAAAAAGAAAAGCAATGGTGAAAGAAAGAATTGTAATCGCAGACTGAGGTAGATCCATCATGCTAAACAATGGATGTAACGCAGCTTCTACGGTAGATTCACCTAACCAACCAAGCCCAAGGGAACTAATTGTAATCCCCAACTGGCAAGCAGATAAATACGCATTTAAATGGTTATAAATGTATCTAGCAAGTGCCGCTCGCTTATCTTTTTCCGCAATTAGTTGATCTAATCGGCTCGGTCGCATTTTTACAATCGCAAATTCTGTTGCCACAAAAAATGCAGATATAGCAATAAGTAAAGCTATAATTAAAAATTTAATGGTTAATATCAATAAATCGCCTTGACAGAAATTATTCTGCTAAGGCAAACACCTCCTAATTTAATATAAATAAGCTTATGATAAAACTATCTATAATAGAAGAAAAAACGTTTTGGAAGAGAACTCCTCCAAGGTTAGGATGTTATTTTCCATTCTAGTTAGATAATTTGACTGAATTAGTTTCTCTGCCCCATCGAATATTCCCTCCCAACAAATGATACTTAATCTAAATTATAGTGGACTTTCTGAATATTGACAACGAATATTATTCAAAAAATGGTTCGATATGGACTAAAGTAAATGCACCTTTATATTCATTTCGGATTTTTTGTTCGACTATTTCCGTGATTTCATGGCTCTTTATTACATTTAATTCCGGATCAACAGCAATAGTAGCATCAATCCAGATACGATTTCCGTTCATTCGTGCTTTAATATCAATCACTTTTTTAACATCAGGAACCGAAGCAATTAAATCATGAATCGTTTCTAGTTTTGAAACATCAAAACCATCTGTTAGTGTATGTGCCGCATCATAGAAAATTTTAATTGCGGTATAAATGATTAACACACCTACTAAAAATGCTGTAACTAAATCAAGCCAAGGTACACCAAAAACAGCACCAATAATACCAATAAACGCGCCAAAACTAACAAATGCATCTGAACGATTATCATAGGCCGCTGCTCGAACAGCCTGGCTATCAAGTTTTTTTGCCAAACGATGATTATATAGATAAATACCATACATAAACACACCGGAAAAAAGTGCAACAACTGCTGTCAACATCGAAGGAGAAGTAAAGTCTTTTTCAATTATATGAACAATGGAACTCCAAATTACTTGAACACCCACTAAAAACATAATAATAGAAGCAATTAAAGAACTGATGGTTTCTGTGCGGCGATGGCCATAAGAATGGTCAGCGTCAGGAGGAATCCTTGATATTCTAAGGCCAATTAATAAGGCAACTGAAGCAATAATATCCGTCGTATTATTTAATCCATCTGCGAGTAATGCATCTGAGTTACCGAAATGACCAGCTACTATTTTTAAAATGGAAAGAAATATATAAGCAAATATGCTCAAAAATGCAGCTTGCTCTGCTTTTTTTAAATCATTATATCCGTCCACTATGTAAACTCCTCTCTTTTTTTAATATAAAAATCCCGCCTACGAGTGGCGGGACAACGAAATTTAAGCCTCTATCAATACGTGCTCTAAATTTTTAACTGATAAGGCAATGTTATCACAAACTTCTTGATAACTCGCCCATTTTTGAGGTAACGCTAATTCCTGTTCTGGATCATCAATGTCCCAATATATAATTTTTTCTTGGATGTCCGTAGGGAAATTTGGAGCAATTTCATGTGCAGAATCATAAATTGTTACAATGAGATCAGCATCTGCCAGTAATTTTGAGCTAGGGGAATACGATAAGCTTTTAGGCGCTTCAATAGCAAACTCATTAAGCGCTTCGGCAATAAATGGTGTTGCTTTTGATTTAAGCCAAGAACCACTAATGAATTTAACATTGCTAACTGAAAGTCGTCTCGCCCATGCCTCTGCTATGGCACTTCGAATATGCGTTTGTGATAAAAAATAAATTAGCTTTTGCGTCATATTCCAAATCCTTTCCGGCTTAATAATGCTACCCATGTAAAACATGATGCCTTTACTTGTTGTACACAGCATAAAGGTGATTCTTATTACCAAAAAGATAAGTGATGGTAACAGTTATATGTACCCTTTTTAAACCACTAGAAACATGAAAATAAAGAAATTGTAAAAAAGAGGTTAATAAATATGTAGGAAATATGGATTATTACAAATTTATTACAAAAATCGGTCTAAAGTTGGTGGCATAAAATTGTGTTTTAACGTAAAATACGGGTATAACTGTGTTTTCAGTTATTGAATACCGTGTAGAAAGATAGGAGAGTTACATGGATAAATTTAAACAACAACTCATAAAATACCTTAAATTATTTTTTGGATTTATTGGTAAATGGATTGGTATTGGCTGGCGAAAATTTAGACGCTTTTGTAAAAATAAACATGTTGGAAAGATATTTTTACTTGCGGGACTGGTATTTTTATTAACTTTTATTATTTATCTCGTAGTTGTAGCTAAGTCTGCCGATATTGATGCCTTAAAGAAAGGGTTAGAATCGGCAACAATTATTTATGACAAAGACGGAGATAAAGCAGGAGAATTATCCTCGACGGATGCTACCTTTGTTTCCATCGATAAAATTTCAGATAATCTTCAAAATGCGGTCGTTTCAATTGAAGATAGAAGATTTTATGAACACAAAGGTTTTGATTTAAAAGGAATTGCTCGTGCTGGTGTTAATTTGATTACAAATGGCGGAATTTCTGGTGGCGGAAGTACTATCACACAACAGCTCGCCAAAAACGCTTTACTAACACAAGAACAAACTTTTACACGAAAAGCAAAAGAAATTTTCATGGCTAGAGAAATCGAAAAAACCTATTCTAAAGATGAAATTATGGAAATGTACTTAAATCGTTCCTATTTTGGAAATGGGGAGTGGGGTGTTGAGAATGCCTCCTTAAAATATTTTGGTAAATCTGCAGCGGACTTAAATGTACCTGAAGCAGCAACAATTGCGGGATTACTCCAAGCACCGAGCGCATATGATCCATACGAGCATATTGATAAGGCAACAAATCGGCGAAATATGGTATTAAACGCTATGGTTGAAACAGGGGACATCACAAAAGCAGAAGGTGATAAATACAAAGCAACTAAAATTGTATTAAATGACCAATCAAAAGATCCGCTAGCAAATAAATATCCATGGTATGTGGATGCAGTAATTAATGAAGCTGTAAATGAAGCAGATATAACGCAAGACGAAATAATGCAAAAAGGCTATAAAATTTATACTGAGTTAGACCAAAATTATCAAACATCTTTAGAAAACGTATATGAAAATGACTATTTATTCCCTTCTAATGCAAGTGACGGCACATTAGTTCAATCAGGTGCAGTTCTAATGGATCCGGCAACTGGTGGGATTCGAGCGTTAGTTGGTGGACGAGGAGAACATGTTTTCCGAGGATTTAACCGAGCGACACAAATGAAAGCCCAACCTGGTTCGACTATGAAACCGCTAGCTGTCTATACGCCAGCACTTCAATCAGGTTATGAAGTCGATTCAATGTTAAAAGACGAAAAAACAACCTATAAAGGCAACTACACACCGACCAATGTTGGTGGGGTTTATAGTGGAGAAGTACCAATGTATACAGCAGTTGCAAATTCTATAAATGCACCAGCCGTTTGGTTGCTCGATCAAATTGGTATAGATAAAGGTGTTAAATCAGTAGAAAAATTTGGCATTGAAGTTCCTGAAGAAGATCGTACACTCGGACTTGCTCTAGGTGGAATGAGTAAAGGAGCCTCTCCAGTCCAAATGGCTACAGCCTATTCTACATTTGCTAATAATGGAGCAAAACCTGAATCACATATTATTACTAAGATAGTTGATCCATCAGGTAATACGGTTTATGAAAATGTTCCAAAAACAAAACAAATTATATCTGAGACAGTTTCAAATGATATGACGTCCATGTTACTAGATGTAATCAATACAGGAACAGGACAAAGTGCGGCTGTTTCAGGACACGAAATGGCAGGTAAAACTGGATCAACACAAGTTCCGTTCGATGATACAAGTGGTACAAAAGATCAATGGTTTGTTGGTTATACACCTAATTTAGTTGGAGCTGTTTGGATGGGATTTGATAAGACTGATAAAGACCACTATCTCACAACAACAAGTTCATCCGGCGTATCTAGCCTCGCACATTATGTGATGAATAGCGGGCTGAAATATCAAAAAGCAACAGATTTTGATACGAAAAGTGCCGCTCAAGAAACCGCAGCGAAAAAAGAAGCCGCAGAAAAAGAAGAAGAAGAGGGCGATTTCTGGGGAGGCGTCAAAGAAAAAGCAGATGAAGCTGGTAAAACTATTAAAAAAGGTGCAGATAAAGTAAAAGAATTCGGTGGTAAAGTATCAGATGGCATTGGAAACATGCTAGACTCGATCGGGAATTAATAAAAAGACACTTCATTGAAAATTTCAGTGAAGTGCTTTTTTATATTGCTATATTATTATAACTGTTATACAATATGTATAACAATAAAACGAGGTGAAATAATGGATAAAACACAAATAGCATTAATTATTCCAATAATTATTTTGTATCTAGCATTATTATTAACAGCTATTATTGATTTAGGAAAAAATTGGCAAATTCGAAAAAACCCACTTATTTGGTTATTTGTCATTCTCTTTATTAACATTTTAGGACCAGTAATTTATTTTGTTTTTGGTCGAAAAGAGGCTGGAAACTAATGGAAAAACTAGAAATTCAAGGATTGAAAAAGAAATACAATGGTAAGTTGGTTGTTAAAGAAATTAATTTAACGATTTATAATAAGGAATGTGTAGCGCTTATTGGACCAAATGGTGCTGGGAAATCAACCATTATTAATATGATTGTACAAACTTTACCCCCTGATGGAGGGCATATCACACTTGATGGAAAAGAAGCAAAATTGGTTCGTCAAAAAATTGGTTTTTTACCACAATATCCAGAATTTTATGGTTGGATGAATGCACAAGAATGTCTTCGCTTTATGGGAAGGTTATCCAATATGGAGAAACATGACTTAGAAACGCGTATTCAAGAAGTTTTACTACAAGTAGGATTAAGCGATAGTGCTAAAAAGAAAATTAGTACATATTCAGGAGGAATGCGGCAACGTTTAGGGATTGCACAGGCCATTTTACATCGACCAGAATTACTAATATTAGATGAACCAGTTTCTGCACTGGATCCAATTGGACGTCGTGAAATCATTTTATTGTTAGAGGAATTAAAAAAAGAAATCACCATTTTATTTTCAACACATATATTGAAAGATGCAGAGGAAATCTGTGACCGTATTGCGATTATAAAAAATGGGGAGTTAATAATTGATAAAACGGTAAATCAACTCATCCAAGAAGAAAGCTCCTCTATTTTTGATGTAGAATTTATTGGAGATGCAACTGCATGGCAACAAATACTTATACAAAATGATTTTATTGAAAAAATCGAAAAAATGGGGATGGTATATCAAGTACATTCGAACAACAGAAAAGCTTGTTCAGAAGCAATTTTAAAAGCGTTATTAGATATAAATGGTGAAATTATTCGAGTGGAGAATAGACATCAAAACTTAGAAGAAATCTTTATGGAGCAGGTGGGTAAATGACGCATTTTAGTGCACTCATAGGAAAAGAATGGCTAGAGCAACGGCGTAGTTTGAAAATCATTTGGTTACCAATTGTTTTTGCGCTTCTGGGGCTAACTCAACCAATGATGATGTATTTCTTACCAGATATACTAAAAGCTTTTGGGACGGGAAATGAGGCTGAACAAGTTATTAACTTAATGGGAAATCAATCTGCACAGGCAGTAATGGCTCAAACATTAGGTTCTCAGTTCGATCAACTTGGAATAATTATCATTGTCGTTGCGCTAATGGCTTGTATTCAAAGTGATAGAACAAAAGGAATGCTTGCTTTTATTATGACAAGACCAGTAAACACCATAGAATATGTTTTATCCAAGTGGGTAATGCAATGTCTCATGGGACTGGGTTCTTTATTAATAGGCTACATCTTAGCAGCATATTATACTTATTTCCTTTTTGGAGAATTATCTATAAATACATTAATAGAAAGTTTTTTTGTATACGCATTATGGTTTGTTTTTGTGATTAGTTTGGTAGTTTTTGCCAGTGCTGCTTTTGATAGTAGTGCAATTGTTGCAATGGTGAGCGTATTTATTGCGATATTACTAGGCGTTATTAGTGGATTTGGAGGCTGGGTACAAATGTTTAATCCAGCATATTTAAGTAAAAATGCGACGGCGCTTATTATGCCAGGTCAATCAATGGATTATTATTTGCCAACCATTTTCATTACTATAGCATGGATTGTCCTTTTAGTAATATTAACTATTTTTATGGTGAAAATAAAACCACTTCAAAAAACAGAATAACAAATAATTTATAAGTACTTTGCGAAAATAGCCTTCGTATAATAAAATAGAAAAAAAGGGGTGGCGAAGTGGAACGAATAGAACGAGATACATTGGGAGAAATTTCCGTAGATGCGACTAAATTTTGGGGGGCGCAAACCGAACGTAGCAGAAGAAATTTTGCGATTGGTGAAAATCAAATGCCAAAAGAAATTATCCGGGCTTTTGCAGAATTGAAAAAAGCTGCGGCTAAAGTAAATGCAATGGAAGGGAAACTATCACAAGAAAAAGCAGTTGCAATTGCTCAAGTATGCGATCAAATAATTCAAGGACATTTAGATGAGCATTTTCCATTAGTTGTATGGCAAACTGGAAGTGGAACGCAAAGCAATATGAATGTAAATGAAGTTATTGCGCATGTAGCGAATCAGCAGTTAACAGGAAGTGTGATTCATCCAAATGATGATGTAAATATGTCACAAAGTTCAAATGATACTTTTCCAACAGCCATGCATATCGCAGCGTATCAAGCATTAGTGACCAAACTTTTACCAGAGTTAAATGAAATGCATCAAGTATTAACGGCTAAAAAAGAAAAATATATGAATCTTGTTAAAATTGGTCGAACACATTTACAAGATGCGACTCCACTGACGCTTGGTCAAGAAATTAGTGGTTGGGAAGCTAGTATTACAAACAATAAAAATTATATAGAAACAAGTATGAAAGCAATTTTACCACTCGCAATTGGTGGAACAGCTGTCGGAACGGGATTAAATGCATCACGAGATTTTGGTGATAAAGTGGCCCAAGAATTAATGAAACAAACCGGCTACAATTTTACTTCGGATGCTAATAAATACTTTGCATTAACAAGTCATAGCCCGATTAATTTCGTACATGGAGCAATTCGCAGTCTTGCTGCCGATTTAATGAAAATTGCAAATGATATTCGTTTCTTAGCAAGTGGACCTCGTAGCGGAATTGGCGAACTAACAATTCCAGCAAATGAACCAGGTAGTTCTATTATGCCTGGAAAAGTAAATCCGACGCAGTGTGAGGCAATTACAATGGTTGCCGCACAAGTTATGGGAAACGATACAACTATCAATGTTGCTGCAAGCCAAGGAAACTTTGAATTAAATGTGTATAAACCAGTTATCATTTTTAATTTTCTAGAATCTGTTCAATTACTTTCCGATAGCATGCGTTCATTCAGAATTCACTGCTTAGAAGGTCTTGAAGCAAATGAAGCAGTGATTGAAGCAAAAGTAAATGATTCTCTTATGTTAGTGACAGCCTTAAATCCTCATATTGGTTATGAAAAAGCAGCACAGATTGCTAAATTAGCGTTTACCGATAATTCAACCTTAAAAATAGCAGCTATAAAAACTGGTTTTGTAACCGAAGAAGAATTTGATTTATGGGTTGACCCACTTAAAATGACGAATTTGTAATCTCATACTTTAGAATGAACTTCCCTAGAAACAATTGTTGTCTAGGGATTTTTCACGTATAATGAAAACACTTTTACTAGATAAATATGAGGAGATGCAAACCATGCCTGTGTTATTTACTATCATTCTAATGGCTATAATTGGCGGATTTATTGGAGCAATGACAAATTTTATTGCTATCAGAATGCTTTTTCGTCCATATAAAGCCATTTATCTTTTTAACAAACGGCTACCATTTACACCAGGGCTTATTCCTAAACGTCGCGATGAATTAGCAGAGCATATCGGAAGCGTAGTTGTTAGTCATTTACTCACAGAAGATGCTATTCGTAGTCGTTTATTAGACACGAAATTACAAAAAGAAGTGACTGAAACTTTTATTAAAATGTTTCAAGAAAAAATGACACTTGAAACTACCCCGAATGAGTTACTAGAAATTTTAGGCTACCAAAATGCAGAAGTTCGCTCCGTTGCATGGCTGAAAAATAATTTAGAAAACCAGCTAAATCAATTTTTTTATAAACACCAAGATACTCGCATTGATAATATAATTCCAACAATGCTGGAATCAGAACTTCAAGCCAAATTGCCACATGTGACAGAAAGAATAGTAATTAAAATGAGTGATTTTATTACAAGTGAAAATGGTAAAATTCAAATAAAACAAATGCTCCAGAATTTTTTTGCAGAACATGGCAAAATGGGGAGTATGGCAAGAATGTTTATTAATACCGATACTTTTTCAGAAAAAATTCAACAAGAAGGACTAAGGTTGATTAGCCAAGAAGAGACTAAAAATATGCTTAACCAATTGCTAGCGACAGAGTGGCAAAACTTTAAATCAAAAGAATTACAAGAACTTGTGCCTGTAGAAAAGCAAGCTGATTTAGCAGAGCAGCTTACAACAGATATAATTCAAGTGATTCCGTTTGGAAAATTATTTAACCAACCAGTCCAAAAATTCTTGCATAATTATGAAAGTATCATCAATGAAAAAATCATTCCTTTTACAGTAGAACGATCACTTGATTTTGTGGCAAAACATAGCTCGGAAATGGTTGGGAGACTTAATTTAGCCCAGCTTGTAGAAAAACAAATTGCCACATTCTCTTTACCTGAAATCGAAAAATTAGTTATCGAAATTTCTGGAAGAGAATTAAAAATGATTACTTATTTAGGCGGAATCCTAGGTGGTTTTATTGGGATTGTTCAAGGTATCCTCGCAATCTGGATTTAGTTCTTTTATACTGGAATAACGAGCGACTTTTTGTTATAGTGAAACAGAAGTGACAAATACAGATATTTGGAGGATTTATCAATGGCAGTTAATATTTATGATTTAGCACATGATTTAGACAAAGGAATTCGTGAAACACCTGAATTTTTAAGTTTACAAGAAGCATACCGTGATGTGAACAAAGATGCAGAAGCAAAAGCAAAATTCGAGCGTTTCCGTGATGTACAAGTAACAATCCAAGAAAAACAAATGACTGGTCAAGAAATTGACGACGAAACGGTTCAAGTAGCACAAGAAGTAGCACAAGAAGTTCAAGAAAATGCAACAATCGTGAAATTAATGGAAAAAGAACAAGCAATGAGCACGATTATTAATGACTTAAACCGCATTATTATGACGCCATTACAAGATTTATATAACGTAGCAAACGATTAATTTTGACAAAAAAGTGGTTCTGGTATTTGTTATTAGCTTAACAATACCAGAACCACTTTTTTTGTTTGAAAGGCTTGTACCCGCTGATAGAATAGGATATAATAAGAACGTATATTCGGTTTTTGAGAAGGAGGCGAAAGTCATGAAAGAAATCAAATTTTTACATATTGCAGATTTGCATTTGGATAGTCCTTTCATTGGACTTTCAGCATTACCACAGCCACTCTTTTCCGCAATTCAAGCAAGCACCTTTCAATCCTTAGAAAGAATAATTTCACTCGCAATCAAAGAAACAGTAGATTTTGTTTTAATAGCTGGGGATATTTATGATAGTGAAGACCAAAGCGTTCGCGCACAAGCCCGCTTTTTAAAAGAAATGAAACGCTTAGAAGATGCTGGAATCAAAGCTTTTGTTATTCATGGAAATCATGATTTTTTAGATAAACACAAGGAAAAACTCGCTTTGCCAGAAAATGTGCATGTTTTTCCAGAAAAAGTAGAAATGGTTACAATGAAAACTAACCGAGGTGTCGACGTTAATCTTTATGGATTTAGCTATGACGAACGGCACATTCGCACTAGTCGTGTGGAGGAATATATTGTACAACAGCCTGCTGATTTTCATATTGCGCTTTTGCACGGTTCAGAATTAACAAGTAGTGAAGAGCATGACGTTTATGCTCCATTTCGTGTGCAAGATATTAGCAAAAAAGGATTTGATTACTGGGCGCTTGGGCATATTCATAAACGACAATTACTCGCGGAATCCCCAAGTATTTATTACCCAGGAAATATCCAAGGTAGAAATCGTAAAGAGGCAGGTGGCAAAGGGGCAAGTATCGTAACCCTTTCAGAAGCAAAAACAGTGATTGACTTTGTAGAAACCAGTCCAATTATTTGGGAAGAAGTAATCATCACCTTGCCAGAAAATGCAGAAATAAACACTTGCTTCCGAGAAATCACAAAACAATTAGAAACATACCAAGAAAAAAATGCTTCTTATTTTTTACATTTAATAATTGAGACAACAAACAATCAAAAAATAAAGACAGATGATTGGCTACAAATGCTTCAAGAGCAAACAAATATAGATGACTCTACATTTGTATGGGCGCATAAAATATCCTTACAAAAAAAGAAGCAAACAAGCACAACACATTGGTCAGAATTTCATTTAGCTGAAAAAGAAATAGCAAGTGCCTACCAACATTTACAAGCGGAATCAGCATTTTATCAAGCTGTAGAATCACTTCATTTTGAAAGCGGAGTGAGTCGCTATTTGGAAGATTTATCGGAACAAGATCGCCTTATCCTCCTAGAAAGAGCATTAATCGAACTAGGAACAACGCTTGCAGAAGTAGAGGGTGATGAATAATGAAAATAACATCTATTGATATTATTGGTTATGGAAAATGGTCGAATGCTCATTTTGATTGCAGGGCAGATTTTCAAGTGTTTTTTGGTGAGAATGAAGCAGGGAAATCGACTATTATGGCATTTATACATAGTGTTTTATTTGGTTTTCCAACTAAACAGCAAACAATTCCTCGAATGGAGCCCAAAAATGGTGGTCCTTATGGTGGGAGACTTACACTTGAAGATACACCACTTGGAAAAGTTATAATTGAACGCTTAAAAGGCAAAGCAACTGGGGATGTTCGTATTCATTTGGAAGATGGACAAATGGTTGGAGAAGATAAATTAACTGACATTATAGGCGAAATCGACCGAACAACTTTTGAGGCTATATTCTCTTTTGACATTCATGGCTTGCAAAATATCCATCAATGGAAAAAGAAAGAATTTGAGCGATATCTTTTAGCGACAGGTACAACAGGTTCTGACACACTTTTAAAAACAGCAGAAACTTTACAAAAAAAATTGGATGCTTTATTTAAACCCAATGGTAGAAATCCAGCAATTAATCAACAACTAAAAAAAGTAAAAGAAAGTCAGCAAGCTTTTCAAGAAGCCAAAAAACAAAATACCAAATATGAAGCGCTTCTTGCTGAAAAAGAACAAGAAATAGAACGTCAATCTAAACTACAAGAAGAAAAAACAAAAATCCGAGTGGAACTAGACACACTAAATATTTTGCTGGATTTATGGCCATTATATACAGAGTGGAAGACACTTGATGAAAAAGCATCCAGCTCAGTACAAACAACCTTTCCACCAGATGGGATTATCAGATTAGAACATTTGCAGCTTCGAGAAAAAGAATGGCAAAATCAATTCATTCAATTAGAAGAACGACAAAAAAACTTAATAAATAAAAATGATTTTGAGCAATTGGTTTTTTTCGCATCCAATGAAGCGGAAGTAGCTTATCTAGTTGAATCGTTCGGAGCATACAGTGAAAGAGAGTTACAACAAA
Organism: Listeria immobilis; assembly: GCF_014322765.1. Lineage (GTDB taxonomy): Bacteria > Bacillota > Bacilli > Lactobacillales > Listeriaceae > Listeria > Listeria immobilis. Next base: position 54,843 of record NZ_JAASTZ010000005.1, on the reverse strand, counting down.
ACAGTCTAAAACAAGAAATTGCGTATCATCAAACCAATACAGAGCCAACCAAAATAAAATGGAGAGCGGAACTAGACGAAAGAATTCATAAGTTAAAAGAGCAAGAAAAAATAAATAAACAAAGACAACATGATCTTAATCTAAAGCTAACATTAACATCTGAATCTGAACAAAAGCTACAAACCAAAATCGATCATATCGAAGCAGAGATGTGGGACAATAAGACTTTCCAACTACAAAAAGATCAAATGGAGCGAAAACAGAAATCGCCCACAACAGGTTTATTTATTTCTCTAGGTATATTAGTTATAGCTTTACTAGTAATGATCTTTTCTTTGTCCATTTGGAGCATTGCCTTCGTTCTTGTTGATGTAGTTATTTTGGGGTATTTCCTATATATTAACCAACAAAACGGACAACCCAAAAATGAGCAAATAGTAGCTTTTTTAGAACAGAAAAAAATAAGACAAGAATGGCAGCAATTGCTGAGTGAAATGGATGTTGTCGCTGGTGAAGTTGCTGAATTAGAAGAAGATGAGCAAAAATTAAGCAAAACTATTTATCAACACGATATAGAACTGCGGCAGTTGTATCAAGAATTAGGATTGGATGATGAACCGCAAGAAAACTGGGAATTGGTTGTTCTTACATACAAAGAAAATACCCAAAAAAACCAATTGATTGTCGAACTACATCAAAAATTACACCCATTAGAACAAAAACAAGCGGCATATCAAGCTAAATTAGAGAACTTAACTATCCCGGCTGAATACTCTCAAATAGAAGAAAAAATCGCCTTTTTAAGACAAGGTTTATTACAGTACCGAAATCATTTAGCAGAAAACGCTAAACACACAGAAAAAGTAGAACAAGTAACGATGCAGCTTGATTTACTGAAACAAGATTTATTACTTGTGGAAAAAGAAAAAAGTGATTTACTACTGCAAGCAAAAGTATACACAGAAGAGGCATTTCGGAGTAAAGCAGTACAAGCAAAAGAAGAACAGAAATGGCGTGAACGATTAGTTTTGCTTGAGGCACAATTAGAAAAAGAAAAAAGGCACGAGCTAAACAAATTCACCAGCCAAACTACAATTAAAGAAAAAGAAATTCAATTAGCGGAAAAACTACACAAAATGGAACTAGAACAAGAACGTCTTCATGCGAGTTTAGCCTCTAAGAACCATGAAATAGCAACTTTAGAAGAAGGTGGGACTTTTTCTGTACTAATGCAAAAATACTATTCAGAAAAAAGTAAGTTACAACAATTTGTAGAGGAATGGACAGAAACAAAACTTGCCCTTGAAATATTACAAGAGGCGATGCAGCGATTACAAGAAGGGAAATTACCAAAAACATTAGCGCTTGCAAGTGAATATTTTCATGATTTAACTGGTGGAAACTATTCTAAAGTGTATTTACATGAGAATCGGCTACAAGTGGAAAGTAAGCAAGTGGTTTTATTTTACCCGGAAGAGCTTAGTCAGGCGACCAAAGAACAATTATATTTAGCGATACGCTTTGCGCTAATTGATGTTATGCATAAAGAGTTTCCACTACCAATTATTATTGATGATGGTTTTGTCCATTTTGATGCGGCTAGAATGAGCCAAATGATGCAATTGCTAAAAAAAAGAAAGAGCCAAAATCAAGTCATTTTTTTCACATGTCACCGGGAAACTCGCAAATATTTTTCCAGTGAAGACATACGCATGCTATAATAGAGAAAAGAAACTTCTTACTACAGAAAGAAAGAAGGCGATACCATGGAAAAACGATTATTAGACTATGAAGTTGGAGAAACAGTTGATTTATTCTTATTAATAAAATCAAGTGTAAAAGGAACCGCAAGCAATGGGAAACCATTTTTAAGCCTCGTTTTACAAGATAAATCCGGTGAATTAGAGGCGAAATTATGGGATGTTAAAGAGAGTGATGAAGTAAGTTACGGGGTACAACAAATTGTTCAACTTACAGGTGATATTCAAAATTATCGAGGTAGAAAACAGCTGAAAATCCGTCAAATACGACAAGCTACCGCATTAGATGGGGTTAGCGCTAATGAATTTATGGAAACCGCACCAATTAATAAAGAAGAAATAGCAGATGAAATTACACAATATATCTTTGAAATGAAAAATGCTAATTTGCAAAGGATTACTCGTGCGCTCCTAAAAAAATATCAAGATGACTTTTATGATTATCCGGCTGCAATGCGCCATCATCATGAATTTGTTTCGGGTCTTAGTTTCCATGTAGTTTCGATGCTGCGATTAGCTAAATCTGTCGCTGATTTGTATCCATCTGTAAATAGAGACTTGCTTTATGCAGGAGTTATTTTACATGATCTAGGCAAGGTGATTGAGCTATCAGGTCCAGTTTCAACGACCTATACACTTGAAGGGAATTTAATAGGACATATTTCTATTGTTGTTGAAGAAGTGAGTAAAATTGCTGAGGAGCTTTCAATTGATGGAGAAGAAGTAGTTGTTTTAAAACATGTTTTACTTTCTCACCATGGAAAAGGAGAGTGGGGCAGTCCAAAACCACCACTTGTTCGTGAAGCTGAGATTTTACATCAAATTGATTTAATGGATGCTTCACTTAATATGATGGATAAAGTATTAAAACATACAAAACCAGGTGAATTTAGTGAACGTGTATTTGGACTTGATAACCGCTCATTTTATAATCCTATTTTTGAATAAAAATCGTTATTATAATAAAAAAACACGTTTGGAATTTTCCAAACGTGTTTTTGATTGCTTATTTAGCTGTTTCAGATGATTCTTCTGATTTAGCAGAACCGTCAAAGTCTTTGAAAGCATCTTTCAAGTCTTTATCTTCAACTTTTACATTAGCATCTTTGTATTCTTTTTTCAGTGTTTTTTGCATGTTTTCAGTAGTAAGTTGAGACTGTAGGTAAGCTTCTTTTACAGCTTTTTTATCTTTGTCATACGTTGTTTTTGTAGCAGGTTTGTCCATTTGGATGATGTGGTATCCGTATTGCGTTTTAACGGGTGCACTGATATCGCCTTTATTTTTAAGGGCATATGCAGCTTTTTCAAATGCTGGATCCATTTTTCCTGGTCCGAATGGAGCTAACTGACCACCATTATCTTTAGTAGCAGTATCTGTAGAATATTCTTTTGCTAAGTCAGCAAATTTTTCGCCATCTTTAAGTTTTTGTTCTACTTCTTTGGCTTTTGCTTCATCAGCTACAAGAATGTGGCTAACAGTAATATTTGGTTGCCAAGTTTTGTAATACTCTTTAAGTACTTTATCACTAGTATCTGTGTTAGCTTCAGTTGCTTTTTGAACTAATAAGTTGTACTTAAGTTGGCTTTTGAAAGTTTCTTCAGTTAAGCCACTTTGAGCTAAAACAGAGTCAAATTGATCGCCATATTGAGATTTGTACTTCTTGAATTCAGAATCTACTTGTTCATCTGTAACCTTGTATTTATCACCAAGGATTTTTTCAAATGTAAGTTGTTGTACGAACTCATTGCCGTATTTATCTTTCATTGCTTCGTAGAGCTCATCTTGCGTTACGTCGCCAGCATCCGTCTTAACGACATCGCCACCGCTACCACATGCTGCTAGACTGAACATTGCCATTAACATAACAAGTCCAAGAATCATTTTCTTCTTCATTAAATAAAACACACTCCTTAGTTGTTGGAATAATTCCCGCTTAACACAATAACTATCATACCACAAATTAAAGCTAAAATGAAAAGATGAAAGAAATTTAATGATATTCTTATGTTTTAGTCAGAAATCAAAATGGAAAATCCGCGCTCAGCACTTTCCACAAAACAGTTGTTAGGCATTTTCCAAAGTTTTTTAATATGAATAAAATCTGAAAAACTCATTCCAAAATGAACAGATAATAGAATTAAAAACATACCCGAGTGACCAATAGGTGTTAAAATCATTAAAGTAACTAAAATAATTGTTATGACTACAAATGGAAGTACTAAAGAGAAAATATAACTCCACTTGGGGATTATTCGTTTGATATTAAGTTTCATACATGGCAGAAAAAAGAAATGAATCCGCCACTGGATAACTGTCCCTTCACGATATTTAAAACATCCAATCACATGAAGTAATTTATGAATTGGGTAGATTAAAAGAATACCCACTAAACTAATCAGCTGATAGTCATTTGTCAATTGCCCGGGGTAGAGTAAATGTTGTGTCAAAAAACATATACATACGGCAACTAGCCAGACCAGAATTCCTTTTAGAAAAAGTCTGTTAAATTCATCTCGTCGCTCTGTGTTGATTGATTTTAAGCAGCGCATTGAAAGCTTTCCTCCAGTTATAACCAAAATAGTGTCCTTTGTCATAAGGCACCATAGTATTGTATGCTCTAATGCATCAAAATTCAACCCTTTTTTAGTCATTTTTAACTGTTTTAAAAATCAATCATTTGTCCAAAGAAAAAAACTGAGCATCTGCCCAGTTTTTAGATTATTTATTATCTTTTTTTAATGTTTTTTCTAAGTCGGAAATTGTTTTTTGCATGTCTTTAATTTCATCTTTTAAGCGTTTTTTCTCTGGTTCCATTTCTTCATTCCATTTTGAAACAGATTCCATAATGTCAGAAGATACATCTTTAAGTAAAGTGGAACCCTCCGTGCCAAGAACTTGAACAGATTGAATTAGTTCGTTCGCATTGTAAGCTAATTCTTTTAAAATGACACTTGCTTCACCTGACTTAGCTACAATATCTTTTCTAAGCTCATTGCCGGATTTTGGAGCAAATAATACCGAGGCTGCGGCTCCAATTGCCCCACCAGCTAGAATACCAAAAATAAGTGATTTTTTATTCATTTATACTCCACTCCATCCTTCAAGTCATTTTAGTCTACTTTTGCTGCAATTAGTTCAGCGATTTCTTGATAACGCTCTTTGGTGTACCAATCTGCATTATCTTTCCATTTTAACCCAAAGTCATCAGATTTGCCATACCTTGGAATTAAATGAATGTGACAATGAAAAACAGATTGAGAAGCTACTTCTTCATTATTATTTAAAATATTTAATCCTTGTATAGGTAAAGCTTCTTTTAATGCTCGAGCGATTTTTGGAACTCGGCGAAATAATTCAGCGGCCGTTTCATCAGGTAAATCGAAAGTGTTTCTAGCATGTTTCTTCGGAATTACAAGTGTATGCCCTTCCGTAACTTGTCCTAAATCAAGGAAAGCATAAACTTCATCATCTTCATATACTTTGGCAGAAGGGATTTCCCCGGAGATTATCTTACAAAAAATGCAATCATCCATTAAATGTGACCACCTTTCGCAATTTATAAAATATGTACTACTATAAATTTAACATAAAAAGGAGTTAAAAGCATGCGTAAGATAGTGAATAATGGATAATTTTGACAGGTAGAGGGATGGATATGCTATTATAAACTAAAGAGTACGCAAGGAGGTATACTAATGGCTTTACTAGAAGTAGAAAACTTAACAGGCGGGTATACGAAGCGCCCAGTCCTAAAAGATATTTCATTTGCAATAGAAGAAAAACAAATTGTTGGACTAATAGGTCTAAATGGGGCGGGTAAAAGTACGACTATTAAACATATAACTGGTTTAATGCATCCCAAACAAGGAACCATCAAAATTAATGGGCATCAGTTAGTGGAAGATACAGAAACATACCGGAAACAATTTTCTTATATACCAGAAACACCTGTCTTATATGAAGAATTAACATTAAAAGAACATCTTGAATTAACTGGTATGGCATATGGACTTTCAGAAGAAGAGTTACAAGAAAGAATGGTTCCACTATTAAAAGAATTTCGATTGGAGAAAAAACTTAATTGGTTTCCGGCACATTTTTCTAAAGGTATGAAGCAAAAAGTAATGATTATGTCAGCATTTCTAATCGAGCCTAAGCTTTATATTATAGATGAGCCATTTGTTGGCCTTGACCCACTTGGCATTCAATCTTTATTAAATTGGATGGATGAAATGCGCGCGGAAGGTGCTAGTATTTTAATGTCCACTCATATTTTAGCTACAGCTGAAAAATATTGCGACACATTTATTATTATTCATCAAGGGGAAATTCGTGCGGAAGGAACCTTGAAAGATTTACAAACCAATTTTGATATGCCTGGAGCCTCACTTGATGAAATTTACATTCAGTTGACAAAGGAAGAGGAAGCTGATGAAGATGATATTTGATAGTAAAGCGCTTTGGAAGGAGCGATTTAGTGCTTACACGACAGAAGTGATGCGATATCTTCGTTACATGTTTAATGACCATTTGCTTTTCGTATTGGTAATTGGGCTTGGTGCAGGGATATTCTATTATGCTGGTTGGGTAAAAACGTTAGAGCCAACTTTCCCTGTTATCCCATTAATGGTTATTTTACTTACTGCTTCGATTGCCATAAGTCCGGTTGCTACACTCCTCCAAAAGCCAGATGTTGTATATTTAATTGTACAAGAAAAAGCGATGAATCATTATTTCGCGCAAGCCAAAATAGCTAGTTTTTTTATGCAATTTTATGTATTTTTGATTGTTCTTGGAGCTTGTATGCCAATGTACGTTGAAGTAACAGGTGTTTCTTATAGTCGATTTTTCTCATTATTTATCGTGCTTGCTTTACTAAAAGCTTGGAATATTTACTTTGGCTTTGAAAGCATGAAATTAGAAGAGGCTGATACGACTTGGATGTTTGTAAGGGTGATTGTAAATGCTTTGCTAATTTATATTGCATTAATTTCCGCACCGTATATTTCTATCCCCGTGACGATTATTCTACTATTTGCAAGCTATTTTTGGATGACAAAGAAAGTAGCCAAAGTCACGCTTAGATGGGAGTATTTAGTAGATAAAGAAGAAGCTAGAATGAATCGTTTTTATCGTTTAGTGAATCTATTTACGGATGTGCCACATTTACGAGGAACCGTTCGCAGACGAAGCTATTTAGATTTTCTTTATCAACCAATCCCTTATGCAAAAAGGAAAACATTTGCGTATTTATTTAGTCGAACTTTTATAAGAACAAATGAATATAGTGGTTTATATATTAGATTAACGATTATAGCAGTGATTTTACTGGTATTTGTACAAGGTTTTTATTTAAATATTGTTTTTTCTTTATTATTCCTTTATTTAACTGGTTTTCAATTTATTCCCATGCTAAAACACTACGATTCACAAATTATGCTTCGACTTTATCCGATTGATGATGGCTATCGTCACCGCAGTTTTATCCATTTTTTACGAATTTTATTACTTGCGCAAGCATTATTGTTTAGTACCATTGGAATCGCACAAAATGGAACAATTAACGGGTTGATTATTTTGAGTATAAACTTGGCTTTCGTAGTTATTTTTACTTTTATTTATGCACCAGTCCGAATGCGGAAAATGTATGAATAAAAAAATGCGATTTGGATTATTGTAATAGTCCAAATCGCATTTTTTTATTTTGCATCATGGAAAAATTCTGGATAATGATAGATATCTTCATGAGAAAATCCCGCTTGGGTATTATTTTTCTTCATGATATTCATGATTTCTTGATGTAGTGGTGTTTTTTTCCAATCTTGAAAGAAAATTTCTGAATCCCAAAAAGAGATCATTAAAAATTTATTTGTACTAATAGATTTTGCAAGCTTAGTACTCTGCAAGCCTTGAGTGTCCGCAAAGTGAAGACTTGCATGTTGATACATTTGTAAGAAAATAGGGATTTCTTCATCTCGAAGTTGAATATATTCGAAAACAACTATTCCAAATCCTTTTAAAGAACCACTGCTTTGAAGAACTCGATATTCCATGCCTTCTTGAAAAAGTTTGTCTCCAGTCGATTCCTGATACAGCAGTGATTGAGAATAATTTTGGAGCAATGTTACATTTGCACCTACATAATTTGCCATTAGTTGACGAAGATAATGCTCGGTACCAGTTGTGACAAATATTTTTTTCATAGTAAGTCCTTCTTTCTAATTTAATCTAATAAGATAAATGATTTCACCTTTATTTTCCACTATTTATATATTTGAAACAGAAGATAGGCAATTTGTTTGGTTTTATACAAGATTTCTAGTATTCTTTTATCTGGAGAAGTTATTTATTGTTCTGTTACCTATTGTGTGCAAATGAACAAAGAAGGGAAGCGACCTGATGACAAAAATAACCAATGATTTATTTTTAAAAGCAGCTCGAAAAGAAAGTGTGGACCGAATTCCAGTTTGGTACATGAGACAAGCGGGCAGATCGCAACCAGAATATCGTAAATTGAAAGAGAAATACTCTTTATTCGAAATCACCCATCAACCTGAATTATGCGCTTATGTGACAAAATTACCTGTTGATCAATATGGCGTAGATGCAGCGATTTTATATAAAGATATTATGACACCTCTTCCGGGGATGGGAGTGGATGTCGAAATAAAATCTGGAATTGGTCCGGTGATACATAATCCGATTAAAACTTACCAAGATGTGGAAAAACTAACTATTTTTAAACCTGAAATAGAAGTTCCTTATGTACTGGATACAATAAAATTATTAGCTGATGATATGTTAGAAGTTCCTTTGATTGGCTTTGCAGGAGCTCCGTTTACTTTGGCTAGTTATATGATAGAGGGCGGTCCTTCCAAAAATTACCATCAAACGAAAAGTTTTATGTACCGTGAACCAGAAGTTTGGGCGATGTTAATGACAAAACTTGGACAAATGACAGCAGATTATTTAATTGCGCAAATTAATGCAGGTGCTTCGGCTGTTCAACTATTTGATTCATGGGTGGGGGCACTCAGCCGTGCAGATTACACCCGATATATTCGCCCCACTATCGAAAAAATAATTATCGAGATTAAAGCAGTACACCCAACAACGCCGATAATCATGCAAGCGGTTGGTGCAGGACATCTTTTAGCTGAATGGGAAAAAATGCCACTTGATGTAGTTGGAGTAGACTGGCGCGAATCTCTTACTGATGCTAGAAAAAAAGTACCAAGCAAGGCTATCCAAGGAAATCTGGATCCATCAACACTTTTAGCACCAGAAAAATGCTTGGAAGAAACCGAACGAATTTTGCAAGAAGGTGTATTAAAACCTGGCTATATTTTCAATTTAGGACATGGCGTTTTCCCAGAAGTATCACCAGAAATGTTGAAAAAACTTACTACCTATATTCATGAAAGAAGCGAAATACTATTAAATAAAGGATGATGAACAAATGACTAAAAAAGTTGGGTTACTAGTTATGGCATATGGAACCCCGTACAAAGATGAAGATATTGAACGCTATTATACAGATATTCGTCATGGGCATAAACCAAGCGAAGAAATGATTGCTGATCTACGTGGACGCTACCATGCGATTGGTGGGTTGTCACCACTTGCGAAAATTACAGAAGAACAAGCTTATGGACTTGAGCGAGCATTAAACCAAGCGCAATCGGAAGTAAAATTTAAAGCATACATTGGTTTAAAGCATATTGAACCATTTATAGAAGATGCAGTTAAAACGATGCATGAAGATGGAATAGAAGAAGTGATTTCCATCGTTTTAGCTCCACATTATTCTAGTTTTAGCGTAGAAGCTTATAATAAACGAGCAAAAGAAGCAGCAAATAAATTAGGCGGCATGGAAATCAAATCAATTAATGATTGGTATAAAGAGCCGAAATTTATCCAAATGTGGGCCGACAGAATTAATGCAACTGCAAAACAAATTCCAGTCGATGAATTAATGGATACTATCTTGATTGTCTCAGCGCACAGTTTACCTGAGAAAATCAAACTACATCAAGATCCTTATCCAGATCAACTACAAGAAACTGCTGATATGATTTTTGAAAAAGTAGTTGTCCCTCATTATGCGCTAGGTTGGCAAAGTGAAGGGAAAACTGGTGAACCTTGGCTTGGACCAGATGTACAGGATTTAACAAGAGAGCTTTATGGTAAAGAAAAATATAAACACTTTATTTATACGCCGGTTGGATTTGTTGCCGAACATTTAGAAGTGCTTTATGACAATGATTATGAATGTAAAGTGGTAACAGACGAAATTGGTTCCGCGTATCATCGCCCACCTATGCCGAATGCCGATCCAGAATTTTTGGAAGTATTAAGGACGGTTGTATGGAATAAATACACAAATTAAGAAAAAATGCCGGAATAGATATTATTTCGGCATTTTCTAGGTAATGAAAGAAAACGTTTGCAAAGTTATTACCTAAATACTATGAAGTTTTAATCTGTTTCTCATCTTTACCGGGCATAATGATAAATATAGAAGGTTAGGAGGTTGACCTAAATGAAAAACAAGGCAGAAAAACAAAGAATTGCCACTAATTTATCACTTTATATGAAAATAAACGGATATACCAATAGAACATTTGCTACGGCGGTTGGAATCTCACAGAATACGTTAAAAGCATTGATGATTGGAAAAATGAGAAATGAAAATAAGTTTCAAAAATACATAATGCAAATTACAGAAAGTTTAGCATTAGAGGAAAAGTTTTTTGAGCAACCTAAAGAAGCTATTACATCCGCGCCTATTACATTTCAAGATACAAATAAAATGCATCTTGGGGATGAAAAATTTAACGCAATTAGTCTTATGTTGAAAATTGGCGAAATTCATTATGAATCATAAAAAGTTTGGGAGCGAACCTCCCAAACTTTTTTTATGCAATGAGCTAGGAAGTTTAGGGGCTTGACGAACCTAACTAACTCACGTAAAATGAAGACAATTTTCAAAATAGGAGTGTGACACATGATTAGAAAACTGACTGTATCTGATAATGAAGAAGTAATGGCACTTTTGAAAGTAGAAGCAACCCTAAATTTGTTTATTATTGGGGATATTGAAAATTTTGGTTATGATAGTGATGTTCAAAATCTTTGGGGTGAATTTGATCCAACTGGTAACTTACATGCTGTGTTACTTAGATTTGATAAATTTTACTTACCTTATTCAAAAGATGCTAATTTTGATGCAAAAGCTTTTTCAGAAATAATTGCAAAAGATAAGAAATACGAAATTAGTGGAATTTCTCGTGTCACACAAGTGCTAGAACCATTTTTACCAAAACTTGCCAAAAGAAGACAAGATACATATTTTTGTGAATGTGAACATGTTAACCGTATATCCGTCAATCAAGATGTTATCGTACGGACGGCTGCTCCAGAAGATGTTGCAGCTATCATCAAAATGCGAACAAATATTAACGAATTTGGTACTTGAGAAGAAAATGAAGAATTAATTATTCGCCAAATTAAACAAGGTGTGAAACGAATTTATTATATTGAACAAAATCAAGAAATTGTTGCAGTAGCAGAAACTTCTGCGGAAAATTCTTTTTCAGCAATGATTACGGGTGTTGCAACTAGATCAAAATACAGACAAAAGGGGTTTGCAAGCACACTACTAAAAAAATTATGTTGTGATGTTCTTGCAGAAGGGAAAAAACCTTGTTTGTTTTATGATAACCCAGTTGCTGGAGAGATTTATCATCGTCTTGGCTTTGAACACACTGGTGATTTTGTGATGTATAAATAGCCTTTACTTTCCATGCATAACATTGGTAAGATGAATATATTATGTTAGTAGAGGATGAATAATTTGAAACCACATGGGATTTGTTTTTTTGATATGGATGGAACACTTTTAAATAATGAATCAACAGTGCTAGATAGCTCGCTTTATGCACTAGAAAAGTTGCGTGAAAATAAGATTATTCCTGTTATTGCTACTGGACGGACACTTACAGAAATAAGCCATCAAATGGAAGTTACTGGTATCGAATCAGCAGTGATAATGAACGGACAAATGGTTATTTTCGAAAGGGAAAAAGTCTATGAAGATATCTTAGAGGAAGAATTATTAGAACGTCTAACTCAAGAAGCTAAATCGCAAAATGTAGAAGTTTGCTATTATAATGATAAACGAATTGGTGCATCAGCTATTACTCCGGTTGTAAAAGCGCATTATGATTTTTTAGGCGAACCGACACCAATGGTAATAGCGGATATGTATAAAAAAGAAACAATTAATATGGCACTTTTATTGTTAGAATCAGGTGATGAATATTTTCCAGAGCGTTTTAAAGAATTACAATTTATACGTAACACGCCATTTAGCAACGATGTACTTCGAAAAGGTGGCTCAAAAGCAGTGGGCATTGCAAAACTACTTGAAGTTATGGGTTATCAAGATGTTCCCACTTATGCTTTTGGTGACGGTATGAACGATCTAGAAATGTTTGGTGCCGTCAATTACTCGGTAGCAATGGAAAATGCGGTTCCACATCTAAAAGAACAAGCAAGTTTTGTTACCAAGGATAATAATAATGATGGGATTAAACTCGGGTTAGAAAAATTGGGTTTAATATAAAGAAGTGCCTTGTGCGCTTCTTTTTTTAATTTCAAGCGTAAGACCGATATTAATAGAGGGTGTTGTCTGCTATACTTATAGTAAATTAATTGGAAGAAGGAGAAATGTTCATGAATGAAATTGGCCAAACATCAGATCACATAAATACAGATAAAAGAACGGATAAACAAATTATTATGCAAAAAATTCTTAATTGGTTTGTATTTTCTTTGTTAGTTGCATCAGTTGGTGCTGCGGTTGGAAGTGAGCTAAGTCCAGAACTTTATTTACCGCTTGTTGTTATTGAAATAGCTCTTTTAATTGTGGCTATTTTAATACGGAGAAGTAAAACCATTAATAAAATTATTGGCTATCCTGTTTTGTTAGCTTTTGCTTTTGTCACAGGTTTAACACTCGGACCTACTTTGACATATTACTTTGGTGCGGGACAAGGTGCGGCTGTATTAATGGCATTTGTTACAGCATCTGTTACATTCACAACACTGGCTTTAATCGGTTCAAAAATGAAAAAAGATTTATCGTTTTTAAGTAGTGCTCTATTTGCGGCAATTATTATTTTAGTGCTATTTAGTTTTTTAGGTGTCTTTTTACCACTAGGTTCGATGCTTTCAACGATTATATCAGCAGGCGGGACACTAATTTTTTCACTCTATATTTTGTATGATTTTAATCAAATTATGAAGCGCGATACTCACCTTGATGATGTACCAATGCTTGCTCTTACACTTTATCTTGATTTCCTTAACTTGTTCCTGTTTTTATTACGACTTTTTACAGGACGTAACTAAGTAAAACAAAAGATCTGCCAGCCTAAAAATTGGTGGATTTTTTTCTATAAAAAAGATGGTTTTTATTAGACAAAAAGCATTTAAAATTCTATAATAATCTTAAGGTCAAAAATGGTCAAACTTATCTTTTATAAGGAGGACAAACTAATGGATTTACAAAAATTTACACAACAAGTCCAGCAAACAATTGCGGATGCGAAAAATCTAGCTATAGCATCAGAAAACCAAGAAATAGATGTAGCTCATATTTTCCAAGTCCTTTTAACAGAAAGTGATTTTACGAAACGAGTTTATGATGTAGCAGAAGTAGATACGGGTGCACTTCACCGTATAGTAGAAGATTCTTTGAAAAAAATTCCAGTTGTTTCTGGAAGTGGTGTTAATTACGGTCAGGCCATGAGCCAACCATTATTTCAATTAATAAGAGATGCTGAAAAAGAGCAAAAACAGTTGGAAGACGATTTTGTATCAACCGAACACCTTATCTTAGCTGTGATGGATCAAAAATCCAATCCAATCACTTTAGAACTAAAAAAACAAAATAAAACTAAAAAACAAATAAAAGAAGCAATTTTACAAATCAGAGGAGGAAAAAAAGTGACTTCCCAAAATGCAGAAGAAAACTATGAAGCATTACTCAAATATGGCCGAGATTTAGTGGCAGAAGTACGAAGCGGAAAACTTGATCCCGTTATTGGTCGTGACACAGAAATTCGTAATGTTATCCGGATTTTATCTCGAAAAACAAAAAATAATCCTGTGTTAATTGGTGAACCAGGTGTTGGTAAAACAGCAATTGTCGAAGGTTTAGCACAACGTATTGTTAGAAAAGATGTACCAGAAGGACTTAAAGATAAAACAATAATTTCGCTTGATATTGGTTCACTTATTGCTGGAGCCAAGTATCGTGGGGAATTTGAAGAGCGTTTAAAAGCTGTATTACAAGAAGTGAAGCAAAGTGATGGGCAAATTTTATTATTCATTGATGAAATCCACACGATTGTTGGAGCTGGTAAAACTGACGGCGCAATGGATGCCGGCAATATGTTAAAACCAATGTTAGCAAGGGGAGAGCTGCACTGTATTGGCGCAACAACTTTAGATGAATACCGACAATACATCGAAAAAGATGCAGCACTAGAAAGACGTTTTCAAAAAGTACTTGTTCCAGAACCAACTGTGGAAGATACTGTATCCATATTGCGCGGATTGAAAGAACGTTTTGAAATTCATCACGGCGTTAATATCCATGATAATGCTTTAGTCGCTGCAGCAAGTTTATCCAATCGTTATATCACAGATCGTTTTTTACCTGACAAAGCAATTGATTTGGTAGATGAAGCATGCGCTACGATTCGCGTGGAGATTGATTCTATGCCGAGTGAATTGGATGAAGTGACTAGAAAAGTAATGCAACTAGAAATCGAGGAAGCTGCTCTCAAAGAAGAAAAAGATCCAGCAAGCGAACGCCGTCTGGAAATACTTCAACGAGAACTAGCTGATTATAAAGAAGAAGCAAATAAAATGAAGTCCAAATGGGAAGCTGAAAAAAGCGAAATAAGTAAAATTCGTGAAGTCCGGGAACAAATTGATCATTTACGTCATGAATTAGAAGAGGCTGAAAATAACTATGACTTAAATAAAGCTGCTGAATTACGCCATGGTAAAATTCCAGCTGTAGAAAAAGAACTTTTAGCACTAGAAAAAGAAAACCGAGAAAAAACAGCTCAAGAGGACCGGATTTTACAAGAAGAAGTAACAGAAAATGAAATTGCAGAAATCGTCGGACGTTGGACAGGCATTCCAGTTACTAAGTTAGTAGAAGGTGAGCGCGAAAAACTACTAAAATTAGCAGACGTTCTTCATCAAAAAGTAATCGGCCAAGATGATGCAGTGAGACTCGTTAGCGATGCAGTTCTTCGTGCACGTGCAGGAATTAAGGACCCTAAACGTCCAATCGGATCCTTTATTTTCCTCGGACCAACTGGTGTAGGTAAAACAGAACTTGCTAAAGCGCTTGCCTTTAATATGTTTGATTCAGAAGATCATATGATTCGGATTGATATGTCTGAATATATGGAGAAACATTCAGTATCTAGACTTGTCGGAGCACCTCCTGGCTATATTGGCTATGAGGAAGGGGGGCAATTAACAGAAGCGGTTAGAAGAAATCCATATTCCATTGTACTTCTGGATGAAATTGAAAAAGCACACCCAGATGTGTTTAATATTTTACTCCAAGTATTAGATGATGGTCGTATTACGGATTCACAAGGTCGCTTAATTGATTTTAAAAATACCGTAATTATAATGACATCAAATATTGGTTCTAATTTACTTCTAGATAGAACTGAAAAAGGAGAAATATCACCTGAACTCGAAGAAGATGTGATGCAAATTTTACAAAGTGAATTTAAACCTGAATTTTTAAATCGTGTTGATGATATTATTTTATTTAAACCATTAACGCTAGCTGACATTAAAGGTATTGTAGAAAAACTAGTAGAAGAACTTCAAATCCGTTTGAAAGATCAAGAAATTAGTATAAGCATTTCAGACGCTGCAAAAGCATTTATTGCAGAAGAAGCATATGATCCAGTTTATGGTGCAAGACCGTTGAAACGTTATATCGTGCGCCATGTAGAAACACCACTAGCAAGAGAAATTGTTTCTGGTCAGGTTCTTCCGCATTCATCTGTAGAAATCGACCTCCTGGACAATGAATTTACATTTAAAGTGAGTGAATAACAAAACAAAAGGTTTGATGTTTAGTTTGAAAGGGAAAACTTTTGTTGGATTAGTCGTTTTATAATAGATGAAAAACGGAAGGATGAGGAAGATGAAACTAGTATTAATACGTCATGGCCAAAGTGAATGGAACAAATTGAATTTATTTACAGGTTGGCACGATGTTGATTTATCGGAAGAAGGCGTGATTGAAGCAAAAAATGCTGGAAAACGAATTAAAGAAGCTGGTTTAGAATTCGATGTAGCTTTTACTTCAGTATTAACAAGAGCTATTAAAACATTAAATTTTGTTTTAGAAGAATCCGACCAAATGTGGATTCCAGTAAATAAATCTTGGCGCTTAAATGAGCGACATTACGGAGCACTTCAAGGCCTAAACAAACAGGAAACAGCAGAAAAATATGGAGCAGATCAAGTCCAAAAATGGCGGAGAAGCTATGATACACTACCACCATTATTAGAAGAAAACGACGAAAGACAAGCAAAAAATGATCGTCGCTATCAGCTGCTTGACACACATGCGATTCCATCAGGCGAAAACTTAAAAGTAACATTAGAACGAGTTATTCCTTATTGGATGGATACAATTGCCCCAGAAATTAAAGAAGGAAAGCGCGTTGTTATTGCTGCACACGGTAACAGTTTGCGGGCCTTAGTGAAGTTTTTAGAGGGAATCAGCGACGATGAAATAATGGAGTTAGAAATTCCAACAGGTGTACCACTTGTATGTGAGTTAAATAATGAATTAAAGCCAGTAAATAAATATTACTTGGATAAATAGAAAAAGAGCCTCTTTCTAAGCTTAATAACTTAGAAAGAGGTTCTTTTTTTGAGTACATTACGCACTCTAGCTAACAGAAAGTTGGATGTTTACTTAAAGTCATAAACTTCGCTATCTTTAGGCATTAAGAAAGTGATTAAAATAATGAAGAAGGATAAGCCCGCCCCTAATATAAGAGCTCGTGTCATATCAAATGATACATATAACATGGAAGAAAGAACGAATTCTGCCATTAAAGAAAGGACGAATATCCAAAATACAGTCACCACGTAACGCATCCTTACACCTCATTTCATCTATTTCATAATATATTTTAGCATATAAAACTTGATTATCCAATCAAATCTCTTTAGAAAATAGGATTATCAGCAAATAGAGAGGATTAAGTGAAGCGATGGAGAATATAAATATTAAGAGCTAACAAAACGAATGTCATAATATTGTCAAATGTAAATAGCTATCCACAATTCCTTTCATACAGCCAATTAGCTTGCTTTATGATAAAACTTTCATCAAAAAGTTAGTAAGCTCTCAGATTTAAAATGCTAGAATGTAGAAGGTTAACAGAGACAGAGCCATTTAAATTGGGGGAATTAACTAATTTGGATAGGAAGTGCCGACTGATAATGAAAAAGAAATTCACACAAATTATACTAGCTAGCACAATCGTAAGTTCAACATTTTTACCTTTTGCTCATGCAGAGGAAGCTAAAGCAAGTCAAACTGCTACAAGCCAGTCAGGAATGACTTTATCACAACAACAATTTATTCAATCAATAGCAAGCGACGCACAAGATTTACAAAAAGAAGAAAAAATATTGACCAGCGTTACATTAGCACAAGCTATTTTAGAATCTAATTGGGGTAAGAGTGGATTATCAACAACAGGGAATAACTTATTTGGAATTAAAGGAAGCTATAATAGTGAATCTGTTTCGATGGGGACACAAGAATTTAGCGGAGGCAAAGCATACCATACTCAAGCAGATTTCAGAAAATATCCAGATAAGAAAGCATCTTTAGTAGACCATGCACAATTATTTGTTAATGGGGTGTCCGGCAATGCGAATTTATATGCAGCAGTTATAGGAGAGAAGGACTATAAGAAAGCAGCGTATGCTATTCAAGATGCTGGCTATGCGACAGATCCAGCATACGCAGAAAAGCTCATTTCAACCATTGAAAAGTATGATTTAAATAATTATGATAATGTATACGATACAGTAACCTCTACCGAAAAACAATTAGCTTATGCAGAAATAGCGAATCCACAAGAAACAATTTGGACAAAACCATACAACACTGAAGGCGCTGAAAAAGCAACTGATGCTAAACAATATCAAAATAAATCACTTAGAATTACTGATAAAGCAACAACCAAACAAGGAACTTGGTATAATCTGCAAGACCAAGGTAAACAAATTGGTTGGATTAATAGCAAGGCAGTAAAAGTTTTCTATACCCCTAAAAATGAAACAAATGTAAAACTAGATAAATATGTAACAGATTCGAACCAAAAAATTTATGCCTATCCCGTAGAAGATAATTCTAAAGTTATTTCTGCATTAAACGATTATAAGGGTCAGGAGTTAGATATTGATCGTCGTGCAGATGTGAAAAATGAATATTGGTATCGTGTGAAATCAGAGGATGGCAAGATTATTGGTTGGTCTAAAGCTAGCGGATTTGCAGAAAACAATCCAGAAAAAGTTGCGAAATAAAATAAAAATTGCAATCCAATTGCGTAATGAAGAGTTCTCTGTTAAAATTAGGACCAGGTCATAAAAAATATCCAGGAGAAATGAATATTTATCCTGATGTAGGTTGATATGGAGGAGAACACATGAACGCAGGAATTTTAGGAGTAGGTAAATACGTACCTGAAAGAATACTAACAAACTTTGATTTAGAAAAAATAATGGAAACATCTGATGAGTGGATTCGTACACGTACTGGAATTGAAGAAAGAAGAATTGCTCGTGATGATGAATATACGCATGATTTAGCATATGAAGCAGCAAAAGTAGCAATAAAAAATGCTGGATTAACACCAGATGATATTGATTTATTTATTGTAGCAACAGTAACTCAAGAAGCAACTTTCCCATCTGTGGCTAACATCATCCAGGATCGCTTAGGAGCAAAAAATGCAGCTGGGATGGATGTTGAAGCAGCATGTGCCGGATTTACTTTTGGAGTTGTAACAGCTGCTCAATTTATTAAAACAGGTGCTTATAAAAATATCGTAGTTGTAGGTGCAGATAAGTTATCGAAAATCACTAATTGGGATGATCGTGCAACTGCAGTTCTGTTTGGAGACGGAGCTGGTGCGGTTGTAATGGGACCAGTTTCTGATAATCGTGGCTTGCTTTCCTTTGATTTGGGTTCTGATGGTTCAGGTGGTAAATACTTGAACCTAGATGAAAACAAAAAAATCTATATGAATGGACGAGAAGTTTTCCGATTTGCAGTTCGTCAAATGGGAGAAGCATCATTACGTGTGCTTGAGAGTGCTGGACTTGAAAAAGAAGAATTAGACTTATTAATTCCACACCAAGCAAATATTCGGATAATGGAAGCTTCTCGTGAACGTTTGAATTTACCAGAAGAAAAATTAATGAAAACTGTCCATAAATATGGTAATACATCTTCATCCTCGATAGCCCTAGCTTTAGTTGATGCAGTAGAAGAAGGACGTATTAAAGAGGACGATAATGTGTTGCTCGTTGGATTTGGCGGCGGGTTAACATGGGGTGCTTTAATTATTCGTTGGGGTAAATAACTCACAAACTAAAAAAAGTAAAGTTGTCCTGACAATTATTTTAGTTAGGGCAACTCTTCTTTATTTATGTTATAATAAAACAGGCTTTTGGTTTATTTGTTTTGCACTATTTTTATTTTAAGTAAAGCCTTAATTCTATACTAGTTGCTGTCTATTAGACAGAAGTTGTTTTTTATGAAATGCAAAGATGAGGAGATGAGTAAATGGATAGAAGAAGAGTTGTTGTTACTGGCATTGGAGCCGTTACACCAATTGGAAATGATGCAGAAACTTCCTGGGAAAACGCCAAAAAAGGTGTGAATGGTGTTTCGGAAATGACAAGACTTAATCCGGATGATTTTCCGGTTAAAATTGCAGCAGAATTGAAAGATTTTGATGTTGAAAAATACTTAGAGAAAAAAGAAGCGCGTAAAATGGACCGTTTTACCCATTATGCTATTGCAAGTGCGGAAATGGCTGTACAAGATTCTGGCTTAGTTATTGATGATTCCAATGCTACTCGTGTTGGTGTTTGGATTGGTTCAGGTATTGGTGGCATGGAAACTTTCGAAACACAATTTGAAGTTTTCTTAAATCGCGGTCATCGTCGTGTTAGTCCATTTTTCGTTCCTATGATGATTCCGGATATGGGATCAGGTCAAGTTTCCATTCGTTTTGGAGCAAAAGGCATTAACTCAACAACTGTAACGGCTTGTGCTACTGCTACAAACTCAATTGGGGATGCTTTTAAAGTAATTGAACGTGGAGATGCAGACGCAATGATTACTGGTGGAGCAGAAGCACCAATTACAAAAATGTCTTTAGCAGGATTTACTGCTAACAAAGCATTATCTTTAAACCCAGACCCAGAAACTGCTTGCCGTCCATTTGATAAAGACCGAGACGGCTTTATTATCGGTGAAGGTGCAGGAATTGTTATTTTGGAAGAATATGAACATGCTAAAGCTCGTGGTGCTAAAATCTACGCAGAAGTTGTTGGCTACGGCGCAACTGGTGATGCATACCATATTACTGCTCCGGCTCCAGGTGGTGAAGGTGCAGCTCGTGCTATGAAGATGGCAATTGACGATGCTGGGCTTACTCCAGACAAAGTAGACTATATCAATGCTCATGGAACGAGTACCCCTTATAATGACGAATATGAAACACAAGCAATCAAAACTGTATTTGGTGAATCAGCTAAAAAGTTAGCTATTAGTTCTACTAAATCCATGACTGGGCATACGCTAGGTGCATCTGGTGGAATTGAAGCTATCTTTGCAGTATTAAGTATTCGTGATAATATTATTGCGCCGACAATTCATTTGAAAAATCAAGATGAAGTTTGTGATTTGGACTATGTTCCGAATGAAGCGCGTGAAAAAGAAGTAAATGTAGCCATGTCCAATTCTTTTGGTTTCGGTGGTCATAATGCAACATTAGTATTTAAAAGAGTTGAAGATTAAAAGGAAAAAAGCTTTACTTCCAAATTGGGAGTAAGGCTTTTTTTGAGCAATAAAATAGCTTTTTATTAATAGGTAGTATAAAATTAAATTGCGCACAACTTAAAAGGAGGAGAACATCATGGTTGCATCCAATCGCATATTAGAAGAGCAGCTTTGTTTTTCTGTTTATAATGCATCCAAACAATTTACAAGACTATATCGTGAAGCTTTAGAACCGTTTCAATTAACCTATCCGCAGTACATTAGTTTACTAGTTTTATGGGAAGGGAAAGAATTAATGGTATCTGAACTTGGTGTTAGATTAGGCTTAGATAGTGGAACTCTCACACCAATGTTAAAGCGGATGGAGCATTTAGGTTATGTCACGCGGAATCGTCATCCAAAAGACGAGCGCCGAGTGTACATCAAACCAACAGAAAAAGCGATAAAAATACAACCAGCTGTGCTTGAAAGCGTGGATAGATGCTTTCAACTACTAGATAACAACGAAAAAGAGTACACTCAATTACTTACAAAAATACAATCATTAACTAATCAATTAGGAGGAATAGAACATGAAAAAACTGTATGAAACATCCGTAATTAACACCGGTGGAAGAAGCGGTGAAGTACACTCACCTGATAATGTATTTTACTTTGATATTGCAGCGCCAAAAGAATTAGGTGGCGATGGCGGTGGAGGAACGAATCCAGAGCAATTATTTGCAGCTGGATATGGCGCTTGTTTTAATAGTGCTTTAGAATTGGTACTTGGAAAAGCAGGTATTGACGCAAAAAGTACAGTAACAGCAACTGTGAGCTTGTATAGTGATCCTGAAGATAATGGTTTTAAACTAGGTGTTTTACTAGAAGGTACAATTGAAGGCTTGGATGAAGAAAAAACAGAAGCTTTACTAAAAAAAGCACATGAAGTTTGTCCATATTCGAAGGCAACACGAGGTAACATCGATGTGGAAATTAAAGTAGGCTAATTTACTAATAGATATATATAGCAAAAACCCGTATGAAAGTGTTTATTCATACGGGTTTTTGCTATTATTTATTTTCTGCGTTTTCGGCCAAGACCAACGCCATTTTCCATTTTTTTCAAGGTTTTATTAGCTACACGTGCTGCTTTCTCTGCACCTGCATCCAGAATGTCATCGAGCTCTTCTGATTCCAAATACGCATGGTATCGTTCTTGAATCGGAGTAAGTTCAGCAACAACAATTTCTGCTAAATCAGTTTTAAAGTCGCCGTATCCCTTACCTGCATATTTTTTTTCTATACTAGAAATTGTTTCGCCTGTAATAACAGAATAGATGGTTAATAGATTTGAAATACCAGGTCTTTCTTCTTTGTTATATTCAATAATTCCACTAGAATCAGTAACAGCACTTTTAATTTTTTTAGTGATTGTTGCTGGTGGATCAAGTAAAAAGATAGCATTTTTTAAATTAGCATCTGATTTACTCATTTTCTTTGTTGGATCTTGAAGAGACATTACACGTGCACCTTGTTTAGGTATAAATACTTCTGGCATTGTAAAAATATCAGCATGTTTTTTATTAAACCGTTCTGCTAAATCACGAGTTAATTCAATGTGTTGTTTTTGATCTTCACCAACAGGAACTAAATTTGTTTGATAAAGTAAAATATCAGCTGCCATTAAAGGTGGGTAGGTTAATAGCCCAGCACTGACACCAGCTTTCCCATCTGACTTATCTTTAAATTGAGTCATGCGCTCTAATTCACCAATATAAACATTACATTGTAAAATCCAAGCAGCTTGTGCGTGTGCGGCAACTTCTGATTGAATAAATAATGTAGCTTTTTCAGGGTCAAGTCCAACAGCTAAATAAAGTGCAGCTAAATTTCTTGTTTGTTGTCGTAATTTTAATCGATCTTGAGGAACTGTAATGGCATGCTCATCGACAATACAATAAAAACATTCATATTCATCTTGAAATTGACCAAATTGTTTTAAAGCACCAATATAATTCCCTAAAGTTAACTGCCCACTAGGTTGAATTCCGGAAAATATTACTTTTTTCATGTGTATTCCTCCAATTTATTCACTGATTGCGAAAATAAAAAAACCGTCCATCCCAACAAATGAATGTTAGGGACGAACGGTTATCCGCGGTGCCACCCTAAGTACCAAAAAGGCTCTTAGCAATAGAAAAACTCTATTAAAGAAGATAACGGTCTTTAGCCGCTATTTGCTACTAAATTTCGCAAACAGTCCTCAGAAGCCCATTCGATTTTGCGCTTTATCTGTTTTCACCAACCACAGACTCTCTATTTTAAAAGCAACAAAATGTACTACTCTTCTTATTAACGCATCAGTTATATTACTTAATATTTTATCAGTTTACAAAACAGCTTGTCAATTAAAAAAATAAACATAAAATACTGGATAGCATTACTAGAAGCGCGCTGATTAAAATACCTGCATATTGAAGACCTACAAGTTCTGACAGCATCATATCAGAAAACTCACTTTCTTCTTCACGTTTGATTTTTCGAGATATATTCCTAAATCCATTATGAACCCGGTCCAGAAAACCACTTCTCATTATATAAACAAATAATCCAATAAGCAATGTAATTAGTGATACAAGAAAAGAAATATCTATATAACCGCGTAAACTAACCCCATTTTTGCCGAAAAGTAGGATTCCAAAAATAATTCCCTCTTGAATAAGAGTGTAAATCGAAATTCTTAAAAACATTTTCTCACCTCTAATTAAATTTCATAATTCACTCTATCACAATTTGCCGTTAAACACTATATGATAGAAGAAAGCTATCACGCAATGTGAGAAATTCAATCGTTGTATGGAAAATAAGCTAGCAACTGTCTTTACATATTATTAACAGAAGAATCCCATTATATCAACGTTTTTGGAATTTATTACAAAATTTAATTAAATTTTTGGTATTTTTATCTAGACAACAGCCCAAAAAAAGTATATAAATATAATAATCCTTTAAAATTTAAAGGGGTTCGATATTTTTTCTTATACGAAAAAGAAACTTCTTCCTGTATTTCTAGAATTGGCTAAGTTAATTGGAAATTTATCTATGTAAATGGTTATTTTTCTGAAAACTTAATAAAAAGGTTTCGTAAAGTATACATAATTAATTCAAGTTATTGCAAAATAGTGGATAGCGTAACAGTCTCTGTTCAGATTTTTCACGCAATTTCAATTTTGCCATAATATTTTAATAACTTGTATCTTTCATCCTTGTTTTCATTTATCTTGTAAAAATAATTTACAAAGCCAGAATTCTTAGAGTATAATAGGTATCGAAACAATTTTTCAGAAAAATAAAAAAGGGAGGTCTACTTAGTGAAAAAATCTAAATTATTTCTTACACTTGGATTAACACTATTACTAAGCTTAGTCTTGGTAGCATGCGGAGGCGGATCTGATTCCAAATCTGACGATAAAAAAGGCTCAGACTCAGGTAAAGCTTCAGGAGAACAAGTACTTAACTTAACAGAAAGTGCATTAATTCCTTCTGCAGACAGCACAAAAGCGGATGACCAAGTTGGTTTAAATGTAGTTAACCAAACAAATGAAGGTCTATATGCGCTTAATAAAGATGGTATTCCTGCCATTGCAGGTGCTGCTGAAGAGCCGAAAATAAGTGATGACAAAACAGTTTATACTATTAAACTTCGTGAAGATGCAAAATGGTCAAACGGAGATCCTGTAACTGCAAATGACTATGTTTACTCATGGCGTCGTGCAGTTGACCCTAATACTGCTGCAACATATTCTTACCTATTTGCTGCAATCAAAAACGGTGAAGAAATTGTAGCTGGCACGAAAAAACCTGAAGAATTAGGAATTAAAGCAGTAGATGATTATACTCTAGAAGTTACTCTAGCAAAACCAACTGCATACATTAATTCACTATTTGCATTCCCAACTTTCTTCCCACTTAACGAAAAATTCGTTGAAGAAAAAGGCGAAAAATATGCACAAAATAGTGATAACATGTTATTCAATGGACCTTTCAAGTTGAAAGACTGGACTGGAACAAATAAAAAATGGACTTACGTAAAAAATGATAGCTACTGGGATAAAGACAAAGTTAAGTTGAAACAAATCAACGTACAAGTTGTTCAAGATTCCGGTACTGGACTTAACCTATACAATACTGACAAAGTAGATCGTACTCTACTAAGTGCTGAATACGCAGCGCAAAACAAAAACAACAAAGATTATGTAACAGTAAATGATTCTTCTACTTTCTATATTAAATACAACCAAAAACGTGCTGGTAAAGATACAGTATTTGCAAACAAAAATATCCGTAAAGCGATATCTCTTGCAATTGACAAACAATCTTATACAGACACAGTTCTAAAAAACGGCTCTAAACCTGCTAATAACTTAGTACCAGAAGGATTTACTTTTGATCCAGGTAACAAAGAAGATTACACAAAAGAATCTGGTCCACATTTGGAATATAATGTAAAAGAAGCACAAAAAGCATGGAAAGCTGGTTTGAAAGAACTTGGAGTTTCAGAAATCACAGTTGAATTTACTAGTGATGATACTGAGAATGCAAGAAAATCTTCTGAATTCATTCAAGCTCAATTAGAAAAGAATTTAGATGGTCTTACAGTTAAACTGAAAAACGTACCATTTAAAGTACGTTTGCAAGATGACCAAAACCAAGATTATGATTTCTCAATGAGCGGTTGGGGTCCTGACTATCAAGATCCATCCACTTTCCTTGATTTATTCGTAACTGATGGTGCACAAAACAGAATGAGTTACTCTAACAAAGACTACGACAAGATTTTAAATGATGCTTCAGTAACATATGCAGCTGACGATCAAAAACGTTGGGATGAAATGGTTAAAGCAGAACAAATCCTACTTACGGAAGATGTAGCTGTTCAACCACTTTATCAACGTTCTAATGCATACTTGCAAAAAGACTACATTAAAAACTTGCAAAAAAATCCATTTGGTCCTGATTACACTTATAAAGAAACATACTTGACTAAATAAAATAATTAATTAGTCTTTAAGAAAATGCTTAGCGGAAAGAGAGAGTATATTTCGATATGCTCTCTCCTTTTGCTGATGATTTTCATGTGTTATAATTAAAAATTAAAGTATCCTTTTCTAGATTTTCTAGAACCTAACATTCGAAAAATGAAGTTTTTTTCCTAACTAATTTGCCATGTTGCAATAAAAGTTTAGAAACAAAGAAAAAGGCTCACTAAACTTGCGAATTTGGTTAGGAATAACTTTTTTATATATTTATTTATACTGGGAGGTGCAGAGATAGATGGTTAAATATACGTTAAAAAGAGTATTATATATGCTTATAACGTTATTCATCATAGCTTCAGTTACGTTTGTTCTAATGAAATTTTTACCTGGTACACCTTACCGTAATCAGGAGAAGCTATCCGACGAACAAATTCATATGATGAATGAAAAATACGGACTAAATGATTCAATTCCAGTCCAATATTTTAATTATATGACAAATTTGGTTAAAGGAGACCTAGGTGTTTCTTTCCAACTTGATAATAGACCAGTGTCCGAAATTTTAGGTGCACTAATTGGCCCTTCTGTCCAATTAGCACTAGAGGCAATGGTTTTTGGTGTTATATTTGGGATATTGCTTGGGGTGGTCGCGGCCATGTATCAGAATAGGTGGCCGGATTATACGAGTACATTTATAGCAATATTAGGAAAGTCAGTACCATCGTTTGTTTTTGCGACTGTATTACAATACTGGTTTGGAGCAAAATTACAATGGTTCCCAGTAGCCGGATGGGGGACTTTTGCAGATACGATTCTGCCGGCATTTGCGTTAGCGATGTTCCCACTTGCAACAGCTGCTCGATTTATGAGAACAGAACTAATTGATGTTTTTGCATCTGACTATGTTTTATTAGCTAAGGCAAAAGGGAATAGCCGCACTGAAGTAGCAATAAAACATGCGATTCGTAATGCACTTATTCCTTTAATTACCGTTTTAGGACCATTGTCAGTTGCATTAATGACTGGGTCTCTAGTTATTGAAAATATTTACAGTATTCCAGGTATTGGTAGTCAATTTGTATCTTCCATTCAAACGAATGATTATCCAGTTATTATGGGGACTACATTACTATTTGCTGTTATGTTAGTATTTATTATCTTAGTAGTGGATATTCTTTACGGATTGATTGATCCGCGAATCCGTGTGTCTGGAGGTAGAAAATAATGGCAGAACACAAAATTGCAAAAGAAAGATTTCAACCAGCGCACATTCTTGAAGCAGAAGCAGAGAAAATTAATCGACCAAGTTTAACTTTTATGCAAGATTCTTGGCTTCGAATTCGTAAAAATAGAGCGGCCTTAGTTTCACTTATTGTTTTAGCGCTTGTAGTTATTATGGCGATTATTGGTCCTTATTTATCACAAAACTTAGGTCCAGATCATAATGTAAATAGACAAATTACTGAAAATGCGAGTCTTCCTCCAAAAGTTCAAGGGTTTGATAATATGCCATTTTGGAATGGTCATCAATCAATTGGTGGGGAAGATGTCGATATTTATAAACAAAATAATATTAAAGAAGGCACTTACTACTGGTTAGGTAGTGATACGCTAGGTCGTGACCAATTTGCTCGTATTTGGGCTGGTACACGAGTATCTCTTATTATTGCAGTTGTTGCAGCACTCTGCGACCTTGTAATTGGGGTTGCTTATGGTTTAATTTCTGGGTACATTGGAGGTCGTGTTGATAACTTTATGCAACGTGTGCTAGAAGTTATTGGTGCAATTCCAAACTTAGTTGTTGTTATTTTAATGATGTTGATATTGGATCCAGGAATGCTTTCAATCATCATCGCAATTGCGATAACGAGTTGGATAACTATGGCCAGGGTAGTCAGAGGACAAGTCTTAAAGCTGAAAAACCAGGAATTTGTTATGGCTTCTATGACATTAGGTGAATCGACACCAAAAATTCTTATAAAACACTTAATACCAAATATTTCTGGGATTATTATCATTAATATTATGTTTAGTATTCCTAGTGCGATTTTCTTTGAAGCCTTTTTAAGCTTTATTGGATTAGGTCTTCCAGCGCCAGCCGCATCTCTAGGGGTCTTGGTCAATGATGGATATAAAACATTACAAGTATTGCCGTATATGATACTTTATCCATGTATCGTGTTATGTATTATCATGATTGCATTTAACCTGATTGCAGACGGCTTACGCGATGCCTTTGATCCTAAAATGCGCGATTAAAAGAGAGGTGAGGAATTATGGAAAAGCTATTAGAAGTGAAAGATTTAAATATTTCATTCCACACATATGCTGGAGAAGTAAAGGCAATTCGTGGAGTTAATTTTGATTTGTATAAAGGTGAAACATTAGCGATTGTTGGAGAATCTGGTTCTGGTAAATCAGTTACAACAAAATCAATTATGCGTTTACTTCCGGAAGGTAATTCAGAAATTAAAAGTGGTCAAATCTTGTTTAATGGAATGGATATTGCTAAAGCACACGAAAAAGAAATGCAAAAAATTCGTGGAAAAGATATAGCAATGATTTTCCAAGATCCAATGACATCACTAAATCCTACGATGACAATAGGAAAACAAATTTCTGAACCACTTATTAAGCACCAAAAGATTAGCAAATCAGAAGCTCGTAAAACAGCATTACGCCTGCTTCAATTAGTTGGAATTCCAAATGCAGAAGAACGAATTAAACAATATCCTCACCAATTTTCTGGTGGGATGCGTCAACGTGTTGTTATTGCAATTTCGCTTGCTTGTAATCCGCAAATTTTGATTGCTGATGAACCAACAACGGCACTAGATGTAACAATTCAAGCTCAAATTTTAGATTTAATGAAAGATTTACAGAAAAAAATCGATACATCAATTATTTTCATTACCCATGATCTTGGTGTTGTAGCAAATGTTGCAGACCGGGTTGCTGTTATGTACGGTGGTAAAATTGTGGAAATTGGTACGGTTGATGAGATTTTCTATAATCCACAACATCCTTATACTTGGGGACTGATTAGTTCTATGCCTACACTGGATACAGATGATGAAGAACTATTTGTTATTCCAGGTACGCCTCCTGATTTGCTACACCCTCCAAAAGGAGATGCATTTGCTGCACGTAATAAATATGCGATGCAAATTGACCTTGAAGAAGAGCCACCACTATTTAAGGTGTCTGATACACATTATGCGGCTACATGGTTACTTCACCCAGATGCACCTGAAGTAACGCCTCCTGATGCTGTACTACGTCGCCAAGAACAGTTTGCGGAACTTCATCCTGGCATGCAAGCTGTCCATGCGAAAGGGGTAGAAGTAGAATGACAGAACAAAAGGAAAAATTATTAGAAATTCATAATCTAAAGCAATATTTTAATCAGGGGACTGCAAGTGAAGTACGTGCTGTTGATGATATTTCTTTTGATATTTATAAAGGTGAAACACTTGGTTTAGTAGGTGAATCTGGTTGTGGTAAGTCAACTACTGGTCGTACTATAATCCGTTTATATGATGCTACTGGTGGAGAAGTTATTTATAATGGTAAAGATGTGCATGCACGTAAAAACCGTAAAGAAATGCTTGAATTCCGCCGTAAAATGCAAATGATTTTCCAAGATCCATATGCGTCATTAAATCCGCGTATGAAAGTAAAAGATATTATTGCAGAAGGTATCCGTATTCATGGACTTGCTAAGACGCCGGAAGATACAAATCAACAAGTATATGATTTGCTTGAAACGGTTGGTTTAAGTAAAGAACACGCTGGTCGTTATCCTCATGAGTTTTCTGGTGGTCAACGTCAACGTATTGGGATTGCCCGCGCGCTTGCTGTTCAACCTGAATTTATCATTGCTGATGAACCTATTTCGGCTCTTGATGTATCTATCCAAGCACAAGTAGTTAACTTATTACGCCAATTGCAAAAAGAAAAAAATCTAACATACCTATTTATTGCCCATGATTTATCCATGGTTAAATATATTAGTGACCGAATCGGCGTAATGTATTTTGGTAAATTGGTAGAGTTAGCACCGGCAAATGATTTATATCATGCGCCATTACATCCTTATACAGAATCGCTTTTATCCGCAATTCCTCTACCAGATCCAAATTATGAACGGACTCGTGTGCGTAAAGCATATGATCCAACTTCTCATAATTATAAAGATGGCGATGAAATTAAAATGCGTGAAATTGCTCCTGGACATTTTGTTTATTGTTCAGAAGAAGAAGAAGTAATGTATAAAGAAAAACATGCTAAATTATCAGCAGCTACTAAATAATGAATAAGCCTTCATTGAATATTATTTCGATGAAGGTTTTTTATAGGAAATTGAAATTTCTCATCGAATTCTCATAAAAAAGCTATTTTTTTCATGTGATTTTAGTTTAAACAAGTTATAGTAGGGGTATCATATACATAACGGCTTGCTAACAATGGTTTTACATATTTGGAAAGAAAAAATTTAAAAATAGTATATAGAATTTCACAAAATTAGTGTATAATGAAGTGTAAGTTCTTTAATGAATTTTCCAAATAGAGATATTGCTAGAATTTCGTTATATGAATGAAACAATACCCGATAAGGAGTGTGAATGTCTAATGGTAACGTTATACACTTCACCTAGTTGCACATCTTGCCGAAAAGCTCGTGCATGGTTGGAAGAACATGATATCCCTTATAAGGAAAGAAACATTTTTTCTGAGCCACTTAGTTTGGATGAAATTAAAGAAATTCTTCGTATGACTGAGGATGGAACAGATGAAATTATTTCCACTCGTTCAAAAACTTTCCAAAAGTTGAACGTGGATTTAGATAGCCTTCCTTTGCAACAACTATTTGAATTAATCCAGAAAAATCCTGGCTTATTACGACGTCCTATCATTATTGATGAGAAACGTTTGCAAGTTGGGTACAATGAAGATGAAATTCGCCGTTTCTTACCGCGCCGAGTACGTACGTATCAATTACGTGAAGCGCAAAAAATGGTTAACTAAGATTGATAAAAGTGGTTGCCGAGGATTCCATTCAATTGGATTCTTGGCGCTTTTTTTGTAATTCGAGTTATTGTTCTTGTGTTTTTTTAGTTTTTCAGCTAATATAGTAATCCACCATGAAAATTCAAGAAAAAATGGTGGTACTATTTTCTATTATGAGCTACAATGAATTTAACCAATTAAGTTTTACCCTTCATTGTCAAAGACTAACTAGGAAGGGAGAGTGTGACGATGGAAATTGAACGAATTAATGAAGATACTATCAAGTTTTATATCTCTTATCTGGACTTAGAAAAGCGAGGTTTTAACCAAGAAGATGTTTGGTATGATCGCGAGAAAAGTGAAGAACTTTTCTGGGATATGATGGATGAGCTAAAATATGAAGAAGAGTTCTCTCCAGAAGGTCCGCTCTGGATACAAGTCCAAGCTTTAAAACATGGTTTAGAAGTATTTGTAACAAAAGCTACAATTGGCGGAAAAGGTGAAGGTGGCTTCGATGTCACACTTAATTCCCCAGATGAGCTTGCAGAAGAAAAAATCGAAAAACTACTTGAAGAAAACTTCAATCCAGTGAAGAAAGAAATGCTTGGAGAAGATGATACGTTAGAGTTTATTTTAGAGTTCCGTGATTTTGAGGATGTTATTTCTTTATCACGTGCGACAGGATTAGAAAATCTGGTAACGAAACTTTATTCTTATCAAGAGAAGTATTATTTGAATGTAGAATTTCCTGAAAATAAGTATGATGAATCCAACATTGACAATGCCGTTAGTATTTTGCTTGAGTACGGTTTAGAGTCGAATTTAACTGGTTATATGCTAGCAGAATATGGCAAAATCATTTTTGATGTTCCTGCATTACAGCAAGTAAGACAATACTTTTAAATCAATATTTTAAGACCCGTTTTGGCTGAAAAAACAGCTAGACGGGTCTTTTTTATGATTTTAAAAAATTAGCAGGAAAATGGTTAGTTATTGTCGAATAATATTAGTAAAGAGCTAATAGGAGTGTGTAGATTATGTTTACAGCAAGAAACGACCAAGGAGAAACATTTACTATTACTAAAATGAATGTAGCCCGTATTCGACAAGAAAATCAATTGTTTTGTAAGGCTTGCTCAAGTCCGGTGATGATTAAAGCTGGTGAAATTAAAATACCACATTTTGCACATGAAAAATCAACTAAATGTGCTTTTGCTTCAGAAGGTGAAAGTGAGCAACATTTGCTTGCTAAAAGCCAACTTATGTCCTGGTTTTGTTATCAAGGTATTCCGATTACAGTAGAATGTTACTTTCCAAAGATTGCTAGACAAGCAGATGTGTTTGTTAACAATAAGTCAGTAATTGAATTTCAGTGCTCCTCCATCCCAATAAGTGAGATGATTAGACGTACAATGGATTACGTATCAATTGGTTTAGATGTACACTGGATACTAGGACAAAATGTAAAAACAGTGAAAGGACGAATTTATCTTACGGCATTCCAACTAGCGTTTTTACAAGTAGACTCACAATTAGGCTATCATTTTTGGCAATATTCTCCTGAAAAAGAAATTTTTACATTATATTACCACCTAACATTTGAAAAAAGAAATGCTTTCTTTGCTAGTGAGATGCAATTTTCACTAAAAGAAAATTTAAATGAATGTAAACAAAAAATCAGTCGAATTACTTCAAGACATGCTTATGTAAAAAGAGATCGATTGCTTGAACGTGAGAAAATTTGTTTTTATTATGCTAAATTTAAAAAACATGGTCAGTTTATGAAAAGAGTGTATAATGCAGGTTATTATTTGCATTATTTGCCAAAAGAAATTGGCGTGGATTTAGAATCTCAATTCTTAGTAATTACACCTGCTATAGAATGGCAATTTGATTTATGGGATATTTTTTTTAATAGGCTTGAAAAAGATGATACATTTAGTGAAGTTTATTTTTTAGAAAAATTTCAGTTAGTAGTTAAAAAAGTGCATACAATTTGGCTCCCATCTGATGAATACTTAAAGTTAGGAAAAGCTTATCTATCTTATTTAATTCAGGTGGGAGTTCTTTCCACAATTCCAGATAATCGCTACCGAGTAAAACGTGTAATGGCATGCATCCATAAATCAATTTCAGAACTTTAATCATCTGTTTTGCTTTTTTAGTTATTTTAGCTCATAATAAAATCAAAATGACTATGGTTGGGAGTTTTAATAATGAGTAAAACAAATGCATTACCATTAAGAGAAGAAGTACCGAAAAAATTGACATGGGATTTAACCACAATTTATGCAAGTGATGAAGCTTGGGAAGAAGCTTTTGTGGAATGTCAACAAGTAGCAGAAGAGAGTACTAAATATAAAGGGAGGCTAGCAAAAAGTAGCCAAACACTTTTTGAAGCGCTACAATTTCGTGATAAGGCATATGATTTAATTAGTAATTTATATGTATACGCGCATTTAAAAATGGATCAAGATACAGCTAATGCAAAGTACCAAGGATTATATAGTCGAGCAGGGAGTTTAGTTACAAAACTGATGTCTGCTTTATCGTATTATGATCCAGAAATTTTAGCTATGGATGAAAATATTTTAAAACAGTTCATGGAAGAAAATAAAGATTTACAATTATATGCACATCTTTTAGAAGAGCTGAATTTAAGTCGACCTTATATTTTAAGTGAGAAAGAAGAAGCGCTACTTGCCAATGCGGGTGAAGTGCTTGGAAGTTCATCAAATACATTTAATACACTAAATAATGCTGATTTGAAATTCCCGATTATTCGAGATGAAGATGGAGAAGAAATAGAAATTACGCACGGGCGGTTTGGCAAGTTACTTGAAAGTAATGATCCACGTGTTCGCAGAGAGGCTTTTTTAGGGGTATATTCTGTTTATGAAGGTTTGAAAAATACACTTGCTTCCACACTAAATGGTCAAGTGAAGAAATCTAATTTTTATGCTTCTACTCGTGGTTATCATTCAGCACGAGAAGCAGCACTTTCCGGTAATCATATTCCAGAAACAGTATATGATTCCTTGCTTAAATCTGTAAATGAAAATGCTAATTTGCTTCATCGTTATGTGAAACTTCGTAAAGAGTTATTAGGATTAGAAGAATTGCACATGTATGATCTTTATACACCACTTTCCGATGATGTTAATTTGGAATTCACTTATGAAGAAGCAAAGGAACTTGTATTAGAGGCGTTGAAACCACTAGGTGAAGAGTATCAAACTATTTTGAAAGAAGCTTTTGATAGTCGGTGGATTGATGTTGTGGAAAACAAAGGTAAACGTAGTGGTGCCTATTCTTCGGGTTCATATAGTACAAATCCTTATATTTTATTGAATTGGCAGGATAATATTAATAATGTATATACTCTGGCGCATGAGCTTGGTCATAGTGTGCATAGTTACTATACTAGAAAAAATCAACCGTTTGTTTATGGTGATTATTCGATTTTCTTAGCAGAAGTGGCTTCAACAACTAATGAAAATCTTTTAACAGATTACTTGTTGAAAAAATATGAGGATCCAAAAGTGCGTGCTTATTTATTGAATCATTATTTAGATGGATTTAAAGGAACTGTTTTCCGTCAGACACAGTTTGCTGAATTTGAGCATGCAATTCATCAAGCGGATCAAAATGGTGTGGCATTAACTGCAGACTATTTAACAGAAACTTACTTTGATATTAATAAAAAATATTATGGTGAGGCCATGGTTTATGATAATGAAATTGGTTATGAATGGTCGCGAATTCCGCATTTCTATATGAATTATTATGTTTTCCAATATGCAACAGGATTTTCGGCAGCTTCAGCGCTTAGTGCAAAAATTTTAACAGAAGGCCAAACTGCTGTAACGGCATATATTGACTTTTTGAAAGCGGGAAGTTCAGATTTCCCTATCGATGTACTTAAAAAAGCTGGCGTCGATATGGCTACTCCTGATCCAGTAGATGATGCATTAAAAGTGTTTGCTCAACGACTTGATGAGTTAGAAAAACTTGTTAAGTAAGTATAGCTTCTTAAAAAGGTATAAAAGTTTAACTTAAACTTTTATACCCTTTTAATTTGATTAGGAGCTTCGAAATATAAAAATAACTATGTGAACTATTGAATTAAAGTGATTTATATGGTATATTATAACCGTGAAATAAATCACAAACAAATACCCCCTTTATTTGATTGTGTGAATTTCTCCTTTTGATTGCGCTGTAAGAAGCCGTGGCATTGTGCTACGGCTTTTTACGTTATCAACGTGAATTCACAAAAAAGGCAGGGTTAAAATGATAATAGAGGATAAAAAGTTATTAAAAGAAGTGCTTCTTTTTGCGAAAAATGTAGATACAAAGATTAATGATATGTCGCTAGAGGTTATTGATTTTGGAGAACTTCGGAAATATACAAAAAATGAGGTGTTACTTACACTTTATTGGTTAGAGGAAAATGGTTATTTGGCGCGAAATAATAGGATTACAGAGAAACGCTATTCTTTAACGCTAAAAGGGGAACTATTGTTTGAACAATTTTCTAATGAAGAATAAATAAAATGAAACCATGGATATGTAAGTTAAATCCATGGTTTTTTTGTGCTTTCTTAAAAAGGAAATGAAAATACAGTTGACAATGATAATCATTATCAATTAAACTGGTAATTAGCAAATGAAGTTACACACTTATACTTCACAAATTTTGTGGAGGATTTTTATAACGAATATTTTTTATTAAAGAAGGGAGATAAAAGTATGAAGAAGATAGTAATTTTGGTTGCGTTTGTTTTTTTGTTTAGTTTTTCTTTTCTTTCTAGTGGGAATACGGCTCAGGCAGCACTAAAGGATGGGGACTATTCGATTAATTATACGGTGCTTCAAGGTGATAGTGATTCTGTATCAATGGCAAATGACTATTTTGATAAACCAGCAACTATAACGGTAAATGGAGGGAAGTCTACCGTTAACTTGCAAATAAATCATAGCAAATGGATTACAGGATTATGGGTAGAAGGTAGTTCGGTTAGCGAAATTTCAAAAAGTACTGCCGATGATACTAGAAAAGTGCAATTTCCAGTATCGAGTTTAAGTAGTCCTGTGAATGCAAAAATTAAAGTAGACATTGATGATGATGGTCTTAATTATCATCATGAGTATCAAATTCAATTACGCTTTGACGAAAGTTCAGCAAAATCACTTGCAACTGCAGTAAAGTCATCAGATAACGATAAAACAACTGAAGTACCATCAAGTAGTGAAACAAAAACAGAAGTAGCAAACCCAAAATCTAGTGATTCTAGTCAAATGTACTTATATGGAATTATTTTTGTTGCAGCAGGAATTGGTTTAGTTCTACTTAAAAGGAAAGCTAGTTTTAAATAAAAGGGGGATTACTATGAAGAAACTATGGAAAAAAGGTTTAGGATCACTACTAACGTTGATGCTTATTTTTCAAATGATACCTGGCTTTTCAGTTGATGCAGCTGACTCAAGACTGAAAGATGGCGGAGAATACCAGGTTCAAGTGAATTTTTATAAAGATAATACTGGAAGGACAACAAAAGAATCTTCTGAAGCGGATAAATATATTAATCATACAGCAACAATTAAAGTGGAAAATGGTCAACCTTATATGTACTTAACGATTACTAATAGTACTTTTTGGCAAACAATGGCGGTTTCAAAAGATGGGACTCGTCCAGCAAAACCTGCCCAAGCGGAAGTATATCAGGATAGTTATCAAGATGTACAAACAGTTAGTTCGAATACAACCGATAATACACGTGTGGAGAAATTTAAGCTAAGTTCTCTTGATGAGATTATTTTTGCCTATATGCATATTAAAGTAGATGCAATTAATTATGATCACTGGTACCAAGTGGATTTGACCATTAATCCAAGTAGTTTGAAAGTTATTTCAGAGCCAACTACAGCAACACCAGGGACACTTTCAGATGGGAATTATACGATTCCTTTTGTAGCTAAAAAAGCAAAGGATGATGCTAATTCAAGTATGCAAAATTATTTTGAGAATCCTGCTTGGTTGAAAGTGAAAAATGGTAAGAAAACAATAGCGATGACTATTAATGACAATAAGACAGTGACTGCTCTAAAAACACAATTAGCTGGCTCTTTACAAGATGTAAAAGTAATTTCAGAGGATAGAGCAGCAAATACAAGAATCATTGAATTCGAAGTAGAGTATTTAAATCAACCACTTGCAGCACATGTTAATTACGAGGCCCCTTTTAATGGTTCTGTTTATAAAGGACAAGCTGATTTCCGTTATGTTTTTGATACAACAAAGGCTGTCGCTGCTAGTTCTTATCCTGGAGTAGATGTGACACCTCCTATAGTAGAAGAAGAAAAACCAAAGCCACCTGTAACAAAACCAGATCCAAAGCCAACAAATCCACCAGTGACATCTCCAACATTACCAAATAAGCCTGTAAAAGTGGATCCGAAAAAATTAGTAAATAATCATATGTATTCAATCGATTTTGATGTATTTAAAGATGGAACGACGGAAACTTCTATGATGGAAAGTTATATAATGAAACCGGCTGTGATAAAAGTGGAAAATAACCAGCCATATGTTTACCTAACTTTAACTAATAGTAGTTGGATTAAAACGTTCCAGTATAAGCAAAATGGTGTTTGGCAAGATATGGAAGTAGTTTCTGGGAATATAAATAAGAATACTAGAACTGTAAAATATCCTGTTAAAGATGGAGCAGCAAGTACGGATGTGAAAACCCATGTTTTAATTGAAGATATGCCAGGGTTTGCTTATGACCATGAGTATATTGTTCAAGTAAAACTTAATGAAGCGACCATTAAAGATACGACAGGAACAAATGTGACTTTGAAAGAACCTGTGAAAAATGAGCTATTAAATACAGAAAATGTGACTAATAATGCTAGCCCTAAACTAGCTAAACCAGATTTTAATGATACGAAAAACATTCAAAAATCTGTTACTAAAGATAAAACAGAGAAAAACGCTAAAACAAGTGATAGCTCTAGTATGACATGGTATATTACTTTATTTGTAGTTTCCTTCCTTTATTTAGCTTATCGCTTAAAACGTAAAAGAATAAGTTAATAAGACTGGTAATAGCGAGTTAGGTGGAGGAGGAGATTCTTTGCTTAGCTCGCTTTATTTTATAACTGGGGGAAATAAACGTGAAAAAGATGATGGTTATATGTGTGCTGCTGCTTTTATTAGTAGGGTGTGGTAAAGAGGAGACTGCTAAAAAACAACTTTCAAAAACAGAAAAATCACCAAAAATTATTGCGACTACAGTAGCGATTACTGAAATTATGAATAAACTAGACTTACCGCTCGTCGGGGTTCCCACCAGTGCGAAAAAGTTACCTGAGCGATATGCGCAAGTGGAGGAAATTGGGTCACCAATGGGGCCTGATTTAGAGGTTATTCGAATGTTGAAGCCGGATATTGTTCTTTCTACAAAAACATTAGAAGCTGATTTAAAAGCAGGTTTTGCTGGAGCGAATTTGCAAGCTGATTTTTTAGACTTTACGAGCATTGATTCGATGAAAATGGAGATTAATAAACTTGGTAAACAATTTGACCGAGAAAAGGAAGCCTTAAAGTTAAATGAAGATTTAAGCGCTAAAATAAATCAGGTGAAAACAAGTGTTTCTAAAAAGGAACAACCATCTGTTTTAATTTTAATGGGTGTACCAGGAAGTTATTTAGTTGTGACGGAACATGCGTATATTGGCGATTTAGTCAAAATTGCTGGTGGGAAAAATATTATAACTAATCAAAAAGTGGAGTATTTAGCATCTAATACGGAATATTTACAAAATGCTAGTCCGGATATTATATTACGTGCAGCTCATGGAATGCCAACAGAGGTTGTAAAAATGTTTGATGAGGAATTTAAAACTAATGATATTTGGAAACATTTTGATGCAGTAAAAAATGACCGTGTTTATGATTTAGATGAAAATTTATTTGGGATGACTGCTAGTTTGAATGCACCAGCTGCACTTCAAGAAATGGAAAAGATGCTATATGACAATTAAACAAAAAAGTTATTTTGGAATAGTGACTGTACTATTAATTGTGACGTTACTTTGGGCCATTCAAGCTGGAAGTTTATCTATGACTCTTCCAGTGTTTGTAAAAGGAATATTTACTGGTGGGAATGAGGCGATAGATGTAATTATTGATTTGCGATTTCCGCGAATTATTATCGCCTTACTTGCAGGAGCTGCTTTATCAGTTTCAGGGTTGTTGCTTCAAGCTGTGATGCGTAATCCGCTTGCTGATGCGGGAGTAATTGGAATTTCTGCAGGAGCAAAATTTTTTAGCTTTGTAGTTATTTTATTTTTACCGGAATTATATTTTTGGCTACCACTTTTTTCTTTTATTGGTGGAGCGTTTGCTTGTTTTTTAGTATTTCTATTTAGTTATCGTTCTGATTTTAATCCGCTTCGGTTTATTATTATTGGGATTGCGATTAATGCAGTATTTACAGGCTTGAGTGATGCACTTTCTTCGCAGGTGGCACTTATTTCTAGTAATTCCACTAGTAGTGCAGCAAGTTTGGCAATGAAAAAATGGTCAGATGTAGAAACATTATTTATTTATGTGGGAGTTGGCCTTATTTGCGCATGGGTGCTTGCTAAATGGTGCAATGTTTTAGGACTTGAAAATAAGATGGCTCGAGGATTTGGCGTATCAGTAAATCGGACGAGAATCTTCCTTGCGCTTATTGCTGTTTTACTTGCTTCGATTACAACTGCAGTCGTGGGTGTTATTGCATTTGTTGGTTTACTCGTGCCACATATTGCTAGAAAGCTAGTTGGTGGGAATTATCAAATATTAGTTCCGTTTTCGATTTTATTCGGAGCGCTATTACTTTTGGTAGCTGATACAATGGGTAGAACATTATTTGAACAAATGGAAATTCCTGCTTCAGTAATTATGCTTATCATTGGTGGACCATTCTTAATCTTTTT
Organism: Listeria immobilis; assembly: GCF_014322765.1. Lineage (GTDB taxonomy): Bacteria > Bacillota > Bacilli > Lactobacillales > Listeriaceae > Listeria > Listeria immobilis. The sequence continues at coordinate 14,907 of NZ_JAASTZ010000005.1, read as the reverse complement.
AATGAGAAAGGGTGATTTTTATGGAAGTAAAGGGCGTTAGTTTTGGCTATAACTCTGCAGAACCTATTTTAAAAGATGTCTCATTTACTATCCAGAAAAATAAAATTAACACAATTGTTGGTCCAAATGGTAGCGGGAAATCGACCTTGTTAGAAATTCTCGCACGTCTACTTTCACCAGATGTGGGAGAAGTTTTATTAGAAGGAAAATCAATTTTTCAATGGAAAGCTAAAGACTTTGCGCAAAATGTTGCCATTGTACATCAAAATAATATTTTGCCAAGTGAAATAACAGTAAGTGAACTGCTTTATTTTGGAAGGCTTCCCTATAAAAATTGGCGAATGACTAGAAATGAGCAAGATGATTTAGCTGTTCAATCTGCATTAATTCAGACAGAGTTAATTAATAAGGCGGATAAACTTGTAGATAGTCTTTCAGGAGGTGAACGGCAACGAGTTTTTATTGCTACTGCATTAGTTCAGGAAACGCCCATTTTGTTATTAGATGAACCAACGACATTTCTTGATATGTACTACCAACTTGAAATTTTGGAGTTAATTCAACGTTTAAATAAAGAGGCGGGTTTGACCATTGTGATGGTGTTACATGATTTAAATCAAGCGTTAACTTATAGCGACCAATTAATTGTTATGAAAGATGGTGAGGTTACTGCAAAGGGACAACCAACAGCACTTTTAACAACAGAATTAATTGCGGAAACTTATGGTGTTTATGCTACTATTTTAAACGATGTAGAAACTGGTAAGTATATTGTTCCGAAAAGGCGAAGGGAGTTTTAGTTTATATGAAAGCGAAATCGTTTTTAAGGAAAGGCATAACACTATTTGTTTTAGCGATTTTTCTATTTTCAGGATGGAAAATTGGTTTAGAAATATATGAAAATAAACATAATCGTACTATTTTAGATGATGCAAAGGCGGTTTATACTTCACCGTTTACAACTACAACTGTAAACGGTGAAGTAAGAGAAGAGCTTAAGTCATTGCAAAAACTTAATAAAGATATGACTGGCTGGCTTACTTTAGCAGGAACAGAAATAGATTATCCGATTTTACAAAGTACCAATAATGAATATTATTTACAGCATAATTATAAAAATGAACAAGCAAGAGCAGGAAGTATTTTTAAAGACTATCGAAATACCAATGAATTTTTAGATAAAAATACGATCATTTATGGTCATAATATGAAAGATGGCTCGATGTTTGCTGATTTAAGAAAATACTTGGATAAAGAATTTTTAGCGAAACATCCAACTTTTTCTTATGAATCTGCACTGCAAAATTATCAAGTAGAAATTTTTGCAGTATATGAAACGACAACGGATTTTTATTATATCGAAACAGAATTTCCAAACAAACTTGATTTTGATCAATATTTGCAAAAAATAAAACAACAATCGCTCTATCAATTGAATGTGGAAGTAACGGAAAACGACCGAATTATTACGCTTTCTACTTGTGATACTGCGAAAGATTATGAAAAAGGGCGAATGGTTATTCAAGGGAAATTAATAGCAAAATGAGAAAGTGCCACAGCCTAACACGCTTTTTTTGGTGCTTTTTCTTCTTTTAGAAAGGAAGGATATTATGAAATTATATGAGCTAGCAGAGAATTATATACGTGTGCAAGAACTTTTAGAAGAAAATAAAACCAAGGCGCTTGAGGATACACTTGATGCGATTACTGATGGTTTTCATGATAAAGCAGAAAATATTGCTAAAATAATTAAGGAATTGATGGCAGATGCTGAAATAGTCGGCATAGAAAGCAAACGATTACTAAAACGAAAACAAGCCTTGGAAAATAATGCTGTAAAGCTAAAAAATTATTTGCAAACAGAAATGGAACGATTAGAAATAAGAAAATTGAAAAGTTCGCTCTTTACAATCCAAATTCAAAAAAATCCAGCAAGTGTAGAGGTCACTAATAAAACTTTATTAGAACCATACTTTTTACTTCAAGAGCCAAAAATTGATAAAAAACGGATAGCCGAATTATTAAAAGCTGGAAATGAAGTTGATGGTGCTGTATTAATCGAAAGTGAATCCCTTCGAATACGTTAAAAATGGATGATATTTCATTCTAAAAGTCAATTTCGTCCACTAAATTGTCAAAAACAGCCTTATTTTGAGTAATTTACCTCCTTGGAGACAAAAAATGTTTATTTTAAACATATTTATTCAAACTAATATTTCATGCTTTTAACAATAATAATAATGAAGTGTTTATTAGTTTGATGACTGGTATACAGCCATTTTTATATATTTTAAAATGAATGGATCAAGTAAATCACCTGTTTAAATAGCTTATTTCCCCATATTAAAAACGCTTTTTGTTCACTGAAATGTCACAAACGACCGGTTTTTTGGTTCTTAAAGAACATTTTTGGCGATTGTCGCTTGATATAATTCAGTATGTTATATGAGGAAAAGTTTGTATTTAAGGAGGAAAGCACTGTGAAAAAAATTACTCAATGGAAAAAAATACTTATCGCAACAGTTATTGGATTACTTGTGTTTCAAAATGTTTCACCTGTTCTAGCAACGATGACAGAAGATGACGCAGCCCAAGCAAGTGTGGAAATAACTAAAGAAGATAAAGATACGAATGAAAAAGTGAATGGTTCAACTTTCGAAATTAAAAATAAAGCTACGGGAGAAACCAAAACACTTTCTATACAGACAAACGGGGTCGGTACAGAAGAATCACTTTCAGCTGGGGATTATGTTGTGAAAGAAAAAACAGCAGCGCCAGGTTATACGTTAGATGAAAAGGAGTATAACGTAACCCTAACTGATAAAGAAGAAGTAGTAACATCTATTTCTGCCAAAGAAACAACAGCAACAAAAGAAGAACAAACGATTGCACCAGAGAAGAAAGCAGTTGCAAACAATAATTTAAAAGCAGCGATAACAGATAATATTTTTGAAGAAGTAACTCTAAAAGATGGAAATGGAGCTGAAATTAAAACTTCTGATCGAATACAAAATGGTAGTGGTGTTGTTTTAGACATGCATTTTGGATTTACCGGGAAAAATTATAAAGCGGGGGATACATATACTACTGTATTACCAGATTCCTTTAACTTTGGGAGTAAAAATCTAAGTGGAGACTTTTTACCATCGACAGAAGCGGAGTGGACATTGGATGTAACTACACGTGAATTAACGATTACCTTTTTAAAAGATGGTATTCAAGAAGGGAAATATGATATTAGCATTAGTACTGCTTTTAAAGTATTTACGGCATCAGAAGAAACTGTACAAGATGTTGTCTTTAAAACAGCAGGAAAAGATACTGTTTACCAAATTGAGGTAGTTCCTGTAGTTACGTATCCAACAACGGTTAGTCTGAATGCAAGTCCGGGAGTAGTTAACCCAACTAAAATAAGCGTTGATGCAAAATTTAATTTAACTAAAGAAGTAGACGCAAAAGGTGAGTTAAAACTAACAGATTTCTCATCTGGCGGAACAACGACAATCAATCAAACTAGCATAAAAGTGTATTCTAGTGATGTTAGTGCTGGTGGAACGTTTATTGGAACGAAAAAGCAACTAACAGAAGGTACCGATTATACATTAACTTATGCATCAACCGGATTAACTATCACTCTAAATGGTGGGCTTGCCGGTAAAGGGTATCAAGTAACTTATGATCGCACAATTAACCAACCAAATACGTCACTATCTTATGTTTCCACACAAGCGCAAACTATTGGAGATTCTGGTGTTCTCTCTACTCGTTCTGCCTATGTATACTTAACAATGACCAACTATAAGCACATAGAGAAAAGAGCAACGTACAACGGTTCTACTCAAAGTATTGACTGGACAATCAATTTTAACTACGACCAAGATGAAATCTCTCCTTCCACAGTACTTACAGATGTTTTAGCAGATAACGATGTGGAATATGTGGCTGATTCACTTAAAATAAAAAAAGTGACATTTAACACAAGCACGGGGGCACCTATTATAGGGACGGCTGATGCGTCATCAGATTGGACAACATCAGCAATTTCGGCAAATGGTAACTTTAATTTAACCTATAAAAACACAAATACAAATGCGTATCAAATTACCTATTCTACTAAAATAAAAGACTTTAGTGATCGTAAAATTAAAAATGAAATAACAGACGAAAATGGTGTATCTGCGGATGCTACTATTGCTATTCAACCTGATTTACTGAAAAAAGAAGCGGGAAGTATTGATTACTTTAATAATACGATGTCATGGAAAATTACCGCTAATGCAGATAGAATCACTATGTCTAATCTAAATATTACAGATGAATTTTCGACAGGTGTAAAAAGCTTAGCAAGTTATAATGTATTTGCCTATACAGATAATACTGACCGTGTACTACTAACTGAAGGTGTAGATTATACAATTAATAAAGACACCACACCAAAAGGTTTTTATATTCAACTTATTGGAGATTATAAAGTAACTAATAAGAAAATTGTTGTGGACATCGTAACAAATATAGATTTAAATGATGTAACTAAAACTATCGATAATAAGGCATCTGTTTCTTACTATGATGGAGGTATTATCAAGTATGTAGATGAAGTTAGTGCATCCATAGTTCCGGACTCAAGTATCATGAAAAATGGTGGAAAATATGGGTCTTATAATTCAACAACCGGAAATATTGATTGGATTGTTTCTCTAAACACAATGTCAAAAGCATATGATAATTTGATTTTCGATGATGATATACCAACAGGATTATCTTATGTGGAAGGATCATTGCAATATCGTAATGTCGCTTCAACTTCGGAACTATTAAATTTAGCTATTCCTTTAAAGTCAACAGGAACGCTAGCTGTATCTGGAGACAAAAACTATCCAACTAAAGTAGAAACAACAAGTAAAAAACTGCATTTAGAGTTCGGTAATTTGGATACATCACGTGTGTTTGTTAAATATAGTACTAAACCAGATGATAATTGGTATTTCTATAAATATGTAACAAATACAGCAAAAGTTTCCGATAACGGTACAGATGAGAAAACTTACTCTTACCAAACCTATGCAAGTCATGTGTATAGCGCTATTTTAAAGTCTGGGAGTATTGATCCTGCTTTTGAAAATAAAGTTAACTGGACTGTAGAGCTTACAAATATTGATCCAAGTCGTCCGGTAGAAAACCCAACTATTATCGACACGCTAACAACTGGAGCTACAGGCGCACAAATTTTGAAAAGTAGTTTTAAAGTAGTAAATAGTACAACAGGTGACACTATTGATCCTAAATATTATGATATTACCTACACAGATGCTAATTTTACGATCCAATTTAAGGATTATAAAGCAACAGCGCCAATTAAAGTAACGTATAGCACAGTTAGTTTAATGTCAGGAATCATTACCAATCAGGCAACTGCTGCAGCAAATGATTATGGTTCGCTACCAGCCATGTATAAATCAGCAACTAAATCTGTTGCTCCTGCATTTACGATTGGTAGCGGTAGTGGAATAGCAACAGTTGGTTCACTAGAAGTTACAAAAGTAGACCAAGCGGATAACACGAAAAAATTAGCAGGTGCCAAATTCCAATTGTATACACTTGATGGTGAAACAGCGGGACAAGAAGGAACAACTAATTCAGAAGGAAAAATTTTGTTTGATGGACTTCAATCTGGAAAGTATAAATTAGTTGAAACGGAAGCGCCAGTTGGCTACATTATTAGTGATGAATATAAAAACGGAAAAGAAGTAACGGTTGGAGCAGATGGTTCAGTCGCAAGTTATGTAGTCGAAAATACTCAAACAACAGGAAGTGTCGTTTTAACGAAAGAAGATAGCGTTTCAGAAGCTAAATTAGCAGGAGCGGAATTTGAACTACAACAGGCGGATGGAACGAAAGTGAAAGACGGCCTAATTTCTGACGAAGATGGTAAAATCGAAGTAGCTGATCTTGCCCCTGGCGACTATCAATTTGTAGAAACAAAAGCGCCAACTGGCTACAAACTAGACGCTACACCAGTTACCTTCACAATTGAGTTTAATCAACAGGAAACAGTACAAGTAACGAAAACAAATACAATGACTACTGGTACGGTTATTTTAACTAAAACAGATAGTCAAACAAAAGCCCCACTTGCTGATGCAACATTTAAATTAGTAGCTGGAGACAATACAGTTCTAGAAAATCTAACAACTGATAAAGATGGTAAAATCGAAGTAGCAGATTTAGCTCCTGGAGATTACCAATTAATCGAGACAAAAGCACCAAAAGGCTATGAACTCGATACTGTTCCAGTCAATGTTTCTATCGCCTTTAATCAACAAGTTCCATTGCAAGTAACGAAAACAAATACGAAAAAAATGGTTAGTGGAACAATCACTGTGGAATTTATTGATACCAAAGGAAATAAATTGGCAGAACAAGAAATTCATACAGGTGTTATTGGAAAGAAATATCAAATAGAGGCAAAAGTAATTAAGAATTACAAACTTGTAAAAGATGCTGCCAATAAAATAGGTGCATACAAAGAAACACCGCAAAAAATCACGTTTGTTTATGATATTGAGAAACAACCAATCAAAGTAGACCCAGTTGATCCAGTAAACCCAGAAAAACCAATGAATAAACCTACTGCGAAAGTGGAAAAAACTGAGAATCTTCCTTCCACAGGAGATGAATTTCCTTATGAAATCATTTTCACTGGATTGGTTGTAAGTGTACTCGCATTATTCTTACTAAGAAGAACAAACAAAACGTATAGATAAAATGGAAAAGCTATCCTAAATTTTTTTAGGATAGCTTTTTTATTAGATCCAAACATCTTCTTCTGTTTTTGTTACCAATATCTGGATGCCGCGAACAATATTAAAAATAAATAAACCAAGTGTTGCGATTATTGTTATAAAGAATAAGCCAGCAGTAACCATCAAGGATAGATTGCTTAAAATGCCTATGTTAGTAAATGAAGTAATAAAAATACTAGAGAAACATATTACCGCTGCAATAGTTGGGATAATATGTGTTAATAAAGCAACTTTGGCATGGTGAGCTACTTCATCCGTTTTAGTAAAAATCCAAATTAATGCAGGGACAATAATGGGAGCAAAAAAGATACTAAAATAACTTAATGCATTTAAAATTCGATGATCATTCATAATTAACACACCTTTCTTTGATGTTTTTATTGTAACAAGTGGTAAGGTTTATAGCCCTCGATTCAAGTGACAAAGCTAAAAGAGAATATAACAATTATGTAAGAATCAAATAATTTGCTCTTTAGCATGGATGATGAGGAGTAGTTGTTCAGACATGTATTTAGGTGAATGCTTAAAACCTTCTTCTACCCAAAAAACAATCATTCCAAAAATTGCATGTGCTTGGTACGTTGCCAGGAGTAAAGGCTCGGCGTTAGTAGTAGTTATAAAACTGTTAGACTCATCTAAAACTAATTCGCGAATCACTTCGCAAATTTGATTTTGAAAATGATAGCTGATAGAAGAATTAATAACTTGCTTATAAAAAGCTTGATGATTATAAACATGATCAAAGATTTTTATCATTGATGGGGTAAGCGTTTGAATAGAGAAATGGTTGGTTTGCAAATAGGGATCACGATAAGCATTTTTTAAATCAGCTAAGACATCTTGAATAATATTATCCAGTAAATCCTCTTTTTCATGGTAATGTTTGTAAAAAGTACCTCTATTAACATCTGCTTCTTGAACAATATCTGTAATAGTAATTTGTTTAAAAGTCTTATGATTGAGAAGGGTGAGGAGAGCTTGGTTGAGTGCTTGTTTCGTTTTTTTTACGCGTCTATCCATACATTTTGAACCCCCAACGTAAGATTTTTTTCTATTACTATACATATAACGTAAAAGTGTTGTTTAATCAACAAAAGTGGCTTCTTTTACATATTGAAAGCGTTTAACTTCGGGATTATAATGAAAGCGAGAAGGATGCTAGTTTTCCTTTTTAGCGCAATAAAAATGAAGGAGGAAATAACAATGGGGAAATTGAATGGGAAAGTCGCAGTAGTAACAGGGGCAGCTTCAGGAATGGGGCAACAGATTGCACTCCTTTTTGCAAAAGAAGGTGCGAATGTGGTTGTTGCAGATTTAAACTTAGAAGCAGCTCAAAAAACAGTGGATTTAATTGAAAATGAGAAGAGTTCTGCGTTGGCGGTTGTAGCCAATGTAACAAGCGAAAAAGATGTACAAAATATGATTGATCAAGCTGTTGAGAAATATGGAACATTAGATATTTTGGTTAATAATGCTGGGATTATGGATAATTTTGTTCCAGCTGGAGAATTAACAGATGAACTTTGGGATAAAGTTTTTGCTATTAATACTACTGGTGTAATGCGTGCAACTCGTAAAGCATTACACATCTTTGAAGAGAAAGGGCAAGGGATTATCGTAAACATTGCATCAGCAGGAGGTCTATTTGGCTCACGAGCTGGTGCTGCATATACTGCTTCTAAACATGCTGTAGTTGGTTTTACAAAAAATGTAGGGTTCCAATATGCAAATAAAAATATTCGTTGTAATGCTATTGCACCAGGAGCAGTCAATACTAATATCGGAACTACTATCTATGCACCAGACCAATTCGGACAAGAGCGAGCAATGATTGGAATGGGGACAAATCCGCGTGCTGGTGATGCATCTGAAATTGCCAAAGTGGCTTTATTTTTAGCTTCCGATGATTCAAGTTTTGTGAATGGGACAGTTATTACTGCGGACGCTGGTTGGACTGCTTACTAAAAAGTAGAAATCCACACTAGAAATTATTTTCTAGTGTGGATTTTTTGATAAATGATATAACCTATTTTTGCAACGTCTATTTTAGAGGTTGCTTTTTTATGAAGTGCGTTATAAATAAACAAACTATAACAAAATTTGGCTGTTTTTAAATTAAAAGAGGTCTAATTGTGTCGATAGCTGTCATAAAACAGTGCTACTAACTAACTTTGTCGCAAAAAAACGAGTACATCAAATAAGCTAGCTATGTTATAATAGATTGTGTAATGATGAGCAAATAACTAGGAAACTAGTCCAAAAGGATGAGCTATTAATGTTTGACTTAATGGATAACTTGCTGGGAGTACAGTCATTTGGAGAATTAAATAGAGATATGCCAACAACGCTTTTTGTAACAGACGCAGATGGAAATATTTTAATTTCTAATAAGTTCACTGCGCTTACTGTTGGAATGTCATTGGAAGAATTACTTCGTTGCAATGTGAAAGACCTAGTACAAGACGGTGTATATAATGATTCCGTCACACTTGAAGCAATTCGCACGAAGCAAAAGAAAACCAAAGTAATTAATACTAACAAAGGCTTTAGCATCCGTTCTACCTCGACACCGATTCTCTACCCAGATGGGACGGTGCATTTAGTTGTAACAATGTCGGATGAAACACAACCAGATAGTTTTAAAACATGGCGCGGTGAAGCGCTCTCGGATAATAAAGAATCCCTTCTTTTGGAAGAATATAAAGAGCAAGAAGGAACAATTGTGGTAGCAGAAAGTGTTGCGATGAAACAAATTGTTCGTGTTTGCAATCAAATAGCCCCATTTGATAGTAAGATACTATTATATGGTGAATCTGGTACTGGTAAGGAAGTCTTGTCACGCTATATTCATGAGAAAAGCGAACAATCAGCTGGTCCGTTTATTTCTATTAACTGTGCAGCGATTCCGGAAGCATTATTTGAGTCTGAATTATTTGGTCACGAAAAAGGCTCATTTACAGGAGCGGATATTGAAAAACCCGGAATGCTTGAACTTGCAGATGGAGGTACGCTATTTTTAGATGAAATTTCAGAGATGCCATTAGAACTCCAAGCGAAAATGTTACGAGTTCTTGAAACCGGAGAAGTGAGAAGGCTCGGTTCTACCAAAGAAACTAAGCGCCATTTCCGTCTTATCTCAGCTACAAACCGTAATTTAGGTGAAATGGTAGAGAATGGAACTTTTCGGCGGGACTTATATTATCGGATTAATGTCGTACCTGTCCATATTCCAGCTCTTAGAGAACGACCACAAGATATTATTGGATTAGCACGACAGTTTATTCTAAAATTCAATCAAAAATATCAAAAAGACTTTCAATTAAGTGGTGATAAAACAAAAGAGCTATTATCTTACGAATGGCCGGGAAATGTCCGAGAACTTAGGAATCAAATTGAACGATTAGTCGTTATGTCTGGTGCAAAAGAAGTTGAAATAGAGTCAATGGACGATTTTGCTCTGGATTTATATTTTAAAGAGCAAACGAAGAACGAATCGCTATCCTTAAAAGATTATTTGCAAGATGTTGAAAAGCACTTTATTATGCGAGTATTGGAAGAAAGTGATGGAAATGTCACAAAAGCAGCTAATGTATTAGGCATTCACCGTTCTGTATTATATCGGAAACTAAAATTTCTTGATCAATAGGAAAGTTTCATCTGTAAAAGGATGGGACTTTTTTTGTTGTTATTTAACGACGTTTCATTTTATATCAACTGAAATATTGTCGTTTTTTTGCGACGACGGGATAAAGGGATAAATTAAAATGCTGTTAACTAGCCATTTATCATTTTGGCATGAAAGTTGCTTTATAAGAAAATGTGATTCATTACAAATTTATGTGAACAATTGAACAAGAAGGAGTGAAGAATTTGTCAAAAGTAATAAAAGCAAGTGAAGCAGCAAAATTAATAAAAGATGGGGATACAGTAGCATTAAGCGGTTTCGGTTTATCTTGTGTCAATGAAGAAATGGCTATTGCAGTCGAAAAACGCTTTTTAGAAGAAGGGGCACCGCGCAATTTAACCGTAATGCATGCAAGTGCCTTAGGAGATCGCCGGGAAAAAGGCATGAGCCACTGGGGTCATGAAGGATTGATTAAACGCTGGATTGGTGGTATTGCGCTTGCTTCTCCAAAAATGGCAAAATTAATTGAGGAAGACAAATGTGAAGCTTACAATTTACCTCAAGGGGTTATCACGCAGCTTTATCGTGAAATCGCAGCAAAACGACCAGGTGTTATTACAAAAATCGGAATGGGGACATTTGTGGATCCGCGCATTGAAGGAGCGAAAATGTCAGCAAGTTCCAAAGATGATTTAGTTGAGGTACTTACTATTCACGGAGAAGAATGGTTATACTATCCAAGTTTCCCTATTCAAGTTGCGCTTATTCGTGGAACAGTTGCAGACGAATTTGGTAATTTAACATTGGAAAAAGAAGGGTTACATATGGAAGTGTTACCAATTGCTCAGGCAGTTCGAAACTCTGGCGGAATTGTAATCGCACAAGTGGAATCAGTTGCTAAAAAAGGTTCCTTAAATCCAAAAGATGTTCGTGTACCAGGTATTTTAGTAGATCATGTGATTATTTCCAAACCAGAAAATCATTTCCAAACTGAAAATACACAATATAATCCAGCTTTTTCTGGTCATATTCAAGTGCCACTTGGAGATATTGCACCACTGGAACTGGATGATCGTAAAGTAATTGCTAGACGTTCTGCGGCAGAACTTGAACCGCAAACTATTCTTAATTTAGGCGTAGGGATTCCAGTAAATGTATCTACAGTAGCAGCTGAAGAAGGTGTTAGTGATCAATTGATATTAACTACTGAAGCAGGATCTGTTGGAGGAGTTCCAGCTGGACTAGCAGATTTTGGACATGCATACAATAGTGAAGCAATAGTCGATCATCACTCCCAATTTGATTTCTATGATGGTGGAGGGCTTGATTTATCAGTGCTTGGTTTAGCTCAAACGGATGAATCTGGTAATGTTAATGTAAGTAAATTTGGAACGAGAGTAGCTGGCTGTGGTGGTTTTATTAATATTTCCCAATCAGCGAAGAAACTAATTTTTGCTGGGACATTTACAGCTGGAGGACTAAAAACTCGTGTGAGTGACGGGAAATTAGAGATTTTACAAGAAGGTAAGGCTAAAAAGTTTATTAAACAAGTTCAGCAAATCACATTTAGTGGAGAATATGCTTCAACGACAGGTCAAACAATTTTGTATGTAACAGAAAGAGCTGTATTCCGCTTAGAAAATGGCAAAATGGTTCTAATTGAAATTGCGCCAGGTATTGACTTAGAAAAAGATGTTCTTGGACAAATGGAGTTTGAACCGATTATTGCAACGGACTTAAAAATAATGGATAGTGGTATTTTTAACGAAAAATGGGGCGGTTTAAAAACAATCATTGAAAAACAAACAGGAAAGGGAGTAAAAGTATGACAAAAGAAATAAATCGTTGGGGAGTTTTAATTGGTTCTGTTGGGGTGCTTTTATGTACAGGCGCTGTATATGCTTTTAGTGTATTTGCAGGTCCGCTTAGTGCAGCTCATGGATGGACGATACCACAAGTGATGATGGCATTTACGATTAATGCAGCAATTGGTCCGATACCTACTATATTAGGTGGTATTTTAACAGATAAAGGAAAAGCAAAATGGGCTATTTTGATAGGTGGAATATTATTTGGATTAGGTTTTGCTTTAACTGGTTTTGCAACTTCTACCACGATGCTTTATTTATCTTATGGTGTACTAGCAGGATTGGGACAAGGATTTGCATATTCTGGATGTCTTAGTAATACCATTCGTCTTTTCCCGGATAAACGTGGTCTTGCTTCTGGACTTATTACTGCCGGCATGGGCGGGGCAACTATTATCGCAGCGCCAATTGCTAACCATTTAATTGAAACATATAATGTAATGACAGCATTCAAAATTATGGGGGCAGTTTATATCGCTGTAGTTATTGTTTGTAGTTTTCTAATTCGAGTTGCTCCAGCTGGCTATGCGCCAAAAGGTTGGACTCCACCAGCAGGAAACTCAGCTGGAATGGTAAATGTTCCTTGGACTGGAATGATTCGTACAGTTACTTTTTACTTAATTTTGTTAATGCTCGGTATCGGCGCCTTCTCAGGATTAATGATAGCTTCTAATGCTTCTTTAATTGGTCAAAATATGTTTGGATTAACAGCGGCATCAGCAGCAGCGTACGTAAGTATTTATTCATTAAGCAATTGTTTAGGACGTGTTGTTTGGGGTGCTGTTTCGGACCGCTTAGGAAGATCTAATACGTTAATGATTATTTATACAGTAATTGCATTATCGTTATTAGCACTTGCTACACTTCAATCAGTTGCAGGTTTCGTAATTGGAATTATTGGTCTTGGCTTATGCTTTGGTGGAACAATGGGTGTCTTCCCATCCATCGTTATGGAAAACTATGGTCCAAAAAATCAAGGTGTCAATTACGGAATTGTCTTTATTGGTTATTCTACGGCTGCTTTCTTTGCACCAAAAATGGCTGCGCAAATTGCTGGTCAAAATGGTGGCGACTTTACGCAAGCATTTTATATTGCAATTGCACTCGCAGCAGTAGGACTATTCATTAATATTGTTTATAAATTACGTGAGAAAAAACAACCTGCTAAAGAATTAGCGTAAAAATAGAGAGGAGAAAAGAAAATGAATTTAACAACAATGCTAGAAATTAAATATCCAATTTTACAAGGGGCAATGGCTCAAATTGCTACTTATGAATTAGCTTCAGCTGTATCAAATGCGGGAGGTCTAGGAATTATCGCATCTGGTGGTATGTCTGCTGATGCGTTACGGGAACAAATTCGATTATGTAAAGAAAAAACATCAAAGCCATTTGCAGTAAATATTATGCTAATGATGCCTAATTGCCCAGAACTTGTTGATGTAATTATTGAGGAAGGTGTTCGTGTTGTTACAACGGGTGCCGGCACGCCAAAACCTTTTATGCCGAAACTAAAAGCAGCGGGTATTAAAGTAATTGCTGTAATTCCATCAGTAAAAATCGCAAAAAAAATGGAAGAAATTGGTGTAGATGCAGTCGTAGCAGAAGGCACGGAAGCAGGCGGACATGTTGGTGAAACGACAACAATGGCACTGGTTCGTCAAGTGGTGGAAGCAGTGAATATTCCTGTTATTGCAGCAGGCGGAATTGCTGATGGGCACGGAATGGCAGCCGTTTATGCGCTAGGTGCAAGTGGTGTGCAAATTGGTACACTTTTCCTTGTTGCAGAAGAATGCCCGGTACCAGCAAGCTTTAAACAAGCAGTTCTTGACGCGAGTGATACGGATACAACCGTGACAGGTCGACGCAATGGTGCTCCAGTTAGAAGTATTAAAAACCCAATGATTAAAAAATATGTGGAGCTAGAAAATGAAAATGCTTCTAGAGATAAATTAGAGGAACTCACACTTGGTTCCCTTAGAAAAGCAGTTCACGAAGGCGATGTAGAAAATGGTTCTGTGATGGCCGGTCAAATTTGTGGAATGTTAACAGAGATTCGCTCAACAAAAGATATTATTGAAAGCTTGATGGAAGAATCTAAAAAAGTAGCAAGTAATTTAGTTATTCAATAAAATAAAAGCCAGAAAATCAGTTAAACATGTGTAGTGCGCCCCCAAAGTTAGACCAAAAAATCTAACTTTGGAGGCGTATTTTAATTGGCTAAATATGATGATGGATTCAAGAGAAAAGTAGTGGAAGCTTACCAAAATGGCGAAGGTGGTTATGGCACACTCGCTCAGCGCTTTGGAATGCCAGATTTTTCTATGGTTAGAAAATGGGTGAAGATTGTAGAGAAACGGGGGTTTGAAGCATTACAAAGGCGAAGAACGAAACAACATTACACTTCCCAATTCAAGCAAAATGTCATACACTATTACTTAAATAGCGGTGACTCTTACCTGGATGTTGCCTTGCAGTATGGTTTGCCTTCAGGGGATTTACTTCAAAGTTGGCACCAAAAATTTCTGCGAGAAGGCATCGAAGGTCTTTCACCAAAACAGAAAGGACGACCTTCGATGTCCAAGAAAAAGAAACAAATTCAGCCCAAGAA
>NZ_JAASTZ010000004.1 GCF_014322765.1 Listeria immobilis | reverse complement strand
TATAATGGGGCCTTAGCTCAGCTGGGAGAGCGCCTGCTTTGCACGCAGGAGGTCAGCGGTTCGATCCCGCTAGGCTCCACTTGATTCATATTTAATCCACATTATTAGAAAGAAAATGGTAGCCTTATTATTATGGCGGCGTAGCTCAGCTGGCTAGAGCGTTCGGTTCATACCCGAGAGGTCGTGGGTTCGATTCCCTCCGCCGCTATTTTCAATCTTGGACCTTTAGCTCAGTTGGTTAGAGCAGACGGCTCATAACCGTCCGGTCGCAGGTTCGAGTCCTGCAAGGTCCACTTGTCACTTTATTATTATCATGGAGGAATACCCAAGTCTGGCTGAAGGGATCGGTCTTGAAAACCGACAGGCGGGTAATACCGCGCGGGGGTTCGAATCCCTCTTCCTCCGTTTTTTTCACTTGTGATATGTGGACTAAATTTAATATTATTGTCGCGGGGTGGAGCAGTCTGGTAGCTCGTCGGGCTCATAACCCGAAGGTCGTAGGTTCAAATCCTGCCCCCGCAATAGTGGTTCCGTGGTGTAGGGGTTAACATGCCTGCCTGTCACGCAGGAGATCGCGGGTTCAAATCCCGTCGGGACCGCCATTATGGCTTGGTAGCTCAGTTGGTAGAGCACTTGATTGAAGCTCAAGGTGTCGGCAGTTCGATTCTGTCCCAAGCCATTCTTTTTAAAACATTTTTGCCTTATGGCGGATATGGCGAAGTGGTTAACGCACCTGATTGTGGTTCAGGCATTCGTGGGTTCGATTCCCATTATCCGCCCTTTGTTTTTAAAACTTATTATTATGCGGGTGTAGTTTAGTGGTAAAACTACAGCCTTCCAAGCTGTTGTCGTGGGTTCGATTCCCATCACCCGCTTTTTACCATGAATCTAGTTTTACTGAGGGCCTATAGCTCAGCTGGTTAGAGCGCACGCCTGATAAGCGTGAGGTCGATGGTTCGAGTCCATTTAGGCCCATTTTATTCCACAGTAGCTCAGTTGGTAGAGCAATCGGCTGTTAACCGATCGGTCGCAGGTTCGAGTCCTGCCTGTGGAGTTATTCTTTCAAAAAGAATAGAATCTTTATATCTGGGGAAGTACTCAAGTGGCTGAAGAGGCGCCCCTGCTAAGGGTGTAGGTCGCTCGCGCGGCGCGAGGGTTCAAATCCCTCCTTCTCCGCCAGATATGGCCCGTTGGTCAAGCGGTTAAGACACCGCCCTTTCACGGCGGTAACACGGGTTCGATTCCCGTACGGGTCATCCAAAAAACAATGTCGAATTTCGACATTGTTTTTTATTTATTAAAATTTCGGAGGCTGTTTATGAGTTCTAAAGGGAAATTTTGGATATTAACAATGGTTGTTGCCATCTCTGGATTGTCGCAAGGGGTACTATTACCACTGATTGCTATCATTTTAGAAGGTAAGGGTGTTAGCGCTTCAATAAATGGTTTTCATGCTACAGGAATTTATTTAGGTGTTTTACTTATTTCACCATTTATTGAAGCACCATTGCATAAGTATGGTTATAAGCCGATTATATTAGTTGGTGGAGGGCTAGTTGCCATTGCAATGCTAATTTTCCCAGTCTGGTTTAATTTGTACTTTTGGTTTGTGCTACGATTATTAATTGGGGTGGGAGACCATATGTTACATTTTTCTTCACAGACGTGGATTGGAGCAATGAGTGATCCTAGTAAGCGTGGGCGGAATATGGCTCTATATGGATTATTTTTTTCATTAGGATTTGCGATAGGTCCGCAATTAGTTAACTTAGCAGAAATTAATGTGAATTTACCGTTCTTTCTTTCTGGTGTTTTGGTATTGATTGCCTGGATATTTGTTTGGTTTCTTAGGAATGATTTTGTTGGAGAGAAGGCAGATATTCGAAAAATTTCTTTTTGGGGTAGTTTAAAACGATTTTCTGATGTTTTTAAACTAGCTTGGGTTGCGATGATTCCTCCATTTTTATATGGCATATTGGAGACAGGACTTAATGCAACATTTCCTATTGTAGGTTTACGTGATGGTTTAGATACGATGATGATAGCGATAGTGATTTCATCCTTCTCAGTTGGAACGATTATTTTTCAAGTGCCGATTGGGATTATTAGTGATAAATTTGGTCGAGGTCGAGTGTTACCACTTTTGACGGGAACGGGTGCTATAGTATTTGTCTTAACAGCTTTTGTTAAAATTCCTGTAATGTATGTGATTTTTTTCTTTGTTTTGGGGATATTATTAGGATCACTTTACTCACTGGGACTATCATACATGACTGATTTGACTCCGCTTGAGTTACTTCCAGCTGGAAATATTTTGGTGGGGATGTGCTTTAGCTTAGGGAGTATTATTGGACCAAGCGCTACAGGAATTATGATTGGTGTTTTTGGAAATCAAATATTTTATTTTGTAGTTGCCGGACTCCTTCTAATTGGCTGTTTGTTGTTAGCTTTGGGAGCACATAAAGAGACTATAAAAAAGAAAATCGAAATTTAATGATTGACAGCTTTTAGTTGTAAGTGGTATGATAACTTCAATCTAATTTAAGTAATAAAAAACTAAATAAATTACTCTTATTATGAGTGGTAGAGGGACTGGCCCGTTGAAACCCAGCAACCTTTCAATTCGTTGAAAAGGTGCTAAATCCTGCGAAGTGTGATGCTTCGAGAGATAAGAGAGACTTAAAAAGTTTCATTGTATTTGTGTATCGAAACTTCCAAACCTCTCTAGTTCTCTAGGGAGGTTTTTTCGTTGGCAAAAAAATAAAGGATAGGGTGATAAGTTATGGTAAAGGCGATTAGTTCAAATTTGGGGTATCCGCGACTTGGAGAGAAGCGCGAATGGAAACGTGCGTTAGAAAAATTTTGGAATGGATTAATTACAGAGCAAGAATTACTAGCTGAAACAAAAACTTTGAGATTACACGCACTAAAAAAACAACAAGAAAAAGGAATTGATTTAATTCCAGTGGGTGATTTTAGTTTTTATGATCAAGTACTTGATACAAGCGTAACTTTTGGTATTATTCCAAAACGATTTCAGCATGATGGTGGAAAAGTATCACTAAATACATACTTTGATATTGCTCGTGGAAAAAGTGAGGCAGTTGCTTCCGAAATGACCAAATGGTTTAATACGAACTATCACTACATTGTACCAGAACTTGTGGATGCGACTCCTAAAGTATTGCATAATCGGTCCCTTTATTATTACGAAGAGGCAAAAAAAGAGCTTGGTATTGATGGGAAACCTGTTCTTATCGGTCCAATTACGTATTTAAAACTCGGAAAAGGTAGTAATGCAGAAAGTTTTGAAGCATTAGTGGATAAATTTATTCCAGCCTATATAGAAATTTTAACAGAACTAGAATCTGCTGGGGTTGAGTGGGTACAAATAGATGAGCCTTATTTAGCAACAAGTTTCGCTAAAGAAGAACTACAGTTATTTGAAAAAGTGTATAAAGAGTTTCAAAAAGCAACACCAAACTTAAAGATCGAGTTACAAACTTATTTTGAAAGTTTGGATTATTATGAAGAGGTAGTGAATTTGCCAGTTGCAGCAGTTGGGATTGATTTTGTTCATGATCACGGGGAGTCATTAAAGGCGTTAGAAACATATGGTTTTCCAGCAGATAAGTTTCTAGCAGCAGGAGTGGTTGATGGCAGAAATGTTTGGCGAAGTAATTTAGATGAAAAGTTAGAATTATTAAGCACTATTTCCAACTATGTTACTGATGGGAAACTAATTGTTCAGCCATCTAATTCGCTATTGCATGTACCAGTGACAAAATGGAGCGAACCAGAGCTAGATGAAATCATTCTTGGCGGTTTATCATTCGCTGATCAGAAATTAGATGAAGTAGTTGTTTTAACAAAAGCTTTAACATTAGGTAAAGAGCATGTGGCAACAGAACTAAAAGAAGCTCGATTGGCTGTTTTAGCTTTAAATGAATCTAGTCATCGAAATAATCTAGAAGTTCAAGCGGCAATTGCAAATTTGGAAAATATTCGAGTCGAACGAGATTTACCATTTGCTGAGCGAATTAAACTACAACATGCTTGGTTGCAATTACCATTATTTCCAACAACAACAATTGGTAGTTTTCCGCAGTCACCCGAAGTTCGTAGTACCCGTGCAGAATGGTTGAAGGGAAATATCACGGATGCAGAATATAATACCTTTATTGAAAAGGAAACAGCTCGGTGGATTCAAATTCAAGAAGATTTAGATTTGGATGTATTAGTTCATGGCGAGTTTGAACGGACGGATATGGTAGAATATTTTGGTCAAAAATTAGCAGGTTTTCAAGCGACGAAATTTGGCTGGGTTCAATCTTACGGTTCAAGAGCAGTTCGACCACCACTAATTTATGGCGATGTTGCTTTTACAGAAGAAATTACCGTGAAAGAAAGTGTTTATGCGCAGTCGTTAACGAAACGACCGGTGAAAGGAATGCTTACTGCACCTGTGACTATTATTAATTGGAGTTTTGTTCGGGATGATATTCCTGAAAGTACTGTCGCTAACCAAGTAGGCTTAGCTCTTCGTAAAGAAGTAGAAGCACTAGAGCGTAATGGTATTAAAGTCATTCAAGTGGATGAGCCAGCTTTACGTGAAGGCTTGCCACTAAAACGTGCAAGATGGGAAAAATATTTAAATGATGCCGTTTATTCATTTAAATTAACAACCACTTCGGTTCAAAACGATACACAAATTCATACCCATATGTGTTATTCAGATTTTGACGATATTATTGAAACTATAAGTGCTTTAGATGCGGATGTTATTTCTATTGAAACATCTAGAAGTCATGGGGAAATTATTTCGACTTTTGAAGAAGTGACTTATGATAAAGAAATCGGGCTTGGCGTATATGATATTCATAGTCCACGTGTACCAACAGTAGCAGAGATTCAAAGTAATATTCACCGCGCTTTACGTGCTATTGATGCAAAACAGTTTTGGATAAATCCTGACTGTGGTTTGAAAACGAGAAAAGAGCCGGAAACAATTGCTGCACTTCAAGATATGATTAAAGCGACAAAAGAAGTACGTGCGGAATATCAAGTATTAGAGAAATAAGGAATGGAGGAGAGGTAATATGGCAAAGCTGAAACAAGAGACAATAACTGCGCAAATTGGAAATAGAAAGTGTGAAAGAACGGGTGCTGTCAATATGCCAGTCTACTTTTCTACAGCTTACCAGCATGCCGATCTTGGAGTATCAACCGGATATGATTATACTAGAACGGGAAACCCAACGCGAGAGGCTTTGCAAGAAGCACTTGCAGATTTAGAAAACGGAACATATGCTTTTGCAACGAGTTCGGGAATGAGTGCTATTCAATTAGTTTTCCAACTTTTTAAAACAGGGGATCATATTATTAGCTCACAAGATTTATATGGAGGAACGTTTAGATATTTTGAACAGTTTGGTGCGCAGTATAATATTGGCTTTTCTTATTGGAATGGTGCGAATTTAACTGATTTAGAAAAATTACTTCTACCGGAAACAAAAGCGATTTTTATTGAAACACCAACTAATCCTTTGATGCAAGAAACTGATATTGAGAAAGTAGCGAATTGGGCAAAGAAATATAATTTGCTTGTTATTGTGGATAATACTTTTTATACACCAGTTATCCAACAACCTCTTAATCTTGGGGCAGATATTGTGATTCATAGTGCGACAAAATACCTTGGCGGACACAATGACGTACTAGCAGGTGCAGTTATTGTAAAAGATGATTCACTGGGAGATTTTTTCTTTCAGCAGTTAAATGCAACAGGGACAGTATTATCACCATTTGATAGTTGGCTTTTGATTCGTGGACTGAAAACGCTGGTACTACGAGTTAAACAGCATCAAAAGAATGCGCAAAAAATTGCGGCATTTTTGGAGACACATTCTCTTATTGAGGAAGTACGTTATCCTGGACGCGGTGGTATGATAAGTTTCTTTATTCGAGATGCCGCCCTTGTTTCACCACTTTTAAAACAGCTGGAGTTATTTACTTTTGCAGAGAGTTTAGGCGGGGTGGAAAGTTTGATTACATACCCAACAACTCAAACACATGCGGATATACCTATAGAGTTAAGAAATTCCTATGGTTTAACAGATAAGTTATTACGAATTTCTGTTGGAATTGAAGCAAGTGAAGATTTAATTGCGGATTTAGCACAAGCTCTAGATAAAGTGGCGGAAGAGGTGGTTTCTTATGGGGAATAAATATAATCAAGACACCACTGTTATAAAAGCGAGTTTAGGTATTGATAAAGAAACAGGTGCATTAAATACGCCTATTCATTTGTCGTCTACATTTCACCAACATGATTTTGATAACTACCATAAATATGATTATGCGAGGAGCGGCAATCCTACTAGAGATAAAGTAGAAGATGCAATTGCTTGCTTAGAAGGAGGGACAGATGGTTTTGCTTTTGCAAGTGGAATGGCTGCGGTCTCTGCGGCACTTTTAACCCTTTCAAAAGGAGATCATTTTATTATTGCAAAAGATGTTTATGGAGGGACTTTTCGGTTTGTGGAAAAGGTTTTACCGAGATTTGGAATTACGCATACCTTTGTAGATACTACTAATATTGATGAAATTGCTAATGCGTTTCAAGCGAATACGAAATTAGTGTATCTGGAAACACCGTCCAATCCATTATTACATGTTACTGATATTCGAACTGTTGCTAAACTTGCAAAAGCGAATGGTTGCTATACTTTTGTCGATAATACATTTTTAACACCATTAATTCAAAAACCACTTGAGTTAGGTGCGGATTTAGTAATTCATAGTGCAACTAAATTTCTTAGTGGGCATAGCGATATACTTGCAGGACTTATTGTTACCAATAATCCTCGTTTAGCGGAGGAAGTCTATTTCTTGCAAAATTCAACAGGGGGAGTGCTTGGTGTACAAGATGCTTGGTTATTACTTCGTGGTTTGAAAACACTCTCCGTACGGATGAAAGTAGGTGTTGAAACAGCTGAAAAAATAGCATTATTTTTATATGCGGAGCCGGGAGTTCAAGCTGTACACTATCCTGGATTACCTACGCATGCAGGCTATGATATTCAAGTGGAGCAAGCCACAAATGGCGGGGCAGTAATCTCTTTTGACCTTGGAAGTGAAGAAGCAGTGCGGCAATTTGTTAACCAACTAGAATTACCAGTATTTTCTGTAAGTTTAGGTGCGGTGGAAAGTATTTTATCTTATCCGGCAAAAATGTCACATGCGGCTGTTCCGGAAAAAGAGCGTTTGGCACAAGGGATTACGCCCGGTTTATTACGATTCTCAGCGGGATTAGAGAATGTGGATGATTTAATTGCTGATTTCAAACAAGCACTTTCATTTGTGAAGAAGGGAAGTGTGGCACATTGAATTTGCGAAAAGATTTAAGTGAAAAAGTACTAATTGCAGATGGGGCAATGGGGACATTACTTTATTCTTATGGGGTAGATCGTTCTTTTGAGGAGCTAAATTTATCCCATCCAGAAGATATTGTCGCAATTCATAAAGCTTATATTGGCGCAGGAGCAGATATTATTCAAACAAATACGTATGGCGCTAATTATATCAAATTAGCTAGATATGGTTTAGAAGATGAAGTGAAGCGAATTAACCAGGCAGCAATTCGGTTAGCGAAAGAAGCTGCACGTGGGACGGGTACGTATATATTTGGAACAATTGGCGGGATAAACGGTGCTACTGATGCACGACTTCCTGCAGCACCACTTGAAGAAATTAAGCGTAGTTTTCGGGAGCAGTTATATTGTTTTCTACTTGATGGGGTAGATGCGATTTTACTGGAAACTTACTATGATTTAAATGAACTAAAGACCGTTTTAAAAATTATACGAGAAACGACAGACTTACCAGTAGTAGCTAATGTTTCTATGCATGAACCTGGTTTGCTTCAAAATGGGCAAAAACTGCCAGATGCTTTAGCGGAACTAATTACGCTCGGTGCAGATGTTGTTGGAATTAATTGCCGACTTGGACCATATCATATGGCTCGTGCTCTTGAAACAGTGCCGCTATATGAGCATGCGTATCTAGCCGTTTATCCAAATGCAAGTTTGCCAGAAATGCAAGAAGGAAAAGTAGTTTATCAATCAGATACAGATTATTTTGCGCATTATGGAGAGGTTTTTAGACAAGAAGGAGCACGGATTATTGGTGGATGTTGTGGAACGACACCAGACCATATAAAAGCACTTCGAGATGGCTTAAAAACAACTAAACCTGTTTTAGAAAAGGAAGTTCGACCTATTTTAGAACTAGTACCAGAAGAAGCAGTGGATGAGGAATTAGGAGAGCGGTTATTAGATAAAGTAAAAGAGCGCTTCACTGTTTTAGTGGAACTTGATCCACCAAGAACATTTGATACAACGAAATTTTTTGAAGGAGCAAAAGCTTTAGATGAAGCAGGGGTAGATGCTATTACTATTTCAGATAATTCCCTTGCAAGTCCGCGAATCAGTAATATGGCTCTGGCTTCAATTTTAAAACATGAGCACGGAATTAAACCATTAATTCATTTGACGACTAGAGATCATAATTTAGTTGGAATGCATTCTCATGTGATGGGTTTTCATAAGTTAGGTTTGCATGATGTACTAGCAATCACTGGTGATCCGACCAAAGTAGGTGATTTCCCAGGTGCTTCTTCAGTTTTTGATTTACGCTCCGTAGAATTAGTACAATTAATTAAAAAATTTAATGACGGAATTTCCTATACTGGTAAATCTTTAAAAGAGAAAGCACGATTTCATGTCGGAGCAGCTTTTAATCCTAATGTATTGAATTTAGAAAAAGCAGTTCGTTTGATTGAAAGAAAAGTTGAATATGGCGCGGATTATATTATTACCCAACCAATTTATGATGTAAATAAAATAAAATTACTAAAAGAAGCACTTCAAAATGCTAATATTACTGTTCCGCTTTTCATTGGTGTGATGCCACTTTTATCAAGTCGAAATGCCGAATTTCTTCATAATGAAGTTCCGGGAATTAGGCTAACAGATGAAGTTCGAGAGCGCATGCGAGAAGCAGAAGAGAAGGGAAGAGCGAATGAGGAAGGAATGGAGCTGGCCTACGAAATAATGGATTCTATCTGCGACCATTTTCAAGGAATATATATAATTACGCCATTTTTACGTTATGATTTATCAATAGAATTAGCAAAATATGCTCAAAAAAAGCAACAAGTACCAATTGTTAGTAAATAAAAACAGGTTATCATCTCATAGGGGATGATAACCTGTTTTTTACATAAATAGATTTCGTGATAATAAACTTAACAGATAAGCAATTGCAAGGGTAATTCCAAAAATAGTGAGTGCTTTTGATGTGGACTTCATGGCTGGAATCATCGTGATTGGCGACGATTTACCGATGAAGCGTTTAACTGCACGAATTGCTTCTGGCAAACTAAGTAAAATCAGCAAGGTCCACCACGGCGCATTTTGAGTAAAAATAAGAGAAATTTCAAATACATAGCTAAAAAGAAAAGCAACAGCAAAGAGGACAGTTGCCCATTTACGTCCAAGTAAGATGGCTAACGTGAGTCGACCGTTTTTCTTATCCGGGTCTAAATCGCGAATACTATTAGCGAGTAGTAAGTTACCTACAAGCACCATTATCGGGATGGAAACGTAGACGATAAATGAACTAATAAATTCTGCTTGGATATAGAAGGAAATAAAAGTAATAATTCCTCCCATAAAGAATCCTGCCATAATCTCACCAAACGGGGTGTAGGCAATTGGATACGGGCCGCCTGTGTATAAAAAACCAACGAGCATGCAAATTGCGCCGAGTAAGCCAACATACCAATTGAGTTCCATTGATAAATATACGCCACCAAGGATGGATAAAATGTATAAAAAGATTGCAAGGAATAATATAAAACCTGGTCGCATTCCATTACGAACAATCGCGCCACCGTTACCAACCGAATGTTCATCGTCTTGTCCTTTTTTATAATCAAAGTATTCATTGAATAAATTAGCTGATGTTTGGATGAAGAAACAAGCAACTAACATGACAAGAAAACGTGTAAAATGAAAACTGGTATAACTCATTGCGACACTAGTTCCGAGAAATACAGGAACAAATGAAGCAACTAGTGTATGTGGACGAAGCAAGGACCACCATTTTTGAAAACCAGTTTGTTTCGTAAGTACAGATTTTGAAGCTTTACCCATGTTTTTCTCTCCTTTTTCACTTCCATATGTTTCAGATGTCTACCATTCATTTTAGGGAAATATTAGAACCACGTCAATAATTATTGCCGAAAAGGAAGAAAAAACGCAAATCAAGCAGTTTGGCTCGGTTTTTGGTATAATAGAAGATGTGAATGTAAAAGGAGAGATAAGCATATGAATACTAAATTGCCTCTTGATTTATTTAATCAAGCGAAACGTAGCGCAAGCCAAGATGAACCTGCCCTGTTTAGCTGGGTAACAGAACTTGATGAATTAGTGTCCCCAGTGAAATTATTTAAAAAGGCGGGTACTGCTTTTAAAGGTGAACGATTTTTCTGGCAAAATCCAGAAATGACACTAACAATGACTGGCTTTGGCGTTACGAAACAATTTTTGGCAGAAAAGAAAAAAGATGCTTTTCTTGGACTGCAAGAAAAAATTGAAAAACGACTGCGTTCAAGTGTAACTAATGCAACCGTAGATGCAACAGGTCCCCTTTATTTTGGTGGTTTTGCTTTTGATCCGGAACGTGATACAGAAAAAGAATGGCAGAGTTTTAAAGACGGCTTATTTTACTTACCATTATTTATGTTGACTAATAAAGATGGCAAAAGCTATTTAACGGTTAACTTATCTATTTATTCGGATGACACGGAGAGCAAATTAGAGGCTGTCTTTAACCAATGGCAAAAAATCATTCATCAAGAAGTTAATGAGGCAGAAATGGCTTTGCTAACTGATTCTAAAGAGCTAGGTAAAGAACATTTTATGGAAACCGCAAGTGAAATTATTGATTTAATCAACCATTCAGAGGATGTAAAAAAAGTGGTCCTAGCTAGACGGATGGGGCTTCGTTTCCAGCGACAAGTAGATAGTGCCATCATTTTGGAAAATATGCTAGAAACACAAGAAAACAGTTATTTCTTTCTCATTGAAAAAGGGTCTGGTGTATTCTTTGGAGCAAGCCCAGAGAGACTAATTGCTGTAAACAAGGATACGATTTATTCTTCTTGTGTAGCTGGTTCAACAGAGCGTGGTATGACGAAAGAAGAAGATGAGGAACTTGGAAATGCATTATTAAGTGATGTAAAAAATTTACAAGAGCATTCTTATGTTGTTCAAATGATGGAAGAGACTTTAAAACCATTTACAACGGGTCTATCATTATCCAGTCAACCTGTATTATTAAAAAATCGCGATATTCAACATCTATATATGAATATTACTGCAAAGAAAAAACCGGATGTAACTATGCTTGAAATGGTAAAAGCACTCCATCCAACACCAGCGCTTGGTGGACTACCACAAAAGATGGGTCTTGCAATTATTCGAATGAAAGAAGAAATGGACCGAGGACTATACGGTGCTCCAATTGGTTGGATTGATTTGAAAGGCCAAGGGGAATTTGCTGTGGCTATTCGATCTGGTTTAATTGTGGATTCGCAAGGAATATTATTTGCTGGTTGTGGGATTGTAGGAGATTCTATACCAAAAGAAGAATTAAAAGAAACTAAAGTTAAATTTCAACCGATGTTACGCGTACTAGGAGGCATGAAGAAATGACAAACCACGAACAAGTGCTGACAGATTATTTAGCTGCTTTTATTGAAGAGCTTGTACAGGCTGGTGTGAAAGAAGCAATTATTAGCCCTGGATCACGCTCAACACCTCTTGCACTAATGATGGCAGAGCATCCGATTTTGAAAATTTACGTGGATGTTGATGAACGCTCCGCAGGCTTTTTTGCTCTTGGTCTTGCGAAAGCATCTAAACGTCCAGTTGTTCTGCTTTGTACTTCTGGAACTGCTGCAGCGAACTACTTCCCAGCTGTTGGAGAAGCGAATTTATCACAAATCCCATTAATTGTTCTTACTGCCGATCGTCCGCATGAGCTAAGAAATGTGGGGGCACCGCAAGCGATGGATCAGTTACATTTGTATGGTACACATGTAAAAGATTTTACAGATATGGCTCTACCAGAGAATAGTGAAGAAATGATTCGTTATGCAAAATGGCATGGTAGTCGTGCAGTTGATATTGCTATGAAGACTCCTCGTGGTCCCGTACACTATAATTTTCCGCTTCGAGAACCACTTGTTCCGATTTTAGAGCCGTCACCATATACTGCAACAGGGGAACAACATCATCATGTACATATTTATTATACACATGAAGTTTTAGAAGACAGTGCTATTCAAAAAATGATTCGCGAATGTACCGGAAAAAAAGGTGTCTTCGTAGTTGGACCAATTGATAAAAAGGAAATAGAACAGCCACTGGTTGATTTAGCGAAGAAACTAGGTTGGCCTATTATTGCGGATCCACTTTCAGGATTACGTTCATACGGTGCAATGGATAATGTGGTAATTGACCAATATGATGCATTTATGAAAGAAGCTAAGATTTTACCTCAGCTGACTCCAGAAGTGGTAATCCGTTTTGGAAGTATGCCAGTGTCTAAACCACTTAAAAATTGGTTAGAAGCACTGAAAAATATCCGTTTTTATGTTGTTGATCCTGGTGCTGCTTGGAAAGATCCAATTAAAGCGGTAACAGATATGATTCACTGTGATGAACGATTCTTGCTAGATGTTTTACAAAAGCATATGCCTGCTGATGTAAAAAATGTCAATTGGCTGAATAGATGGATTACGTATAATGACACTGCTCGCCAAATTGTTATGGATGAAATGGCCAATACAACCTCCTTAGAAGAAGGGAAAATTGTTGCAGAATTACGGCGATTATTACCAGATAAAGCCGGTTTATTTATCGGTAATAGTATGCCGATTCGTGATGTCGATACGTATTTTCCACAAGTTGATAAAAAAATAAAAATGCTGGCTAATCGTGGAGCAAACGGTATTGATGGGGTAGTTTCATCAGCTTTAGGCGCAAGTGTTGTTTTTCAACCGATGTTTTTACTTATTGGTGATTTATCTTTTTATCATGATATGAATGGTTTACTTATGGCGAAGAAATATAAGATGAACTTAACAATTATTATAGTTAATAATGATGGAGGAGGAATTTTCTCTTTCTTACCTCAAGCTAAAGAACCAAAATATTTTGAGACGCTTTTTGGAACTTCCACTGAATTAGATTTTCGTTTTGCAGCTGCTTTGTATGATGCTGACTATCATGAAGCAACGTCAATAGATGCTTTAGAAGAAGCAGTAGATAAAGCGAATTTCCACAAAGGTTTAGATATTATTGAAGTGAAGACGAATCGTCATGAAAATAAGGCAAATCATCAATTGCTTTGGGACAAAATTGCGACAGCTTTAAAGGCACTTGATTAATATGCGAATTAACGGACAAACATATCATGTTACCACCTTTTTTAGTGGCGAAAATAGACCGGTATTATTGATGCTACACGGTTTTACTGGAACTAATGAGACCTATCAACAAGTTATTTTGAAATTAAAGAAGGATTATGATATTGTCGCGCCTGATATACTTGGTCACGGGAAAACAGCTAGCCCTAAAGCGTTAGAGCGCTATTCAATAGAACATATTTGCCAAGATTTAGCGGAAATCATGCATCAATTAAACATTGAGCAATGTATCTTGTTAGGCTATTCGATGGGTGGGCGAGTTGCAACTAGTTTTGCAGCAAGTTTTCCAGAAAAGGTTCAAGGACTTATTTTAATTAGTAGTTCCCCTGGTTTAGAGCAGGAATCTGACCGAACCAGCCGAATGATGGCAGATAACCAATTAGCAGAAACAATAGAACAAAAGGGTATCGAAGCTTTTGTCCAATACTGGGAAAAATTACCACTTTTTGCTTCCCAACAACAACTAACAATAGAAGAACAAAGAAAAGTAAGAAACGAACGATTATCACAAAAACCGCTTGGCTTAGCGATGAGTTTGCGAGGAATGGGTACAGGAAAACAACCATCTTATTGGGATGAACTAGCAAATTTCTTTTTTCCAGTTTTATTAATTACTGGTGAACTAGATGTAAAATTTGAAAACATTGCTAATGAGATGATAAAATACTTACCGTACGCAACACATCAATCCATTAAACAAGCAGGGCATGCTGTTTATTTAGAACAACCAACTACATTTCTTAGTGAGTTAAATCACTGGCTGGAAAGCAATTTAAAGGAGGAAGAACAATGAGTTTTAATTGGCAAACAGAAAAAGTATATGAGGAAATCAAATATGAAAGTTATGAAGGAATCGCGAAAATTACGATTAATCGTCCAGAAGTACATAATGCATTTACACCAAAAACAGTAACAGAAATGATTGATGCATTTAATTTAGCTCGTGATAATTCTAATCTTGGCGTAATTATTTTAACAGGTGAAGGTGAAAAAGCATTCTGTTCTGGTGGAGATCAAAAGGTTCGTGGTCATGGTGGCTATGTTGGTGATGATCAAATCCCACGCTTAAATGTGCTTGATTTACAACGTTTAATTAGAGTTATTCCAAAACCAGTTATTGCAATGGTCGCAGGATGGTCAATTGGTGGAGGAAACGTCCTTCAATTAGTGTGTGACTTAACGATTGCTGCAGATAATGCTAAATTTGGTCAAACTGGACCGAATGTGGGTAGTTTTGATGCTGGATATGGTTCTGGTTATTTAGCACGTGTTATTGGGCATAAGAAAGCGAAAGAAGTATGGTTTATGTGCCGTCAATATAGTGCAGAAGAAGCACTGGACATGGGCTGGATTAATACCGTTGTTCCATTAGCAGATTTAGAAAAAGAAACAGTAGCCTGGGCAAAAGAAATGCTACAAAAAAGTCCAACTGCGCTTCGTTTTATCAAAGCTGCTTTCAATGCCGATACAGATGGTTTAGCTGGGATTCAGCAATTAGCTGGAGATGCAACGCTTTTATATTATACAACGGACGAAGCAAAAGAAGGTCGCGATGCCTTTAAAGAAAAACGCGATCCAGACTTTGACCAATTTCCAAAATTCCCTTGATTTGAAGGTGTAAAAATGGACATGACTAACTGGCTTCAAAAACGAGTGCGGCTTTCTCCTAAAGAGACCGCGCTCGTTTTTGAAGGAAAAGCAGAAACATTTGAAGAAATATATCAAGCTGTAGAGGAGTTAGCAGGAAAATTATTTTTTCGAGGTGTGCGACAAGGCGATAGGGTGGCTATCCTTGGAAAGAATGATCGACTAACTTTTTTACTAATTCACGCATTACAACAAATTGGAGCAGAAACATTATTTCTTAATAATCGGCTGACTAAAAAAGAAATTGCTTTCCAATTGGAAAATGCCAAAGTAAAAGAAGTTCTAATTTCAGATGCATTTTTGGATAAAGTAGAATCAGGAATTAGTTATACGGAAATAAAGTTAAGTGAATATATCAAACCTGTTATTCTGACTAATTGGGATTTAACAAAAGTGGCTTCGATTATGTATACTTCGGGTACAACAGGAAATCCAAAAGGTGTCATCCAAACTTATGAAAATCATTGGTGGAGTGCCGTTTCATCTGTGTTGAATTTAGGTTTAACAGAGAAAGATAGCTGGCTTTGCGCGGTACCAATTTTTCATATTAGCGGTTTATCTATAATGATGCGTTCGATGATATATGGAATTCCAGTATATTTAGAAGAACATTTTGATGAGGTGAAAATTACTAAAATGCTTCTTTCAGGGGAAGTTTCGACAATCTCGGTTGTTACTTCGATGTTAGAGCGGCTGCTTAGTAATTATGATGGAAGTTACCACCCCAATTTGCGTACTGTGTTACTTGGTGGAGGGCCTGCAAGCAAAGCGACTCTAGAAGTTTGTAAAATGCGTAATATTCCATTAGTACAATCATTTGGCATGACCGAAACAGCTTCTCAAATTGTAACACTTTCACCAAAAGACGCGCTGAATAAAATTGGTTCTTCTGGAAAAGCGCTATTTCCGGCAGAGGTGAAAATTGCAGAAGACGGGGAAATTTTACTAAAAGGTCCATCCATAACTCCAGGATATTTGCATAATGAAGCGGCGACGAAAGAAGCCTTTTCTGATGGCTGGTTTAAAACAGGTGATATTGGTTATTTAGATGAAATGGGATTTTTATTTGTATTAGAAAGACGCTCGGATTTAATTATTTCTGGTGGGGAAAATATCTATCCAACAGAAGTAGAGCAAATTATTAGCAGTTATGAATCAGTGCAAGAAGTGGCTGTCGTTGGAAAAGTAGATGCAAAATGGGGTAGCGTACCAATTGCATATATTGTTGCAGATGCTCACTTTAATGAAGCAGACTTGCAAAATATATGTCAAACTAATTTAGCAAGGTATAAAATTCCTAAACAATTTTTATTAGTAGCTAGTTTGCCAAAAACAGCTTCTGGCAAAATCCAGCGTAATAAATTAAAAGAAAACTAAAAAAGGAAATGCCTATTATTTCGAGGCATTTCCTTTTTTTAATAATTGAGCCCTTCTTTTAAGGCTGCTAAGTTATCTTCCATGATAGAAAGATAATCACGGTTTTGATCTATATCTTTTTGTGTTAATGTTTCTAAATTATGCAAGGTTAGTGTTTTGGTATTCGTTTCTTGTTGAATTACATCAGCAATTTTAGAATTAGTATTTTGTTCTAGCATGATGTAAGGGATTTGTTCAGCATTAATTTTATCTACAATGGATTGTAATTTTTTTTGTGAAGGTTCATCACTAGTTGAGACACCAGCAATTGGAATTTGATGTAGTTGATATTCGGTTTCCCAATAACTATATGCTGCATGAGCGGTGACAAAATCTTTTTGTTTAGCATTACTAGTAACTGTTCTAAAATTTTGATCTAATTGTTTTAAATTATCTTCTACTGTTTGATAATTTTTTTCGAAAGTTTCTTTTTGACTAGGCATCTCTTTCACTAAACGATCTTTTACAAGCGTTGCCATTTGTTCCATATAAACTGGATTTAACCAAACATGTGGATTGATATCACCATGGTTATGCTCTTCTTCACTTTCATGGTCGTGTTCTTCTTCGTTTTCATGATTATGTTCTTCAGCAGCATCTGGATCAGTAGGCAAATCTAATTTTTCAGCAGTAGGGACAAAGCTAACATTTTCATTAGCAAGTGTTTTTTCTGCTTTATTCACAAAACCTTCCATCCCAAGACCAATATAGAAAAATAAATCGCTATCGGCAATTTTCATCATATCTTTTTGGGTTGGTTCAAAACTATGTGCATCTGAACCAGGAGGATAAATACTACTCACCTCTACATATTTTCCACCGATTTGTTCCGTTAAATATTGCAATGGATAAACCGTTGTATAAACTGTTAATTTATCACTGCTAGTCTTGCTTGTATCTTTTTCAGATGAACAACCCGCAAGTATTAATATAGTAGATAAAAGGGCCGTTAGCATCATAAAATAGCGTTTTTTCAATCCATTCACTCCTCTAAATCGAAATTATTCTTGTTTGCAAACTATGTCAATCGTAGTAATTACGATTTATAATCCAATGTTGATAATACCGTATTCTTTCAAAAAAAGCAAGAAAAAACGAACCGCCATAAAGCGATTCGTGCTATTATTAATGATGATGATGGGCATCGCATTGATGGTTGGACTGTTTATCTGAAGTGTTTTTATCTTTCTTCGGAGGAACAAAATCAAGCCCGCCTTTATGGAAGGGATGACATTTGGAGATTCGCTTAATGGCCAAGTAACTGCCTTTGAGTGCTCCATGTGTCTGAATGGCTTCAATCCCGTATGCAGAACAAGTTGGATAAAACCGACATGTAGCTGGAGTGAAACGCGAAATATATTTTTGATAAAGTCGGATTCCTCCGATAAGTATTTTTTTCATTAGTATTCATCCTTAAAATTCATGTTATCTACAGCTTACCATATTTTTGAAAAAAGAAAAGGAAGTGAGATTTTGTTTACTTATAAAGATGCACTTCAAAATGATGTAACGATTTATTTTGATAAGCAAAACTATCAAGCTGATGACGTATTAGTAGTGCCAACTTTCTTAGATGGCTGGCTATTTACCGAACATAAAAAACGTGGCTTAGAATTTCCTGGTGGTAAAGGGGAGCAAGGCGAAACTAACATGGAAGCGGCTAAACGAGAATTAATGGAAGAAACTGGTGCTATCCCAGGTGAACTTTATTTTGTTGCGGATTATCTTGTGACTTCGAAGGAACGAACTTTTACCAAACGAGTATATACAACAAAAGTAGAAAAGTTAGAAGCTAAAACAGATTATTTAGAGACAAGGGGACCAGTTGTTTTAAATGGAAACCTACGTCAACTTATTTGTGGACCTGCTTTTAGTTTTTTTATGCGAGATGCAGGAATGGTAAAAATAGTAGAAGCAGCAGAGCGGATTTTAAAACAACAAAAACTAGTCAATTAGGGGTAAACTCTGCTATGATAAAAGCATTGGAGGTGAGAAAAATTGGGTATGCCACTTGAAGTAAACACAATGATAGTCACAAAAGGAAATGAAAAAAGAATTTCTGATAATTTTTTTGAATTGGAAAAACAAGGATATCGAATTTATCCGATTGATGTTCCTATTATAGTTCGTAAAACAAAGGAAGGCGAAACTCTTGGAGAAGCCATTCCTCGCAAATTAGTTTGGGAAAATAACAAAACGATTATTAAATATGAGTTAATTGCTTTAAATTCAAGTAATTAATTGGGAGGGGATTATTTGAAACGAAAAGTTGGTATCATTGGCGCTGGTCATGTTGGAAGCGATGTGGCTTTTTCTCTTGTGACGCAGGGGATTTGTGATGAAATTGTTTTAATTGATAAACAAGAAACAAAGGCGATGAGTGAGGCGTTAGAACTTCGTGATATGTCTTCAATGACTCGTTCTTATACAGAAATTATCCCCAATGATCTTGATGCTTTAAGTGATGCGGATATTATTGTTATGGCAGTTGGTCCGGAAACATTATTAAGAGAAGATCGAATGGAAGAATTAATTGAAACAAGTAAAGCAGTAGCAGAGATAATTCCCAAAATTTTAGCAACTGGATTCAATGGGATTTTTATAAATATTACGAACCCTTGTGATGTTATTACAGCACTTATTCAAAAGTTATCTGGTTTTAATCATTCTCGTGTGTTTGGTACAGGCACATCTCTTGATACCGCAAGAATGCGAAGAGTTGTTGGTGAGGTGCTTAATATCAACCCAAAAAGTGTGGACGGTTATGTACTTGGTGAACATGGGGAGTCGCAATTTGTTGCTTGGTCAACAGTAAGGATTGGTGGTGTTCCTCTTTTAGATTACCAAACAAATAAACCACTTGATTTAGCTTCCTTAAAGCAAAGTGTCCGTGGCGGAGGATGGAATATTTTAACAGGTAAAGGATGGACTAGCTTTGGTATTGCAACAGCTACAGCGCAAATTGTAGACGCTGTTTTATCTAATGCCAAACAAGTTTTCCCACTAGCTGTCTTTTCAAAAGAGATGGAAATTTATATTGGTCAACCAGCAATTATTGGCAGTGAGGGTGTTACAAGTATTTTAAAACCACCACTTACAGAAGAAGAAAAGGCTGATTTGATCGCATCCAGTAACGTTATTAAAGCAGCACTGGAAACAGTAAATGAAAATAATTAATACAAAAGAAAGTTAGATACATAATAACTTGGGATAGTAGAAATCTTCTTTATTACGAAATATAATTGCTTTTCATGAACAAAATATTTTAGTGAAGGCAATAAAAAAACTAGTTCCAGTAAAAGAAATAATTTACCAGAACTAGTTTTTTATGCGGTCTTTGCTTTTTTTTGTTTAGGTTTATTTGATTTTCTAACGATAAAACGAATGAGACTAATAATTAATGAAACAATATATTCACCAAAAGCTCCAATGAAAATCGCGATGGCTATTTCTGTTTGGGCCATTCCTCCACCATAAAAACTAATGAAGAACACGACACCACTTGCAATCAACCCCATTGCGGCTAAAAAATATTTAAACCAGTACCAACGAAGGACAAAATCAAATAAACAAACAGCTGCTAAAAAGCCAAGAAAAATAATCGAGGATAACGGAATTAAACTCATAGATACAATCTCCTTTAATAAATAAAAACATCTTTTTATCCATCTATCATAACACAGGTTGGAAATAATGATAAGAAAAAATTGATTCAAAAACGTTTGAGATGAAAAGAGCTATTTTAAAAAAGGAATATCCGGATTAGTTATTGCATCTAGTCGGACTTTATGGTATTCTAGCTTAGAATTAAAATTTATCTCTTATCCAGAGCGGTAGAGGGACTGACCCTTTGAAGCCCAGCAACCTACACATATAAGTGAAAGGTGCTAATCTGTTGCAGGAGTATTATCTCCTGAACGATGAGAGCAAAGGTATAATGATAGCCTTTCTCTATTCGTGCGCGTTTTGTGCTAAATAGAGAAAGGCTTTTTATATGAGGCTTATTTGGAAAGAATTAAAGGAGGAAAATAAAATTGGCTAAAAATCGTCATCTATTTACATCGGAATCGGTTTCTGATGGACATCCAGATAAAATTGCAGATCAAATATCTGATGCAATTTTAGATGCAATTATTTCAAAAGATCCGGACGCACGTGTAGCTTGTGAAACTACTGTGACAACTGGACTTGTTTTAGTAGCAGGAGAAATTACGACTTCTGTTTATGTAGATATTCCAAAAATTGTTCGTGATACAATTAAAGAAATTGGCTATACGCGTGCAAAATATGGTTTTGATGCGGAAACATGTGCCGTTTTAACAGCCATTGATGAGCAATCACCAGATATTGCACAAGGTGTAGATGAAGCATTAGAATCAAGAAGCGGCGGGGAACATGATGCGGTTATTGAAGCAATCGGTGCAGGAGACCAAGGCTTAATGTTCGGATTTGCTACTGATGAAACAGAAGAATTAATGCCATTACCTATTTTCTTAGCACATGGTCTTGCACGTAAATTAACCGAACTACGCAAATCAAAAAAACTGGATTATT
The DNA here is from genome assembly GCF_014322765.1 of Listeria immobilis. Classification (GTDB taxonomy): domain Bacteria; phylum Bacillota; class Bacilli; order Lactobacillales; family Listeriaceae; genus Listeria; species Listeria immobilis. Next base: position 187,016 of record NZ_JAASTZ010000004.1, on the reverse strand, counting down.
TACGTCCTGATGCTAAAACACAAGTAACTGTTGAATATGATGAATTAAATAGACCTGTTCGAATTGATACGATTGTTGTTTCGACACAACATCATCCCGATATTACACAAGAACAAATTGCTAAAGATTTGCACACATATCTTTTCCCAGAAGTGATTGATGCTTCTTTCTTAGATGAAGACACGAAATACTTTATCAATCCAACTGGTCGTTTTGTAATTGGTGGCCCCCTTGGAGATGCTGGCTTAACTGGTCGTAAAATCATTGTTGATACTTACGGCGGCTATGCGCGACATGGTGGCGGGGCATTTTCTGGAAAAGATCCGACTAAAGTAGATCGTTCTGGTGCTTATGCTGCTAGATATGTTGCTAAAAATATCGTTGCTGCGGGACTAGCTAAAAAAGTGGAAGTACAGCTTGCTTATGCTATTGGTGTGGCTCGTCCAGTATCGATTTCGATTGACACATATGGAACTAGTGAATTTTCGGAACAAGAGTTAATCGATGGAGTAAATGCATTATTTGATTTACGCCCAGCTGGTATTATTCACATGCTTGATTTACGTCGTCCGATTTATCGTCAAACAGCGGCTTTTGGACATTTTGGACGTAGTGATTTGGATTTACCTTGGGAAAGAACAGATAAAGCAGAAGCATTACAAAAATTAGTAGCAAAATAAAAGATACCGAACATTTCTTTTAAGAGTGTTCGGTTTTTCCTTCCTAAACAGTGCAAAGGAAGTCTAGTTATGATATGATAGACGTTGTGAAAAAAAGAAAAAATGATTATGTATATAGAGGAGAAATGTTACCATGTGTGGATTTGTAGGATGCGTACATGACCGCATTACAGAAATTACTGGCGCTGATAAAGAAACCTTTAGACAAATGAACAGTATGATAACGCACCGTGGACCGGATGATGAAGGTTATTTCACAGATGACCACGTGCAATTTGGTTTCCGCCGTTTAAGTATTATTGATGTAGAAAACGGTCATCAACCGCTAACGTATGAAAATGAACGTTATTGGATTATTTTTAATGGAGAAATTTATAACTATGTTGAACTCCGCGAGCAATTAATTGCAGAGGGAATGACATTTGAAACAGAGAGTGATACAGAAGTAATTATTGCTACGTATGCAAAATATAAAGAAAAAACCGCAGAACGTCTTCGTGGGATGTTTGGCTTTGTTATTTGGGATAAACAAGAAGAACTTGTATACGGCGCACGTGATCCATTTGGTATAAAACCATTTTTCTATGCAGAAGAAGATGGCAAGCTTTATATGGGCTCAGAAAAAAAATCCATTCTTCATGCTTTAAAAGAAAAGGAATTAGATGAAATTTCCTTGCAAAATTACATGACTTACCAATTCGTTCCAGAACCAGATTCTTTAACAAAAAATGTAAAGCGTTTGGAACCAGGTCATCAATTCATCAAAAAAATAGGCGAACCAATGGAAATAACTACATATTGGAAAGCAGCTTTTGCACCAGTGACAAAATCTGAAGACGCATGGGTGAAAGAAATCCGTGATGTAATGTATGATTCTGTTAAAATGCATATGCGCTCTGATGTTCCTGTAGGCTCGTTTTTATCTGGTGGAATTGATTCTTCCATTATTGCTGCGATTGCCAAAGAGTACCACCCAGCTATTAAAACATTTTCAGTTGGATTTGAGCGGGATGGATTTAGTGAAATTGATGTAGCAAAAGAAACTGCTGATAAACTTGGCGTAGAAAATATTAGCTATGTTATTTCTCCGGAAGAATACATGAAAGAATTACCAAAAATCGTGTGGCATATGGATGATCCGCTTGCTGATCCAGCTGCTATTCCGCTTTATTTCTTATCCAGAGAAGCTCGCAAACAAGTAACCGTTGCATTATCTGGTGAAGGAGCGGATGAACTTTTTGGCGGATATAATATTTACAACGAACCTAACTCTTTAGCAATGTTCAATAAAATGCCAAAAGTATTTAAATCGATGTTAAACAGTGTTGCGAGTGTGATGCCAGAGGGAATGCGTGGTAAAAGTTTCTTAGAACGTGGAACAACGCCGATGGAAGAACGCTATATCGGTAATGCAAAAATGTTCACTGAGAAAGAAAAACAAATTTTACTTCCAAAATACCAAGCTGGACACGATTATACAAATATTACCGATCCGTTTTATGCAGAAACAAAAAACTATCATCCGGTAGAAAGAATGCAGTATATTGATATTCATACTTGGCTTCGAGGCGATATTCTTTTAAAAGCAGACCGAATGACAATGGCTAACTCACTAGAAGTTCGTGTGCCTTTCCTTGATAAAGAAGTGTATAATGTTGCAAAAGGTATTCCAGACACCATGAAAACCACACAAGGAACAACGAAGTACATTTTACGTAAGGCAGCCGCGACATTCGTACCAGAACACGTACTTAATCGTCGTAAATTAGGATTCCCTGTGCCAATTCGTCACTGGTTAAAAGACGAAATGAATGCTTGGGTCAAAAATATTATTAAAGAATCACCAACAGATCATTTAATTAACAAAAAATATGTTCTAGACTTATTAGATGATCATTGTGCTGGAAAATTCGATTATAGCCGAAAAATCTGGACAGTAGTAATCTTTATGATTTGGTACGATATATATGTAGCCGATAAATACGATTTCGGTAAATAAAAGAAAACCTAGACAAGCCGTTGTTAGCTTTGTCTAGGTTTTCTTTTTTCGATGACGATAACAAAAGGAGCGTCATTTTGTTGATTAATAAACTGATAGGATAAAACATGAAATGCTTGTTGATTAATGGCTGTACAAAAAGCAACAACCGCTTCTTTTTCTGTTTTCCCTTCTGGATGTCCGTGATAAATAACTAGAATAATCACACCACCAATTTCTAAAAGCTCCATCAAATGAGTAATGCTAAGTAGGGTGGAATCAGCCGTTGTCGTAATTTGTTTATCACCACCAGGCAAATAACCTAAGTTGAAAATTGCTGCTCGAACGGGTTGTTTGGCATAAACAGGAATTGTCGCATGACTAGCACAAATTAATTCTACTTGGGAAGTCATCTCTGCCTTTTCTAGTCGAGTTCTTGTCGCATCAATAGCTACTTGTTGAATATCAAATCCTATAACATGACCATTTATACCCACTAGTTCTGCGAGAAGCAATGTATCATGTCCATTTCCGCAAGTCGCATCCACCACATAATCACCAGAACGAACAACTTTTCGAAGTGTATCATGAGCGAAAGGGAGCACTGCTCGTAAATTCATTTATTTATCACTTCCTGCGCTTGAAAAAATTTCCCTTGCCAGCTATCTCTTCTAACTAATTCAGCATCTATCGCATTAAGTACTTCAAATTTGTTTAAACTCCAGACTGGGCCAATCAAATCATCGACACCACCATCACCAGTAATCCGATGTATCACCATTTCAGGAGGTAATATTTCTAATTGATCTGCAACTAAATTTACATAACCATCACGAGTTAGAAATTCCAAATCCCCTTTTTTATAATCTTCTACCATTGGTGTGCCTTTTAAGAGATGGAGCAAGTGAATCTTAATCCCATCGACTCCGCTTTCAACGACTTTTCGGGTAGTTTCCATCATCATTTCTGGCGTTTCTTTTGGAAGACCATTGATAATATGTGTGCAAATTCGGATATTGTGTGCTTGGAGTTTTTGCACTCCTTCTAAATAACAATCATAATCATGCGCACGGTTAATTAATCGTCCAGTTTCATCATGTGCAGATTGCAAACCAAGTTCGAGCCAAAGATAGGTACGTTCATTTAATTCGGCTAAATATTCTACTACATCATCTGGTAAACAGTCAGGTCTTGTGGCAATGGAAAGACCAACAACACCTGGTTCATTTAAAACAGCCTCGAATTTTTCACGAAGTTCCGCAACCGGCGCATGCGTATTTGTAAATGCTTGGAAATACGCGATACATTTGCCATCTTTCCATTTCGTTTGCATTTTATCACGAACTTGTTGAAACTGAACTTTTAAATCAAGCGCACGATTTCCGGCAAAATCTCCAGACCCCGCTGCACTACAAAATGTACAACCACCATGCGCTACTGTACCATCACGGTTAGGGCAATCAAAGCCGCCGTCTAGTGCTACTTTATACGTTTTTTGACCAAATTGTTCACGTAAGCAGTAGTTCCAAGTATGGTATCGCTTGTTATCATTACTATATAAAAATGGATTTGTTTGTTTCACTAGTTTTAGACTCCTTCAAATGAAATTCTCCATTCATTTTAGCACATTTTAGCAAGCAAGTTGGAGAAATATTTAGAGCACTTGCTAAAAACTGTAATTTCAGCTACAATAAAGCTAATGAATTTTGAGAAAAAGCGATGAAATGGAGTAGTAATCCACTTATTTTGATGTTGAGAGAGCTGACGGTTGGTGCAAGTCAGTCACAAAATCCGGATGAACTTACCATGGAGCTTGGGTGTATCCCCGTTTTCCGCGTTAAGGATTTTTGAAGTTGAGTGGTCAAACACTAATGTGGGTGGTACCGCGGGAGAAGCATCTCTCGTCCCATGGCGATAAGCCGTTGGGATGTAGGGATTTTTTTGTATCCCAAATTCGATATTTTAAGGAAAAGAGAGGATGAATAAAGTGACATTTAATCACAAAAAAGTGGAGCCGAAATGGCAGCAATATTGGAGTCAACATAATACTTTTAAAACAACAACAGATAAAAATAAAGAAAATTTCTACGCACTTGATATGTTCCCGTATCCATCAGGGGCAGGGCTTCACGTTGGACATCCAGAAGGTTATACGGCAACGGATATTTTGTCTAGAATGAAGCGGATGCAAGGCAAAAATGTCCTTCATCCAATTGGGTGGGATGCTTTCGGTCTTCCTGCTGAACAATATGCAATTGATACTGGTAATGATCCGGAAGAATTTACCGCACTTAATATTGCCAATTTTACTCGTCAAATTAAATCACTTGGTTTTTCTTATGACTGGGAACGCGAAATTAATACGACTGACCCAGAATATTATAAATGGACGCAGTGGATTTTTGAAAAACTATATGAACATGGCTTGGCTTATGAAGCTGAAATTGCTGTCAACTGGTGTCCCGCGCTTGGTACTGTACTTGCCAATGAAGAAGTTATTGATGGTAAAAGTGAACGTGGTGGTTTCCCCGTTTACCGTAAACCAATGCGCCAATGGATGCTGAAAATAACAGCTTATGCTGACCGTTTGCTAGATGATCTAGAGCTAGTCGATTGGCCAGAAAATATTAAAGATATGCAACGTAACTGGATTGGACGTTCAGAAGGAGCAGAAGTAACTTTTAAAATTAAAGATTGCGATGAAACTTTTAACGTCTTTACAACACGTCCTGATACACTTTTTGGCGCAACATACACCGTTTTTGCACCAGAACATGAACTTATTGAAAAAATCACGACACCAGCTCAAAAAGATGCAGTGGACAATTATAAAAAACAAGTAGAGCTAAAAAGTGAGCTTGAAAGAACCGATCTTGCAAAAGAAAAAACAGGTGTGTTCACTGGCGCATACGCAATTAATCCCATCAACGGGGAAGAAGTGCCAATTTGGATTGCTGATTATGTTTTGATTCAATACGGAACTGGCGCAATTATGGCTGTACCTGCACATGATGAAAGAGATTATGAATTTGCGAAACAATTTGGCATGAATATTCGTCCTGTTCTTGAAGGTGGAGATATTTCAAAAGAAGCTTTTACAGAAGATGGACCACATATAAATTCTGCCTTTTTGAATGGTATGAACAAAATGGATGGAATTAAAGCGGCGATTGATTGGCTAGAAAAAGAAGATGTGGGTAGCCGCAAAATCACTTATCGTTTGCGTGATTGGTTGTTTAGTAGACAACGTTATTGGGGAGAGCCTATTCCTGTTATTCACTGGGAAGATGGTGAAACAACCCTTGTACCAGAAGAGGAACTACCACTACTTCTGCCAAAAGCAACAGAAATTAAACCATCTGGAACCGGCGAATCTCCACTTGCTAATTTGTATGACTGGGTAAATGTTACGGATGAAAATGGTCGCAAAGGTCGCCGTGAGACAAACACCATGCCGCAATGGGCTGGATCAAGCTGGTACTTCTTGCGTTATATCGATCCAAAAAATAAAGATGCAATTGCAGATAAAGAAAAACTTGCAGAATGGCTACCAGTAGATGTTTATATTGGCGGGGCAGAACATGCTGTACTTCATTTGCTTTATGCTCGTTTCTGGCATAAATTCCTATATGATATTGGAGTTGTGCCAACAAAAGAGCCATTCCAAAAACTATTTAACCAAGGAATGATTCTTGGCGAAAATAATGAAAAAATGTCCAAATCTAGAGGCAATGTGGTTAACCCTGATGAAGTAGTTGAAAAATATGGTGCAGATACACTTCGCTTGTATGAAATGTTCATGGGACCTCTGGAAGCTTCCATCGCCTGGAATGAAAATGGACTAGAAGGGGCACGTAAATTCCTCGACCGGATTTGGCGATTGCTCGTAACAGAAGAAGGTACACTTGCAGAAAAAGTAACAACAGATGCAAATGCTAATTTGGAAAAAGCATATCATCAAATGGTAAAAACGGTAACTAATCATTACGAAAATCTTCGTTTCAATACAGGAATTTCACAACTAATGATTTTTATCAATGAAGCATACAAACAACCAAGCATTCCAAAAGAATATATCGAAGGTTTCGTTCAACTACTTTCGCCAATCGCTCCACATCTTGCAGAAGAATTGTGGGAGATCCTAGGTCATACAGAAACAATCAGCTATGTATCTTGGCCAACTTATGATGAAACCAAACTAGTAGAAGATGAAGTAGAAATCGTACTTCAAGTGAATGGTAAAGTGAAAAATAAAATCACTGTTGCGAAATCACTAGCTAAAGAAGAACTAGAGAAAATCGCTCAAGAAGACAATAAAATCAAAGAAAATCTTGAAGGTAAAACAATTCGTAAAGTGATTGTTGTTCCTGGCAAACTGGTTAATATTGTTGCGAATTAAAAGTAAAAACTGCTGGCTTTTTAGCTGGCAGTTTTATTTTTAGTTGGTTATTTGGTATAATGACGAAAAATGGAATGGAGAAAAGCTGATGAGTAATGGTAGTATTATCAATCGAATAGAAGGCATTTTAGACGACTTGCCAAAATCAGAAAAAAAAATTGGACAAGCAGTATTAGCGAATCCTGAATTTACAACTACAGCATCGATTCATAAACTAGCTCAACAAGCAGACGCGAGCGGGGCAGCAGTTGTCCGTTTCTGTAAATCAATTGGTCTTCAAAGCTTTCCTGAATTAAAGCGACAATTATCACTTGATTTAGTGAAACCACAAAAAAAAGGATATTACGACATTGAACCAAATGAAGACTTTCATACTATTACAGAAAAATTAGTTTCTAATATGATTCAAACAATGAATGATACGGCAAGTCAGCTAAATGAAACCAAAATTTTAGAGGCATGTGATTTACTAGGCGACGCAGATACAATTTATACTTATGGTGTTGGTGCTTCTTGGCTAGTGGCAGAAGACATCTCTCAAAAGTGGTTGCGAGCAGGAAAGCATGTTTTAGCCACTCAAGATGCGCATGTTCTTGCAATGGCTTTTGCTACAGGAAAGAAAAGAGCTGTTTTTATTGCTATTTCTAATAGTGGCGAAACGTCCGAAGTATTACAACTGGTTGAGCAAGCTAAATTAAACAATGTTCTTGTCATTAGTCTCACACGTTTTGGTCATAATAAATTAAAAGAACGAGCCGATTTATCTTTAGAAACTTCACGTGCCCCAGAAGCCGAAATCAGAAGTACAGCAACTAGTTCAAGACAGGCGCAATTGCTAGTAGTTGATATTTTATTTTACTACTATGCGTCTCACCACTATGATGAAATGATTGAACAAATTAAACAATCTCGAGAAGCGACAAACCGTTTTAGAGAATAAATAGAGATAGGAACTAGCTTATGAAATGTAGCTAGTTCCTATCTTTTTTACGGAGCATTAAAAAGCTTTGATAAACAAAAGTTTTAAATTTTAAAATATATGTTGAAATTTTATTTCATTTATATTATACTGTGTTGGAAGGAGTGGTTAGATGCTAGAGAATTTAGGAACAGAAGGGCGAAATAAAAAAACAGTTGATTTAGATACACTTTCGCCAAAAGAAATTTTAGCAGTTATGAATGAAGAAGATGCAACAGTTCCAACTGCTATCAAGAAAGTCTTACCTCAAATTGAACGTATTGTAAGCGGTGTCATCAACAGTTTTGAACAAGGGGGAAGATTAATTTATCTCGGAGCTGGGACTAGCGGAAGGTTAGGTGTGCTTGACGCAGCAGAATGTGTCCCTACGTTTGGCGTTGCAAAAGAGCAGGTTATTGGTTTAATTGCTGGTGGAGAGAAAGCTTTTGTAACTGCCGTAGAAGGAGCAGAGGACTCTATATCGCTTGGACAGGCTGATTTAAAGGAAATTCAATTAACTAAACATGATTTTGTTATTGGTATTGCAGCGAGTGGGCGAACACCATATGTGATTGGTGCATTGGATTATGCAAACTCAATTGGTGCAAAAACAGGCGCAATATCTTGTAATGCTAATGCTGAAATTTCTGCACATGCGGATATAGCGGTGGAAATTGTGACTGGAGCTGAAGTTTTAACTGGCTCTACTAGATTAAAAGCCGGTACAGCACAGAAGCTAGTACTGAACATGATTTCAACAGCATCAATGGTAGGTATTGGGAAAGTTTATAAGAACTTAATGGTAGACGTTTTATCGACAAATAAAAAATTAGAAGAACGTTCTAAGAGAATTATTATGGAAGCAACAGAAGTCGATTATGAGACAGCAAGTAGATTTTATGAAACATCTGGAAGACATGTCAAAGTTGCTATCGTAATGATTTTAACTGATTCAAGTAAAGAAGTAGCATTAGAAAAATTAAAAGCAGCAAAAGGATTTGTTCGAAATACCATCAAAAAATAAGGAGCTGGAATAATGACAAAAGAAGCAGAAATCGGCAAACAAATATTTATTCACGTCGGTGGAATGGGTAACGTTTCAAGAATTGCTCATTGTATGACAAGAGTGCGACTAGGTATTATTGATAGTAATCTTGTGGATATTGCAGAATTAAAAAAAGTACCAGGTGTCATTGGCGTGGTGGAAGATGATACATTACAAATTATAGTTGGACCAGGTGTTGTCAATAAGGTAGCTGCTGCTATGGCTGAGATGGCCGGTGTCAAAATCGGTGAAACTATTCAAGAAAATCTTGATAGTGAGACAAAAACTGGTAAAGAACTAGTAGAAGAAAAAGCTTCCAAAACAAAAGCTGAAATGAAAGCTAAACAAAATAATTCTTCCGGCTTTAAACGGCTATTAAAATCTATATCAAATATTTTTGTTCCATTAATTCCAGGATTTGTTGGGGCAGGTTTAATTGCAGGTATAGCAGCCATTATAACAAACAACATAACGGCCGGATACTTAGATGCAGCGGTTTGGACTCAATATGTGGATATTCTAGGAGTCATTAATAAAGGTATATTTTACTTCTTAGCAATTTATGTAGGGATTAACACTGCAAATGAATTTGGCGGCACACCGGTACTTGGTGGAGGAATTGCGGGGATTACACTTCTTTCTGGATTAGCAGAAGGGCATACAATTACCAATATTTTCACTGGAAACCCAATATCAGCAGGGCAAGGCGGTATTATTGGAGTTTTACTAGCTGTTTGGCTTATGTGTGTACTCGAAAAAAACTTGCGCAAAATTATTCCCAATGCCATTGACATTATTGTTACACCCACACTAGTTTTGTTAATTATTGGTTTAATAACTATTTTCTTAATTATGCCATTTGCAGGATTAGTATCAGACGGACTAGTCAATGGTATTAACTGGGTTATTGAAGTTGGTGGTGTTTTTGCAGGATTTGTTTTAGGAACACTATTCTTACCAATGGTTATGTTCGGCTTACACCAAGTTTTAACACCAATTCATGTAGAAATGATTGCTCAAAATGGTTACACAATCTTATTACCTATTCTCGCTATGGCAGGTGGCGGACAAGTTGGTGCTTCCATTGCTTTATGGATTCGCTGTCGTAAAAATAAACCACTTGTAAATATGATCAAAGGTGGTCTTCCTGTTGGTATTTTAGGTATCGGTGAGCCTTTGATTTACGGTGTAACCATTCCACTTGGTAAGCCATTCCTAACAGCTTGTCTTGGAGGTGGTATTGGCGGGGCAGTAATTGGCTTCTTTGGAAATGTCGGAGCAATTGCAATCGGCCCATCTGGAGTAGCACTTATTCCACTAATCGCTAATAACGAATGGCTTTCTTATGTCATTGGTTTAGTTGCAGCATACTTAGGCGGATTTATCCTAACTTATTTCTTTGGCACACCGAAAGATGCAATGGAACGCGTGGAGTTATAAGTCATTGAATACTATCCAAAAAGCGCTCAGATAAATCTGGCGCTTTTTGTACGATATTTACGAGAAAAGAGATGTTATGGTAATTAAATGGCTACACAAACAGAAGGTGTCCAGTTTGAATAACGAATTTTAATCTTGTTTCCAACTTGATAGTAATTGGCTTCGTATACATTAATAGCTTTTCGGAAATGTGTTTTTATAGTTTGTTGATCTTTTGTTTTATAGGTAATATAAAATTTATAAACATCACCTGATTCTTTTTCTTCAATTGTTCTTTTAATTTGAGTTATCTCTGCAACTGTTTCTGTGTCATTTAAATTTACATAACTTAGTTTTAAAATTCCAGTAGCCCAAAGTAGAACCAAAATAATAATTAGAATAACTAAAATACGTAATCCCCATTTTTTCACATTAATCATACCTTTCAAATGTATTTTGCATTTGAAAGAAAAGAAAGTCAAGTTTTTTTCAAGAATACGAGGAGAACAAAACTAAAATACTGTACAGTAATGCTAAAAAATTACTTTGTATTTGCTAGGTTTACATTATAGACTAGTAGCAGGGAAAGATGTAACTTTAACTTGCAAATTTAGTGTTATTATGTTATATTTATTGTTAGTGTTAAATCACACACGCACGGTGACAGACTGGGAAGGTGCTTGACGATTATTTGCTCAAGTTTTTCAGCTGGTTGATCCATGCGGAGGGCGGTTATCCGCAAAAAATAAACCAATAGGAGGGAATAACACAATGCCTGTTATTTCAATGAAACAATTATTAGAAGCTGGCGTTCACTTCGGTCATCAGACTCGTCGTTGGAACCCAAAAATGAAGAAATATATCTTCACAGAAAGAAATGGTATTTATATCATTGACCTACAAAAAACAGTGAAAAAAGTAGACGAAGCTTTCAACTTCATGCGTGAAGTAGCTAGCGACAACGGAACTATCCTGTTTGTAGGAACTAAAAAACAAGCACAAGAATCCGTTCGCGACGAAGCTATCCGTTCTGGACAATACTTCGTGAATCATCGTTGGTTAGGTGGAACTTTAACTAACTTTGAAACTATTCAAAAACGTATTCAACACCTTAAAAAAATCGAAAAAATGGAAGCTGATGGAACTTTTGAAGTCCTTCCTAAAAAAGAAGTTGTCCTTCTTAAAAAAGAACAAGAAAAATTAGAACGCTTCTTAGGCGGAATCAAAGACATGAAAGGTCTTCCAGATGCATTATTCATCGTTGACCCACGCAAAGAACGTATTGCGGTTGCAGAAGCTCGTAAACTTCATATTCCTATCATCGGTATTGTTGATACAAACTGTGATCCGGATGAAATCGACTACGTAATCCCTGCAAATGATGATGCTATTCGTGCGGTTAAACTATTAACTGCTAAAATGGCAGACGCTATCATTGAAGTAAACCAAGGGGAAGAGTTAACGGAAGCCGAAGTTGCTCCTGTAGAAGAAAAAGCTACAGAAGAAACTACGGAAGCATAAGATTTTATTTGAAACTTTCAAGGTGATAAGGCACTATTCTTATCACCTTTTTTAAAGAGAAAAATTGGAGGGAAATTAAATGGCAAATATTACAGCTCAAATGGTAAAAGAATTACGTGAAAAAACTGGTGCTGGTATGATGGATTGTAAAAAAGCACTTGTAGAAACTGAAGGAGATATGGAAAAAGCAATTGATTTTCTTCGTGAAAAAGGAATCGCTAAAGCAGCGAAAAAATCTGACCGTATTGCTTCTGAAGGTATGACACATGTAATCAGCAACGATAAACATGCCGTAGTACTTGAAGTAAATGCTGAAACAGATTTTGTAGCTAAAAATGATAACTTCCAACAATTAGTTGATGCACTTGCTAAACAAATTCTTGCAGTTCGCCCAGATAGCCTAGAAGAAGCACTTAAAACTGAAATGCCTAATGGACAAACTGTTCAAGATTATATCACAGAAGCAATTACAAAAATCGGTGAAAATATTTCTCTTCGTCGCTTCGAAGTAAAAGAAAAAGCGGATGAATCTGCTTTTGGTGAGTATATCCACATGAACGGACGTATTGGTGTACTTACACTTCTTGAAGGAACTAAGGATGCAGCAGTTGCAAAAGATGTTGCTATGCATATCGCTGCAATCAATCCTAAATACATTTCTCGTGAAGATGTTTCAACAGAAGAAGTGGAACACGAAAAAGAAGTGTTAACTCAACAAGCATTAAACGAAGGAAAACCAGCTAATATCGTTGAAAAAATGGTAGAAGGTCGTTTGAAAAAATATCTAAGCGAAATTTCCTTAGAAGACCAACCTTTCGTTAAAAACCCTGATATCACTGTAGGTGAATACGTGAAACAAAACGGTGGTAAAGTAGCATCATTCGTACGTTTCGAAGTAGGCGAAGGAATCGAGAAAAAAGAAGATAACTTTGTAGAAGAAGTTATGTCCCAAGTGAAAAAATAATTCGAATTTAGTATGAGATTTTATACGACATTAAAAACCCGTGATTCTATTGGCATTACGGGTTTTTTACTATTCGTGATTTCGTATGAATACCATATAATTGTCAAATCATTCATGCGAGTAAGTGCCCAAGGACGATTAGAGACTGGATTTCTAAAAATAAAATCATTTTGATGTAAAACGGATCCATGATCTTTGGCGATGGTAACCGCTTTTTCCACTGAATATTTTAGTAAATGATAACCTTCTTCATCAAGTAATAGTGTTCGTCTACCAGCAGGCGTTTTTGTTCCTTTTCCTTCAGCTGTTCGAAGCGTACAAGTAGACTTTAAAGTTATACGAACTTGTTGCTTAACATAGTCGAAGGCAAGGTTTTTGAGTTTTACACCCATTTCTTCTCCTCGCCACATTCCCTAAATAGCAAGATAGATCATAGAAAAATCTTATTTAGTAAAAAATGTTCTACAAGCAGATATAAATACATTGAATTCGTCAGTCTCTAACACCTTAAGTTTAATGGCTTCCGCCGCGTCTAATTGTTCAATTTCTGCGTATTGAAGTCTATTCTTGTCTAGCTTTTCGTATCTGACAGCAGAGTTCAAAATTGATTTCTTCAATTTATGAATTGCTTTAACCGTGTTTTATGCGTATCCTTCTTCAAGCTTTTCTCGTAAAAACTCTTCATATATTTCTAAACTTATATCAATTAAATAATAATTACCAAAAGGGAATTCTAAGTGATTTTTATAAACACAATATTTATTTGCTATTGTATCCTTGCTCTTTTTCTTTTTTTAAACATTTCCATATAAGAATCAAACCAGAAATTTAAAGTTAATTTTTGATTTTCGAAAACATATGATTTTTTACTATACTTTAAATTTTCAATCTCGTTTTTATAAACTTTAGCAAATGCTAAGGTTTTAAACCCAGATTTGCTTTTTTCAAGATACTTATTACCTTGATTGTAACGTACTCGGATTCCGTAACGTTTTCCTTTTTTGTCGAATACTCATATATTCCTAAATGCTTTGTTTGTTCCCATTTAGTCCAGGGCATTATTATTCGTCTTTTCAAAGTTATTGTTAGTACCTATGTTCTGCTTTTATTTCTAAAGAAAAACCCAGGAAGGGCACTTCTTTTTAAAAGCTAATTTCTTTTTTTACAGAATCATGATATAAAGTAGGTTCATTTTCATCCCATAAATTGAAGTGTAAACTGAAAGACCTATATAATTTTCATCTTTAGCCTAACCTCACCGTTAGGGCTTCTTTTATGCAAAAAAAATACACCGAACTTTTTAGCGCAGTGTCGCAGTTAATTTGAACAGCTAATAGTTGAATGAAATTTGAAATAAATTCACAAGACCAGTATTACATATTCTTATATTATGAATCAATAGTTAGCAGAGATTTTCACTCCAAACTAATAAATATACACAATTATTCATTCGGGATTATTTTAAAATGTTAATTATTTCACTAATTAGTGATGAATGACTTGAAAAAATACATAAAAACATGCCAATTAGTGAACGTTTTGTGAGGTCTTAATTTTATAATGAATAATCTGTGAATAACGACTCTTGTTGTGATGCTTTGGATGTATAAAATCCTGATTCGACACAAATTGTATAGTAATTATTCTAAATAAGGTCTATTTTTAGTCGTTCATGACAAGAATCGGGCATTTCATTACTTTTTTTGTTATACATTTTGTTTATGTGCTATAATTTTTTCAATGGCGGTGGGAAAATAAAAAAGCTTAAATGGGGAGGATTATTAATTGTTGGATTGCTTTTTGTTACAATGATGGGTACTTCTAGTGAGCCTACTAAATTTCAAAATTTGGATAAAAAAACGCAAACTATTATTAAGTCTATGGTGTTTTCAGAAGAGAATGAATACTATCAGTCTACGTATGTTGAAGAAAAGTAAATACATAAAAAAGGAGATAACATAATGAAATTACTATCAAAACTCTTTATAAGCTTAATATTGATTAGCATAGGTATTAGTTTTCCACAAGGAGTAAAAGCTGAAGAATCTACTGTGAAAATAGATAAGGCTAGTGAGGAAGTAGAATTTAGCTCTTTATCTGGTACAGAAAAGTCTTATTTAAGTAGTAAAGGATTCTCTGAGGAAGAGGAGTACCAACAAACAACAATTATTAAAACACCTTTAAAAGCAGGACTTATGTCAATTAATGCAATCACTTTGACTGCATCAACAAAGAAGGTGGGCGCGACAAAAGGTTATACAATTTATGTTATTACGGCTTCAAAATCAGGTTTTTTGAAATTAAACTCACAATTAACTTATGGAACAAAAAGAACGCGTTCTGCAGTGCTTCCATATAAAGCTCCAAAATCCTATGGTGGAGGAATTTACTTTGATTATACAGGAAAGAAAAAATACTTACCATGTAGTGTAAGTACTCAATATTATACAAGAATGGGAATGGGAACTGTTTCTGCAAAAGCTGGGGGTGTAACTTTAGGTAGATGATAGAATTAAACTATTATTGTCTGAGTGATATTAAAGAAGATGAAGTAGAAATTGAAATATTTAAAAGTATATCTACGCAGCAATTCAAAGATAATTATTATTTTTTAAAGGAAAAAACTGCTGATATTAATTTATTTTTCTATGAGGAAGACATACAGCCTTTTATAGATAACGACCTTGTAAGAAAAATTCTAGAAAAAGAAGGACTAACAAAACTTCCAATTGTCATACTGAATGGGAAATTAATTAAAAAAGGTCAATTTTTATCCACTAAAGAAATAGGAAATATATTGGATATAGGTATAAGTACGCAGGAATCAGACGATAATTATTAACAATAAAGCATCAAAAGGAGAGCTGAAAATTTGTCTTCTCCTTTTGATGCTGTTCCAGTTTCCCAATGACCAAGCGATGATCTTTTTAGAATGTATATCTTGAATAGAAGATACAAATTTTATCGATTGATACCTTATAAATTTTGTTCGAAAAAGGTCTGCTATTCCTTATTTATAGAAATGATTGTGGGATAAAAGCCAGTGAAGCTACAGAAGATCTGTTGTATAAACCATTTGAAAACTACTTATGTCCCAAGTGAAAAAATAATTTCATTTTAATATGAAGCATAAAAAACTGTCTCTCCTAGTGAGAGGCGGTTTTTTTTATTTTTAAAAAAAACAATATAACCCTTAGTAGACATATTTCTAAATTTAAAACGTATAAACTATACATAGTTATTCAATGGGTTTTTAAGTTTATGTGAAAAAAACCAATAATATTTTGGGAATAAGGCTATAAATAAGGAGTTTTTGTGACAAAGAGGTTTTGAAATGAATAAATAACTAATAGTTACTCAAAATGTGTTGATTATACTATAAATGGATAAGCTTTAGTTCATAATGTGTAAGAATAATTCTAAAAAAAGCTTAAATTTAGTCGTTCATGACAAGAATCGGACATTTCATTACATTTTTGGTTATACATAAATTTAGTGTGTTAGTATTTAAACATTAAATGCGGAAAGTAAGAAGGGGCTGAGGTTATTGTATCGGTATACATGAAATTATCAAAATATAATTAAAAAAACAAAAAGGAGTGTTACAACATGAAAAAAATGTATATCTTAATGCTAGCTTTTGTTTGCCTATGTACCGTTTTCATACCTGGTAAAGAAGCACAGGCTGCAGCTAAAATTAATAGTTGGGATTTGGTAGATTCTACTAAGCACCTAGATTATTCAGGTAATTCCAAGTATATGGCGTATATAAAAAAAGGAGCAGCTACTTGGAATGCTTATAAAAAAGGGGTAATTAGACCAGCATCTGCTACCAATAAATCAGATGTTTATTGTAGTGATGTTTATGTTAATAATAATGTCAACGCTACCACCTATAGTAATGGTAAAATCACTTTTAATAAAAAAAATATGGATAAGCAAAATAATGCTGGGAAACAAAATGTTGCAACACATGAACTGGGACATGGTTTACGATTAGGCCATAATGCATCAAGTGATGTAATGTATCAATATGGTACTTCCAAAACAACTTTATCTGTAAATGATAAACAATCTTATAATGCTGCATATAAAAAATATTAATTAAAAGGGGGAAGTAAAAATGAAGAAGAAAACAATCGCAATTATTGTTTTTACAACGTGTCTTTTAGTCATGAGTTGTTTTCTAGTTGTAAATACATATACAAATAAAGCTGCAACTCCCAAAAAAGAAGTTCCAATATATGAGATTTATTCCGATTATACCTTAGATGTGGATAAACCCGAAGAAGTAGTTGGTGATGCGGATTACGTTTTTGTAGGTGAAGTGACAAAGGAAATCGGCACAAATTATAAAAATAAGACTCCAATAGAACAAGCCAATGGTGAAATAGAATATATCGGTGAGGCATATACCCAATATGAACTAGATGTGATTACCAATTTAAAAAATGAGTTGCCTACAGCAGAAAGTATTTCCATTGAAAAACAAGGGGGATTACGTGAAGACGGTTCGGCATATGATGTTTTCGAAGATGATCAACTTCCAAAAGTAGGACAAATCTATATTTTTACTGCCTATGAACAAGATGATGGTAGTTTGCTAGTATCAGGGGCAAATTCAACCATCTCATTTGACGAAAAAACAAAAGAACTAGATACAAATAAAGAAGTGAGACAAACAGAAGAAGTGGAGCTTTATGAAGAGGCGGTTGAAAATCAAGTTGTGACAATAGAAGAGTGATTTGCAAAGCCTAAGTAAATCAATATAATAAAGCTTTGTAAGTATATTTCAATAATATCCGTGCAGGTAGTCTCAATAGCTTGATGACTACCTAGCATGGATAGATTCTTGTGTAATCGAAATTATGATAAATACATTTTAAGGTCATTATAGCAGTTTTATGAAGGACGTTACGTCGTTATAAAATTGGGACCTTATCATGTTTTTTTATTTTTTAGGTTGAAAATTTTAAAAAATAGGAGAAAAAGCATTAAATAATAAATTGTTCAATTAAAATAATTTTTGAACAATTAGCAATTATTTGTTGCGCTTTCAAAAAAAATCGGTTAAACTAATATCGTTGCATAATAAAAACAAAGGAGGAATGGACGATGAATAATTATAATATGATTTCCAACAAGGCATTATTGCGCGTTAAAATAGCATTTATTTCACCGGACCATTTCACGGGCAAGGAAACTCTCCTTTAATTTGGTTTTATTTATACAAAGTGGTGGCAAATAAATATATTTTTTCGGGTAATAATGGGCAAAAATTGGTCCATTATTTTTATTTGTCCATTTTTAAGGAAAAAAGGGAGGGAAAAGGCGTTTGAAGATATTTAAAGCTTTGAGTTGGTTTTTTAAAGAAAATTGGAAATCTTATGTATTTGGAGTAACCATCCTATTTATGATTGCACTTTTGCAATTAGTTCCGCCGCAAATAATTGGTTATACGGTGGATGCCATAACAAATGATTCGCTAACAAAAGAGAAATTGATAAAGTGGATGCTTATTCTTGTTGTAGCAGCGGTTCTTGCTTATGGCGGACGTTATGTATGGAGAATGCTCATTTTTGGTTCAGATAATAAATTGCAGCGAACGCTTCGTTTACGATTATTTGAACATTTTACGAAGATGTCACCATTTTTCTTTCAAAGGTATCGTACAGGAGATTTAATGGCACATGCGACAAATGATATTACGGCGATTCAGCAAGTGGCTGGTATTGGGGTTTTAACGCTTTCTGATTCGGTTTTAACAGGGGGAACAGTTATTGCTACCATGGCGATAACGATAGATTGGCGATTAACACTGATTGCATTATTACCGATGCCGTTTATGGTTCTTGGGAGTTCTATTCTTGGGAAAAAGCTACATGACCGGTTCCACGGCGCCCAAGCAGCATTTTCAACATTAAATGATAAAACACAAGAAAGTATTTCAGGAATTAAAGTAACACGTACATTCGGACAAGAGAAAGAAGATATTCAAGATTTTGCGAAACAAGCCAAAGATGTAGTCAAAAAAAATATTGCTGTAGCAAAAGTGGATGCAATGTTTGATCCGATGATTTCCATAATTGTAGGGATTTCTTTTGTTTTAGCTCTTGGGTTTGGTGCGAAGTTTGTTGTGGATGGCGAACTAACTATTGGACAAGTAATCGCATTTTCGAACTATTTATTCTTACTAATTTGGCCTATGCTAGCATTTGGATTTTTATACAATATCATTCAACGCGGAAATGCTTCTTATGACCGTGTGCAGCATTTATTAACAGAGAAAGAAGATATATTAGATCATGACGGAGCGCTAGATACGGTTCCGAATGGTGATTTGCAAGTGGTTATAAATGAATTTACGTATCCAGACGAATCAGAACCAGTCCTTGCAGATATTCACTTTGAATTAAAAGCGGGTGAAACACTTGGAATTGTCGGACGAACAGGGGCGGGTAAAACTTCTCTATTAAAATTACTGATGCGTGAATACGATACTTATAATGGAGAAATTTCCTTTGCTAATATAAAAATTCAAGATTACACAGTTCGAGCATTACGAGAATCGATTGGTTATATACCGCAAGATCAATTTTTGTTTTCAACGACGGTTCGGGATAATATTCGTTTTGGGAAACCAGAAGCATCTCAAGAAGAAGTGACTAAAATAGCACAACTTGTATCAGTAGATGAGGATATTCTAGGTTTTGAACAAGGATATGACACTATTGTTGGGGAACGAGGAGTATCGCTATCAGGAGGACAAAAACAACGACTTGCAATTGCTCGTGCGTTAATTATGAATCCGGAATTACTTGTATTAGATGATGCACTTTCAGCAGTTGATGCTAAAACGGAAGAGCAAATTCTATCCAATTTAAAAGAAAATCGATCTGATAAAACAACGATTATTAGCGCGCATCGTCTTAGTTCTGTGGAGCATGCTAATTTGATTATCGTCATTGACAAAGGAAAGATTGTAGAACGTGGAACACATAATGATTTAATGAAATTAGATGGTTGGTATGCAGAAATGTTTCAGGAGCAACAACTGGAAGAAGCCTTAGAAAAAGGGGGTGCGGCAGATGGAAACGATTAATGAGCAAGATGAAATGTTAGTGATGTCGGGAAAAGAACATCGCGAAGTTTTAAAACGAATGCTTCGTTATACAAAATATCATATTCCCAGTTTGATTTGGACGGGAGTTTTAGTTCTTCTTGTTACACTTGCAGATGTATTTACTCCGATTTTGATTAAAATATTTTTAGATGATTATTTAACACCAATGAATTTGGAGATGCAGGCTTTACTGATTCTTGGAGCGGGGTATTTAGGGATTACAATTGGAAAATCTATTGTGTGGTATTTCCAACTACTTTTCTTTCAAAAAATCGCTTTAGAAATCGTGCAACAAATGCGAATTGATATTTTTACTAAACTACATTCGCTCGGTATGCGTTATTTTGATAAAACGCCAGCTGGAAGTATTGTTTCGCGGGTAACTAATGATACGGAAGCTGTAAAAGATATGTTTATTAATGTTTTATCAACCGCCATTCAAAGTTTATTTATGCTCATTGGAATCTATGCAGCGATGTTTGCTCTTAATGTTCAGCTAGCACTTTATAGTTTGTTATTATTTCCATTAATCGTCTTCATCATTTTTGTTTACCGGAAATATAGTTCCAAATTTTATCGTGCGAGACGAGAAAAATTAAGTCAATTAAATGCAAAAATTGCCGAGTCTATTTCGGGCATGTCTATCGTACAACAGTTCAATCAAGAGCGTCGTTTAGTGAAAGAATTTGAGAAAATTAACAAAGATTATTATGATGTTGGTATGAAGAACATTAAATTTAATGCGTTACTTCTAGGTCCGGCAATTGATTTAATCTATGCGCTTGCTGTTGTGATTATTCTTAGTTTCTTTGGTGCAGAATCACTAATTGGTCCTGTGGCAATTGGAACGATTTATGCTTTTATTAGCTATTTTGATCGTTTTCTTGAAGCGATATATAATGTGATGGAACGACTGGCGATGTATCAAGAAGCAATCACTGCAGCGTCACGAGTATTTCGGATAATGGATGAAACAGAAGAAGTTCCGGCTCAATTAAATGACCCTGATGCAAAAATCACCCAAGCAAAAATCGAATTTAAAGATGTTTCCTTTGCCTATGAGGGTGGGCGTGATGTACTTAAAAATATTAGCTTTACTGCAGAACCTGGGCAGACGGTAGCATTAGTCGGACACACTGGAAGCGGGAAAAGTTCGATTATTAATTTGATGATGCGGTTTTATGAATTTGAACGTGGCGATATTTTAATTGATGGAAAATCAATTAAATCGCATCAAATGGCAGAATTACGAAAGAAAACAGGTTTAGTTTTACAAGATAGCTTTATGTTTTATGGTGATATTAAAAATAATATTCGTTTATATAATAAAACTATTACAGATGAACAAATTATAGATGCAGCAAAATTTGTTCAAGCAGATGGATTTATTCAAACATTAACAGATCAATATAATCATAAGGTAATTGAAAGAGGTTCTTCCTTTTCTAGCGGGCAAAGACAGTTGATTTCATTTGCGCGAACGGTAGTCACTAATCCGCAAATACTTGTGCTAGATGAGGCGACTGCAAACATTGATACAGAAACCGAAAGCTTAATTCAAACTGGATTAAAACGAATGCGAGAAGGGCGGACGACGATTGCGATTGCGCATCGACTTTCGACAATTAAAGATGCCGACTTGATATTAGTTTTATCTAAGGGACGAATTATTGAACGAGGGACACATGAAACATTAATTACTGAACAAGGTGTTTATCATGCAATGTACAAATTACAAAATAGTGGCATGGATTATAGAGATGCGCTTTAAGCAGAGAAGTTTATTTCACACGGTAAAAGGAATATAATGAGGAGCGAAGTGTTAGAGCAGATTAATAGGAGGAGTTAGTTGTGTCATTAGTTATTTCAATTATTATTACACTTGTTTTTGGTGCTGGAATTATTATGATTAGAATGAAGGCATCCAAACGACCAGCAAGTGTAAAAGGGATTATCATACCACCAATAATGATGTCGACAGGCGCGCTCATGTTTGTCATTCCTTTTTTCCGTGTATCATGGCTAGATATTTTAGAAGCGGTTGCGATGGGGCTTGTATTTTCCATTATTTTAATTTGGACAACAAAATTTGAAGTTCGCCATCAATACGTTTTTATTAAGCGAACAAAAGCTTTTCCGGTAATTTTGATGGGTTTATTACTTATTCGAATTTTTATTAAATACTGGATTAGTGGTAGTTTAGAAGTTGGGGAATTATCAGGAATGTTCTGGATTATGGCTTTTGCGATGATTGTACCGTGGCGAATTGTCATGTATTTCCAATATAAAAATACCGAAAAAGAACTTAATAAAGTAGAAGTAAATGCAGACTATGAATAATAGTGAAAGCATTTTCTAAAACTGCTTGAATTATGCAGTATGAATAGCTTATAATGAATAATGTTACATCGTGAGTAATGTTACTTGCCGGATGGGTGAAGCAAATCCGAGACTGACGCGGCCAGTTAAAAAAGGGCTTCCGAGTTTGGCTTGAAAAAAGGAGGACAACAGCGTGAAAAAATGGTTATTAGTAGTCTTAACTTTAGCACTAGGTCTGTCGCTTGCGGCTTGTTCTGGTTCTAGTAGTTCTGACAAGAAAGAAGATACAAAAAAATCTGAGTCAACCAATGTGAAAGATGATGTGCTAAATTATTATATGACTTTGGTAGACGTAATTGACACAAATAACGCAGACTATAATGCTTATGTAGCAGCAGTTGGTGCAGATCCAAAACCTGGTGAAGCAGAACTAGCAGCACTTGCAAAACCAGCAAGTGAATCTGCATTAAAAGTTTCTGTTGAATTAGCTAGTCAAAAAACACCTGACCTTGGTAAATATACAGATGATTTTAAAACAGCTGTAGAAGATTTAAGCATTGCTTATAAACAAGAATCAGATGCACTTAAAGCTAGTGGACGTGATACAACAAAAGCAGATGAAGCGATGGCTAAAGCGGACGAAGCATTGGCTAACGTATTAAAAGAAGCAGGGCTAAACCCTTCAAGTATCACAACTGATACAGCTTCTTGATAAGAAAAAAGACCGTTTTCCTTTTTGGAAGGAAGCGGTCTTTTTTTATTATTTCTTTTTCGTTTGATTGATTTCATTTTGTAATTGTTCAAAAGTTGCCATTAATTCTTGAGATTTAACTTCTAGTAGCTCTTTTTGGTCAAGTTCGGTATCATTGAATAAGACAGGGTCACCAAAGCGAATAATAATTTTTTTGCGTTTTAAGATTTCACCAAATGTTTTTGGACCATCATAGACAGCCGGAAGCATTGGTACTTTCGCTTTATGAGCAATCGTCACGGCGCCTCGTTTTAGATGAAGGTTAGTTGTCTTTCTTGTACCACTAGGGAAAATACCAACAACTTTACCTGATTTCAACATCCGAATAGGTGCTTTAATTGCACTTGGCCCTGGATTGTCACGATTCACTGGGAAGGCATTTAAGTGAGTCATTAGCCAGTTGAGCATCTTTCCTTTGAATAGCTCTTGTTTAGCCATATAATGAACTGGCGTTGGTGATAATGCGAAACCTAGGTATAAGATTTCAATCCAAGACGTATGGGTGGAAACAACTACATAAGGTGCTTCAATAATTTTGTCTTTATTTTGTACTTGAAATCGCCCACCAAGAATAATTAAAATAAAATGAACGAGGTTTTTTGCGAAATGATAAAACAACTTCTTCACTCCCAATATTGCTAGTTATTTTTTTAGACTATATCTAGTATACTTAAAAATAACAACTTTTGCATTAAAAATAAATAATCTACGGGAAAAAGAAAAGAGGATAATGATGAAATTTTTACATACAGCTGATTTACATTTAGGGAAAATTGTTTCGGGAGTATCAATGCTTGCGGAACAGGAATATATTTTAGCACAAATAACGAAGATTGCTCAGGAGGAAAAGATTGATGCCTTAATTGTGGCTGGGGACTTATATGACCGGTCCATACCACCAGCGGATGCAGTGAACGTTTTAAACGATATATTAGTAAAATGGAATGTCGAGCTTGGTATTCCGATTTTCGCGATTAGTGGGAATCATGACAGCGCAGAACGACTGTCATTTGGTACACAGTGGTATGAAAGCAGTAAACTTTATATGAAGGGGAAATGTAGCGCTGAATTTGAAGCAATTCCTTTTATGGATGCAGAAGTTTGGTTGGTGCCTTATCATGAACCAGCCGTTATTAGAGAGGCGTTTAATGATACATCCATCCGAAGCTTTGAAGATGCCATGCAAGCGATAACGAAACAAATTCGTACTAAATGGAATCCAGAGAAGGCGCAAATTTTAGTAGGACATGCTTTTGTTTCTGGAGGATTACCGAGTGACTCAGAGCGACAACTGGCAATTGGAAACGTGGACCGTGTGTCGACTAATTGCTTTGATGGTTTTACCTATACAGCACTTGGGCATTTGCATCATCCGCATGCGATAAATCACCCGTCGATTTTTTATAGTGGTTCTCCGCTTAAGTATTCTTTCTCGGAAGTGAGTGATAAGAAAAGTGTGCGGATTGTTGAAATCGAAGGGAATTCGCTTGTATGTGTGGAAGAACGTTTGCTTACACCAAAACATGATATGCGGATAATTTCTGGAACTTTGGCAGAACTTACAGAGAATTTGGTTGAAACTCCAGATGATTTCTTTCAAGTAAATCTAATGGATGAAGGTGCGCTAATTGATCCAATGGGGAAATTGCGCCAATTTTATCCGAATATTTTACATTTAGAACGAAAAAAACAGCAACTAAAAGAATCACAAGCTAGTTTTGAAGAAGTGATGAAAAAAGATGATTTAGAACTGTTTGATCAATTTTTTGAATACACTAATGGGACAGAATTAACAAAGGAACAAAAGGAAAAATTAACTAATATTTTCGAGCTTGCAAGAAAGGAAGAGGTAGAATGAGACCAATTAAACTAACTATGCAAGCTTTCGGAGCGTATGCTAAAAAGGAAGTAATTGATTTTGAGAAACTTGGTAATGAGCAAATTTTTGTAATTTCTGGAAAAACCGGTGCAGGGAAGTCAACAATTTTTGATGCGATTAGCTTTGCCATTTTTGGTAAGGCGAATACGTTTGATAGAGAGGGTTTCTCGATGCGTAGTCATTTTGCAACAGATAAAGAGATTACAGAAGTGACACTAGTTTTTAGACTCAAGGAGCATATTTATCAAATTAGCCGTATTCCACAACAGGAAATTGCCAAACAGCGGGGTAACGGAACAACCATTTCTCCTCAAAAAGCAGAATTATATGAGTTGATTGGGGATGAAATGAAGCTACTAGCAAGCTCAGTGCGAGATGTTAATACGAAAATGGAAGAATTAATCCAATTAAATGTTGATCAATTTAGGCAAATTTTGATGATTCCACAAGGAGAGTTTCGTGAATTACTTGTTTCAGATAGTAAGGAGAAAGAAGTGATTTTACAACGGTTGGCGCATACGCTTTATTATGAAAAAGTAGAAAATATTTTATGGAAAAAACAAAAAGAAGCCGAAATTTTCGTCACTGACGCTAGAAAGAAAGTAACCGAACTAGCGGAACTTAGCGTACCTGGTATAGAAGTCGCTGGAAAAACTACTGCCGAAATTAGCACGCTTCAAACAAGCGCCATTGCTCAAGAAGAGACTCATTTAGTTGATTTAGAAAACAAATTAGTTGTTATTCGGGAAGAAACTAGTCAAGCAGTGGAAAAAGTAACACTAGCAAAAGAGCAGCTACTTGATTGGCATCATTTGGATTTGTATACGGAGGAAGTTGCAACACTAGAACAAGCGTTGGATTATTATCAAGCGATGGAAAAACAGCTAGAAAAAGCGAAAAGAGCAAATAATTTACGTTCACAAGATGCTCTTTGTTTACGTTTGAAAGAACAACTACAAACAGCAGAAGTGAGAGAAAAACAAGTTACACTAGATGTTGAAAAAGTAACCGAACAGTTTGCAAACGCAAAAAAACAAAAAGAAACACTTGCAAAACACGAAGCAGAACTTGAGGCTAACAAACGTCAACTTTTCCAATTAGAAGAAATGGAACCAAAAATAATTGAATTAGAAACAGTTACCGTACAAAAACGTCGTACGGAATTAGAGTGGAAAGAACAAGTAGATTTTTTACAAAAAGTAATGGATAAACAGCAGGCATTATTAGCAGAAGTGGAAGCAGCAGAAGCAAGCTTAAATGAAATAAACGAAGCGGAAGTAGCTAATTTAGAAACTATCCAAAAGCGAACAACAATGGAAACACAAATCGAAAAAAATCAAGAATTAATAAATAAACGAACAAAAATGATTGCTTGGGAGAAACAAAAACAAACAGAAGAACAAACACTTACACGTCTTGTATTAGAAAAAAATACTATAGAAACGATGATAAAACAAGAAGAAACAAAATTTGCAAAAGAACAAGCCGCTACGCTTGCAGAACATTTGCACGACGGAGAAGCTTGTCCAGTTTGCGGTTCACTAACACATCCAGAACTTGCAACTTGGGAGGAAGCTGCTAACCTAGAACAATTAGAACAGGCAAAAGCGAATTTACAAGCCAAACAATTAACCCTTTCCACTACAGAAAAAACAATTAGTCAATTGGATTGGCAATTAAATGAGTGGGCGGAAATTCAAGATGTCCCTTTAGAGGAAGTAAGTAAAAGCTTGGCGGAACAACAGCAATTAACCATTGAACTAACAAAACAAATCGAGGCATTGCAATTAAAAATAGCTCAAAAAGAAAATATCCAAACTAAAATAAACACATTGAAAAACAAACAAAAAGAAACTGAATTAGAAAAAAACAGTATCGGAGAGCAAGTAGAAAGCTTACATCAACAAGTGCAATTAGCGAATGGGAAATTAAGTTATCTAGAGCAATCTATCCCAGTTGATATGCGAGATAAAGCTGTTTTTGATAAGCAAAAAAATAAGCTGCAAACAAATATTCAAGACTACGAAACACAAAAAGAACATGTGGAAACAATGTACAAGCAGGCAGAAAAAGAAACAACTAGGTTAGAATCCACTTTAACTATTGCTATCAAAACAACCGCAGATGCGAAAATGGCTTTACAAGTACAGCGGGAAATTTTTAAAGAGGCGATGAAAGAAAATCATTTTTCAAATTATGAAGCTTATAAACAAGCCTTAATGGCAGAGGAAGAGCTTGCAAGTTTAGAAACACAAATTTCTGAGTTTCAGAAAAAACGTCATTTGGCCATTTCACGTCAAGCAGATTTAACTGCAAAATTAAAAGATAAACAAAAACCAAATATCGAACAACTTGAACTGTTTATGAAAGAAAAACAACAAATATTAATGCAATTAGAAGAAGACACAATAAAGCAGCGTGAATTATTAGCAAAACGCAAAGAACTCGTGGAAAATTACCAAAAAAGCATTCAAGCAGTCGAACAAGCAGAAGCCAATTATGCAGATATTGGTTTGTTAGCGGATGTAGCACGTGGTAAAAATCCACGTAGACTCACGTTTGAACGTTATATACTAGCGATGTTTTTAGATACGATTATTCACCGGGCGAATCATCGTTTATCGAAAATGACAAGTGGACGTTTTGAGCTACGTCGTAAAGTTGAAAAAGCTAAAGGAAATGTCCAAAGCGGTCTAGAATTAGAAGTTTTTGATGAATATACAGGACTAACCCGTCATGTGAAGACACTTTCAGGCGGAGAAAGCTTTAAAACTTCTCTGGCACTTGCTTTGTCTCTAGCAGAAGTGGTGCAGGAAATGGCTGGGGGAATCTCACTAGAGACGATGTTTATTGATGAAGGTTTTGGAACATTAGATCCAGAATCACTGGAAGTAGCAGTTGAATGTTTACTAGAAACACAGGAAAATGGGCGCCTTGTTGGAATTATCTCACATGTTCCTGAACTAAAAGAGCGAATTTCTGCAAGATTGGAAGTAACAGCGACCAATCATGGTAGTACGACTAAATTTATTACAGCTAATAACTAAAAGTCTGCCTGCATTGCCGACACTCGTCTTTTCCTATATAATAGTAGTTTAGAGTAATGGACGGTTTTTGGGAGGAATAAAGTTAATGGAGCACTTTACCGCAATTCAAAATAAAATGATTCCATATAGTGTCAAGCAAGCCGGAAAAAAACTGATGGAAGACGGAGAAATTATTCAGTTTGCTGAAAAGGATGCATCAGATCATTTGCTAACATATTTTATTGATCAAAATGTGGTAGAAGATGCTGGAAATGAAAATTATGCTTGCAGTTGTGCAGAGTTTCAGCTAAACGCAATTTGTAAGCATATTTATGCGACACACTTAAAAATGGAAAAAGAAAAGCAAAAAAAAGCAAAGCAAGATTTTAAAAATCGAATTTTAACACAAGAATCCAATACACTTCTATCCCTTTTTCAGCAAAATATGGCGCAACAGCTCGATGTAGAAGAAGATAATACGAATAAAACACCACTTTTAACGCAATATATTGTTCGTCTAAAGCCAGATGAATCAAGCTATATAATGACCATTGAAGTGAAAGTTGGGACTGAACGGACCTATGTTGTAAAAAATATGAATACCTTTCTTGCAGCAGTACGTGACCGGCAATGGCTCGTGTTTACGAAAAATTTTGCTTATGATCCAAACGAACATTTTTTTGCGGAAGAGGACAAAAAAATCCTAGGAAAACTACTACAAATTAGTGAAATTGCGAAAATGTATGATACGGATACGTTTTATTGGAATAAATCTTACGCGGAAGAAAAAAACTTGACCATTCCGCCCAGTATGGCAAGTAGTTTATTAGAACTTTTGTCTGGTCGGGAT
Source organism: Listeria immobilis (assembly GCF_014322765.1). Classification (GTDB taxonomy): domain Bacteria; phylum Bacillota; class Bacilli; order Lactobacillales; family Listeriaceae; genus Listeria; species Listeria immobilis. The sequence continues at coordinate 158,104 of NZ_JAASTZ010000004.1, read as the reverse complement.
ACGATATGTATTATTATGAAAGAGCGTGTAGAAGATATTAAATACCGCGGTCTAACCGTTCGACATGATAAATTGGATTTTATTTTTGAGCTTAAAAAAAATGCCGATGATAAATATCAGCTGGAACTGGAAGATTTACAACAAGCGATCTTTTTTGAAGCATACCAATTACTCTTTTTTGATGGTACCTTTTTTATTCCAACACCGGAAGTTTGGGAGTCTTTAAAACCATTAGTGGAGTTTCATAAAGTAACAAAAAATGAAGTCGTACAGTTTTCTGAGTCGCAATTAAGTGAAGTAGTTTCCTACGTGTTACCTGCTTTACAGAAAAGTGGGAAATTAAAATTAGATGATTCGATTGAAGGACGTATTACGCAACAACCACTTGATTGCAAACTATTTATCGCTTTAGAATACGGCGAGCATACTTTACGATTAGAGTATCATTATGGTAATCAACAATTTGACCCTTTTGTTACAACAGAAGAAGAAAATGAGAAAATTATGATTCGCGATGTTGAGAAAGAAGCACGTGTGATGAATATTTTAGAAAGCGCTCCTGTTCATTTTTCTGGAACAAAAATGATTGTTAATAAGCAAGAAAAAGATCTATATCAATTTTATTACCGGACGATTCCAAAGCTAGCTGCATTCGCAGAAATTTATATGGAAGACGGACTAGAGGAAATGGTAGAGGATAATGTTCGCCCAGTAACAACACTGGATGTTTCTGGCGATAACGATTATCTTTCTGTGACCTTTGATTTTAAAGGTATACCAGAAGCGGAAGTCCAAAATGTCCTAGAATCTTTACGTGAAAAACGAAGCTATCATCGATTGAAAAATGGGCGTTTCTTATCACTTGAATCGGAAAATTATAAACAAATGGAAGACGTTTTGCAAATGTTAGAGGTTCGTAAAAAGGATGTCCAAAGCAATATGCAAGTTCCACTTTATCGCGGTATGCAAATCTATGATATTTTAGGAGCAGGGACACAAGATGAACATCATAAATTTAGTCGCTCGTTTCGTGAATTATTAACAGATATAACGACACAATCAGAGGATAGTTTTCCTTTGCCAAAAGGGTTGAAAGCGGAGTTGCGCGATTATCAATTAACCGGTTTTGAATGGATGAAATCACTGGCTAAATACAATCTGGGTGGGATTTTGGCTGATGATATGGGACTTGGAAAAACGGTTCAAACCATTAGCTTTTTGGCATCAGAACTAGAAGAAAATCCAAACTTAAAGCCAGTATTAATCGTTACACCAGCATCGCTACTATACAATTGGCAAAGTGAGCTCGAAAAATTTGCACCAACTATTCCTGTCACTGTTTTACATGGAACAAAAGAATCGCGCTTGGCAGAAATGAAAGAGATGAAGTCTGGTCATGTTTATTTGATTTCGTATCCATCGTTGCGCCAAGATATTTTAAACCTAGCAAATGTCGCTTTTTCTAGTGTTATAATTGATGAATCACAGGCAATTAAAAACTATCATACAAAAGCCTCACAAGCTGTTCGAGCATTAAAGCGTAATCATGTTTTTGCTTTAAGTGGAACGCCGCTTGAAAACAGTATTGATGAACTTTGGGCAATTTATCAAACTTTAATGCCCGGTTTTTTCCCATCATTACGAAAGTTTAAAGAAATTCCATATGAAAATATTGCAAAAATGATTCGTCCGTTTTTACTGCGCCGCCTTAAACAAGATGTAGTAAAAGAATTACCTGATAAAATCGAAACAAATCTATATTCCGAACTGACCGATGAACAAAAAACCATCTATTTAGCTTATTTAGAAAAAATTCAAGCTGACTTAGAAGAAAGTAATGGTAATGCAGGAGAAGAACGCATTAAATTACTGGCCGGTTTAACCCGATTACGTCAAATTTGTTGTGATCCGAGTCTTTTTGTAGAAAATTATCAAGGTGAATCTGGTAAATTACTACAGTTATTTGATACAATACAGACAGCAAGAGAAAATGGTAAGCGAATCTTGATTTTTTCCCAGTTTACAGGAATGCTTGCGATTATTCGTCGTAAACTAGAAGAAGATGGTCAAACATTCTTTTATATGGACGGGAAAACGCCAGCGAAATCAAGATTAGATATGGTAAATTCCTTTAATGAAGGGGAGAATGACATTTTCTTAATTTCTTTAAAAGCTGGTGGAACAGGGCTAAATCTTGTTGGTGCGGATACAGTGATTTTATATGATTTATGGTGGAATCCTGCTGTGGAAGAACAAGCGACTGGTCGAGCGCACCGAATTGGCCAAAAACGTGTCGTCCAAGTTTTTCGGATGATTACAAAAGGTACTATTGAAGAACGAATTTTTGATTTACAGAAGAAAAAACAAGCATTAGTGGATGAACTTATCCAACCAGGCGAACAAATGCTAGGAAAACTTAGCACAGAAGAAATTAAACAAATTTTACAATTGGATAATGGAAGGGATGAAAAATAATGAAAAAATGGGAAGTATTCGCAGTTCAAAATGTAGGAGCAGCAGAAGAAATTATCGAAAAGTTGGTAAGTGAAGGCTATGAAAAAGAAGATATTTCAGTTTTAGCTAAATCCAAACATAATAAAAACTTAGAAACATTAGCTGAAAAAGAAAACATCGAAATTGAACGTCCAGTAAATGAAGAAGCATTTGGTATTATTTCTGGCATACTTCAATCGCTTAGTGGAGCTATTGTTATTCCGCAAGCTTACAATCCAAAGTATGGCGCTTTATATGCAGCTGGTCCATTCGCAAAATGGTTCTCTAAAACAGATGATAAATCAATCAAAAGATTATTAGAAGATTTTGATCTAACAGATGAACAAATCAATAAAATGATTGAAAATCTACATGATGATAATATTTTGATTTTTGCTAGATGAGAAGGAGTTATTATGCCAATAAGTCAGATATTAATTAGCCGTCGCACAGAATTGATAGATTCTTTTTATGAAGAATATTACACTAATACTGATGAATATAAACTTAGGCTTGATGCAGGAGAAGGAGAGGAATCTATTGGTTCGCTAAGTAGAAACTCTTGTGGAATGATTATCGATGCTATTACTAAAGAACAGAAACCTAATTTTAATTCTATTGGTAAAAGACGCTTTAATGATAAAACCGATATTAAAAAAATCCATCAGCATATGAACGAAATAGACAAGGTCATTTTAACTAAGTTGATTGAGTGGAAAGAACAAGGTGGAAGTTTATACTCGGATGCCGATATTGTCCAATTTATGATGAAAAACAAGGATATTTTAGCTTCAATTCAACAACGTATTTTAGAAGGTTTTATGCAAGAAAGCTTAAATAAAGTTGCTGAACAACAAAAAGAAATCATTCAATTATCAACGCAAATTATTCCGATTACCGAAACAATCAGTGTATTACCAATTGTCGGCAGTTTAGATGATGATCGTGGTTACTTTATGAAAGAAAAAGCAATTGAATCTGCGGATAAGTTAGATATAGAAACAATTGTTATTGACTTTTCCAGCGCGATTTTAAAAGATGATTTAGCAACAAAACACATGGAAGATATGATTCAATCCTTTAAACTAATTGGCTTATCACCAATTATTTCTGGTATGCAGCCAAGTTTTGCGCAGCGAACCATTCAAGTAGGATCCAGTATTTCTAAATTACCTTCATTTGGCTCTTTGGAACAGGCATTAAGAAATTTAGGAATATAGTAATCGAGGTGAACGGCATTAATATGCCGTTCATTTTTTTGTTATAAGAAAAAGTTATAAAAATATATCAGTTTCTCTTTGTTTACTTATCACTCGTTTTTAAGTACAATAGATAAGTAGGATCAATCGTTTCAAGAACTGAAGGAGGAAACGTGGATGACCAATTGGAAAAATAAAGCAAAAGCATCATTCAAGTTAAATAACAAAACGTATCATTATTACAAACTTAAAACCTTAGAAGAGGACAATATTACAAAAATCGAAAAATTACCTTACTCGATTCGTGTTTTGTTAGAATCAGTATTGCGACAAGCGGATGGAAGAGTCATTAAAGATTCTCACATTGAAGATTTAGCACATTGGTCTAATGATGGAAATAGTGGGGAAGTCCCATTTAAACCCGCGCGTGTTATTTTGCAAGATTTTACAGGAGTACCAGCAGTTGTTGATTTAGCCTCATTACGAAAAGCAATGGCAGATCTAGGCGGCGATCCTGAAAAAATCAATCCAGAAATTCCAGTTGATTTAGTAGTTGATCACTCGGTACAAGTGGATAGTTATGCCAATCCAGAAGCTTTGAAAATCAATATGGATCTTGAGTTCAAACGTAACATGGAACGCTATCAGTTCTTAAACTGGGCACAAAAAGCGTTTGATAACTATCGTGCAGTGCCACCAGCAACTGGTATTGTTCATCAAGTAAACTTAGAATATTTAGCCAATGTCGTAATTGCCAATGAAGTAGCAGAGGGTGAATTTGTAGCCTTCCCTGATTCTCTTGTTGGTACAGACAGTCACACTACAATGATAAATGGTATCGGCGTTCTAGGCTGGGGTGTCGGTGGTATCGAAGCTGAAGCAGGAATGCTCGGACAACCCTCTTATTTCCCAGTGCCTGAAGTTATTGGTGTCAAATTAATTGGTGCACTGCCACATGGAGCAACTGCAACAGATTTTGCCTTAAAAGTAACACAAGTATTACGGGAACAAAAAGTAGTTGGTAAGTTTGTAGAATTCTATGGTCCAGGCGTTGCAACATTGCCGCTTGCTGATAGGGCTACTGTAGCGAACATGGCGCCAGAATATGGTGCAACATGTGGCTTTTTCCCAGTGGATAAAGAAGCCTTAAATTATTTAAAATTAACTGGTCGTGATGTCGAACAAATCGAGTTAGTGGAAGCTTATTTAGAAGCGAATGATTTATTCTTCACCCCTGAAAAAGTCGAACCGAATTATACGCAAACAGTAGAAATAGATTTATCAACTATCGAACCAAATTTAGCAGGTCCAAAACGCCCGCAAGACTTGATTCCACTTTCAAAAATGAAAGATACTTTCCGAAAATCGCTTACTGCTAAAGCAGGCAACCAAGGTTTCGGATTAGATAAATCAAATTTAGATAAAGAAGTGACAGTTACTTTTGGAAATGGCGATCAATCAACTATGAAAACTGGTTCTGTCGCTATAGCTGCGATTACAAGTTGCACCAATACTTCCAATCCGTATGTTATGTTAAGCGCTGGTTTAGTTGCTAAAAAAGCTGTTGAAAAAGGGTTAGAAGTACCCAAATTTGTGAAAACTTCTTTAGCTCCGGGTTCTAAAGTTGTCACTGGTTATCTAGAAAAAGCAGGATTACTACCTTATCTTGAAAAACTTGGCTTTGATTTAGTTGGTTATGGTTGTACAACTTGTATTGGTAACTCAGGCCCATTAAAAGATGAAATAGAAGAAGCTATTCAAGATAATGATCTGCTTGTATCTGCTGTATTAAGTGGAAATCGTAATTTTGAAGGTAGAATTCACGCGCTTGTAAAAGCAAACTTCTTAGCATCACCACCACTTGTTGTTGCTTATGCGCTTGCTGGGACAACAAATGTAGATATGTTAACAGAACCAATCGGACGTGGAAATAATGGAGAAGATATCTTTTTGGATGATATTTGGCCAAGTTCAGAGGAAGTAAAAGCACTTGTTCAGGAAACAGTAACTCCAGAACTTTTCCGTGAGCAATATGCCCATGTGTTTGATGAAAATGCAGCTTGGAATGCTATCGAAACAACAGAAGATGCACTTTACAAATGGGATGAGGATTCCACCTATATCGCCAATCCGCCTTTCTTTGATAATTTAGCAAAAGAAGCAGGAGAAGTAGAAGCTTTATCGGGTCTTCGGATTATCGGCAAATTTGGGGATTCTGTTACAACCGATCATATTTCACCAGCCGGAGCAATCGGAAAAGATACACCAGCTGGAAAATTCCTTCAAGATCAAGGTGTTGCTATTCGTGACTTTAACTCTTATGGCTCTCGTCGTGGACATCATGATGTAATGATGCGCGGAACTTTCGCAAATATTCGTATTAAAAATCAAATCGCTCCTGGAACAGAAGGCGGTTATACAACTTACTGGCCAACTGGTGAAGTGATGTCAATTTATGATGCATCTCGTAAGTATATTGAAAATAACACTGGTTTAGTGGTGCTTGCTGGTGATGATTATGGAATGGGATCTTCTCGTGACTGGGCAGCCAAAGGAACTAATTTACTTGGAATAAAAACGGTTATCGCAAAAAGTTATGAGCGAATTCATCGTTCAAATCTAGTGATGATGGGTGTTTTACCACTTCAATTCCAACCAGGTGATGATGCAGAAACACTTGGATTAACTGGTTCTGAAAGCCTTTCAGTAGATATATCAGAAAACGTATCCCCAAGAGATATTATCCAAGTAACAGCTGTTCGTGAAGATGGTAGTGAAATAATTTTCAACGCACTAGCAAGATTTGATTCAGAGGTAGAAATTGATTATTATCGCCATGGTGGAATTTTACCAATGGTTTTACGTGGCAAACTAGAATAATTGCTAAAGAGGCGAAAAGTAACTCGCCTCTTTTTTTATTACACTTGCATTAATAGAACGTATGTTTTATGATTGGTAAATAGGGAGTGTGTGAATTTGAGGTATCAGAAAATCATTTTTATAAGTACAGGAGTTATTGCAGCAGTTGTCGGGTATCTTATTTTTGCTAGCAACTATAAGCCAGATGTACCTAACTGGTTACTTTTTCTATTTTTAGCATTAAGCATAGCTGTTGCAGTTAGTCAGTGGAAAGAGAGACGATTAATATGGAGTTGTATTGGTCTATTTATAGCTGTTTCAATTAGTGTTTTTTACATTTTATCGATATAGGAGGTAGTCAATTTGTCAGAGGAACTGCGTTGTCCATGGTCCATTAATGACCCATATGAACTAGAATACCATGATAAAGAATGGTGTGTCCCAAGTAAAGACGACACTTATTTATTTGAAATGCTCAATTTAGAAGGAGCACAAGCTGGTCTTTCTTGGAAATTAATTTTACATAAAAGAAAAGCCTATCAAGAAGCTTTTTTTGGTTTTGATATTGCTAAATGTGCAAATTTAACTGATGAACAATTAGCAGAAATTATTGCAAAAGCTGCAATCGTTAAAAACCGGCTAAAAGTCAAGGCTGTTCGAACAAATGCAATAGCTACCCAAAAGGTTCAAGCAGAATTTGGCACATTTGCAGATTATATTTGGAGCTTTACAAATAACAAGCGAATCATCAATAAATGGGACAGCGTAAATTCTGTACCAGCTAGTAATGAATTATCCGAAAAAATTAGTAAAGATTTAAAAAAACGCGGCTTTAAATTTGTTGGTCCTGTTATTATTTATTCTTATCTTCAGGCGATTGGTATGGTAGATGATCATTTAATTACCTGTCCATTCCATACGCTTCATCGGGAGGAGAGACGATGATTCCAGCTAAATTAAAACAAGGGGATGAAATTCGTATTATTGCACCAAGCCGTTCGATGAGTATTATAGTGGATAATCAAATAAAATTAGCAGAGAAAAGGTTAAATGAATTAGGTTTCGTAGTGAGTTTTGGGGAACATGTATTAGAAACAGACTGCATGATGAGTTCTAGTATTCATTCTCGTGTATCAGATATACATGAAGCATTTAATGATACCAATGTAAAGGCGATTTTGACTGTGATTGGTGGATTTAATAGTAATCAATTATTGCCATATCTAGATTATGAATTAATATCCGAGAATCCAAAAATTCTTTGTGGTTTTTCGGACATTACCGCACTGGCAACAGCCATTTATACGCAAACAGAACTAGTTACTTATTCTGGCGCTCATTTCTCTACTTTTTCGATGGAGCGGGGACTTGACTATACGATAGAATCATTTCAAGCATGCCTAACACAAACAGAAGCCTATCTTTTTAAGGAAAGTGATTTTTGGAGTGATGATTTGTGGTATCTTGATCAACAAAATAGAAATTTTATTCCAAATACTGGCTTATCCGTCGTACATCACGGTGAGGCTGAGGGCACGCTGCTTGGTGGTAATTTATGCACGCTTAATTTATTGCAGGGAACCGAATTTATGCCTAATCTAAAAGATACGATTTTATTTTTAGAAGACGATGAACAAACAACTCCGGAACTTTTTGATCGCAACTTAGAATCGCTTCTTAGTCAGCCAGGTGCAGACGAAATAAAAGGTTTAGTCATTGGACGTTTCCAAAATAACTCTGCTGTCACGGAAGAACAACTAAGTTATATCATCCAGACAAAAACGGCACTGCATAATATTCCGGTTATCACGGGGGCGGATTTTGGACACACCCAACCAAATGCTACTTTTCCAATTGGTGGAACAGTCAAAATAGCTACCAATCAAGCAGATAAAATTTATATCGTAAAACATTAAAATGAACGATGGAAGTAACATATAAGCTTTAATGAGCACCTTTAGATACTAAAAATATCAACAAAAATGGACCACCTATCTATACATTAGGTGGTCCATTTTTTTAACTTAATGCTACATCACGTTTTTTAAAGATGAAGAATGTGAAGAATAGGATAATCGCAGTATAAACACCGAGTCCTGCGATAACTTGCCAGTCTGCCAAATTACCAGCGATCTCTGTACCACCAACTGTGTCATTCAGACTAAGTAAGTTGAAGAGAATCCATTTCATCCATTCGTATTTCTCAATGGCAATCGGAAGTAGTTGGCGGATAATACCACCAGAGAATAATATTCCAACACCAACACCGACAGCAAGCGCTTGTGAGCGAACCACCGAGGAGAAGAAGAAGGCGATTGTTGCATATACTATCATTAATAAAAAGTTTGTTCCAAGCATTGTCCAAGCAAAAGTCCAAGCCGTCATTGCACCTGTTTCAGGAGCAAGTGGCATAAAAATAGATTGCGATGGTAAAATGAAGGAGAAGATAAAGCCTGATAAAAATAAGGTGATTGAACTAATGATACTATATAAAATACAAACTAGATATTTTGAAAATAAAATCTGACTTCTTGAATATGGACGAGTCAGTAATAATTTTATGGTACCAGCTGAAAATTCTGTAGCTACAATCATACTTGCAACAATAACAACAAGCATCGTTGCTACAGCAGCAGAATTTCCAAGAGTAGCGAAGAAGTTAGCGCTTGATATACCAGTGGGGTTATTTACTGGTTTTTCACCTGCATCTACATAAGGTTGATAAAAATCTATTTGTTGTTGTAATGCTTCTTTTTCTGCTTTAGAACTAGCCGCTTTTTCTTGCTGTTTTAAGTAGGCTAAGGAATCTGTTAGAGAAAGGGTTTCTGTTTTATAGGTGGGGTTTCCATCTTTATCAGCAGAGTTCCAGTAATCATCTTCACTAACAGGGGCTCCACTCGTATCGTAATAAACATTAATGCCAGCGCCACCACTTGGTTCAGTGCTCTCGCTGTCAATACGGCTAACGAAAAGCATTAGGACAGCCAACATTAGTACAATAAGAAATAAGACAATTTGCATAATCCAACTTGATTTACGTAAGAATAATTTATAAAATTCATTTTTCACTAAAGCAATCATGCATTTTCACCTCCGTTTTTTGTTAACTCTAGGAATCGATCTTCAAGGGAGGCTTGCATTGGAATCATTTCTAATAAATCGATATCTGCTTGAATTAAAGCACGAGCAATTAAATAAGTATCTTCTTGTTTGACTTCAATTTTAAATAAATTATCTTTTTCGGCGATTATTTTGACTGGTAAATTATGTAGTACTGCTTTTGCTGCTACTGGATTGGTGACTTTAAGTTTATAAACAGCGATATTATTTTCTAGTAAGTCACTCATTTTTTCTGTGTGAGTTAGCACGCCTTTATTGATGATTGCGAATCGATCTGTAATCTGCTGAATTTCGCTAAGTAGATGACTAGAGATTAAAACAGCTGTTCCGTTTGTTGCTAAATCACGAATTAAATTTCTAAATTCTGCCATTCCTTGAGGGTCAAGTCCATTGGTAGGTTCGTCTAAGATAAGTAGGGCAGGACTATGAATAAGCGCTTGAGCAACACCTAAACGTTGACGCATACCAAGAGAATAGGTTTTAACTTTCTGATCAATTGCACCAGTTAATTTGACAAGTTCAACGATTTCTCGAATATGCTCATCTGTAATTGTTTTTTGACTCATCCGTGCAAATTGTTTTAAATTGTTCCATCCAGACATATACATATAGAACTCTGGGTTTTCAATAATGGAACCAACTTCTGAAATTGCTGCTTTAAAATCGGTATCAACATTTTTTCCATTAATAAAAACAGTTCCTTCCGTACGACGAATTAGACCAACAATCGAACGAATAATAGTGGTTTTTCCAGCGCCATTAGGGCCTAACAAACCAAATACTTCACCCTTTTGAATATCAAAGCTGATATCTTTAACAAGGGCTTTTTGTCCAACTTTCTTTGTGACATGTTCTAATTGTAAAACAGTTTCACTCATGAACTCACTCCTTTAATTTATCTACTATAAAGTATACTTATTTATAGTACTAATTACATTCGACTCAAGGACGGAAAAGTATCAGACTTTAGTTGTAGTCTGCTTTTCGAAGCTAAGATGCCAATGGATGCTATAATGATCAATTAGTTGGCAATATTTACTACCCCCATAGATTTCTTGGATGGGGATTTCGATTGTACCAGTTTTTGATAGTAGCGCAAAAGCATGGACAAAACTTTCCTCTGTGTCAAAAATTACTGCAACAGAAAGCCGGTTACCTGCATCTGTTTCATCATCTAATGTGTCGGAAAAATAGAATAAATCGTTTGTATCTTTGGTTAGTCTTGCATGAAGAATTCGCTCTCCTAAAAATTTGTCACCAGAAAATCCTTCCATTTCATGAAAATAACGTGTATTGGTAATTTCAGCTTGGAAAACTTTTTTATAAAATTCAAGGGCAACACCCGCTTCTCCATTAAAAGTAAGGTAGGGGATGACTGTTTGTGTCATTGTTATCAACTCCATTCAAAAACTATTATACTCATTTCTATATTAAAGCGAAAGCGCAAGCCCTGGGATGGACTTGCGCTTTCTTCTAACTTTTTTATATTAATAGTGGACAAGTTAGCTAGTTTTAGACACCTTTGTAAGCTTCTAGATAGATTTCTTTTAATTCGCTTACTAAAGGTTGTTTAGGGTTGGCAGTAGTACATTGGTCCATGAATGCGCGATCTGCAAGTGTATCAACTACCGCATCCAAGTCTTTTTTAGCAACATTTTGTCCTTTCAGACTCATGTCGATACCAACATCTTTACCAAGTTTAATAATTGCATCTACTAGTGATTTAACGCCTTCTTCTGTAGTTGCAGCAGGGAAGCCGATAATACGAGAGATACGAGCATAATCTTCATCTGCACGGAAGCTTTCATATCTTGGGAATAACGCGTGTTTTTTAGGTTTAAGTGCGTTATAACGAATAACATGTGGCATAAGGATAGCATTTGCACGACCATGAGGAATATGGAATTCAGGGCCGATTTTGTGTGCCAAACTATGGTTAATTCCTAGGAAAGCATTAGCAAACGCCATACCAGCTAAGGCAGAAGCATTATGCATTTTTTCACGAGCATCAGGGTCTCCAGTAAGAACGGATTCACGTAAGTTTTCAAAAACAAGTTCGATTGCACGGATGGATAGACCACGTGTATAATCACTTGCCATAACAGATACATAAGATTCAATTGCGTGAGTTAGAACGTCCATACCAGTGTCAGCAGTAATATGTGCTGGAACAGTTGTTACATATTGTGCATCGACAATTGCAACATCTGGTGTTAGTTCATAGTCAGCAAGAGGGTATTTAATGTTGTTTTCTTTATCAGTAATAACGGCAAATGGTGTCACTTCAGATCCTGTACCACTTGTTGTTGGAATCGCAACAAATTTTGCTTTTCCACCTAGTTTAGGATATTTGAAAGTACGTTTGCGAATATCAATGAATTTTTGTTTTAAGCCGAAGAATGAAGCTTCTGGATGTTCATAGAATAACCACATACCTTTGGCAGCATCCATTGCAGAACCACCACCAAGAGCGATAATAGTATCTGGTTTGAAGTCTTTCATTAATTCTGCACCTTTGTAAACTGTTACATCAGATGGATCTGGTTCAACATCAGCAAAAACTTGATAAGCTACATCGTTGCCACGTTTTTTCAGATGTTCAATGACTACATCAACGTATTTGAATTGCACCATACCTGGGTCAGTTACGATAAATACACGTTCAACGCCTTCCATTTTTTGAAGGTATTGAGTGGAATATTTTTCAAAGAAGATTTTTGGTGGAAGTTTAAACCATTGCATATTATTTCTCCGATCCGCGATACGTTTAACGTTCAGCAAGTTAGTCGCACTTACATTTTGTGATACAGAGTTTTTACCATAAGATCCACAACCAAGTGTTAGGGAAGGGATGAAGCCGTTATAAATGTCACCAATACCACCTTGAGCGCTTGGTGCGTTAACGATGATACGACAAGCTTTCATACGGATACCAAAGGCTTTTTGAACTTCTTTATCTGTAGAATGAATAACTGCAGAATGTCCAAGTCCTCCGTATACTAACATTTCTTCACAACGGTCAAATGCTTCTGCTTGGTTAGCTGCTTCGATAAATGCAAGAACTGGACTAAGTTTTTCATGAGATAGTGGGTATTTGTCGCCCACACCTTTAATTTCAGCAACAAGAATTTTTGTGTCTTCTGGAACTTTAAAACCAGCTTGATTTGCAATCCATGCAGGGGATTTACCAACTACATCTGGATTAAGTGTTCCTTTTTCAGGATTGATGACATAGCTTTCTAATTTTTTGAATTCAGCGCCTTTAACGAAATAGCATTTATTAGCTTCCATTTCAGCTTTTACTTCTTTGGCTACTTCTTTGTCTACGATGACTGCTTGTTCAGAAGCACAAATCATACCTTGGTCAAAAGATTTAGAAAGAATAATATCATTAACAGAACGTTTGATTTTAGCTGTTTTGTCAATATAAGCTGGCACGTTACCTGGTCCAACGCCTAGTGCAGGTTTACCAGTTGAGTATGCTGATTTAACCATTCCAGCACCACCAGTTGCAAGTACAAGTGCAACTTTATCATGATTCATTAATTGTTTCGTTGCTTCTAATGAAGGTTTTTCTACCCATTGGATACAATGTTCAGGTGCTCCAGCTGCGATTGCTGCATCATAGACAACTTTTGCAGCGGCAGATGAACAACCTTGAGCGCTTGGATGGAAGGCGAAAATGATTGGGTTACGTGTTTTAATAGCGATAATTGCTTTGAAAAGAGTAGTGGAAGTAGGGTTTGTTACAGGTGTAACGCCGGCAACCACACCAACTGGTTCAGCAATTTCAATCACACCAGTTTGTTCATCCTCATTAATGATACCTACTGTTTTATTGTTTTTGATGCTATTCCAAATATATTCTGTTGCGAAGATATTTTTAATACATTTATCTTCGTATAATCCACGTCCAGTTTCTTCTACTGCTAATTTTGCAAGGGGCATATGTTGGTCAAGTCCGGCAAGCGCCATTGCATGTACGATATTGTCTACTTGTTCTTGGTTGTAATTTTCAAATGCCTTCAATGCTTTTTGTCCATTGTCTGCTAGTTTGTCAATCACTTTTTGAACTTCTAATACTTCTTGGGCCGCATTTTCTTTAATTGCCATTTTCCAGAACCTCCTAATATTTGTTCGGGACTTAAAACGTCCATAGCAGACTTTTTCTGTCCCTGATAATCCAAAAAAATTTAGCTTGTTGCTGTGCTATGTTCTTTTGTTTTATTTGATTACACCGTTAGTATAAGCCATCAGAAAAAGTTTGTCCAGTATTTCACGTGAAAATATTCACAAATTGATTAAAATGAGTGAATAGTCCTTTTGGAAATGGCTGTTTTAGTTATTTAGATATAGGTAGAATGAGAATTTTTATCATGCTTTTTTTAGAGAAATAACATCTTTAACTAATTGGTAATGCAATGGTTATTATCATAACGAAGATTTGATTTAATAGAAACATTGTCATGGTTTTGCAATGTGGGTTATAGGGAACACCTAATAGTTCTTTTTGCTTATTTGTTTATTTATAACAATTTACATATTTTTTATAAAAAACAATTTTATTTTCTTGACTTTCAGATTTTTCTTATGTAAGATGAATACAAGTAAAAAGTGATAGCTATGATGAAGAGTAAGTAACATGATGAATGCTTTTAGAGAGCTGGCGGTTGGTGTGAGTCAGTAGCGGACATGATGTGAATGGACTTCTGAGCTCTCGGCCGAATGGGTTTTCCTTAGTAGGTTGCAGCGATTAGGCCTTATCGTTACACAAGGCAACCATTCGAAATTTGGATGGATTAAGTGAACTGTTTTTGCAGTTAATCAAGGTGGTACCACGGGTCTCTCGTCCTTGTCTAGTATTTTTGCTAGGCTTGGAGAGAGATCCTTTTTTATTTATTTTAGTAAAAACATTAAACAAGAATAGTACTTTCTCGACAATTTTAAAGAGAGTTAGCGTGTGGTGCGAGCTAATAAATTGGTGAGATAGGAATGGGCCTTGTGCGTGATACCTTGAAACAAGTAGTAGGGGTAAACGGTAGCTCCCGTTATCGAGCAGCTGAATCATTCAGCACTGAGATAGGAGGTTTTCTCCTAATTTGAGGTGGCACCGCGATAACTCGCCCTCAGAAAAAGCATTATTTTGCGCTTTTTCTGAGGGCTTTTTTTATTTTCATTAAGAGAGGATGAATTAAATGAGAAAATCTAAAAAAATGGATGCAGATACATTAACAGCGATATTAGCATTTCTAAGATTAGAGGGACAAGGAAAAAGTTTACTTGAAGGTGCGGCAAAAGATGCAGATGCTGGCAGGTATTCCATTATAGCTTTAAATCCTGTCCATGAAATCAAGGTTTATCAAAACAATTACTATCTAGATGGAAAACATAAAAAAGTGATGGATCCTTTAAAAGAAATTGAAAAATTCATTGAAAAAGCCAAAGAAAATGAAAGCGAATTGCCACTTGATTCAGGAGCAATTGGATATGTTGGTTATGACGTTATTGCTTTATATGAAAACTTAGGACAAATTCCAACCGAGAAACGAGATATGCCAGACATTCGATTCTATGTATATGAAGCTTTTGTTATTATGGATCATCAAGCAGAGGAATTAATATTAGTGCAAGATAATTGTTACTCCGGAAGAACTGAGAAGGAACTGGATGAGGCACTTGCCCAAATGGAGCGGCAGTTATTGACACCTAATAAAGAAGAACATGCAGCAGTTAATGTTCCTAAAATGACCTTTAAAAGCAATTATACAAAAGCAGAATATATGAGCTTAGTCGAACAGGCAAAAAGCTATATTCAAGAGGGGGATTTCTTTCAAGTAGTATTATCGCAACGACTAGAAGCTGATTTTACTATTTCTCCATTTGATTATTATCGAAAATTACGTTTATTAAATCCATCACCTTATCTGTATTTTATTGATTTTATCGACACTGTTTTAATCGGTTCATCGCCAGAAAGCTTAATTAAAACTAAGGGCAGGCAAGTGATTACAAATCCAATTGCTGGAACGAGAAGGCGTGGTGCAACAAAGCAAGAAGATGAAAAACTTGCAAACGAATTATTAGCAGATGAAAAAGAATTGGCAGAGCACCGAATGTTGGTTGATTTAGGAAGAAACGATATTGGCAAAATTGCTGTTATCGGTTCTGTAGAAGTACCAGTTTACTTAACGATTGAAAGGTACCGGTTTTTAATGCATCTTGTTTCAGTAGTGGAAGGGACCTTAAAACCAGGACTTACGGCGATGGATGCGCTTCGTTCAACATTGCCAGCTGGAACTGTTAGTGGCGCACCGAAAATTAGAGCGATGCAACGAATATATGAATGGGAGAATGTAAAGCGTGGCCCATATGCTGGAGCTGTTGGTTATTTAACAAAAAATGGCGATTCGGATTTTGCACTTTCAATTAGAACCATGGTATTGCACGATGGAAAAGCATATGTTCAGGCTGGTGCAGGGATTGTTTATGATTCAGATCCGGAAAGTGAATATTTAGAAACATTGCAAAAAGCAAAAGCGCTTTTGGAGGTGGGAGAATGATTTTACTAGTAGATAATTATGATTCTTTTACTTTTAATTTGGAACAGTATTTAGCTGAATATGCGCACGTGGTAGTGAAGCGAAATGATGCGGCTGATTTGTTAAAAGTAGCAGATCAAGCATCCGGTATAGTTCTTTCTCCTGGACCAGGAAAACCAAGTGAAGCAGGACTTTTAGAAGAAGTTGTAGCCAAATTTGCAAAAGTAAAACCAGTCCTTGGCATTTGTTTAGGGCACCAGGCAATTGGTGAAGTTTTTGGCGGGGAAGTAAAGCAAGCGAAGAAAATTAGACACGGCAAAGTATCCATTATGCGTCAAACAGCAGGAGCAATTTTTGCAGATTTGCCAGAAGAAATGCCCGTTATGCGTTATCACTCTTTAATAGTAGATAAAAATAATTTGCCAGAGGACTTAGAGGTGTTAGCTGTTGCAACTGATGATGCAGAAGTGATGGCGATGAAGCTAAAAAATTATCCAGTATACGGATTTCAATTTCATCCGGAATCGATTGGAACAGTTGATGGAAAACGAATGATGAAAAATTTCATTACTATAGTAGAAGGAGTGCATCCAAATGGAACAATTATTACAAAAAGTATATGACCAACAAAATTTATCAAAAGTAGAAATGAATCGTATCGCAACAGCCATCTTTGAAGGGAAACTTTCCCAAATAAAAATTGCAGCTTTCTTGATGGCACTAAAAGCAAAAGGTGAAACAGCGGAAGAGATGGTGGGTATAGCAGAGGTTATGAAACATGTGGCTACCCCAATTGAATTCCCTGCTGGAACTGCCATGGATAATTGTGGAACTGGTGGAGATAAATCGAATAGTTTTAATATAAGTACAACTTCTGCTTTTGTTATCGCAGCTTCTGGTATTCCAATCGCTAAAATTGGGAATGGAAGTATTTCTAGTCGTTCTGGAAGTGCTGATGTATGTCAAGAACTAGGAATTGATATTAATATGCAACCAGAAGATGTCACTCATTTACTGGAACATGTAGGGATTGCTTTTTTATATGCCCCGCATGTCCACCCAAATATGAAATATGTAATGGATGTTAGGAAAGAACTAGGAACACCGACAATCTTTAATCTAATCGGACCGTTATCTAATCCAATACATTTGGAGACACAATTAATGGGGATTTATCGCCGTGATTTATTAGAGCAGACAGCACGAGTATTAGGAGAACTCGGTCGTAAACGGGCATTAGTATTAAATGGAGCTGGCTTTATGGATGAGGCTTCCTTGGCAGGAGAAAATCATTTTGCATTATATGAAGATGGTGAAGTGAGCTTGCATACCATTACGCCGGCTGATGTGGGGCTAGCCAGTTATCCACAAGAAGCCATTAACGGCGGAACTCCACAGGAAAACGCTAAAATACTTCGAAGCGTGCTAGACGGGGAGCCGGGAGCTTATTTGGATACTGTTCTATTTAATGCAGGTTTCGGATTATTTGCAAATGGAAAAGTAAATTCAGTAAAAGCGGGCGTTGAATTAGCTCGTGAATTAGTGGAAAGTGGCGCTGCTAAACAAAAATTGACCGATTTAATAAACTATCAAAAAGAGGTGCTCGTAAAATGACATTTTTAGAAGAAATTTTAGCTCAAAAAGCAGTTGAAGTTGCTAAAATGCCAAAAGAAGATTTGCTAGAAAAGCGAGAAACGTATTCTTTTTATGATTTTTTAAAAGCTCATACGACTGAAATGCAATTGATTGCGGAAGTAAAGCGAGCCTCCCCGTCCAAAGGAGAAATAAATATGAATGTCAATCCAGTTACGCAAGCTAAAGCCTATGAAGCATCAGGAGCTTCCATGATTTCTGTTTTAACAGATCCGATTTTTTTCAAAGGTTCTATTACTGATTTACGAGAAGTTGCAAGTAACGTGACAATACCAGTGTTATGTAAAGACTTTATTATAAGTGAAAAACAATTGATTCGTGCTAGAAACGCTGGTGCAACAGTAGTTTTGCTCATTATTTCAGCACTAGGAGAAAAGAAACTTAAACAACTTTTTCATCAGGCATTATCACTTGATTTGGAAGTTTTAGTAGAAGTTCATAATGCGGAGGAATTAGCGGTTGCCCAGAAAATTGGCGCTAAATTAATTGGGGTAAACAATCGTAATTTGCACACCTTTGAAGTAGATATTGCCGTGAGTGAAGCACTTGTTTCTGATTTTGCTTCGGATGCTTGTTTTATTAGCGAATCAGGATTTAAAGTTGCAGCAGATGTAGAAAGAGTAAAAGAATCTTATCATGCTGTACTCGTTGGAGAAGCGCTTATGAGAGAGAAAACTCCTGAAATAGCAGCAAGAAAGTTGAAGGTGAAACGATGCTAGTAAAAATTTGTGGTTTAAAAAAAGCGGTAGATGTGCAGGCGGCAGTCGAAAATGGCGCAGATATGATTGGTTTTGTATTCGCTAAAAGCAAACGAAATGTTTCAGTGGAGGAAGCCCACCAATTAGCTAAAAATATTCCAGCTGCTATTAAAAAAGTAGGTGTTTTTGTTAATCCAACAGAAGAAGAACTAACAGAGGCAATTCAAAAAGTTCCGCTAGATATTGTTCAACTTCATGGTCAAGAATCTACAGAACAAGCTAATCGAACAGATGTAGAAGTAATTAAAGCTTTCCAAGTGAAAAATGGCATAGTTCCGAATAATATAAAGGATTATCCAAATGCGTATATTTTACTTGATGCGCCTGCGGAAGAATATGAGGGTGGTAGTGGGAAAACCTTTGATTGGGAAAAAATTAACTGTAACTTATTAACAACAGAAAAATTAATTATAGCTGGTGGATTAAATGCGGATAATGTAACAGAAGCAATTACTCGTTTTTCTCCATTTGCAGTAGATATTTCTTCTGGTGTTGAAACGGCAGGCGAAAAAGATCCGACAAAAATAAAAAAATTTATTAAAATAGTAAAAGGAGACGAGCAATGATGAACTATAACGCCCCTGATAAAAATGGTTTTTACGGAAGATTTGGTGGGAGATTTGTACCAGAAACATTGATGAAAGCAGTTAAAGAACTAGAAGAGGCGTATCAAGCTTCTAAAACAGATCCCGCTTTTCAAAAAGAAGTAAATTATTATTTAAAAGAATACGTTGGGCGAGAAACACCACTTTATTTTGCTGAACAATTAACTGCGTATGCTGGCGGAGCAAAAATTTATTTAAAACGAGAAGATTTAAATCATACAGGCGCACATAAAATCAATAATACAATTGGGCAAGCTCTTCTAGCAAGACAAATGGGAAAACAAAAAGTAGTAGCAGAAACAGGCGCTGGGCAACATGGTGTAGCAACCGCAACTGTAGCAGCACTATTTAATATGGAATGTACTATTTTTATGGGAGAAGAAGACGTAAAGCGCCAATCGCTCAACGTTTTTAGAATGGAATTACTTGGTGCGAAAGTTGTTAGCGTAAAAGCGGGAAGTCGTACACTTAAAGATGCTGTCAATGAAGCATTGCGCTTTTGGGTGGCGAATGTGGAAGATACACACTACATTATGGGATCGGTTCTTGGGCCACATCCATTCCCAGAAATCGTTCGTGATTACCAAAGTGTTATCGGAACAGAAGCAAGAAAACAACATTTAGAAGCAGAAGGAAAGCTGCCTGAAGCGATTGTTGCTTGTGTTGGTGGTGGAAGCAATGCGATGGGCTTGTTTTATCCTTTTGTAGAAGATGAAAATGTTCAAATGTACGGGGTGGAAGCAGCTGGGCATGGACTTGAAACAGAATTTCATGCGGCGACTATTTCTAAAGGGGAAATTGGTATTTTGCACGGGGCGATGATGGATGTTTTACAAGACGAAAACGGACAAATTATCGAGGCGTTTTCTATTTCAGCAGGGCTTGACTATCCAGGAATTGGCCCAGAGCATAGTTTTTTTCGGGATATGGGCCGGGCAGAGTACCATTCAGTAACAGATGATGAGGCGGTTGAAGCATTTCAACTACTTTGCCGTACAGAAGGGATTATTCCAGCACTAGAAAGTTCTCATGCGATTTGTTATGCAGTAAAACTTGCTGCAAAAATGCGACCAGAAGAAAGTATGATTGTTTGTTTATCTGGCCGAGGCGATAAAGATGTTAATCAATTAAAAGCACGTTTGGAGGGAGAAACAAATGACTAAAACTTTAACAGAAAAACTTATAAATAAGTCCGGACATCCAGCAATTGTTACTTATATTATGGGAGGGGACGGTGGACTTAATCACTTGGAAGAGCAATTATTATTTCTTGAAAAATCCGGTGTAAGTGCGATTGAAATTGGTATTCCTTTTTCTGATCCTGTAGCAGATGGGCCGGTTATTCAACTGGCTGGATTACGTGCTTTAAAAGAAAAAATTAGTCTGGAAGCTATTTTAACACAATTAGCCTCTAGCAAAGTCCAAATACCGCTAATTATAATGAGCTATATTAATCCAATTTTTCATTTAGGAATTCCTAAATTTGTCGAATTACTTAAGAAAACGCCTGTTAAAGGGATAATTATTCCTGATCTACCCTATGAACATCAACAGCTTATTACTCCAGAAATCAAAGGAACAGACATCGCATTAATTCCGCTTGTATCACTCACTAGCCCTAAAGAACGTCTTACAGAAATTGCCAATCAAGCGGAGGGCTTTATTTATGCTGTAACAGTCAATGGCACTACTGGCGTGAGAAATGATTTTGATGCTGAGATTGATGCGCATTTAACTTATTTAAAGCGTATTAGTCCTGTTCCGGTTCTAGCTGGATTTGGGGTTTCCACAGTAGAGCATGTGGAAAAATTTGCTGCTGTTTGTGATGGGGTTATTATCGGTAGCAAAGTAGTGCAAATGTTACATGAGAACCGTAAAACGGAACTTGGGGATTTTTTAAAACAAGCTGCAAGTATTGAAGTCAAATGATAATTTCTACTTACAATTTCTCTTTAAATATGGTAAAGTCTGGTGTATAGATTAATAAAGAGGAGTTGTAGGAATGACTGCGGAAGTAAAACCAACACATGCTAGAATGTTGAATAATACTAAAAATATAACTTTAGGAATTGCGATAATATCAACTATCCAAGCTGTATTAAGTACTATTTCGATTGTGAGTCTTTTTTCACTTCAGCAAAGAAAAGAGGTACTTGCTAATGCGAGTGTAACTGCCCTTATTCAAAACACTATTATGACTACAACTATTATGGCGGTAATTTGTATAGCATTTACGATTATGTTATTTCTTTCCTATGCCAAACTTAGAAAAGGGAATATTATTTCGCCAATAGTTTATTATTTTTATATGGCATTTACTGTATTAGGCGTGATTTTATCATTCATTAATACTAACATGAACTTTATTTCGCTTATTTTACCAGCTGTGCTACTTGCGTTAAGCGTTTCTTGCATTTTAAATCTTAGGAGAATGCAGTAAAAGTAGCAATTGCGTGATTTTTTTACATACTAAACACAAAAAACGTTCAATAAAAAATCAATTGAGGTAATAGAAATTATGAGTTCAAAATTAATGCGAGGAACGGCAGTACTAACAGCCGGGACATTGTTATCTAAAATATTAGGAATTCTGTATGTTATTCCATTTTACTGGATTGCAGGTGGAGAAGATGCGACTATACTTTATCAATATGGGTATGTTCCTTACCAAATATTCTTAAATATTGCGACAGCTGGTGTTCCGCTTGCAGTTGCCAAATACATTTCAAAATATAATTCATTAAATGAGTATGCGCTAAGTCAAAGGCTGTATAAATCAAGTGCCCGTTTAATGATTTTTACAGGAATTGCTAGTTTTTTAATTATGTATATTTTTGCACCTGTTTTAGCCGGAATGCAAGAGGTTAGTGGTGGAACTAGTATAGAAGATATTACAAGTGTGATTCGAGCAGTGAGTTTTGCTTTACTAATTATTCCGTTTATGAGCTTGCTACGTGGTTATTTCCAAGGGTTTCACTCTATGGGGCCATCTGCTGTCTCACAGGTTATTGAGCAAATAGCGAGAATTGTATTTTTGCTTGCTAGTACCTATATTGTGCTTCATTTAATTAATGGAAGTCTTGTAACCGCAATGAGTTTAGCCACTTTTGCAGCTTTCGTTGGTGCATTCTTTAGTTTGCTATGTCTTATTTGGTATTATAAAAAACGACGACCGGGAATTCAGAAAATGATAGCGACAAGTGATAATCGTTTACAAGTATCAACTTTCCATTTGCTAAAAGAAATCTCCATATCTGCGGTTCCTTTTATTATTGTCGGTATGGCGATGTCTTTATATCAACAAATTGATTTATTTACTTTTGCACGTGTACTAACATATGACGGAGTATCTGGCAAAGCAGCAGAAGATTTGTTGTCCATCTTTAATTTTTCCGTTCAAAAAATTATTATGATTCCCGGGACGCTAGCTTTAGCATTTTCGATGACATTAGTTCCTTTAGTTGCAGCTTCATTTAATAAAGGGAAAATGCGAGAAGTACATCATTATTTAACAGCTGTTTTTCAAGTGTTACTATTTCTCGTTGTACCAGCTTGTTTAGGAATAGCGTTACTTGCTGATCCGCTTTACACCATATTTTATGGTCATAATGCCGATGGAGCAATGTTACTTCGCTTTTTTGCACCATTTGCGGTATTCTTTTCTTTATTTAGTGTAACTGCAGCGATTTTACAAGGAATTGATGAACAACGATATACAGTACTTAGCTTGTTACTTGGATTATTAACAAAATCCGTATTACAAATGCCGCTTATTTTATTATTTGGTGCAAAGGGTGGCGCGCTTGCAACAGGTCTTGGCTATATTGTTTCAGTGGTGTTTACCATTTTCATCATTAAAAAATATGCAAATTATTCATTTAAATATATTATCCGTCGTTTAGTTTTAATTTTAGGAATAAGTTTTGTAATGCTTGCGGTTGTTTGGCTTGTTTATCATGGCTTAGCACTATTTTTAAACCCGGAAGTAAGATTTTCTGCTTTGTTTATTGTTATCTTATCTGCTGGTGTAGGAGCATATATTTATGCGTTTCTTGCTGCGAAGGCTGGTTTGCTTGACTATATTCTAGGCGATCGGATGCAAAAAATTCGTCAAAAACTTCATTTGAATTAAACGTTTTATAAAGAACAAGCCAATATTTATTTAGGTTTGTTCTTTTTTTTTAAAACAGATAATGGTAAAGTAAACAAGGATGTATAATTTAATGTAAAGGAAGTTAGACGATGGGTTCAAAACTGCTCAGAGGAACTTTTATTCTGACGCTTGGGACATTAATCTCTAAAGTGCTCGGAATATTGTACGTGATTCCGTTTTATGCGATTATTGGAGGAGATGAACCAGCGCTTCTATATAATTTCGGTTATGTGCCGTATCAATTGTTCTTAAGTGTTGCAACTGCGGGGATACCACTTGCTGTTGCAAAATATATAGCAAAATATAATGCCATGGAAGAATATGCGGTTGGTCGACGTTTATTTAGAACTGGTGTTTACTTAATGATTTTCTCAGGAATAGTTTGTTTCTTAGCAATGTATGGACTCGCACCGACCCTTGCTAAGATGCAACAATTAGAAGGCGGATATAGTTTAGAAGATGGGATTCAGGTTATACGTGCTGTAAGTTTTGCTCTACTTATTATTCCAGTAATGAGCTTATTACGTGGATTTTTCCAAGGCTATAATTCGATGGGACCTTCTGCTGTATCTCAAGTATTAGAGCAAGTAGTCCGAATTATGTTTTTGCTTTCAGGAACATTTATTGTGATGTATGTGCTTGATGGAAATGTAGTTACTGCGGTTAGTGTAGCGACATTCTCGGCATTTGTTGGCGCTTTTGCCAGTTTGCTTTTATTACTTTGGTATTTTTATAAACGAAAACCAGGACTAGATGAAATGCTTTTAGAGGATCGTGGAACAGTCCAGCTTTCTATTCCTAGGCTATATAAAGATATTATTCTTTCAGCCATTCCTTTTATTATTGTTGGATCAGCAACCTCGCTCTATCAATTAATTGATCAATTTACTCTAGGGCGTGTGCTTGAATACATTGGAATAACACCGGCGATGGTTAATTCCTATGTAGCAATCATTAACTTTGATGTGCAAAAACTAATTATGATTCCTGGAACACTCGCAATCGCTTTTTCAATGGCTTTAGTTCCACTTGTGACAGGAGCTTATGTAAGAAGAGAATACGCGCAAGTGAAACGGCAACTGAATGATGTTTTTCAAATTTTGTTATTTTTAACTATCCCAGCTTGTTTTGGGATTGCAATGCTCGCTCGGCCATTATTTACAGTGTTTTTTGCACCGAGTAATGATGGAACAGAACTTTTACAATTATTTGCGCCAATTGCGGTTTTATTTTCCTTATTTAGTGTTGCTGCTGCTGTACTTCAAGGGATTGATGAACAACGCTTTACCGTGCTTGGTTTATTACTTGGTTTGCTTACAAAATCTGTATTGCAAATGCCGCTTATTATGTTATTTGAAGCAAAAGGATCGATTTTGGCAACAGGAGCGGGTTACGCCGTTTCATGTGTTTTTATGTTACTTATTATAAAAAAATATGTGCATTTTTCTTTCAAAATTATTATGCGACGAACGGTCTTATTTATCGGAATGACTGCTGTAATGGGTGTGGTTGTTATTGGGCTTTATATGAGTCTCGCAAACTTTATTAGCCCAAATCATAAAATGTCAGCATTCTTTTTAACGGCAATTTGTGGTGGAATAGGTGCAGTTTTTTATGGTTATATGGCGTTTAAATTACACCTATCTGATAAGTTATTTGGTCCACGTGGAACGAGAATACGTGAAAAATTAAGGATTCGCTAGGAGGATTATATGAAAAAAACACCATTTATTATTAGCGGCGTTGGTCTTCTTGGCTTTATTCTTTTTATGTCAGGAGTCATGACGAAGGCAAACTGGATACAAACATTTGATCATTACTGGAATAGCATTATTCGAGTCGGAATAACAGATACTAAAACTACGGCGATTTCATATTTAACTGATATTGGTGGGGTAGCAACGATTTGTCTGTTAACTGTAGTTGGAATAGTCATTTTGCTTTATTTGCGAAAAGTTGATATTGCGATTTGGTTTGGTGGCACAGTGTTGGTGGGTGGTGCGTTGATCCCATCTATTATTAAAAATATTGTTCAGCGCCCAAGACCGACATATAAGTTAATTGAACAAGGCGGTTTTAGCTTTCCAAGCGGACATGCAACTGGTTCAACAGTTTTCTATGGAATGCTTGCTTTTTTCCTAATTCTCTATGTGAGTAAAAGATGGTTACGTATTACAATTGCTGTTTTAGCGCTTTCTGTCATAGTGTTTGTTATGTGTACTCGTGTTTACTTAGGTGTTCATTTCCCAAGTGATGTGGTTGGTGGCTTCTTGATTGGAAATGCAGTGGTCTTTTGCTCTATTGGCTGCTACTTCCTTTGGGGTAAAAAATTAGCATTATGGGCAAATAAATTTAAAAAAATAGCTTAAAAAAGAAGCTGCTCCTTTTTATAGAGAGTAGCTTCTTATTATTTAGGCATGTTCATCTGTTTCACTAAAAATTTTCAAATATGTTGGAAGTTCTTCCGCGATTTCGGTTGGAAGCACGACATAACGTTTTTTTGCAAGAATTTCACCGATGTAACTATGCAGAAAAACAGCAGCAAGTGTTCCAATTATTGGTTTTTCTGTTTGAGCCATTAAACCACAAATGGTTCCTGCAAGCGTGTCACCCATTCCGCCAGTAGCCATCGCGGGAGTTCCATAAATATTTTGCCATGCTGATTCTCCAGCATATACTTTTGTTCGATGACCTTTTAGCACGATGGTGGCATCTAAAGTCATCGCAATCTCTGTGGTTGTCTCTGCTTTTGGGACAAGCGTTTTGAGCCGTTCCCATTCTCCTGCATGTGGTGTGAAAGTTAATTTTGCAGCAGGACGAGGAATTTCTCCTTTAGCGTAAATTGTAATGCCATCCCCATCAATAATAATTTGCTGTTTGTCGGTAGCATTTTGTAATACCAATTGGAAAATTTCTTCTGCATAAGCATCTAAACCAAGACCAGGACCAATTAAAATCGTATCAAACTGTTGGATCTGTTCACTTAAACTGGCGATATTTTCATAATCAATAAACATACATTCTGGAATACGTGTTTGAAGGGCGGGGCGGTTAACGCTATCAGAAGCAACCGTTGTTAAGCCAGCTCCACTTTTAACACATGCTTCAGCAGCCATAATTGCAGCGCCACCAAATTGCTTATTCCCAGCGACTATTAATACACGACCATAATCTCCCTTATGCGTTTCATCTTCTCGTTTTGGAATCCAGGCGCACATTGCTTTTGGTGTAATTTTCTTCACTTTTGTGAAACCTCCTTATGACACTGGCTTTTATCTACCGAACCGGGTAAAATAAAGAACAGATAAATCATGTTTATCTTAAATGATAAGGAGGCTTTTGTAAAATGAAACCTATATATCCTGCCGTAAAAGCCGTCATCGTAAAGGACGGAAAATTTCTCGCGCTTAAAAAGAAAGGTGTCGAAGGAGAAGTTTTTGAACTCCCAGGTGGACGGATGAATTACGGTGAAACACACGGGGAAGCACTTTTTAGAGAAGTTTATGAAGAAACGAAATTACAAGTGCAGCCATTTATTTTATATGATACATGGGAGTTTTTTCAGGAAGAATACCAAATTACAGGTGTTATTTATTTAGTTGAAATGCCGGAAACCGGAGCAATTGAACTATCAGAAGAACATGAAGCGTATCGCTTTTTACCACTTGAAAAGGATAGCTTACAATGGATGGATATTGTTTTCTCCTCTCGTATGGAACGCTGGGATATGGAAGCAATTAAAGGTTTTATGAGAAAATAAGGAGTTACGGCTTCCAAGCTGCGTAAAAACAGTTTACAATAGAGAAGATAAGTTTGAAGGAGGGAATATTGATGACAGAAATTAATTGGCAAAAAGAAGTGGAATCTCGTAAAGATGATTTCCTAGAAGACTTAAAAGGGTTACTTCGCATTCCTAGTGTTCGCGATGATAGTAAAAAAACAGAAGATGCGCCGTTTGGACCTGATGTGAAACGAGCACTCGATTATATGATAGACCTTGGTAAGAAAGATGGCTTTACAACAAAAGAAGTTGGTAATGTAGCAGGACATCTAGAATACGGTCAAGGAGAAGAGCTTGTTGGCGTTTTAGGTCATGTGGATGTTGTCCCAGTTGGTGATGGTTGGACAAATGGACCATTTGAACCA
This sequence comes from Listeria immobilis, assembly GCF_014322765.1. Classification (GTDB taxonomy): domain Bacteria; phylum Bacillota; class Bacilli; order Lactobacillales; family Listeriaceae; genus Listeria; species Listeria immobilis. The sequence continues at coordinate 130,579 of NZ_JAASTZ010000004.1, read as the reverse complement.
ACTTTGCGTGATGGAAAACTTTATGCTCGTGGTGTGGCAGATGACAAAGGACCAACTATCGCAGGTTATTATGCATTAAAAATCATCAAAGAATTAGGCTTGCCACTTTCTCGTCGTGTACGAATCATCATTGGTTCTGATGAAGAAAGCGGAATGAGCTGTGTAGAACGTTATTTCGAAACAGAAGAACAACCAACGCTTGGTTTTGTTCCAGATGCTGAATTCCCAATAATTCATGCAGAAAAAGGTATTTCTGAATTAGATGTATCTTTTAAAGACGGAGAGGCAAGTGGGGAAGCAGCCTTTCGTTTACTAAGTTTCGAATCAGGCGAACGCTACAATATGGTACCAGATCATGCTAGTGCAATTATCGAAAACGTGAAAGACTTTGATGAACTTTCAAGCAGTTTCAAAAATTTCCTTGCTAACCACCCAGTAGAAGGAACATTAGAAGAAAATGGCAAAACTGTCAAAATTAATTTTGTTGGTAAGTCCGCGCATGCGATGGAACCTAACAATGGAATTAATGCCGGTCTTCATTTAGTAGCCTTTTTAGGTAAATTTAAACTAACTGGTGCTGCAAATGATTTTGTTACATTTGGTCGTGATTATTTATTTGGTGATTCTCGTGCCGTAAAACTTGGTATTAGTTATGAAGATAAAGAAAGTGGCGAATTAACTATGAATGTTGGTGTAATTCGTTATGATGTTGCAGAAGGTGGAAAATTTGGACTTAATTTCCGATATCCAGTAACAGCTAATATGGACAAACTAAAAAATAAAATGCAAACAGTTGTATATGAATATAATGCGCAGTATACGCATTACAGTGATTCTAAACCACTTTTCGTGCCAAAAGATCATCCTTTAATTCAAACTTTGCAAGAAGTTTATACGAAACAAACAGGTGAAGAAGCTACTTTACTTGCGATTGGTGGCGGAACTTATGCGCGTCATATGGAGACTGGTGTGGCGTTTGGCGCACTATTCCCAGGCCGTGAAGATACGATGCACCAAAAAGATGAATTCAGTTATTTTGATGATTTATTAAAAGCTACAGCAATTTATGCCGAAGCACTTTACAAATTAGCAAAGTAAGGGTTATAATTGAAAAAATTAACTGCTGCAAAGCTTAGTTTTGCAGCAGTTTCTCTATTTAATTAAGTTTTTAGATAGTTCCAACAAATTAACTAGCAAGGAGTGTCTTAAGATGAAAGTATTAGTAAATAACCATTTAGTGGAAAGAGATGAAGCCTCAGTTGATGTAGAAGATCGCGGCTATCAATTTGGAGATGGTGTATATGAAGTGGTTCGTTTGTATAATGGCCAATTTTTTACATATGATGAGCACATCGAGCGTTTATATGCGAGTGCAGCAAAAATTGATTTGGTTATTCCTTACACTAAAGAAGAACTTCGTAAATTAATAGAATCATTGGTTGCAGCCAATAACATTCATACTGGTAATGTTTATTTACAAGTTACTCGTGGCGTTCAAAATCCTCGTAATCATGTAATTCCTGACGATTTTCCACTGGAAGGAGTACTTACAGCAGCAGCACGCGAAGTTCCTAGAAATGAAAAGCAATTTATTGAAGGTGGAACAGCCATTACAGAAGAAGATGTTCGTTGGTTACGTTGTGATATTAAAAGTTTAAGCTTACTAGGTAATATTATGGCAAAAAATAAAGCGCATCAACAAAATGCTTTAGAAGCTATCTTACACCGCGGAGAACAAGTTACCGAATGTTCCGCATCTAATGTTTCTATCATAAAAGATGGCGTACTGTGGACACATGCGGCAGATAATTTAATTTTAAATGGTATTACGCGCCAAGTAATTTTAGATGTTGCTAGAAAAAATGGAGTTCCTGTACGAGAAGCTGATTTTACGTTGACAGATCTTCGTGAAGCAGATGAAGTTTTTATTTCCAGTACAACAATTGAAATTACACCTATTACACATATTGATGGTGTACAAGTAGGCGATGGAAAACGTGGACCAATTACCGCACAATTGCATAGCTATTTTGTTGAAGAAATTGTTCGTTCTTGCGGAGAATTAGCAGTAGCTAAATAAATGAACCTTCCGACCTTCCTTTAAAAAGGGAAGGTTTTTTTATTGGATATTATATATGTAAAAAATTATATAACTTTTATTTTATTACGGGGAGCTTAATGACCGCGCTTTCACTCGAAATCAGCTTAACTTAAGGGATTGACAAATATTCTTCAAGGTGTATAATTCAAAAGGATAATAGTTCGCATACGAAACATTTGCTTGCGAACAGTACGGAGGGGAAATAATGGAAGAAAAGTTAGTGAAAGAAGTGATTTTCTCTTTTCGCGAAGTACAACGAAAAACACATCATGTATTAGCGGAAGAAGCAGCTAATAGAGAAATTACAACAACGCAATTACTCGCCATTAGAGAGTTGCAGCGAGAATCTGAATTAACACTTGGAGAACTAGCTGAACGAATGAAATTGGGGAAAAGTACAGTTTCTGGAATTGTGGATCGCTTAGTAAAAGCTGGTTTTTTAGAGCGTACTCGTAATGAAAGTAACCGTCGTGCACTTAGCTTAGCGCTTACTGAAAAAGGTGCTAGCAAAGCAGCAGAAACGTATCATGTTTTCTTCAATCGTCTAGAACCAATTTTAAAAGTTGGGGAAGAAAAACTTCAAGCAATGTTAGAAACTCATCAAGAAATAATTACCATTTTAGAAAGGGAAGGTGCACAAGATTGAATATGAAAGCAGCAAGTACATCAGTGAAGCGTAATGGTATTTTAATTGTTATGCTAATGGGCGCCTTTGTTACGATTCTCAACCAAACGTTGATGAATGTCGCGCTACCAAGTATTATGAGAGATTTTGGGATTACAGCAAGTCAAGGACAATGGTTATCCACAGGATTTATGTTAGTGAATGGTGTCATGATTCCAATGACGGCATTTTTGATTGAACGATTTACAACACGTCAACTTTATTTATTTGCAATGGTTACTTTTGCCATTGGTACAGCGATTGGCGGATTTGCAACGGACTATACAATGCTAATAGCTGGGAGAATGGTCCAAGCAGTTGGTGCGGGGATTGTTATGCCGCTATTAACCGTTGTTGTATTAAATTTATTCCCGATGGAACGAAGAGGTCGGGCGATGGGGCTTATTGGTTTAGCGATGAACTTTGCACCGGCAATTGGTCCGACACTTTCAGGTTGGATTGTGGAGCAATATGATTGGCGCAATTTATTCTTTATTATTATTCCGTTTGCGATTTTAGATATTGTAGTAGCAATTTTCTTACTTAAAAATGTTGGGAAGCGGACTTTCCCGAAACTCGATATTCTTGGCGTAATTATGTCGACAGTTGGGTTTGGTAGCTTGTTATTAGGATTTAGTAATGCAGGTGATCATGCTTGGTTAACTTGGAAAGTAGCTGGATTTATTATTCTTGGTTTAGTTGTACTAGGATTATTTATTCGTTATCAAACAAGCTCCAAAGCACCACTTCTTAACTTTAGAGTATTTAAATATCCGACTTTTGCGCTTACGACATCGATTAGTTTCTTTGTTGTTATGGGACTTTTTGGCGGAATGCTCTTACTACCAATTTTCTTACAAACAGTTCGTGGATTCTCTCCACTTGAGTCAGGGCTTGTCCTTTTACCAGGAGCGCTTGTGACAGCAATACTTTCTCCTGTGACTGGGATATTATTTGACCGATTTGGAGCGAAATATTTATCATTAGTCGGTTTGGTCATTATGGCGGTTGCTACGTTTATGTTCACGAGTTTAGATGAGTCTACTACTTTAACGTATATTATCATCATTCAAACAATTCGTTCAGCGGGAATGGCCATGGTAATGATGCCACTCCAAACTGCTGCACTTAACTCACTACCACTTAATCTTGCATCCCACGGGTCAGCAATGTTTAATACAATGAGGCAAGTAGCAGGATCTATCGGAACAGCAGCATTGATTACGATTATGTCAAAAAGTGCAGCTAGTTTTGCGAAAAACATGGGACCAAGTGATGTAATGGGTAAAACAAAAGCGGAGATTGCTAATCATGTACTTATTCACGGAATTGAAACAGCCTTTTTAGTAGCAGGAATTCTTTCTGTAGTTGCTTGCATTTTAGCGCTCTTTATTAAAAAAAATAATAGCACAAGAGAACCAATCGTTGAAAAAACAGAACAAATATAACTGTTATCTAGAAAAACCACCTGTTGAATCCGTGTCTAATCGGATTTTCCTAGGTGGTTTTTTATACTTCTATTTGTAGTATTTTTAAATAAAAAATTGCAATAACGAACATATGTTGACTTGACTAGAAGAGTGAAGAGAAGTAAAATCATGAATAGTTACCAATTTGTTCGGAAGTATTTTTAAAGGGCATAGGGAAGTTGCAAAGAGCTAGTAAAAGGTGTGTATGTAAATGAAAGATAATTTTTTTGGGAGAGAATATGACATAGCGCCGGCTGGTGGGGAAACTGGTCAAGCATTTGTTGCAACGCATGAAGACGAAAAATTCTTTTTAAAAAGAAATTCTTCGCCTTTTTTAGCTGCACTTTCTGTAGAAAATATTGTACCAAAACTTGTTTGGACAAGACGTGTGGAAAATGGCGATGTAATTACAGCACAAAAATGGGTAAACTGTCATATTTTAACGCGGGATGAAATGAATGGAAGTAGGGTGGCTGCCTTGCTTGCTAAAATTCATCATTCAGAAACTTTGCAACATATGCTAGAAAAAATCGAGAATTGTTATTTCTCAGCAGAACAACTACTGGCTCGGTTAAAAACAGAAGTAGCTGCCTATAGTAATACGACACCTTTTATAATAGAAGCAATACAATACTTGGATTTAAACCTTCCATCAATTGGACAGACGGATTATGTCGTTTGTCATGGAGATGTAAATCATAATAATTGGATTATTTCTGAGGAGAATGAATTGTTTCTAGTAGATTGGGACGGTGCAATGCTTGCAGATGCTGCAAATGATATTGGAATGATTTTATACCAATATATTCCACGTAATGAGTGGGAAAAGTGGCTTTCTGAATATGGGACAACCTTAACGCCGGATTTACATCGCAAATTAAAATGGTATACAATTTGCCAAACGGTGATGCAGTTGACTTTAAATCAATCGTTTGAAGCGAATGAACGAGCAAAACAAATTTTTCAAAATGCAATAGAAGATGATGAGGTGTAAAGAACGATGCGTGTAAAACATAAACCATGGGCTAAAGACAGATTGCAAGAATTTCCAGCAATTTATATTGAAAACCCAGAAGAACTAAAAGGAAAATGGCAAGAAGTATTTGGTAATGATCATCCAATTCATATCGAAATTGGTTCTGGAAAAGGACAGTTTATAAGCGGAATGGCAAAAGCAAATCCAGCTATTAACTATATTGGCATTGAAATGATTGAAAGTGTTCTTGTTTCTGCACTAGATAAGGCAATTGAAGCAGATGTACCCAATTTACGTTTAGTGGCTCGTGATGCTAAATTATTGGAAGAATGTTTTGAGAAGAGGGAGATAGCACAAATTTATCTTAATTTCTCAGATCCGTGGCCAAAAAAACGCCATACAAAACGTCGTCTAACCAATCCTACTTTCCTTGCTATTTATGAACGACTTTTACCGAAAGCAGGAGAAATTCATTTTAAAACAGATAATCGCAGTTTATTTGAATATTCATTAGTAGCGTTTTCTGCCTATAATATGCTACTCACTTTTGTTTCGCTTGATTTACATAATAGTGATTATGAAGGAAATATCAAAACTGAATATGAAGAAAAATTTTCAGCTAAAGGATTTCCGATTTATCGGCTTGAAGCAAAATTTGATAGAGACGAAGGATGAATCAGGTGCATTTACTGCATCTGGTTTTTATATTTTAAGGGAGGAATATATAATGGATACAATTCAAATTGGTGATATTACGATATATTGGTTAAGAGGCGGTTACACACATTTTGATGCAGGTGCGATGTTTGGTGTTGTACCTAAGCCACTTTGGGAGAAAAAATATCCAGCAAATAAAAATAATCAGCTTGCGACTGTGACGGATCCAATGTATTTTCGATTTGAAGGAAAAAATTATTTAATTGATAGTGGAATAGGGAATAATCGTTTAACAGAAAAACAAAAACGTAATTATGGTGTGACAGAAGAATCACACGTACTGGAAGATTTAGCTAAACTAGGTGTCTCTCCAGAAGATATTGATTATGTCTTAATGACACATTTACATTTTGATCATGTGCTTGGTTTGACGGGTGTTTCTAAAGAAGATTACTATTCTGTTTTTAAAAACGCTGAAATTTGGACTTCTAAGACGGAATGGGATGAAATGCAACAACCAAACATTCGTTCCAAAGCGACATACTGGAAAGAAAATTGGGAGCAAATTGAGTCACAAATTCATACTTTTGAAAAGGAAATACAAATCAATAAAGCGATAAAAATGGAACTTACTGGAGGGCATAGTGAGGGACATGCAATTATTTGGTTGGAATCAAACGGAGAAAAAGCTGTTCATATGGCGGATATTTTTCCAACATTTGCTCACCAAAATGTTCTTTGGGTTACCGCATATGATGATTATCCAATGACATCCATTGCCGCAAAACAAACTATTTTTGAAAAAACATTTGGAGAAAATTATTGGTTTTTATCTTATCATGATGCAAGATTCCGGGCTGTTAAAATAGCTGCAAATGGAGAAATTCAGCAGAGTTACCAAATTAATAATCGAACTTAAGAAGTGTTTAAACGCTTCTTTTTTTGAGGGTATTTATATTATATGGTATTATAGAATTATAAACCGCTCAATGAAGCCAAATTAATAACCTGGGTAGGGGGATTAATCATAAATACTGTAAGGGGGTATATAAATGGAACATGTTGATCGAAAAGCATTGATAACAAGATTTGCTAAAATTGAAGGGCATGTGCGCTCAATAAAAAATATGACTGAAGAAGAACGCGACTTCGAAATGATTATGCAGCAAATTGGTGCAGTAAAAAAAGCAATGGACGCAGCAGCAAAAGTGATTTACACTGAACAGATGAAAGAGCTTATTAAGCAAGGCGAAATAGATGAAGTAATCGTTAAAAAGAAAATAGACAGCTATATTCGTTAATTGTCTATTATGGTTAGAGTGATGTTATTGGTGCGAGGAGGATAATCCGGATGAGTAGTTCCCAATTATTATTGCCAAGATGGCGCAAAATAGTCCATATGCTTTATTTAAGAATGTCCTATATTAGTGGAAGAGAGATTGGTGAATCATTAGCGGTCACCCCTAGAACAATTCGGAATGATATTAAGGCTATTAATCCTTTACTACAAGTTGCTGGAAACAAAATTGAATCGCTTCCAGGTGTAGGTTATCGTTTAATTATAGAAGATGAAAAGGCACTTCAAGAATTGCTGTTAGACGATTCCACCGGACAATCAAATATGAATATTGTTCCCATGTTTGCAGAAGAGCGAGCAGATTATATTATTCGTTATTTATTATTAAAAAATGATTACGTTAAGCTGGAAACACTTGCAGAAGAACTTTTCGTCAGTAAGTCAACCATAAATTCCGATATTTTAGAAGTAAAGGAAAAGCTGAAAAATTATTCATTATCTGTTGAAAGAAGGGCAGGTTACGGTATCCGGATTTCTGGGACAGAATTAGCAATTCGTTTTTGTTACTCTAGATATTTACTTGCAGAATCTGCTACCCCGCTAATCACGGAAACAGAAAGAACTTTTTTTCATGATGTAAGTTTAGAAAAAATGCTCGAAATTGTTGTCTCCAATGTAGCGAAATATAATATTCATATGACAGATATTTCCGTTAAAAATTTAATTATCCATATTGCAATTGCCGTTTCACGTGTCAAAGAAAACTGTTATATTACGGCAACCGATTTAGAAGATATTGAATTTAGTATGTCTGAATTACGAGCGGCACAAACAATCATGAAAGAAATTGAACTTGCGGAAAAAATTCATTTTCCAGAAAGTGAGATTTCCTATATTTTATTACATTTAAGCGCGAAAAATTGGAAAAGTGGATTTAATAATTACCGTGAATATATCATTGTGGATAAAATATTGGAGCAAATTAAACGGCTGTATGGTTATGACTTTCAGCAAGACCGTAAGATGGTTTCAAATATTGCGCTGCATTTAAAACCAGCCATTAATCGAATTAAATTTAAAATGAACATCCAAAATCCTTATTTGGAAAATTTAAAAGAGAACTATCCATTTGCGTTTGAACTAGGTTTAGTGGCAAAAGATGTATTAGAAACAGAGCTAAAAACCGAGGTTAATGAGGCGGAGGCAGGTTATTTAGCCATTCATTTTTTATATGGACTTGATAAAGAATTCGTACATCAAAAGCAAAAAGTGTTAATAGTTTGTGCTTCTGGCCTAGGAACATCCCAATTACTTGAGTCTAAAGTAAGAAAACAATTTGCTGGGAGCTTGGATATTGTCGGAGTATATTCATTTAAGGATTATAAAACGAAGGGGACCTCTTGTGACTTTGTTATTTCAACAGTTCCATTACAAACAACACGACATCCAGTAGTCCAAGTATCGCCATTTTTAACGAAAGAAGATATTGAAAACATTTCTTTATTATTGAAAACAGATGAAGCGGAAAACCAATTAGAATTCGAAAAAATTTTTCGTGAAGGACTGTTTTTAATTAGTACGAAAACAAATAAAGCAGAAATATTAGCTGATTTAGCGGGACTTTTACGACAAAAGCAGCTAGTTGGTGCTGATTACTTGCCATCACTTATTGAACGCGAAGAAATTGTGCCGACTTATTTGGGGAATGGACTTGCTGCCCCTCATCCAGTGGAAGCGGAAGTTTTAGAAACAGTTATTGCAGTATGTATTTGTCCTGCTGGAGTAGATTGGAACGAGGAAAAGCGAGCGCAAGTAGTTTTTATGTTAGCGGTAAAAAATGAAGAACAAAAGCGATTGGCGACGCTCTATACGCTAATTAGCGATTTAGTAGAAAACCCTAAAGCGATGAATGAACTTAAACGAGTAACCGATTTTGATAGCTTTATGCGTGTGCTGCGAACGATTTAAGAAGATAACTTCAATAAGAAAAGCTCCTTTTTAAACAGAAAAATGGGAGTTTTTTTCTTTATTTCCGCATCTACTAAGTTAATGGGGAAAAAGACTGGATTTATTTACTAGAAAGAAAGCGCTACACTTATTGTAATATCTAAGGAGGTTTAAGAAATTGAAAAAATTCATCGAGAAATTAAGTTGGTTATCGCAGAAGCTTGGAAATCAAATTCATTTGAAGTCCATGCGTGATGCATTTGCTACTATTTTACCTTTTATTATGTTAGCAGGATTTATGGTTTTAATTAATAACGTAATTATCAAGCCGGATGGTTTTATGTCCGCCATTATTAGTTCAGAAACACTAACTACTTGGCAAAACCTAGGTAATAGTATTGTAAACGGGACGCTTGGAATAATCACTATTTTAATTGGCGCATCCGTTTCTTATTTCCTAGCGCAAAATCGTAAATTTGAAAATCCTTTTGCTCCAGCACTTATGACGATTGCTTTAATTGTTATTTTTGTACCTGCTATTACAGAAGTAGTTCCAATGGGCGCAGAAAAAACAGTTGAAGTGACTGGTGTATTACCACTTTCATTAATGGGTTCTGCAGGGATGTTTGTTGGTATTGTTACGGCATTACTTTCAACAGAAGTGTTTATTCGTCTTTCGAAGAGCGAAAAAATGAAGATTCATATTTCAGGAGATAGTGTTCCGCCAGCAGTTATTAAGTCATTTAATGTGCTTATCCCAACAATGTTAACAGTTCTTATTTTTGCATTTATCTCTTTCTTAGTGGCGACACTATTCAGTCTAAACTTGTATTCATTAATTAGCACGCTTATTCAAAAACCATTAACATTCCTTGTAACTAGCGTGCCAGGGTTCCTAACGTTAATGACGATTTCTCAAATGCTTTATTCTATCGGTATTGCTGGAAGTGGTATTCTTGGTCCAATTATGGATCCTGTACTTCTCGCTAATATGCAAGAAAATATGACGGCGTTTGCTAATCATGCAGAAATTCCACATATTATTAACACAACTTTCCGTGATATTTTTGGTGTTATGGGTGGAGGCGGAAATACAATTGCCTTATTAATCGCTATCTTTATCTGGTCTAAACGTAAAGATTATCGTGAAATTGCAACACTTTCCTCTGCTCCAGGTCTATTTAATATTAATGAACCGGTTGTTTTCGGACTACCAATTGTTTATAACTTAAGTTTAATGATTCCATTTATTATCTCTACACCATTATGCTTAGGTCTAGCGTATTTAGCGACAAAACTCCAACTGATTTCAGAAGTTGTTGTTTTGGTTCCGTGGACGACTCCGGTTGTGGTATCAGGATTCCTCGCAACTGGTGGAGACTGGCGAGCAGCTGTATTCCAAATCTTTTTAATTGGAGTTTGTGTACTTCTGTATTTACCATTCTTAAAAGCGAACGATCGTGTAAAAGCAGCATAGGAGGATGTATTAATGAAAAATATTATGTTAATGTGTAACGCAGGAATGTCTACAAGCGTTCTTGTTCGGAAAATGGAACGAGTTGCGGAAGAACGTGAATTAGAAGTATCAATTTGGGCTATTTCTGAAACGGACTTTGAGAAAAACTGGCGTAAAGCAGATGTTATTTTGCTTGGGCCACAAGTTAGTTATATGAAAGATAAAGTGATGGAAGTAGTAAGCGGAAATATTCCAGTTACAGTCATTGATGTCGTTGATTATGGACGGATGAATGGCGAGAAAGTACTAGATGTCGCATTGGATTTACTGAAATAAAACGTAATACTCTCGCAAGGAGGAAAGCTAATGGCAATTTATTTAGATAAAACAAAGCCTGTGGAAGATCGTGTAGAAGACTTGATTTCCCAGATGACGCTCGCAGAAAAATGTGGGCAATTGAATCAGCGCATGTATGGTTGGGATGCTTTTTCGAGAGATGGAGACGTATTTCAAATTACAGATGATTTTAAACAAGAGGTAGCTCGTTTTGAAGGGATAGGTGCTTTATATGGTCTATTCCGAGCTGATCCATGGTCGAAAATGAATAAGGATACTGGTATTTCACGAGTGCATTCTGCAAAAGTCGCTAATATGATTCAGCGTTATGTGATGGAGAATACAAGATTAGGAATTCCGGTTTTATTAGCGGAAGAAGTTCCACACGGTCATCAGGCGCTAGATAGTGAATCGTATCCTGTAAACCTTGCGCGAGCAGCTTCATTTCATCCAGAATTACAACAACAAGTAGCAGAAGCGATTGCCGAAGAAATCTCTGAAAAAGGAGTTCATTTGGCACTTGCTTCAGCGCTTGATATTCTTCGCGATCCACGCTGGGGAAGAGCGGAAGAATGTTACGGAGAAGACCCATATCTTGCCGCAGAATTAACGGCTGCCATTACAACAGGTTTTCAAAAAGATAGTAAAGTTGCTGTGATTTTAAAACATTTTGCAGCACAGGGAGAACCTGTTGGTGGTCATAATTCTGGTCCAGTTTCGATTGGTGTAAGAGAACTTAGAGAAATTTTCTTAGAGCCTTTACGTGCTGGAATAAGAAGTGGTGCTTTAGGTGTGATGGCTGCGTATAACGAGATTGATGGTGTACCTTGTCATGCGAATAAAGAACTATTAACAACCATTTTGCGAGAAGAAATGGACTTTAAAGGAATTGTGATGGCAGACGGTTGTGCATTAGATCGATTATTAAAATTAAATCCGGATCCTAAAGTAGCCGCTAAAATGGCGATAGAAGCTGGTGTAGATTTAAGTTTATGGGATAATGTTTTTCCGTTTTTAGAGGCGAGTGTAACCGAGGGCGTCTTGGAGGAAGAAGTGGTCAATCAAGCGGTCCGTCGAATTTTACGAGTGAAATTTGAACTTGGGCTATTTGAAAATCCTTTTGTCGATGAAATAATGCCAGCTGTATCTTCTAATTGGAAAAAACTTAATTTACAAGCTGCTAGAGAAGGAATTTGCCTTTTGAAAAATGAAGCTAATACATTACCGTTAAAAGGTGAGCGTAAAAAAATAGCGATTGTTGGTCCGAATGCAGATGCACTCTACAATCAACTAGGAGATTATACAGCTCCTCAAAACGAAGAAGAATGTGTGACTGTTTTAGCTGGACTAAAAAATATTCTTCCACAAGAATGGGAATTATTTTATGAAAAAGGTTCGGATATTCGCGAAGAAGTCGACGGTGGTATTGCGCAGGCAGAAGCAATGGCAGAAAAATCAGACGCTATTATTCTAGTGCTTGGTGGTTCAAGTGCAAGAAACTTCAATATGGAATTTTTAAATAACGGTGCAGTTAGTTCGAAGGGTCCGAATATGGATGCTGGAGAAAATGTGGATGTATCTGATATTGCTCTTCCAGAAGTGCAGTTAGATTTATTCCGTGCGATGAAACGTACCAATAAACCGGTTATTGTTGTAATGATACAAGGCCGACCAATTGCTATTCCAGAGATCAGTAAAGAAGCAGATGCGATTCTGACAGCTTGGTATCCAGGTAGTATGGGAGGAGCAGCAATAGCGGAAGTTCTAATTGGTAAATATAATCCATCAGGCAAGCTTCCTGTTAGTATTCCTGCATCTTCTGGTCAAATACCAGTTTATTATAATCAAAAAGCAGTGGAATATAAGGAAGACTATTTTGACTTATCTGGAAAGCCGCTTTATCCGTTTGGTTACGGTTTAAGTTATAGTACGTTTGCTTACCAGGATATAAATATTCCAGAAGAATTTGTAACGATTTCCTCTTTGTTAGCTGGAGAAACTGTAGCAATTACCGTTACCGTTGAAAACACTTCTGAAATAACAGGAGAAGAAGTCGTGCAACTTTATATTCACGATATGGAAGCGAGTATAACGAGACGAAAGAAAGAATTAAAAGCGTTTAAAAAAGTTCGAATAGAGCCTAATGAAAAAGTAGCAGTAACATTTGAATTAGATAAAACGGCTTTTGAAATTTGGTCTATAAATAATAAATATGAAATGGAGACGGGCGGTATACAGGTTTTCGTTGGCGGAAGTTCTGATACAAATTTAGTCGGTCAAGTAACAATCGTAGGAGGTTAACACAAAATGGAAGGTATGGAACTTGCATCATTTCAGATAATTAGCTCGGTTGGAGCAGCAAGAAGTTGTATCATAGAAGCAATGAGGCTTGGTAGAGAAAGAAAGTTTGATGAAGCGTATCAGAAAATAGATGAAGCGAATGAATTTTTGAGTGAAGGACATAAAAATCATGTTCAATTAATTCAAAAAGAGGCAGACGGTGGAGACGTTCAAATTTCGATTTTATTTATGCATGCGGAAGACCAGTTTATGACGACCTATACATTGCGGGACGTTGCTTATGAAATGATTGCAATCTGGAAAGAAATGAAATAATAAAAAAGAGGTTCTTCACTTGTAATAGTAGAGAATCTCTTTTTTAATTTGTTTTAAACCATTAAGCTAAATACACATCGATAATTGTTCCGGTGTTAGCATCGGCAATAAATTCGTATTGTTTTTTCTCCCCTTCACGAATACATGTGATGCCGCCGTGATAAACAAAAGTATCAATCGCAAATTTTTTGTAGTGTTGTTTTTTAAGTTGAATCCATGAACCCTCAATTGGTCCCTCTTGTTTAAATGCGTTTTTCACATTTTCTAAAATAACATCACCTGAAATTGTCTTATCGTTTAGAAAATAATGATAAACAAGGTGTCCAGCTGCTGCACCTGCTCCTACGCCGGCAATGAAAGCTTTCCAGTTCATTGTTTTGCCTCCCTAGTGTTTTCCTATACTTTTTTTTAAAATGGCATAGTAAAAGCAACTATACGCATCTCTTTTAACCATTATACTACAAATTTTTGATTATAAAAGTTTTTTTGAACACGCTTTCGAAAAAATGGAAGGCATTATGAGCATGAACGCGTAATATTTGTTATAATAAAAGAGATTTCAGACGGAAAGAGTTGATTATTAATGGAAAAAGAAACGTTGGCGATGTTTAAAGAATTAACGGAATTACAGGGAACTTCGGGAGATGAGCATCGAATTCGTGCTTTTATGCGAAAAGAACTTACACCTGTTTCAGACGAAATAATCCAAGACGGACTAGGCGGTATATTTGGTGTACGTAATGGAGCAGCAGATGGTCCGCGAGTGCTAGTTGCTGGGCACATGGATGAAGTTGGTTTTATGGTAACGCAAATTACAGAAAATGGAATGATTCGTTTTCAAACAATTGGTGGTTGGAATCCGCAAGTTCTCCAAGCGCAACGAGTGCAGGTGATGGCGCCGAATGGTCCAGTCATTGGAGTGGTAGCCTCTGTTCCGCCACATTTGTTGTCAGAAGCAGAACGAAGCAAACCTACTGATCCGAAGAATTTATTGATTGATATTGGTGCAGATGATAAAGCGGATGCCGAAAAAATCGGGATTAAACCTGGGCAATTTATTGTTCCTGTTGCTGAATTTACGCCACTTGCTAATCCAAAGAAAATTTTAGCAAAAGCTTGGGATAATCGTTATGGTGTTGGTCTTGCCATTGAACTTTTAAAAGAACTAAAAGGTGAATCATTACCTAATACATTATTTTCCGGAGCGAATGTTCAAGAAGAAGTAGGTTTGCGAGGTGCGGGTGTTAGTGCTAACATGATCCAACCAGACCTATTCTTTGCGCTGGATGCTAGCCCGGCTAATGATACAACTGGAAATAAATCGCAATTTGGCCAGATTGGTCAAGGATTCTTATTGCGAATTTTTGACCGGACAATGATTATGCATCGCGGTATGCGTGAGTTTTTATTAGATACAGCAGAAACAAACCATATTCCATATCAATATTTTGTTTCACCAGGTGGCACGGATGCAGGGAAAGTCCATACATCGTTAAGTGGTATTCCTAGCGCTGTCATTG
Source organism: Listeria immobilis (assembly GCF_014322765.1). Lineage (GTDB taxonomy): Bacteria > Bacillota > Bacilli > Lactobacillales > Listeriaceae > Listeria > Listeria immobilis. The sequence continues at coordinate 115,540 of NZ_JAASTZ010000004.1, read as the reverse complement.
GTGTTCCAGCACGATATATTCATTCTACTAATTCCATTTTACATGTGGATGATTATGCAGCTGCGAAAGAAATGATTACAACCCTTATTCGTGGATTAGATAAAACGACTTTTGAAACTATCAAAAACAATGCATAAAATTGTAAAAAATCCAGTGCTTTTAGTGGGGGCTATCCTTGTAACAGCAAGCCTTGTCTTTTATCTAGGCTATGCTGTGAAAGGCTCCTATTTTCGAGCAACGGAATTTGGTTGGATTATAACTACTTTTGTAGCAGGGGCGCTAACGTTGATCTTTGGATATTATGGTGATTATCAAAAGCGAAAAAAAGCGCGTTCTAAAGTGAGATGAAAAGTTTGGCTTTTTCGTAAAAGCCGAACTTTTTTCTTACGTAAACATATTGAGCGTTATTCTGGACGAAAGCTTTTTTTGGCGGTACGATTTAACTAGAATATGAAGAGAAGGAGCATAAATATGAAAAACTTAGAATCTGTAGAACAATTTAACGATATTAAATCAGAAGGTAAATCTGTTTTTATGTTTAGCGCTGATTGGTGTGGCGATTGTAAATATATTGAACCTATAATGCCAGAGATTGAGGCGGAAAATGAAGATTTCACTTTTTATCATGTTGACCGAGATGCCTTTATTATGTTATGTGCTGATTTAGCGATTTTTGGAATCCCTAGTTTTCTTGCGTTTGAAGATGGAGAAGAAGTGGGGCGTTTCGTTAGTAAAGATCGAAAAACAAAAGAAGAAATTAATGATTTTCTAGCTGCGATTTAAAAAGTGCCGGTTTTTCAGGGAAGGGGAGGCAACTATTGGCGAAAATGACTACATTAAAAATGAAAGAACGACTTGAAAAAGAATTAAATGCGCCTAATCGACAGTTTTCTTATAATCGTGACAATGATACGCTTCTAGTAATGCAAGCGGATAAAAAAGTGAGCCTTACAATCCCGCAAATTATTGCTAATTACGAAAATGATGGAGAGGCGGCTATCCAAAAAATTGTTTATTATGTTGAAGAAGGCTTTCGAGCGGCGGTGGGTGAAGTGGCGCTTAAAAATAACATGGAGCGTATATATCCAGTTGTTCGTGCCACTTCTTTTCCAAATCAAACAAAAACGGGAACAAAACTTCTAACAGAACCACATACAGCCGAAACACAGCTTTTTTATGCTTTTGATTTAGGTAAATCTTACCGTTTTATTGAGGAAGATATGTTGCAACAAGAAGGAATAACATCAGAAGCTATTAAAACGGCTGCCTTTCTTAATTTGGCGAAATTGGAAGTACCGCTTAAGAAAGATTCGGTCAATGGAAATGATTTTTATTTTGTAAGAACGAATGATGGTTATGATGCAAGTAGGCTGTTAAATGAATCGTTTTTAGCTGAAATGCGTAAAAAATTGACCGGAGAAATGGTGATTGCGGTACCGCATCAAGATGTCTTAATTATTGGTGATATTCAGGATAATACAGGGTATGATGTTCTTGCTCATATGACAATGGATTTCTTTGCGGATGGACTTGTACCAATTACCTCTTTGCCATTTGTGTATAATAATGGTAAACTGGAACCGATATTTATAATGGCAAAAAACAGATTAAAGGAGTAGAAGACGTGATAGTAAACGCATTTTATAACAAAAATGGAGTAGGGGATACACTACTAATCGAAACGGGAGAAGTAACTTTTGAAAATCGCGAGTGGGAACGCCGTGGAGATGTAACAAGAATTTTTAACCGAGAAACAAATGAATTAGCAGGTTTTAATATTTTCAATAGCTCCGAGTACTTTGCTATTACTGCAAATGGAAAAGTGGAACTAACAGAAGAATTAGTAGCTAAAATGAATCAAGTTATTGAAAAAGCGGGTTTTAAACCTGAAATTGTTGCTGATTTATCACCTAAATTTGTTGTAGGTTATGTAGAGTCGAAAGAGAAGCATCCTAATGCAGATAAACTAAATGTTTGTCAAATTAACGTTGGTGAGGAAGTATTACAAATTGTTTGTGGTGCACCCAATATAGACGTGGGGCAAAAGGTAGTAGTTGCTAAGATTGGTGCGGTTATGCCAAGTGGATTGATCATAAAACCATCGAATTTACGAGGAGAAGATTCCTTTGGGATGGTTTGTGCAGCAAGAGAGTTAGCGATTCCTAATGCACCGACGGAAAAAGGGATACTTGTTTTAGATGATTCCGCAATTACTGGAGACGTTTTTCCAGTTAATTTCTAATTAAGATAACCGCTTTTGAACATCTGATATTAAATCAGATGTTTTTTTATTTGCTTATATTACAATATTGTGAAACTCATTTAAATGTTCTACTATGAAACTGGTAATTGTATACAAAATATCTATAAATCGTATTAAAAACAATATTTTTTCGCTATATAACAAAAACTTATATCGGGTTTGAGGCATGTGATATCAAGGTATTATAACGAATATGACTCGAAATAAAGCATATTCACAATTTTGTCATGGATTATTTTGTTTTTGTCTGTTAGAATCAAACAAGAAAATTAAATTATAGGGTGATTATGAATGGGATGGTTTAAAGATTTTTTCTTTGGAGATATGGACGAAGAAATTGATACATATGAAAACACACCTGCTAAAAAAGCAGAAAAGAAAGTAAAAAGTGCTCCAGAGAAGGTACCAAAAAGCAACAATGTGACCGCAATAAAAACAAAAGAAAATCGTACTATAAGAAATACACGGCCAGTAACAAGTAAGCCCAAGCCGACCTTAAAACAAAAGCCAATGCAACAAGTGAAGCGCCCTATGAAAACGCAAATGGTCTATCAATATCCAAAAGGTGAATTTCGATTTCCCTTAATACCAGATAAACCACAAAATATTTCAACACAAAAAACACCAAAAATGAATCCAGTACAACAAAAAACAGAACCAATAGCAGCAAAAGAAGAAGTACGAAAACGACCTTTTGCGGCAACAGATGTTCCGTCTCCAGTATATGCTTTTAATAAAAGACCTAGTAGATTTGAATTTGAGCTAAATGAGTCAGAAGAAATAGAAGAAATACGCGAAGACTTAACAATTGCACCAGTAGATTCACCAGATTTAGCAGAAGCTGAAACAATTGCATTTGATGCTGAAATTGAGCAGCAAATAAAAGAAACTATCCCAGAAGAAATAGAAGAAGTAGTTATCGCAGAAGAGATTCCTGCTGTTTTGCCAGAGCAACCGACAGAGCCAGTTACAGATGAACCGAAAACATCGCGAGTCTCACTTATAAAAGAAGAAACAACTGCTGCACCACCTGAAAAAGCAACACAAGTAGAAAATAATAGACAAGAACAATTACGGAAAAGCAGAATTCCATTTAATGTAATGATGGTAAGAAGTGATAAACAAGCACTTCAAAAAGAAAAAGAGATTCCTGAACAACAGGTCATATCAGAACAACCAGTAAGAAGGGAAGAACCAAAAGAACCAAAAGAATCAGTAGTAGAAACTGTTGGTAACTATCAATTTCCAGAATTTAACTTGCTCCATCCACCGGTCTCTAAAAGAGAAGATGACTCGTGGCTTCAAATGCAGCAAGAAATGTTAAATGAAACATTAGAAAATTTCAATGTTCATGCCAGTGTTGTTAATAGAACACAAGGTCCAGCTGTTACTAGATTTGAAGTTCAGCCAGAAAAAGGTGTAAAAGTTAGCAAAATAACTAATTTAACAGATGATATTAAATTAAGCTTGGCTGCGAAAGATATTCGAATTGAAGCGCCAATACCTGGTAAAAGCACAGTTGGTATTGAAATTCCTAATCAGACGAGTCGTCCAGTAATGCTTTCAGAATTAATGAACACAGAAGCCTTTCAATCTTCTACGTCACCGCTTACTGCTGCACTCGGACTAGACATTTCAGGGACTCCAATTATTACTGATTTGCAAAAAATGCCCCATGGTTTAATTGCAGGGGCGACAGGGTCGGGTAAAAGTGTTTGTATTAATTCACTCCTTGTAAGCTTGCTTTATAAAGCGACACCAGACCAGTTAAAATTACTTTTAATTGATCCGAAAATGGTAGAACTAGCACCATATAACCGAATTCCACACCTTGTAAGTCCTGTTATTACAGATGCAAAAGCAGCCACAGTCGCATTAAAATGGGCAGTAGAAGAAATGGAACGCCGCTATCAATTATTTAGCCATACAGGTGTTCGAAATATGGAAAAATATAATGAGTATGCAAGTCATCCAGATCACACAGGGGAAAAATTACCTTATATTTTAATCGTAATTGATGAGTTAGCAGATTTAATGATGGTAGCGCCAAATGATGTAGAAGAATCTATTAGCCGTATTGCTCAAAAAGCCCGTGCGTGTGGTATTCATATGATTGTAGCAACACAGAGGCCATCTGTAGACGTAATTACAGGTCTTATTAAGGCAAACATACCAACACGTGTTTCTTTCTCTGTATCGTCGCAAATCGATTCTAGAACGATACTTGATTCAAGTGGGGCTGAAAAACTACTTGGAAAAGGGGATATGCTTTTCTTGCCAAGTGGTGCAAGTAAACCTGTACGACTACAAGGGACATTTGTTAGTGACGAAGAAATCGATGCTGTTGTTGCACATGTACGTACTCAAGGTGAGGCTAATTACATTTTTGAAGAACAAGAACTTCTTATCAAAGAAACCGCAAAAGAAAATACAGATGAATTATTTGAAGAGGCTTGTGATTTTGTATTAAGTCAAAATGCCGCATCAACTTCTTTATTACAAAGACATTTTAGAATTGGTTATAACCGGGCGGCTAGATTGATGGAATCGCTTGAAAATCATCAAATTGTTTCCGGAATCAATGGTTCCAAACCACGCGATGTAATTATCACAAAAGATCAATTAGCGAAACTTAGAAATAAAGAAACATAATTTCATAGTACTAAACTAACATGATACTTCACCTGTCTTGCATTATTTGCCTATTTTTATGAGTCATTTCTCTTATATTTGATGAAAGGTTTTTCTATTTACATGGAAAGTGATATAATAAGCTGGTGAATTATTGATACAGCAAGAGTATAAACAAAAAACACAACTGGAACGTAAGATGATGTCTAGAAAGTGAACGATTTATACTGTTTTCAAAGTTAAGACTTAATGCTTAACTGTTAACATATTTTTTTAGGCACCCTCTTCAAGATAAATTAATGGGGGTTCAAATAATGACTATCTATCATTTTGTTGGAATAAAAGGGTCAGGAATGAGTGCACTTGCTCAGATTCTGCATGATAAAGGTTTTCAAGTGCAAGGAAGCGATGTAGATAAATATTTCTTCACACAAAAAGCTTTAGAAGAAAAGCAAATTCCGATTACTACTTTTTCGGCGGATAATATAAAGAGTGGGCTAACAATCATTGCAGGAAACGCATTTCCAGATACACATGAGGAAATTGAGCGCGCGGTGGAATTAGATCTTCCAGTTATTCGTTACCATAAATTTTTAGGTCAATTAATTGACGGTTACACAAGTATTGCTATTACAGGTTCGCACGGTAAAACATCAACAACAGGTCTACTTTCTCATGTAGTTGGTGCAATTCGTCCTACCTCGTACTTAATTGGTGACGGAACAGGTAGTGGAACAAAAGGTGCTGAGTATTTTGCACTGGAAGCTTGTGAATATCAACGTCATTTCCTTGCTTATAAGCCAACATATGCTATTATGACGAATATTGATTGGGATCATCCAGATTATTTTAAGAGTGTGGATGATGTTTTTAATGCGTTTGAAACACTTGGAAAACAAGTGAAAAAAGCTGTTTTTGCACTTGGGGACGACGCAGAACTTCGCAAACTTTCGTTAGATATTCCAATCATATATTTTGGCTTTGGCGAAGACAACGAATTCCAAGCGAAAAATGTTATTAAAGAAACGACTGGAACACGTTTTGATGTCTATCATCGCGATGAGTTTTTAGCTTCTTTTGAAATTCCTGCGTACGGAGATCATAATGTATTAAATGCATTAAGTGTTATCGCTTTATGTGATTATGAAGGACTACCTGTAGAAGAGGTTAAAGCCGAATTAAAAACATTTGAGGGTGTTAAAAGGAGATTTAGTATCACGGAAAAAGGCAATCAAGTTTTAGTAGATGATTATGCCCATCATCCGTCAGAAATACGTGCAACAGTGAATGCTGCACGACAAAAATATCCTGATAAAAAAGTTGTCGCTGTATTCCAACCGCATACATTTACACGTACACGCACATTCTTACAAGGATTTGCGGACAGCTTAAATTTAGCGGATGAAGTTTATCTTTGCGATATCTTTGGTTCAGCACGCGAAAAAACAGGCAATTTAACGATTGCTGATTTGGCACATAAAACAAAAGGTAATCACATTATAAAAGAAGAGCATACGGAAGAACTTTTGAAATATCCTGGAGCAGTGATTTTATTTATGGGTGCTGGTGATGTTCAAAAATTCCAAGCTGCTTACGAAAAAGTATTAAGCCAAGAAGCACTGACCGATACTGAATTAAAAAAAAGTGCTATTAATTAATAAATAACGAGAGCATGCCTGTTTGTTGGCATGCTCTTTACTTGTTTATAATTATTATAAATTAAAGCTTTACACTGCTTAATCCGTGTATTAAAATATATCTTGTGATACAAAATACAACTACATAGATTAAATGGAGGGATAAAAGTGGCAGAACGTTTAGTAGGCACACAAGCTCCAAGGTTTGAAATGGAAGCTGTTATGCCCAATCAGACTTTTGGGAAAGTAAGTCTAGAAAAAAATATAGAAGATGATAAATGGACAGTTCTGTTTTTCTATCCAATGGACTTTACATTTGTTTGTCCGACAGAAATTGTAGCGATTTCCGCTCGTTCAGATGAATTTGATGCTTTAGATGCGAGAATCATTGGTGCTTCAACAGATACCATTCATTCTCACCTTGCATGGACAAATACGCCGATTAAAGAAGGTGGAATTGGCAAGTTGAATTATCCTCTTGCAGCTGATACAAACCATCAAGTAGCAAGTGATTATGGGGTGTTAATTGAAGAAGAGGGTGTCGCATTGCGTGGTCTTTTCATTATTAATCCTAAAGGTGAAATTCAATACGAGGTAGTGCATCATAATAATATCGGCCGCGAAGTCGATGAAGTTTTAAGAGTTTTACAAGCCTTGCAAACTGGTGGACTATGCCCGATAAATTGGCAACCTGGTGAAAAAACAATTGTATAAAAAAGTAAAGCGCCTAGGAAATAAATTCCTAAGCGCTTATTTTTATACTAAATTTTCTGGGTTTAATGCTTCTAATTCAGGAAGCACGAAAATACCATCTTTACGAATGAGCATATCATCAAAATAAATTTCTCCGCCGCCATAATCAGCGCGTTGAATATTTACTAAATCCCAGTGTATTGCTGATTGATTACCATTGAAGGCTTCATCATAACATTGACCAGGTGTAAAATGGAAACTTCCTTCAATTTTTTCATCAAACAGAATATCTTGCATTGGTTCATGGATGAATGGATTGACACCAATCGCAAATTCTCCAACAAAACGAGCGCCTTCATCTGTATCTAAAACTTTGTTAATACGAGCGCTATCATTGGCAGTTGCTTCTACAATTTTTCCATCTTTAAAAGTAAAAGAAACATTTTCAAAAGTAAATCCTTGATAAGGGGAAGGGGTATTGTAAGTAAGTTTCCCATTAATAGAGTTGCGTACAGGGGCAGTGAATACTTCGCCGTCCGGAATATTCATTTCACCAGCACATTTAATTGCGGGAATATCTTTAATGCTAAATGTTAAATCTGTTCCCGGTCCAACTAAGTGAACTTTATCTGTTTTATTCATAAGTTCTACTAATCCGTCCATCGCAGCACTCATTTTTCCATAATCTAAGTTGCATACATTAAAGTAGAAATCTTCAAATCCGACTGTACTCATTTTTGCAAGTTGAGCCATAGATGAACTTGGATAACGAAGCACTACCCATTTTGTGTTTTTGACGCGAATATTAGAATGCATTTTACCAATTGTATCACCATGAATTTTTAATTTATCAGCAGGAACATCGGATGTTTCATTAATATTATCTCCTGCGCGTAAACCTATGTATGCATCCATTTCTTTCATCACATTACCTTCAAACTCAGCAATCTTTTCGTACTGCTCACTATTTGCTCCAAGCATTAACGCTCGGTCGATTTGTGGTTCTTTCAAAGAAACAAACGGGAAACCACCTGCTTTATATGCTTCTTCCACTAAAGCCATCACAAGCTCTTTTTGGACACCAAAGTTTTCAATCAAAACTTTTTCTCCAGCACCAAGTTTGACGGAATAGTTGATTAAATTATGTGCTAATTTTTCAATTCTTGAATCTCTCAATCTTTTGACCTCCCTGAAATTAAAAATAAGCAAAAAGTTGCTCCTATCTATTTTACTCTAAATTTAACCAAAAGCAACCATCTGTAATTAATTAGCCAGTTTCTTTCTTATTAGTTTATTTTTTTGCAGTTAATTGCTAAAATGAAGCTAATACCTTTTCTTTTTTTACAATAAGTACATAGATTTCTTAGGGGAAGAAAGTTTTAGAGAGAAATGCTCAGGGTATAGAAAAAAGAACATGGAGGTGTGGATAGATGATAGTAATCTTGTATATTGCAGCATTGATCGCTGCGATAGCACTATTAGTTATTGCCATCAATTTGGGGAAAACATTAAAATCAACTTCCCAAACAATGGACGAGGTAGCTAAATCATTAGAAAAAATAACAGTAGAAGTACAAGGTATTACAGGTCAGTCACAAAAATTACTTGATAAAACCAATATACTTCTAGAAGACGTGAATGGTAAAGTTGCGAAAGTAGATCCAGTTTTTGATGCAGTTGGTGATATTGGAACATCTTTACTCGGATTAAGCCAATCTGTTCGCGAATTAGCAACACTAGCAACAAATAAAGTAGAACAAAATGAAGCAAAGATTTCTCAAGCTGTCTCCATTAGCAATTCCATTCTTTCTTTTAGAGAAAAAATGAAAGCAAATAAAGCAGCGAAAGAAGCCGCAAAAGAAGCATCTGAACAATCAAATTTCTAATATAATCTGGAGGGATTTATCATGGCAGAAAAAGATGGTATTAATACAAAAGATTTTCTAATCGGTGGTTTAATTGGAGCAATCGTTGGTTCAGCGGCAGCACTTCTTTTAGCACCGAAATCAGGTAAAGAATTACGTGAAGACTTAAATACTCAAGTAGATACATTGAAAGAAAAAAGCAACCAATGGAAAGATGTTGCATACGAAAAAGGTATCGAAATTAGTGGCGTAGCAAAGGGAACAAAAGATAAATTAGTTGATTCTGCTGGTGGATTTGTAGATGTAGTTAAAGACAAATCTGGTAAATTAGCAGATACAGTTGCTAAACAAGGAAAAGCTGTTAAAGATGTCGTTTCCAAAAATAATGAAGAAAATGCTGAAGCAGCTAAAAAAGCAGCAGAAACAGTAAAAAGTGAAGCTAAAGATGCTGCTGATGATGTAGAAAAAGCAGCAGATAAAGCAAAAGATGAAGCAAAAAAAGCAGTATCAGAAGGCAAAGACGCTGCTAAGAAAGTGGCAACAGATGCAAAAAAAGAAGTGAAATAATTTCAAAATTAGCCAAAATGGCTGTTAGAAAAGACGTAAACAAATTTTGTTATAAATTTGTTTACGTCTTTTTTATATATTGCTGAAAGTTTTATCAGATATTGAGAATCTATTGATACAAATAAATTATCAACCGATTAAAGCTCTGCATGTACTAGTAAAAAACGGGATCAGATCAATAGTATCAAACAGAAAGTTGAATGGAATCAGTAGGTAGCGAACTGTATCTACATGTTTATTACTACATATTTTATTATTAGAAGTCAAAAAACAGAAAAACATCCGAAAACTAATAAATATATATAAAATATTCTGTAACTGTTAAGAATTACCCGAAAAAATCCTCAATAATAGCTATGCTTTGATTAAACCTTGATGTAAAAAATCGAGGTTTTTACATCGCTAACTTTAAAATTCAATCCGTTTAGATATAGCAATTAGTAGATATTATTCTAGCATTTCTATTTGTGAATGATATAATAAGAGCAGGAGAATGGGCTCCTATTAACATTAACAGAGAGGATGCGAGTAAATGGAACGGGAACAACAACTTATGCCAAGACACAAGGAATTGCTAAACATTGAGCCGAATAGGCACCGATGAATTAACTGAATTTCTACATAACTTGAAGAAAAGTAATAATGAAGCAAGAACCATGCTGAAAAATATCAAAACCGTTTTAATGAATACGACATCAGAACTTTCGGGAAAAGCATTAGTTTATGGAAGGGTGGCATCGTTGATATAGATGCTAGTAAGAGGCGTTTTTTCTAAAAATGAACAGGAAGGGATGAAGAAAAATGAGCACAGTAGCAAGTGATTTAGGGCAAGCCACAGAAAAAGCCACTGCGCTTCAACAAGCTGTTTCGATCCTTCAGAAACAAGGAACAACCACTATGAAAGATGAAGAAACAACGGTTGGGGGGAATACACAGGCACACACGGCAATCCAAGCAGAAGGCAAAGCAGCCACTCAGATTGCGAGTGCGTTAACGATGGCAAGTACGAATTTACATAGTGTCGCAGAGGCCTTTGCTGCGAAAGATGCGGAACTGGGGGCCAACCTTTCAACCATTGGAGGTTCAACACCATGAAGACGTGGACCGAGTGGCAACAAGAGGAACGGCGATTAATGGGAAAAGAAGACGAAAATCAACAAAAAAGGCGAGCTGTCCAGCAACTTCAAGAAGCCTATGACATCCATTTGCGACAAGGACTCCGATTTGTGGAAGAAGTTAGCTGGCAGTTTCGGAAAAATGATCGAGCCTTTTTACGGGAACAAACGCAAGAACGGGTTTTCTCTCTTTCACAATCGACACAAGCACATTTTGAAACCATGGAAGAAACCTTACGACAAGAAAAAAGAAATCTAGAAGATGAATTCAATGAAGTCGCCTACGGAAAAAGAAAAGCAAGCTTAGAAGAACAGGAGGCGAAATCATGAGTATTGATATGTACGTATCCAAATCCAAAGCCCAAGCGACGAGTACCAGCCAAGTTTGCCAGCAACATTTAGAAGGCTATGAAGCACTCCAACAAGCAATCAGTCAGTTCACCCTCGAGCCTTTCTTAAAAGGAAAAGCATACGACTCGGCCAAAGCTTATTATAGCACCGTGCTCTATCCCCTTGTGCAGGGAGGGATTTTATTAACCGAAGCGACCGAGGAGGCCGTCAAAAAATTCCCAGAACGTTACCAAAGTGAAGTGGACAGTGGGGATCTCAAACAGTCCGAACTAGAAGAACAAATACGCCGAGTCAATGAACTCATCCACCAAGCGAATGACCTAGAGAACCAAGTGAGGCAATCCCCATTATCCGAAACAGATCAGCAAATCCAGCTACAATTTAATCATGCCTTACTAGAAGCGTATCAAACGAGCAAACAAGAACTAGAAGAAAAACTTCAAAAATTAATCGCCTTTCACGCAAGTTCGCCCCGTATTTTTTCCGAAATCGCGCATTTGAAACAGGCGATTGATCAAGGCTTGGCTCAAACAAAGACCGCATGGAATCCAACATCGGGTACCTTTGTAGTGCCGAGCCAGGATAAACTAGCATGGGCAAATACCATTCGAGCGTTTCAACAGAAAAAAGAAGCGCAAGAAGAACCAGATACAACGGGCCGAACTTATACACGAATAGACTTAGGAAACGGGACGTACATATGGGCATGGTCCAAAGATGGCCGCACACTGACCCAAGACGATATCCAATTCACCGTAAAACATGATAAATGGGCAGGAAAAGATGGTGGATTAGGAAAAATGCTAGCCCAAGCAGGAGCAATGAAAGCCGAAGCGAAAAACTTTGACCCAGTGAAAGCAATGAAAGAAATAGCCGATCTCATTACACCGATAGGAGACGGTGCTAGAGTGGTGACAGGAGAAGACCCGATAACCGGAGACAAGCTATCATGGGGCGAACGAGGACTTTCCTTGTTATTTATCATTCCACTTGCGAAAGTAGGCAAATATGGGAGCAAAGGGTTTAAATTTGTTTACGAAGGCATAGAAGACGCAAATAAGATTCATAAAAAAGCAGACAAGGTGAAAGAGGTAGAAAAAAGTACGAAGAAAGCTAGTGGAGCTAACTCAATTATTACTCCAGAAATGGAAGAAAAAATTCTTTGGGGACAAAGAACCAATCCAAACAAAAATAAAATTATTGGTGGACATTCTCCAGAAATTAGCAATAATCATCCTAATTATGCTGTGGAAGAGATAATTTTGAATCCTGATGGAACAAGAAAATTAAAGTATACGACTCAATTTCCAGACGGTAATTTATCTAAAATAAAAACAAGTACAGTATTTCCGGAGGGATGGAGTGATACAAAAATCCTTGAAAGTTCAACAAGTATTGGAAATAATGCGCCCATAAGCGTCAGATCCAGTGATGGAGCAACATGGCACAGAAGTGTTATAGATGGTGTAGAAATTGATGTAATTAAGCGAGGAAATGAAATAATTAGTGCTTATCCTACAGGAACAGTTAATGGACCTCCACCAGTAGGATTTAGTAAATAAGGAGTGTTAAACTATGTTTGACGAATTAAATAAAATATTATCGGAGGATAGTTCAGAAGATTCTTGGTATGATGATGGATGTATTTATGCTGAGGAGTTATTGGAAAATTTCACTGATGATGATTGGAAAAAATTAATGACCACTATAAAAAGTAAAAATGATAAATACAAAATTAGATTAGCTTATTCTGTGGAAGAAAACATAGGTATGAATGGATTTAATTTATTATTAGAGTTACTTGATGAAGATGATGAAGTAGCAGAATATGCGATAGATTCATTACGTTCATTCGAGGGCGAGCCCTATAGAAACTTGATTATTTCTGATAAGGCAATAATTGATAAAGCAGAAAAACTACTAAAAAATGCAAGTTTACCAGTAAAACGAATTTTGGAGGTGTTTTTGCAACAAAATAAATAAAAAATGACTTTATCATAAGACTGAAAATCACGTTTCCCTAGTTTTTTTACCCACTATTTTGCTAGATTCTGAGGGTGAAGATTGGAAATATAGTTTTTTATAAATTAAAAAAGACACTTTACTTCCTCGCTTAGCATCGAGAAAATAGAACCTTGACTAGTATTAGTATGCGTAAATTCACTAATCAAGTTGCCAATAGCTAACCAAAGCTAATTGTATTCATTGTAAGAAAAATTTATTTTTGAGAAAGGGAGCGATTGAGTGCAATCGCTTCTTTTTCTACATCTAGAGCTAATTTATAGCTCCAAGAAAGCCAGTTAGGAAAGAATATCAAAAACACAAGCAATGAAAGCCGAAGCGAAAAACTTTGACCCAGTGAAAGCAATAAAAGAAATAGCCGACCGCTTTACACCAATAGGAGACGGTGCTAGAGTGGTGACAGGAGAAGACCCGATAACCGGAGACAAGCTATCATGGGGCGAACGGGGACTCTCCTTGTTATTTATCATTCCACCTATTAAAATAGGAAAATATGGGGCCAAAGGGTTTAAATTTGTAACAGAAGGCGTAGAAGACATACATGAAATCAATAAAAAAGCAGACAAGGTGAAAGAGGCAGAAAAGAGTACGAAGAAAGCCAGTGGAGTTGATGTACCTAAAGGTGTTGGGAATCCTGTAAAGATTGAAGGAAAAGGTGTACTGGTAGAACAACACCTAATATTCTGAATGAACAAATGGCAATGCATCAAATACAGTCTAACCCACTGAAGGGAGCTAAAGAATTACCTATTAAAATGACTGACAAAAGATGGACTAGTGAAGACGATTGGGTAAAAATGCAAAATGTTGTTATTTTGGAAGATGGAACAAAAGTTAATGTGCATTTTGTTTATAATAAGATTACTGGACAATTTGATGATTTTAAATTTAAATAAAGGAGAAACTAATAAATGAGTAATTTAATGATAGCAAAGAATTGGGAAGATAATGACTTAGTAGAAATAAATGTAAGTGCAGAAGCAGAGTTTGTGAAAATTCATCAATTATGTTACGTGCAAGATATAGATTTGAAACAAATTGGAGAAAAGATTGTCGCTTATTCTTTTGATTCAAAAGAGGAGTGTTATGTAGAATTTGGGAAAAAAGCAGGAGATTTTACACCAGCATTTTCTTTGGATTTTCTAAAAGCTGATAATTCTGGACGTGTAGAAATTGAACTTGATATGGAAATTGACGATAATCCTGATAGAAAACACAGATGTAAATTTTATATTTATAGTGAGTTAGGACTAATTGAGCAATTTGGGAGAAATATTTTTTTATTATCTGAAAATAAAAAAGAAGAAATGGCATTAAATTAAAAAAGGCACTTTACCAAGAAATCGATAATTAATTTTTGGAGTGAATGAAAGAACAAGTTGTTAAATCGGCTTGTTCTTTTATTTAAAGTTAAATAAATTTTTAGATTTTTGATTAGCTAAATGCAACCTATCATATCATAAAATTATAGGATTCTTGATATGTACACTTGCAGTTACAGTAACAATGGTACCAAAGTGAAGTAGACAGTGGAGATCTCAAACAGTCCGAACTAGAAGAACAAATACGCCGAGTCAATGAACTCATCCACCAAGCAAATGACCTAGAGAACCAAGTGAGACAGTCCCCGTTATCCGAAACGGATCAGCAAATCCAGCTGCAATTTAATCATGCCTTACTAGAAGCGTATCAAACAAGCAAACAAGAACTAGAAGAAAAACTTCAAAAATTAATCGCCTTTCACGCAAGTTCGCCCCGTATTTTTTCCGAAATCGCGCATTTGAAACAGGCGATTGATCAAGGCTTGGCTCAAACAAAGACCGCATGGAATCCAACATCGGGTACCTTTGTAGTGCCAAGCCAAGAGAAACTAGCATGGGCCAATACCATTCGAACTTTTCAACAGAAAAAAGAGGCACAAGAAGAACCAGATACAACGGGCCGAACCTATACACGAATAGACGTAGAAAACGGGACATACATATGGGCATGGTCCAAAGATGGTCGTACACTGACCCAAGACGATATTCAATTCACCGTAAAACATGATAAATGGGCAGGAAAAGATGGTGGATTAGGGAAAATGCTAGCCCAAGCAGAAGCAATGAAAGCCGAAGCGAAAAACTTTGACCCAGTGAAAGCAATGAAAGAAATAGCCGACCTCTTTACACCGATAGGAGACGGTGCTAGAGTGATGACAGGCGAAGACCCAATAACCGGAGACAAGCTATCATGGGGCGAACGAGGACTGTCCTTGTTACTTATCATCCCACTTGCGAAAGTAGGCAAATATGGGAGCAAAGGGTTTAAATTTGTTTACGAAGGCATAGAAGACGCAAATAAGATTCATAAAAAAGCAGACAAGGTGAAAGAGGCTGAAAAGAGTACGAAGAAAGCCAGTGGGGCTAAAAATGCTCAGCTGACACAAGAAAGCATTAATTCCAAATTAGATGGCTATCTTTTAAACAAAGAACATCCTGTCGGAGGATCAAAAGCCAATTGGTTTGAAAAAGCACTTGGTTTTAATAAAAGTAACAGTCAGCAATTAAGTAGCCAAATTATCTTTGATAAATCAAAAGCTGTTCAAACGGCAGTAACAGAATATGGAACAAAATATAGTCAGATTATTCCAATCAAAGGTGTTAATGGAAAGGTTATTAATGTGGAGTTTGTGTGGATAAAAAATAATGATGGAATTGTGAGATTAGTTACATCAATTCCGACTAAAAAGTAGGTGGATATTCATGTTTAAAGAATATGATGTTGTATTTAGCTCTGTAGAATTAAATGAAAAAGTTCCTACAGGAACTAAAGGTGTAATTTTGATGATGTTAGATTCAGAAAATGAAATCTATGAAGTTGAGTTTGTAAACAAGAATAATGAAACAATAGAAGTTACAGAAGTTAAAGGAACACAATTAAAAAAATAAAAAAGGCACTTTACTATCTGATTGTAGTGCGTCCCAAAAGTTAGACAAAAAAATCTAACTTTGGGGCGTATTTTGATTGTCTAAATGCAGCCTATCGCATCATAAAATTATAGGGTTCTTGACAAGTACACTAGTAAGTATTTGAAGCACATTAATAAATAATTATAAGTTAAAAATCATCAAAAATTAACTTATAGATTTTAGCCCTCGCTTTTTTGCGGGGGTATTTTTTAGTATAAAAAGGATACTTTTGTGATACTGTGTAAGTTACCAAATAAGTTAATATAAATATTATGGTATTGCTATCTAAAACCTTTGCCAAGTTAATAGCTAAAATGTTGCTCGTTTCATTGACAACAGATCATGCATACTTTATTCTTTCTTAAGAGGCACACCTTATTTTTAAAATTTGATAATTTGGCTTAATTGCGCTACAAAAAAGAATCCCGACAAAACGAAATATTTAAGGAAGAAATCTAGCATAAAAACATTTATAAAAAATTATACTAAGTAATGTATTTTTATTACATCTAGATAATAAATATTATCACGATTTTACTTAGATTATTAAGGTAGTTGGAAACTTATATCAGTGGAGGATAATTAAATGAATATTTTTAAGATTGGTGATACCGATTTTGGGGTTGGTGAAGTAGTTTTTAATATCGACAAAGAGAATCATATCTTTGATTTGGAAATTAAAGGCAATAAAGAGTTCTACAAGCAAATAAAGAGTGATGAAAGCAGTGAATGGAACTGGACTCTTTATGCTCCCGAGGTATATTTTAGAAACATATCTTGCCAGCATTTTGATACAATTGAAATCACCATAGATGATGCTCTTTTAGATGAATATGATATTGCTTTATATTTAATGGAGTATAATGATTTTTTTGGGACTTTAATTATTTCTGATAACTGTACCGAAATAAAAGGTGAAACTGAAATATTAGGGGAAATTTATGATCTTGAAATTTTAGTAGAACGGACAATTTAAGCATTATTCGAGTTAGTGAGGGGGAATTATATTGATGATACAGGTAATTTCCCTTCTAATGCCACCAAACAAGAAGTACGAGATTTAACCCATTTTTATTTTAATTAGTTAAGGAGGTTTTATTATTGTAAGTTAAAGAAATATTATTAAAGATAAAAAATGATTTTTATAACTATGATCTTACAGATAGTATAATAGAAAGTATTCAATTTACCGAAAATCTAATGGATCTTAAAATAATTGTTGATTACTATTTTACCGAAAAAGAAGAAGAACATATCGCTTTATTGTTCAAAAAATGTACAGCAGTAAATTATTCGCTAAAAAGAGATGTCTATGAATTAAATCACTTTAAGTTAAACTATAGTCAATTTACAATTACTAAAGTGAAAGTAGAACAAATAAAAAATCAAATTGTAATTAAAATATTTACAGTAAATGATGAAAATGAGTTTCTACAAATAATATGTCAAGACGTAAATTTTAGTTGATGTTGATATTAAAGCAATAGTTTTATAGCTATAATAAAAAATGTAATTCCAAATGTAACAATAGCCGACCTATTTTTAGGAGAACAAACTGTTTGAATTCGGTTTGTTCTTTTGTTTAAAGCTAAAAATATTTTTAGCTTTTTGATGGGCTAAATACAACCCATCGTATCATAAAATTATAGGGTTCTTAACAAGTACACTAGCGGTTACAGTAACATAGAAAAAGGAACAGTAAGACTTTCACACCAAAATGCCGTTATTTTAAGCAAAATTTTAATGGGTGATTTAAAATGTTTTTACGAAAATCGGATTGATTGAAATGCTTCGTTTTTTTCAAAATCAAGTTAGTGTTAATCCATAAAGTTATGCTAATTATCCGATTTTATGGTATTGAATTTTATTTGATAATATGTTACCATTAATTCATATTAATCGCTTTAACACTTAAAAGCGATTAAGTATAAAAGTAGATTCGTGACAAATCATCTGTTTTCCTCTATAATGAGAAATAATCTTGGAGCAGATTTTTAGAAGGGTGGAAGTTACATGGTTAACGCAAATTTAGAGGAATTAAGAACACAGGTAGATCAATTAAATATTGATTTGCTAGAATTAATTAGTAAACGTGCGAATTTAGTACAAGAAATTGGGAAAATTAAAGGGACTCAAGGTTCTCTTCGTTTTGATCCATTGCGTGAAAGAGAAATGCTTAATACAATTCTCGCAGCCAATAATGGTCCTTTTGAAGATAGTACGATTCAGCAATTATTTAAAGAAATTTTTAAAGCAGGATTAGAACTTCAAGAAGATGATCACTCTAAAGCATTACTTGTATCTCGAAAAAACAAAAAAGAAGACACGATTGTTACAGTAAAAGGTTTGCCAATTGGAAATGGTGAACCGGTATTTGTTTTTGGTCCTTGTTCTGTAGAGTCTTACGAACAAGTAGCAGCAGTTGCAGAGTCAATTAAAGCTAAGGGATTAAAACTCATCCGTGGTGGAGCATTTAAACCACGTACTAGCCCATATGACTTCCAAGGATTGGGACTAGAAGGTTTAAAAATCCTAAAACGTGTTTCTGATAAATATGGTTTGGCAGTTATTAGTGAAATCGTTACACCAGCTGATATAGAAGTAGCACTTGACTATGTGGATGTTATTCAAATTGGTGCTAGAAACATGCAAAACTTTGAATTATTAAAAGCAGCAGGTCGAGTAGATAAACCAATTTTACTAAAACGTGGCTTATCGGCAACAATTGAAGAATTTATTGGTGCCGCTGAATATATTATGTCACAAGGGAATGGCAAAATTATTCTTTGTGAACGTGGTATACGCACATACGAAAAAGCGACAAGAAATACACTAGACATTTCCGCAGTACCTATATTGAAAAAAGAAACTCATTTACCGGTAATGGTGGATGTAACACACTCTACAGGTAGAAAAGACTTGTTATTGCCTTGTGCAAAAGCTGCTCTTGCTATTGAAGCGGATGGGGTTATGGCAGAAGTTCATCCTGACCCAGCGGTAGCATTATCTGATTCCGCTCAACAAATGGATATACCTGAATTTGAAGTTTTTTGGAAAGAAATTTTAGCTAGTAATTTAGTTCCTCATAAAATCAAATAATTTCTAAAAACCTTGGTACGCCAAGGTTTTTTATTTTGCCAATAAACAGTAATGCTTAATCGGCATTTATATGTAAATTATAATGCTGTTTTGATATGAAAATAAATGAAAATAAAGAGTGAAAACAATTGCATATCGAAAAAAGTTATCGTATTATTAAAGGAAGGCTAGTATGATTCCGTTTTCAAATGGTATAGAGAGCCATTAAAATAATTGATATGGAGAGTGAATAGGGATGAATGTAACAATTTATGATGTTGCGCGGGAAGCAAATGTATCCATGGCAACAGTGTCTCGGGTAGTCAACGGCAATCCGAATGTTAAACCAGTAACAAGAAAAAAAGTATTGGATGTGATTAATCAATTAGGTTATCGTCCAAATGCTGTAGCTAGAGGACTTGCTAGCAAACGTACGACGACTGTTGGTGTAATTATTCCAGATATTTCTAACGTATTCTACGCAGAACTTGCTCGTGGAATTGAAGATATTGCAACGATGTACAAATATAATATTATTCTTAGCAATTCAGACGAAAATGAGGATAAAGAACTTCAAGTACTAAATACACTTCTTGGCAAACAAGTGGACGGAATTATTTATATGGGCGAACGTATTTCAGAACAATTGCAAGAAGAATTTGATCGTTCACCAGCGCCAGTTGTTTTAGCCGGAGCAGTGGATATGGAAAATAAATTAGCTTCTGTTAATATTGACTACAAACAAGCAACCAAAGAAGCGGTAAAACGTTTTGTAAATAATGGTCATAAACAAATCGCCTTTGTAAGTGGTCCTTTAAATGAGCCAGTAAATAGTGAAATGAAACTTGCGGGTTATAAAGAAGCGCTTAAAGAAGCTGGTATTAAGTACCAAGAAGATTATATTATTGAAGCGAAATATAACTACAATGCTGGAGTTAAAGCTTGGGCAGAGTTAAGTACGCTTGCAAAAAAACCAAATGCTGTAGTTGTAGCGGATGATGAATTAGCTATTGGTATTTTAAATGCTGCGCTTGATGCTGGTGTTAAGGTTCCAGAAGAATTAGAGGTAATGACTAGTAATAATACGAAGCTAACATTAATGTCTCGTCCGCAACTTTCGACAATTGTACAACCGTTGTATGATATTGGTGCAGTAGCGATGCGTTTACTAACAAAATTAATGACAAACGAAGAAGTAGACGAAAAAACGGTTATCTTGCCACATAGCGAAAAACTTCGCGGTACAACAAAAGAAAAATAAAAAGTTGACATCATTTTTACCAATATGTTATAAATGTATGTATACTTTCTATAATGAAAATGACAATGAACGGACGAAGTAGTTACTTATTCTTATTTTTAGAGAGCTAGTGGGTGGTGAAAACTAGTAGAGGTAAGTAGTCGAATTACATCCCGGAGTCACGTTGCGCAGGATAATGGCGCGACCGGTGTTAAGCCGTTATTTTACTTGAGTAGGAATTTTTCCTAAAAGTAGGGTGGTACCACGTTAATTACAACGTCCCTTCGCTAGTTTAGCTGGTGAAGGGACGTTTTTTATTTTCAAAAAATAAAGGAGACTGATGAAAATGAATATTATCGATGAATTAGAGTGGCGCGGAGCCATTTATCAACAAACGGACGAAGAAGGGCTACGTAAATGGGTTGAGGAAAAACAAATTTCGCTTTATTGTGGGATTGATCCTTCTGGAGATTCAATGCATATTGGGCATTTAATTCCATTTATGATATTACGTCGTTTTCAAAACGCTGGGCATCGTCCGATTATTTTAGTCGGCGGAGCAACAGGGACAATTGGTGATCCAAGTGGTAAAAAAGAAGAGCGTCAGTTGCAATCAATGGAACAAATTAGTAAAAACGTCGAAAGTTTGCGTGTTCAACTTGGAAAGATTTTTGATTTCAAAGGTGATTCTGCGGCAAGCATGGTAAACAACTATGACTGGACGAAAGATCTCAGCATTCTTGATTTCTTGCGTGATTATGGAAAAGAATTTAATGTGAATACGATGCTTTCGAAAGATATTGTTGCAAGTCGTTTAGAAGTAGGAATTTCCTTCACAGAGTTTGCTTACCAAATCTTGCAAGCAATGGACTTTAATCATTTATATGAATTTAATGATTGTCGTTTGCAAATTGGTGGCAGTGATCAGTGGGGAAACATTACAGCCGGACTTGATTTAATTCGTAAAAAACAAGGAGAAAATGCCAAAGCTTTTGGTTTAACTATTCCTTTATTAACAAAAGCCGATGGAACTAAATTTGGTAAATCAGAAGGTGGCGCAATTTGGTTAAATCCAGAAAAAACAACGCCATATGAGTTTTATCAATTTTGGATTAATACCGATGACCGTGATGTCGTGAAATATTTGAAATACTTCACTTTTTTGACGGAAGCCGAAATTGCTGATTTAGCAAAACAAGTGGAAGAAGAACCGCATTTACGAGCAGCACAAAAAACGTTAGCTGCTGAAATGACTAAATTCGTGCATAGTGAGGAAGCTCTTACTCAAGCACTCAAAATATCTAAAGCATTATTTAGTGGAGATGTAAAAGCGCTCACTGCAACAGAAATCGAACAAGGTTTCAAAGATGTGCCTACTTTTGAAGCAGAGGAAGCGGAAATGAATTTAGTAGATTGGTTAGTTTCTCTTGGAATTGAATCATCAAAACGCCAAGCTCGTGAAGATGTAATAAATGGGGCAATATACATTAACGGCGAGCGAGTGCAAGATTTAGAAAAAGTTATTGGTGAAAGTGATCGCATCGAAAATAAATTTACGATTGTAAGACGTGGGAAGAAGAAGTATTTCTTAGTTTCTTATAAATAATGAAAAAGCACTCGTTTTAGCAAACGAGTGCTTTTTTACATCAAAAAACCTTGCAACCACAACAAAAGTCATGATTTGCAAGGCGATTAGTTCTAATTAACGGCTGTAGAATTCTACGATAAATGCTTCGTTGATTTCAGCAGCAAGTTCAGAACGTTCTGGAATACGGTTAAGTGAACCAGTTAGAGTTTCTGCATCGAAAGTTACGTAATCAGGCACGAAGCTTGAAACGTCAAGGCTTTCAGCAATTGCAGAGTTTTTAGCAGATTTTTCACGAACAGAAATCACTTGACCAACAGAAACTTGGTAAGAAGGGATATCTACGCGTTTGCCATCTACAGTGATGTGGCCATGGTTTACGAGTTGGCGAGCTGCACGACGAGTACGAGCAAGACCAAGACGGTAAACGATGTTATCAAGGCGTTGTTCTAGTAAGATCATGAAGTTCTCACCATGTTTACCTTGTAATTTACCAGCTTTGTTGAACGTGTTTTTGAATTGACGTTCAGTTAATCCATACATATGACGCAATTTTTGCTTTTCAGCTTGTTGCAAACCATATTCTGAGATTTTTTTACGTTGAGTTGGGCCGTGTTGACCTGGAGCATACGGACGACGCTCTAATTCTTTACCTGTTCCAGAAAGTGAAATTCCTAAACGACGGGAAACTTTCCAGCTTGGACCTGTATAACGAGCCATAAGAGACTCCTCCTTTTATTTGTTTTTGGTATAAAACAAACGTGACGTAAAACCAAATCAGGGCAGTTTACCTTCATATACCATCACCATAGCAGCCGCCGGTTACGCGATATACCACAGAATTAATCTGGGGGTAAACAACACACTCATTCATTTCACTCAAGCTGCATTTTACACATCTTCCAGTATAGTATAATTAGTAGTCTGTTGTCAATTGATTTCGTTAGGTAATTCGTGAACGATGGCATCACGAATTTTCTCAAGCCAAAATTGATCCACTTCATCAAAACGAGCAGTAGAAGGGCTATCAATATCCAGCACACCAAGAAGCTGTCCATTTTTTACAAGTGGTAGAACGATTTCTGAATTTGAAGCAGCGTCACATGCAATATGTCCGGGGAATTGATGGACATCTTCTACAATATATGTTTTTTGAGCGGATGCAGCAGAACCACATACACCTTTACCAAGAGGAATGCGGATACAGGCTGGCAAACCTTGGAATGGACCGAGAACTAATTGGTTCGTTTCTTTTTCGAGTAAATAAAAGCCAACCCAATTAATATTTGTTAGCGCTTGATTTAATATAGAAGAAACATTACTTAAATTCGCGATAAGGTTTGTTTCACCAGCGATCATTGCTTGTACTTGTTTTAAAGCGAGTGCGTAATTCTCTTCTTTTGAACCAGTCATTTTTGATATTTCAATCATTAAGTATCCCCACTTTTCTTTTCAAATAATGAATATAGTATAGCATGAACAGTAGGGGATTTCGGGAATTTTGTTTTAGTCAAAAATAAAAAAAGGGTGCTTTGAAATTTTTTTCGCTAAACGCAAGTAATTCTTGGCAAATCGTGTTAAAATAAAAGATGTGTATAATTAGCTAAAAAGGAAGAATAAAATAGACTACATATGGAAAGATGTACATAATGGAAAAAATGTATGAGCAGCACAAGTTTGGCTGTTCTTCTTTCACAAGTTGACGTTGATGGGAGGATTTTGGATGTACTACATGTTAATTGGTTTTATTATCGTAGTAATTGCGGTCATTGGTGCAGGCTACATATTAAAAAGAAAACATTACCAAAGAATAAATGAGTTAGAAGAAATGAAAATTAAGCTTAGAGAGAGACCTGTGATTGATGAACTGACCAAAGTCAAAAAGTTAAAACTTACTGGTCAAACAGAAGCGCTTTTTGAATCATGGAGAACATCTTGGGATGAAATTGAAACAAGATTATTTCCTGATTTAGAAGAAGTGTTACTCGAAGCTGAGATGAATACAGATCGTTATAAATTTCGTTCTGCTACATACGTTGAAAATGATATCGAACAAATGCTTGTTGTCATTGAAAAACAAATGGATCAAATTCTTGGTGGTTTAAAAGAATTACTTATTAGTGAAGAAAAAAATGCAAAAGAAAGCCGTATGACCAAAGAAAAATTTGCAGAGCTTCGCCGTGAAGTTTTAACAAGAGGATTTAAACTAGGTGATACATTAAGTTATGTTGAAACAAAACTAGATACACTTGCAGAGAGTCTAAATCAATATGACTTATTAACAGACCAAGGCGATCACTTAGAAGCCCGAGAAATTGTTTTAGTTGTCCAAAAAGAAATGAAAGTTATCGAAGGCCAAATGGATCGTATTCCTTCATTATTACATGAGACAGATACTATTTTACCCGAAGAAATAAGTAAACTACGTATTGGTTACGAAGAAATGGTTCGTAAAGGCTATTATTTAGCTCAAATGGAACTAGATAAAGAAATTTCTCGGATGAAGACACAAATGGATAAAATGAAACAAAATGTAATCAATCTAGATTTGGATGCAGCAGAGCAAGGCATAGAAGAGTTGCACACAGAAATTGACTTATTCTATGATACATTGGAACATGAAGCAGAAGCACGTCATTTCGTTAAAGAAAATCACAGTCCAACTTCAGATAAATTGCAACGTCAAAATGTGGTATCTGATGCACTTGCTGAACAAATTACAGAAGTGAAGCAAACTTATCATGTTGGAGAAGAAGATTTAGCTATATACTTGAAAACGAGTGCTAAATTAAGTGAAGCAAAAGAGAACTTTGAACAACTCACAGCGCTAATAGCTAGTGGAGAAATTGCTTACTCAGCAGCGCAAGATACATTAAAAGAAATTGATGCAGCACTTATTACTATTAGCACAGAACAAGACAAATTTGCTGAAGAATTACGTTCGCTTCGTAAAGATGAATTAGAAGCACGTGATGATGCAGAGCGTATGCGTCGGGCTATTATCACACTAGACCGAAAGATGGAACGAGAACGCTTGCCTGGACTTCCGGAAGAGTATCTATCGTTACGCGTTCATATGGGAGAGTCCATTGATGCGCTAGAAAAACGTTTGGAAGAAAAGCCTTTGAATATGAAAGCTGTTAGTCAAGATTGGCAAGTTGCTGAAGAAGATTTAACGCATTTGACAGAAAAAGCGGAAGAAATGATGGAAAATGTTCGTTTAGTCGAGCATGTTATCCAGTACGCCAACCGATACCGATTACGTAATCAAGAGCTAGCGAATGAGTTAGTTCAAGCTGAAAATCACTTTTACAATGATTACCAATACAAAAAAGCGTTAGAAATTGCTGTAACAGCGCTTGAAAAAGTGGAAACAGGTGCATTTAAAAAAGTCGAAAAAGCGTATGAAGCTAAAGTTAGTGTAGATGATATTGAATAAAAACAAAAACAGGCATTTCTATTTTTTATAGGAATCCTGTTTTTTTATGAAAATAGTAGTTGGATTGTAATGGAATTATGATAAAATGATAAGTGGAATATTGGGGAGGAGAATCTAGTCTGTATGATTTATTTCGATAATAGCGCGACAACAAAGCCAAATAGTGCCGTGCTTGAAACATATACGAAAGTGGCAAGTACTTATTTTGCCAACCCTTCTTCCTTACATCGTTTTGGAGCTAAATCTAAAGAATTACTGGATACTTCAAGAAAGCAAATAGCAACGATGTTAGAAGTTTTACCAGAAGAACTTATTTTTACATCTGGTGGAACGGAAGGGAATAATTTAGCCATTAAAGGGCTTGCTTATAGCTATCAAAACCGCGGCAAACATATTATAACTTCAAGCATTGAACATCCGTCTGTACGACTCGTGATGGAGGAGCTAGAGCAAGAAGGGTTTAAGGTAACATATTTAAAAGTAGATAAGAATGGTGTCATCAATCTAACGGAATTAAAACAAGCACTTTCCGAGGACACTATTTTAGTATCCATTATGGGCGTAAATAATGAAGTAGGAAGTATTCAACCACTGCGGGAAATTGGTCAATTAACAGCAGAACGACCAGATACTTTTTTTCATGTCGATTTTGTCCAAGGAATTGGGAAAATCCCTGTAAAAATAAAAGAACATCATATTGATCTACTAACTATTTCAGGTCATAAATTTCATGCTTTACGTGGTTCAGGTGTGCTTTTTAAAAGGAAAAATGTGCATTTACATCCTGAAATTATTGGCGGTGGTCAGGAAATGGGTTACCGTAGTGGAACGGAAAATCTAGCTGGAACTGTGGCACTTGCCAAAGCTCTAAGACTTGCTTTAGAACAGCAACAAAAGCAAACAGATATAGTTACAATTCGCGATTTTCTATTAACGGAGATTGCTAAGATGCCCGATATGACCGTTCATACAAAAAAGGTGGTTGCTGCACCACATATCGTTTGTTTTTCAGCAAAAGGACATCGCGGTGAAATTCTCGTCCATGCACTTGAAAAAGAAGATATATACATCTCCACAACAAGTGCCTGTTCATCCAAACAAAAATTAGCAAGTAGCACATTAAAAGCAATGGGTGTGACGGACGAAGAAGCAACTGGTGCGGTTCGAGTAAGTTTATCTTATGAAAATCGTCTGTCAGAAGCAAAAATATTTATTCAAAAACTGCAAGAAATCATCGAAAATCTAAATAAAGTGGTGAAATAAATTGGAATTTGATCGAATGTTAATTAGATACGGAGAATTATCTACAAAAGGAAAAAACAGAAAACAGTTTGTCACAAAGCTAGCGCAAAATGTGAAGCGGGCTATGAAGGATTTACCGGAAGTTCGGATACACGGCGAACGCGACCGGATGTATATTATTTTAAATGGCGCGGATTATCAGCTTGCAGAAGAACGTTTAAAACCGATTTTTGGGATTCAATCTTTTAGTCCAGCTGTTCGAGTGGATTTGGATTTGGAAGAAGTGAAAAATGCAGCACTCGCTTTAGTTCAAGATGCGCATAAAGAGAATGGAACATTTAAAGTGGCGGCAAGAAGAAGTCATCGTGAATTCCCACTAGATTCTAATGAAATAAACCAAGAAATTGGCGCTCACGTACTTCAAAATATAGCAGATTTAACAGTTAATGTGAAAAATCCGGATGTGAAGCTAACTATTGATGTTCGAAAAGAAGGCGTATTTTTATCTTGCCGAACTATTCTTGGTGCGGCTGGTCTTCCAGTTGGTTCATCTGGACGAGCAATGTTAATGTTATCAGGTGGAATTGATAGTCCAGTAGCTGGTTATTTAGCACAAAAACGTGGCGTGGAAATCGAAGCAGTTCATTTTCATAGTCCCCCATACACTAGTGAGCAAGCAAAGCAAAAAGCAATTGATTTAGCAGCAAAACTTGCTAAATATAGCGGACAAGTGCAGATGCATATTGTACCATTTACAGAAATTCAAGAGGTCATTAAACAACAAATTCCGGAGAGCGTCATCATGACTGTTACTCGCCGGATGATGCTTAGAATTACAGATGAGATTCGCCGCAGAAGAAATGGCCTTGCAATTGTAAATGGAGAAAGTTTAGGACAAGTTGCCAGCCAAACACTAGAAAGCATGCTAGCTATTAATGCAGTTACAGCAACACCTATTATTCGTCCGGTAGTTTCAATGGACAAAAATGAAATCATACAAATTGCACAAAAAATCGATACGTATCATTTATCTGTACAACCATTTGAAGATTGCTGTACGATTTTTACACCACCATCCCCAAAAACAAAACCAAAACTTGATAAAATCGAGCATTATGAAAGCTTTACTGACTTTGATTCATTAATAAGTAAAGCACTTGAACAAATTGAAACCATTTCTGTGAATATTGCAGAAACGGAGCAAGTCAAAGATGAGTTTGCCGATTTATTTTAAAACAAAAACCGTTTGCCTTTTTATTAAGGTAAACGGTTTTTGTATACTATATACATTAATGATTTGTTTTTATGCATAAAACAGTTTTTAAATTTAATAAAAAACCATTTGACATTATAAATATACATCACTATAATGAAAAGTATCATTTAATAATTAACGGGAGGGGTTAGGATGAAAGTTTCGATTATTGGGGCAACAGGATATGGTGGTTTGGAGTTAATTCGGTTACTTCATCATCATCCACTGATTGACATTGCTTCGTTACATAGCTTTTCTACACACTCAAAAACACTGGCTGATGTTTATCCACATTTAAAAAATTTAGAGTCTAGCCCCTTAAATCAACTAAATCCAGCAGAAATTATAGATAAAAGTGAAACTGTTTTTTTAGCAACGCCATCTGGTATTTCTAAAGATATTGCCACGCCATATTTGGAAGCTGGTTTAAACGTCATTGATTTATCAGGGGATTTTCGCTTAAAAGACGGTAAAGTATATGAAAAATGGTACGGAAAAAGTGCAGCAGCAGAGCGTTATTTAGCTAATGCTGTATATGGTTTAGCTGAATTTCAAACAAACACGGCAGCAACATTTATCGCTAACCCGGGATGTTACGCAACAGCAACATTACTTGGTTTAGCCCCACTCGTGAAAAATCAGTTAATCGAGCCAACGTCTATTATTGTGGATGGCAAGTCAGGTCTTTCAGGAGCAGGGAAAGCCCCGTCTGCTAGTACACATTTTACAGAAACGAATGAAAATATGACACTTTACAAAATGAATGCTCATCAACATATTCCGGAAATTATGCAACAGTTAAATAGCTGGGATGAGAGTATTCCAGCCATTCAATTTTCCACCTCATTAATCCCCATCACAAGAGGAATTTTCATAACTATCTATGTAAAACCTAAAAATCCACTAACAAAAAAACAATTACATACACTTTATACAACGACTTATGAAAATTCGCCATTTGTCCGAATCCAGTCAGAGGATTGCTATCCAACTATAAAACAAGTAACAGCATCGAATTATTGTGATATTGGACTTGCCTATAATGAAAAAACTAATACAATCACGATCGTTTCGGTTATTGATAATTTAGTAAAAGGAGCGGCTGGTCAAGCAATTCAAAACCTAAATATTATCGCTAATTTTGCTGAAAATGATGGATTAAATTTTATCCCAGTTTATCCATAAAGGGGGAAGAAGATGATGAAACAAATAAAAGGCAATATAGCCTCACCAATTGGTTTTTACGCAGATGGAAAACATGCTGGATTAAAAAGGAAGAGAAATGATATAGGTTGGATTTATTCAGAAAAACCAGCAGAATCGGCAGCTGTCTATACAATGAATCAAATGCAAGCCGCGCCGATTTTTGTAACAAAAGATTCTTTTGCCAGTAGTGCTAAATTACAAGCAATTATTGTAAATAGTGGTAATGCAAATGCCTGTAATGGAAATCAAGGAATGCTTGATGCGCTCACAATGCGTGCTAAAACTGCTGAAAATTTACAGGTTCCAGCCGAGTTAGTGGCAGTGGCTTCTACAGGAATTATAGGAGAACTATTGCCGATGGATAAAATTATTGCTGGTATTGATATGCTTGAAAAACAGGCTGGAAATGCGGCTGATTTTGAAGAAGCTATTTTGACAACAGACACATTTCAAAAACAAATTACCTTTCAAACAGAACTAAGTGGAAAAACAGTGACAATGTCAGGTGTTGCAAAAGGTTCAGGAATGATTCATCCAAATATGGCGACGATGCTTGCTTTTATAACAACCGATGCAGCGATTCCAGCTCCATTATTGCAAAAATTATTAAAAGTAAAAGTAGACAAAACATTCAATCAAATAACAGTAGATGGCGATACTTCAACCAATGATATGGTCGTTGTAATGGCAAATGGTTGTGCAGAAAATCCATTACTCCAAGAAGGAACGGCTGACTTTGAAAAATTCGCAGCAATGTTTCAAGCGGTGACAGAACATTTAGCCAAAAGTATTGCTCGTGACGGTGAAGGAGCAACCAAACTGATTGAAGTACGAGTAAATGGAGCAACAAAAACAGAAGATGCACGAATGATCGCTAAAAAAATAGTATCCTCTAGTCTTGTTAAAACAGCTGCATTTGGTGGTGATGGTAATTGGGGAAGGATCATTTGTGCGATTGGCTATTCTGGTGGTCGATTTGCCCCAGATAATATTACGATTAAAATCGGTGGTATTGAAATTTTAAATCATAGCAACCAAACAATTTTTAATCAACAAGCATTAGATGATTATTTAGAAGAAGAACATATCGTTATCGAAGTGGACTTGCATATCGGTCTTGAATCAGGAACTGCATGGGGCTGCGATTTGAGTTATGACTATGTTAAAATCAATGCTTGTTACCGGACGTAAGGAGTGAAAAAAGATGGAAAATACGATTGTAATCAAATTGGGTGGGGTAGCAAGTGATAATTTGACAGAAGCTTTCTTTGAACAAATCGCTCATTGGCAAGCTGATGGAAAGAAAATAGTTATTGTTCATGGTGGCGGTCATTATGTATCGAAAATGATGCAAGCAATGGACATTCCTGTAGAGACAAAAAACGGATTGCGTATTACCAATCAAGCCACTTTAGACGTAACCAAAATGGTATTAATTGGTCAGGTCCAGCCAGCAATTACAACAGCTTTTCAAAAACGAGGGATGGCTGTAATTGGTTTAAATGCTGGAGATACTGGTTTGCTCGAAGCTGTCCAAGTAAGTGATTGCGAACTTGGCTTTGTTGGTGAAATAACCAAAGTGAAAATAACTTTAATAGAGCAGCTACTTGGGGAAAATATGATTACAGTTATTGCGCCACTTGGGGTAACTAAAGAATACAACTGGTTAAATGTAAATGCAGATTCGGTAGCTTGTGAGGTTGCAAGTTCGTTAAAGGCAGAGGCTCTTTATCTTTTAACAGATGTTCCAGGAGTAAGAAATGAATCTGAAATACTTACGGAGATAACTAGTTCAGACATGGAACAACTACAAACAACCGGTATTATAAAGGGTGGTATGATTCCAAAATTAGCAAGTGCTGCTTTTGCCGTAGAAAATGGGGTTAAACAAGTAATTATTACTGATTCTCTTTTATCAGTAGGCACTAAAATAACAAGTAAGGTGGCGATATAATGAAACATGTCTTTCCAACATATACTAGAATTCCAATTGATTTAGTCCAAGGAAAAGGGACCGTTGTAACAGCTGAAACGGGTCAAGAATATCTTGATTTCACAAGCGGAATAGCAGTCTGCAACTTGGGCCACTGCCCGGAAAATATCACTAATGCAATCCAAAACCAATTAAGCCGCATTTGGCATACATCCAATTTATATGAATCGGCTTTGCAAGATCATGTTGCCGAACTGATTGTTGGCGCGGAAGATAGATTAGTATTTTTTTGCAATAGCGGAACAGAAGCAAATGAAGCAGCGTTAAAATTAGCAAGAAAACACACTGGGAAAGAGAAAATTATCACCTTCGAAAAATCTTTTCATGGTCGAACATTTGGCTCGATGTCCGCTACAGCTCAAGCAAAAATTCACCAAGGATTCGGCGGTCTTGTGCCTGGTTTTACCTATGTTCCTTTTAATGATATAGCAGCTTTTCGAACAGCTATTGATGAAAATACAGCGGCAGTGATGCTGGAAATAATTCAAGGCGAAGGAGGCGTTATTCCTGCGAATGCAGCATGGTTGCTTGAGGTTCAACAACTATGTAGAAAAGCTGGTGCATTATTAATTATTGATGAAGTACAAACTGGACTTGGGCGAACCGGCTCCATTTATAGTTATCAACATATTGGTTTAGATCCAGATATTTTTACTTTAGCAAAGGGATTAGGTAATGGTTTGCCAATTGGAGCGATGGTTGGAAAATCAGAACTTAGTAGCGCTTTTGGACCTGGAAGTCATGGTTCAACTTTTGGGGGAAATAAAATTGCACTTGCCGCTGCAAAAGAAGTTTTAGAAACGATAAAGCAACCAGCTTTTTTAGAAGAAGTACAAGCAAAAGCGGATTATTTCAGAGATATATTAGAAACAAAGTGCGCTCATTTGCCAAACGTAACGAGCATTCGTGGAGAAGGTTTTCTTATTGGAATAGAAGTGGGTTGTCGCGCAGATTTGCTAGTAAGTGATTTAATGAAACAGGGCTTGCTCATACTAACAGCTGGTCCTAATGTTCTTCGTATTTTACCACCTTTAACAGTAAGTTACGCGGAAATGAATGAGGCAGCAGACATACTTAAAACAGTATTAGAAAATCAATTGATTGGGAGTGAAATGGGATGACAACAGATACAAAAACGAACTCTTTTGGGAAAGATATGTTGAGTTTGCTAGAATGGAACAAAGCTGAATTAATAGATTTGATGGAGCTTGCCGTTTCAATGAAAACGAATCCAGCTCAATACAGTCATATTTTAAGTGGAAAAATTTTAGGAATGATTTTTGATAAGCCATCCACTAGAACGAGGGTTTCATTTGAAGCAGGAATTTTACAGCTTGGAGGACAGGCAATTGTTATGAGCTCAAAAGAATTACAAATTGGTCGCGGGGAACCAATCAAAGATACAGCTCACGTAATGTCAGAATATATTGATGCTATTATGATTCGAACTTTTAGCCATCAGAAAGTAGAAGAACTCGCACTGCATGCAGAAATTCCGATTATCAATGGGTTAACAGATTTACATCATCCTTGCCAAGCGCTTGCAGATTTAA
This sequence comes from Listeria immobilis, assembly GCF_014322765.1. GTDB lineage: Bacteria > Bacillota > Bacilli > Lactobacillales > Listeriaceae > Listeria > Listeria immobilis. Next base: position 82,854 of record NZ_JAASTZ010000004.1, on the reverse strand, counting down.
TGACGATTTATGAATGGAAAGATCAATTTAATGGAGTGAAGTTAGCTTATATTGGAGATGGAAATAATGTTTGCCATTCCTTACTTTTAGCTGGTGCGATGGTTGGCTTAGATATTAGCCTCGCGATGCCAAAAGGATATGAAGTAGATGAAGCAATTCTGTTAACTGCACAAAAATTAGCAGCAGAAACAGGAAGTAAACTCTTTATTACTGAAGACCCAAAACTTGCAGTAATGGATGCTGATTTCATTTATACTGATGTTTGGACGAGTATGGGGCAAGAAGAGGAGAATGCGAAAAGATTTGCAGACTTTGGAGAAAAATATCAAGTGAATGCAGCGTTAACAAAATATGCGAAATCAGATTATCATTTTTTACATTGTTTACCAGCACATAGGGAAGAAGAAGTGACAACGGAAATTATCGACGGTGAGCATTCGGTTATTTATCAGCAAGCAGGGAATCGATTGCATGCACAAAAAGCATTACTTGCCGCCATTTTAGAAACAAAAAAATAACAGTCCGGCCGAGCTTGGCCAGACTGTTATTTTTTATAGGAAATTACGTTTTACTTTGTCCCAGAAAGAGTTTTTAGGCAATTTAATTATGTTAATGAAACGATCGCCAACTTCTAAATTTACTTCATGGACATGTTGGATACTAAGTGCTTCACTATCCATGCCAATCATCGGAAATTCATTGTTTCCTTCTTCTGAAGAGATTTCAATTCGCAGTTTGCGTTTTGGGCTAAGTATGAACGAAGACCCTAGCGTCCGGAATTTGTTATTATTAATAGAAGCAAGCTCACTCACTTGCATAGATGGAAGTAATGGATCCACAATCGAACCGTTTACTGATTTATTATAAGCTGTACTTCCTGTTGGTGTGGAAATAACCATACCATCACCGCGGAAAGTTTCAAAGTGTGAGTCATTAATATATAGGTCCATCGTAAGTGTTCGGATGATGGAAGAACGAATGTTAAATTCATTTAATACATAAAATGCTTTGGTATTATTAACCGTACCGTAAATTGTTGGGTAACGACGAACCAACCAGCGATCTTCAATGGCTGCTTTAATAATCTCATCTAATTGATTAATATGGAAATCACAGTATTGTCCTAATTGCTCAGTTAATGCAATTCCAGCATATAGACAGTCTTGACGGAAGCCAGTTTCTCTGACTGATTTAAGAAATGCACCGTCTCCACCAATACTAATAATTACATTTGCTTTTTGATAGTCATCAGTTAGTTCATAACCGTAGTCCGTTGTAATTTTCTTTAATTCTTTTGCTTTTGCATGTAGTTCTTCTGTTTTTCGATAGGAAAAATAAAAAATAGTTTTTGCCATGTTAGTTGTCCCTCCAGAATACAATTTTAAATCAACAAACTTATTATAACATGACTTAGAGGCAATTTCTTTCTTCATCCTGAAAAAAGTGAAATGGGACACAATTATGAAAGATATTTGTACAAAATTACCGATACTGGTATTATTACAGTATCTTAAAGGAAAAAAGGGGAGAAATTAATGAATGCTAAAAGATGGATTGCACTGGGAATCGTTTTGGCACTTTTAATCGTAAGTGCTTTAGCGAAAGTTACATCAACTCAACTAGCAAACGAAGAAGAGGAAGAAATGGCGGTAATGGATACTTTATTTGCAGGGACAAATGAATTAACTGAAACCGTTATAGAAGACGCAGGGCCAAGCAGAATAGCAGTCTTATCTGTAGATGGAACAATTCAAGATACAGGAGAGAGCAGCTCTTTATTTGGAGAAACAGGATATAATCATTCCTTCTTTATGGATCAATTAGAACAAGTTCGTGACGATGATTCGATTAGAGGTGTACTGCTTTATGTGAATTCACCAGGTGGAGGTGTAATGGAATCTGCACAAATTCGCGATAAAATTTTACAAATTAAAAAAGAACGTTCCATTCCAATTTATGTTTCAATGGGTAGTATGGCAGCATCAGGCGGGTACTATATCTCCGCACCAGCTGACAAAATTTTTGCTAGTAAAGAAACGCTTACTGGCTCTCTGGGTGTTATTATGCAAGGATATGACTATAGTGAATTAATGAAAAAACTAGGGATTTCCGACAATACAATTAAAAGTGGTACCCATAAAGATATTATGAGCCCGACAAGACCAATGACGGACGAAGAGAAAAAAATTATGCAGTCCATGATTGATGATTCGTATAATGAATTTGTCCATGTGGTTGCAAGTGGTCGTGGTATGAGCGAAGAACAAGTTCGTAAAATTGCGGATGGACGGATTTATGATGGTCGTCAAGCGAAAGAAAATGGTTTAATTGATGAATTTGGCTACCAAGAAGATGCCTTAGCCGCACTTAAAAAAGAGCAAAAATTATCGAATGCATCTGTTATTCAATATGATGCTCCAACCGGTTTTAATTCATTCTTCTCTGTTGCCACGCAAAAAATAACAGGCCAAAATGCGGATATTACGCAACTAATTAAACTAACTGGTACGCTACAAGCACCAAGGATGATGTATTTATATGGAGAATAACAGGGGAGGAGAAGTATCAATGACGGAAGAAAATATCCCTTTTCAAAATAAACGTCAAGTCTATCATTATCAGCCTAAAATACTTCCAGAAAACTCTATACCAAAGCAATATTTTGCCGGTTTTTGGATTCGATTTTTAGCTTACCTAGTAGATTTAGTTGCAATCCTGGCGATTACTGGCATTCTAGTTAATCCGATTTTCCGTGTCGCAGGTATCACCATGGATAAAAGCTTTTTTTCTATTTACTGGATTGGCATCACACTTTTATTTTTAGCATATTTTGTTCTATTAACTAAGTTTTTTGGACAGACACTTGGCAAGATGCTATTTGGTCTTCGAGTGATTAAACTCGATGGGGAAAAATTATCTTGGTTAACCGTTTTATTTCGTGAAGGAGCAATGCGATTTGTATTAAAAACTATTTGGCCGCTATATTTAGTTTGTGCCTTTACGCCAAATAAACAAGGGATTGCTGACTTTCTTGAGTCTACTTCAGTTGTACACAATGGCTACTTAGAATTAGATGATAAATGGTCAAATGGAGCAAAAAAATAGCTTATAATGATTATCTTCTTTAAAATGAAATAGAAGCTTCAAATTAAAGGAGGAAGAAAAATGACTCAAGTAACATTTAAACATAATCCAGTTACCTTAATAGGTACAGAACGAAAAGTTGGCGATAAAGCGCCAAACTTCACAGTAGTAAATAGAGATTTAGAAGAAGTAACTTTGCACGATTATGACGGGAAAGTTAGACTTATCAGTGTTGTTCCTTCGATAGATACAAGTGTTTGTTCAACACAAACACGCAAATTTAATGAAGAAGCAAGCAACTTAGATAATACCGTTGTTTTGACAATTTCGGTTGATTTACCATTTGCGCAAAAAAAATGGTGTGCAGCAGAAGGGTTACCAAATGCAATTACATTATCAGATCACCGAGATCTTTCTTTCGGGGAAGCATATGGTGTAATTATGAAAGAACTTCGCTTACTTGCTCGTTCTGTGTTTGTTGTAAATGCAACAGGTGAAATAGTTTATACAGAAGTGGTTCCAGAAGGTAGTGAACACCCAAATTATGAAGCGGCAATTGAAGCTGCTAAAAAAGCATAATATAGAAAAGTCTTCCTTTTATAGGGAGGCTTTTTCTGTATTATTGTTAGAAATAAACTGTACTAATTAATTTTATATATTTAGAATAAACAATTCTTATTTTACGCTAGAAAATCCTTTCACATTCTCTCTAAATACTGTATAATATTTGGTGGTGTTAGTAATGATAAAAATTCGAGGTGTTACTTTTGGCAAATGAAGCAACGCAAGAATTATTTCAAGCGCTTGATAATACAGCTATTATCTTGCAAAATGAGCTTGAAATAAGCTATTTGGAAGCGGTCTATGAAACAGGCGAAAATCTGTTTCAAAAAGAAGTTTTACAAAAAGAAGAGCTGTCTTCTGAAAAACAAGCGAAATTAGAAGAGTCCTATGAAAGCTTGGAGCTCGATAATTTTTCCAATGAAGAGATTCGCAAAGGTCTCCAACTGGCACTACTTAAAGGCATGAAACATGGTATTCAAGTGAATCACCAAATGACACCAGACTCCATTGGTTTTATTGTGGCATATTTACTTGAAAAAGTGATTCAAAAAAAGAAAAATATTTCGATTTTGGATCCTGCATGTGGGACAGCTAATCTTTTAACGACAGTAATAAATCAGCTGGAACTAAAAGAAGCAATAGAGATTCATGCAACTGGTGTAGATGTAGACGATTTGCTTATTTCGCTTGCACTTGTTGGGGCGGATTTACAGCGACAAAAAATGACGTTGCTGCATCAAGATGGATTAGCTAATTTATTAGTGGACCCAGTTGATGTTGTATTAAGTGATTTACCTGTTGGCTATTATCCGGATGATGAAAATGCGAAATCATTTGAACTTAGCCGTGAAGAAGGACATTCATTTGCACATTTCCTTTTCATTGAACAAGGAATGCGCTACACAAAACCAGGAGGATATTTATTCTTTTTGGTACCTGACGCAATGTTTGGGACTAGTGACTTTGCTAAGGTGGACAAGTTTATCAAGAAAAACGGTCATATCGAGGGGATTATTAAATTACCCGAAACACTGTTTAAGTCTGAACAAGCACGAAAAAGCATCTTGATTTTACGAAAAGCGGCAGAAAATGTAAAGCCGCCAAAAGAAGTTTTACTGGCTAATCTCTCATCGCTCACAGATCCAAGCGTTACTGCGCCGATTTTAGCGGAAATCGAGAATTGGTTCAAAGGAAACAATAATGGAAGGAATGGACAAAAATAAAATGGAAAAAACAATTGCAATTAACGCCGGAAGTTCATCTTTGAAATTCCAATTATACGATATGCCATCTGAACGAGTTATTACAGCAGGTATTGTAGAAAGAATTGGCTTAAAGGATTCTATTTTTACTATTACTGTAGATGGAGAAAAAATTAAAGAAGTGGTGGATATTCCTGACCACGAAGTCGCAGTACAAATGTTACTTGAAAAATTAATTAACCATAAAGTAATCGGTTCTTATGACGAAATTACAGGTATTGGTCATCGAGTTGTTCACGGTGGGGAAAGATTCCCTGAGTCCGTTTATATTGACGATGAAGTAATTAAAGATATTGAAGCGTTGTCTGAACTTGCACCACTTCACAACCCAGCTAACGTTACAGGAATTAAAGCTTTCCGTAAAATTTTGCCGGATGTTGTATCAGTTGCTGTTTTCGATACTGCTTTCCACCAAACTATGCCACCAGCAAGTTATTTATATAGTTTACCATTTAGCTACTATGAAGATTATGGCATCCGTAAATATGGTTTCCACGGAACAAGCCATAAATATGTATCCGAACGTGCTGCAGAACTTCTAGGACGCCCTGTAGAAGAATTACGTCTATTAACTTGTCACCTTGGTAATGGAGCAAGTATTGCCGCAGTTGAAGGTGGAAAATCAATGGATACTTCCATGGGATTCACACCACTTGCCGGTGTTTCAATGGGAACTCGTTCTGGTAACATTGACCCAGCGCTTATTCCGTTTATCATGGAAAAAACAGGTAAAACAGCAGAACAAGTATTAGATGTCTTAAATAAAGAATCTGGCATGCTTGGTGTATCAGGAATTTCTAGTGATCTTCGTGATTTAGAAGATGAAGCAGCTAAAGGAAATGATCGTGCAGAGCTTGCACTACAAGTATTCGTTGATCGTATTCATAAATATATTGGATCTTATGCAGCTCGCATGAACGGTGTAGATGCAATTATTTTCACAGCTGGTATAGGTGAAAATAGTTCTTTCATCCGTGAAAAAGTATTACGTGGTTTAGAATTTATGGGCGTATACTGGGATCCTGCACTTAACCAAGTCCGCGGTGAAGAAAGATTTCTTAACTATCCGCACTCCCCAGTAAAAGTTATCATTATTCCAACAAACGAAGAATTAATGATTGCTCGTGATGTAGAAACAATTAAAAATAATCGCTAAATAGTAATTTTTAGCTTTATAAAAAACAGAACGCCTTTCTTCAAAAGAAGGGGCGTTCTGTTTTTTTGATAACTTAGTTAGGCCATAAACTAGGGTTTGAGTAGTAAGCATCTAAATCATCGCTAAACCATCGGCTGTTTAATACTTGATGAACGATTTGGTTTTTTGCTGTTTCAGAAATACTTGTATCTGCTTCGATACGATCAATAATAGCTTGATTTGTATCGGTTTCTTTTTCCATTTTAATTTGAGCTTGGTTATCATCAGCATCTAAAATTAGATTACTTGGATTGTCAGCGCTCCACGTTGTCCATTTCGTTAAATTATCTCCATTTGGATCCCCATCATGCAAGAAATTTTTAAGATAAGCGCGGAATTTTTCTTGTAACTCTTCTGCTCCTGGCAATTGATAAGACTCTGTAATTGTAGAGAGATACGTCTGGTTGTTACTATCTAAGAAGGGGATAAATACACCATGATATGCACCAACTAGACTCATATCTGTAGTCGTTTTTAAATTGGTTCCAAATGGCATTTTTGTATTGTAAATGGGCGCATCGTAATGTTGTTCCATTTTTTTAGCAGATAATTCAGTATTAAATAGGGTATAAAAATCACTGCCATATTGCTTAGCGAACTGGAATTCAGCTAGTTTTTCCTTGTTTTTAGGAATGGCTCCACTTGCAAAACTTTCTGCAAAATAAGGATCTCCCATAGCAAAAAAGGAAAACTCGCTTGTACCTGAGAGCATAATTAAAGGCACATTATTATAATTTTTTGTATCAAAGCCATTTTTTGGAATCACTGCTCCATCGGTGTACAAGTGGGGAAAAGCGCTCATTCGAATGGAAGCATTTCCCATGAGTTTACTTAATCGTTCAGCAGAAACTCCATATAAGTAATCAGAAACTTCCTTATTATTTTCTTGTAACCAAGTATAAGCTTCCTCTTCCGTTGCTTTTACACCATCTTCTACAACGAGTGGGGCAATTGCTTTGGCAAAAACTTTGATGCTATCATCGGGATCGGCAACAGTCATACCTCCACTAAAGGCAATTGCTTTTTGGTATTTATCTTTAAAAATAGGAGAGGTGAGTGAGGCCATTACATCTCTACCACCCGCAGAAAAACCAGAGAAAGTAATATTATCTGGATCACCACCAAAAGCTTCAATGTTTTCTTTTACCCAATCAAGCGACTTTGCCATATCAAGCAAAGCATAGTTACCTGAATCTTCTAGTTTATCACCAGTATTTAAGGCTTTTAAAGGGTTAAAACCAAGTGCACCAAGACGATAATCAACAGAAATAAAAATCGTATTTAAATCTTTTACAAAAGCTTCTCCGCCAATTTCTGTAGCACTTCCGCCTTGATTATTTCCACCATGAATATAAACCATAACAGGCAATTTTTTCTCTGAAGTGTCTGGGCGATAAATATTCATATGAAGACTTTCTTCGCTTCCTGTTACACCATCTTGTGCAGTTTGAATAAATACTTCTTTATCTTTTGTTGCATCTAAAGTGCCATCATATTTTTCTGGACTTTCTGGTTTCTTCCAGCGTAATTCTTTCACAGGGGCTTTGGCATAGGGAACACCTTTCCAAACTAAAACGCTTTCATTTTTATCCTTATAACCTTTTACTTTTCCATACTTAGTAGTTACCGTAACTCCTTTTTTGTAATTTAAATGGTCTTTTTCTGCTTCTTCGTTTTGATTGGAGCCACATCCAGCAAGAACTATAAGTAAACAGCTAACAAATACTAACAACATCCATTTTTTCATTTTCCCACTCCTTATTATTAATTTAGCTAAAAAAACCTGAAACAAACGCGTACTTAAAAAGTGCGCATTTGTTTCAGGTTATGCCCAAAAGGTTACATTCCTTTAACAAAATATAAGATGTTTTAAATATAGCATGGAATTTTATAAAAACAATATTATTTAAATAAAATCTACATAACTGACACATTCTTGTTTTTTCGTGTTTATTTTATACGTTTTCTGGCGTAAAAACAGATACTCTCAAAGGAAAGTATCTGTTTTAAGCATGTATGTTTATTTTTCATCTTTGTAATCTGGTTCGTCATTCCGAACAACGAGAACATCACAAGGGGAGTGGCGAATAATATATTCAGATACACTACCAATCAATAAGCGTTCTACTGCATTTAGCCCTGTAGCACCACACATAATTAAATCTGCTTGGAATGCTTTTGCAGCTTCTTTTGTAATAGCTGTTTTTGGAGAACCATATTCAATATAGCTTTCTACTTTTGTCACACCAGCTTTTAAGGCATCTTCTTTATAACCGCTAAGTAGTTCATCTGCATATTCAGTCGCTTTATCTGCCATGCTTGTATCATAGTTAGCCACAGACGAGAAAGCACGAGTATCAATAACATGCACAAGACCCAGTGCAGCATCATTACGATTAGCTACCTGAATTGCTTTTTGGAATGCACTTTCTGCTTCTTTTGAACCGTCGACTGCCACTAAAACTCTTTCGTATTGTTGTAACATAATAATTCCTCCAATCAAAATATGTATCTTCTATAACTATACTTTACCCCTTTTTTCGTAAAAGAACCATTAATTACTAAAAAAATTGGCTTCAAAATTATTTTGCATTTATTAGGCTGATTTTGTGTGAATTTCAGTTGGTTAATTTTTTACAACTTAGGTATATTGTGTTAGCATGATGGTGTAGAAAAAATATGTGGTTCATTATACCTATTCAGGGAGCGTGATTTAGATGTTAGTCGGCGTACCGAAAGAGATAAAAAATAATGAAAATAGAGTGGCTATGACTCCGGCGAGTGTTTTATCCTATGTTAATGCAGGGCACACAGTACTCGTAGAAAAAGGGGCGGGTGTAGGTTCTAGTTATCAAGATGCCGATTTTGTGCAGGCGGGAGCAAAAATGGTTGAAACAGCTAAAGAAGCTTGGAATGTGGATATGGTCGTAAAAGTAAAAGAACCAATTGCATCAGAATATGGCTATTTTAAAGAAGGACTTGTACTTTTTACATACTTACATTTAGCAAACGAGCCAACTTTGGCAAAAGCTTTAATCGAAAGTAAAGTTAACAGCATTGCTTATGAAACAGTGGAATTAGCAGATCACTCACTGCCGTTACTTTCGCCGATGAGTGAAGTGGCTGGGAGGATGGCAGCTCAAATAGGTGCACAATTTTTGCAAAAAACAAATGGTGGAATGGGCGTATTGCTCGGCGGGGTTCCAGGTGTAGAAAAAAGTGAAGTCGTTATTATTGGTGGTGGCATTGCAGGTACTAATGCTGCAAAAATTGCGATAGGACTTGGTGCAAATGTAACTATTTTAGATTTAAATTTAAAACGATTACGTGAGTTGGATGATATTTTTGGCACTCAAGTACAAACCTTAATGTCGAATGATTTTAATATTGAAATAGCTGTAAAAAAAGCAGATTTAGTTATCGGAGCAGTGCTTATTCCAGGGGCTAAAGCGCCAAAATTAGTAAAAGAGCATGTGATTAAACAAATGAATCCGGGAGCTGTTCTAGTAGATATTGCCATTGATCAGGGAGGGATTTTTGAGACAACAGACCATGTTTCCACACATGATAATCCAACCTACGAAAAATTTGGCGTTCTTCATTACGCTGTAGCTAATATGCCAGGTGCAGTACCAAGAACATCCACTATAGCACTTACCAACGCAACATTACCTTTTGGATTAAAACTTGCAAATCATGGATTAGAAGCAGCTGTGAAAAAAGACCCATATTTACTGCGTGGATTAAATACGTATCAAGGGCATATTACGTATCAAGCTGTGGCAGACTCACTTGGACTAGTTTATACAGATAATAAACAATTAATTTAACAACAAGATTAAAATAGAAGTATTTTTACACCAAAAAAGCAGAAACCTAGTATATGCCATTTTAAGCCTCCTTCTAGAGTATAAATCAAACGCTAGAGATAGAGAATCCTTAAAAAATGGTTATATAATGATTTCTGCTTTTTATTTTATACTAATTGATTTTAATTGCTTATCTTATTGGATGATTTGTAATGTTTTTGGGAATTCCGTTAGAACTTTCACGCCGTCTTTTGTTACGACTAAATCATCTTCAATACGAACACCGGCAACTCCTGGTACATAAATTCCTGGTTCAATTGTAAACACCATATTTTCTTGAAGCGGCATGTCATTCGTTTCTGTAATAGAAGGGAACTCATGGACACTTGCTCCGAGACCATGACCGAGACGATGCGGGAAATAATCTCCATAACCAGCTTCTCGGATAATGTTTCTTGCAGTTAAATCAATTTCACTCGCTTTTATCCCTGCCTTTACTTTAGCAACTGCTGCTGTTTGCGCCTCTAGAACAGTATTATAAATCTTTTGCTGTTCTTCAGAAATTTCACCAAAAGCAACTGTCCGAGTAATATCTGAACAATATCCTTTATGAACTACGCCTAAATCAAATAGGACTAGATCTCCTTTTTTAATTTTTGTTTCTCCTGGTGTACCATGCGGAAGGGCACCGTTTTTACCAGTTAAAACCATTGTATCAAAAGACATTGCTGTTACGCCTTTTTTCTTCATTTCGTATTCAATCTTGGCAACAATTTCTGCCTCTGTTTTTCCTTCTGCAATTTCATCTACGCCCACTTGAACAGCGAAGTCAGCAAGTAAAGCTGCTTCTTTTAATATTTGTAATTCTGTTTCTGTTTTTATTAAGCGGATTTGTGCTATTTTATGTTCAATCGGAATAAAAGAACTAGTAGAGAAAAGACCAGCTAATTGCTCAAAACGATCAACATTCAGATGGTTTTTTTCTATTGCAAATTTACTTGGAGTTGCTACTCGCTTTTTAATTTCACTAGCGATGATTTCGAACGGGTTTTCTGTATCAGTATAACCATATGCTGGATGAGTCCAGTCGCCTCCACGTACATCTTCTACTTCTAAAGCAGGAGTGAAAAGAAATGGTTCGCTTTCTGAAAATACAGCTAGTCCTAGTACTCTTTCATGTGGTTCACTGTGATAACCAGAAAAGTAAGCAATATTTTCAGGATCTGTTAAAAATGCTACTTCGGCACCTTGCTCTTTTAACCAATTTTGTAGGACATCGATATTTTTTTCCATTTTTGTGTACCTTCTTTCCAATTGATTTCTATATAATAATAACATGCAAAGGAAATATTTTGCTAATAAACACCTCCTAGTTTACGAGGTGTTATATATTAGTTTATAATAAGAGTGGTACAACAATACGCACTTAATATTAATTGGAAAGGATGTTTTTTTCATGAAGATTTCATTTCACGGGCAGTCTTGTATTAAAATTATTACTGGAAATACAACTATTTTAGTCGATCCATTTATTTCTGGAAATGAAAAATGCGATTTAAAAGCAGAAGAGCAGATGCCAGACTATATTGTGCTGTCACACGGACATGATGACCATGTTGGTGATACAGTTCAAATTGCGAAAAACGCTGGATCAGAAGTTATTTGTAACGCAGATTTGGCTGCATTTTTAGCAGTGGAAGATGGACTTGAAAAAATTTCTCCAATGCATATTGGTGGAAAAAGACAATTTGATTTTGGCCAAGTGAAGTTAACACAAGCTTTTCATGGCTCGCAAACCGTTCGTGACGGCCGTATTATTAATGTAGGTTTTCCAACTGGTATCGTATTTACAATTGAGGGAAAGAATATTTATTTTGCAGGAGATACAGGTCTATTTTCTGATATGAAATTAATCGGGGAATTAAATCCGCTAGATCTAGCTTTTTTACCAATTGGTGATAATTTTACAATGGGACCTGAAGATGCTGCGATTGCGGCTCGATTCTTACAAACAAAAATGGTTATTCCCATGCACTACAATACATTTCCACTAATTGAACAAGATCCATATAAATTTGTTGCATCGCTAGATAAAGAAATTACTGGAAAAGTACTAGAAATTGGCGAAGAAATCGAAATCTAACAAAAGAAATGGGTGAAATGAGTCGTGGCCACAAAACATGAACAGATTTTGAAATATATTGAAAACCTTGCAGTTGGAGAAAAAATATCTGTAAGAAAAATTGCTAAAAACTTATCTGTTAGTGAAGGAACTGCTTATCGAGCAATCAAAGACGCGGAAATAATCGGCTTTGTTTCTACTATTAAGCGAGTGGGGACCCTTCGAATAGAACGAAAACAAAAAGACAGCATTGAAAAATTAACTTTTGCAGAAATTGTCAATATGATTGATGGACAAGTTCTTGGCGGACGTGCTGGACTTTATAAATCACTAAACAAGTTTGTTATTGGCGCGATGACTGTAGAAGCAATGGAGCGTTACACAGATGCTGGCAATTTACTAATTGTTGGAAATCGAGTGAGCGCCCATGAACTTGCTCTAAAACGCGGGGCAGCAGTACTGATTACAGGTGGATTTGACACGGATGATGAAGTAAAACGACTAGCAGATGAAAAAGAACTACCGATTTTGTCTACTTCTTATGATACATTCACTGTCGCAACCATGATTAATCGAGCAATTTATGACCAGTTAATCAAAAAGGAAGTTGTTTTTGTGGAGGATATTTTAACACCACTAGAAACAACTGCATTTTTATCCACAGCAGATAAAGTAGAAGACTGGCATAAAATGGAAGATACTACCGGACATAGCCGTTTTCCAGTTGTAAACCGAGCTATGAGGCTGACCGGAATGGTTACAAGCAAAGATATTTTAGATAAAAATCCAAGTATTTCAATAGAACGAGTAATGACGAAAAATCCTCTAACAGTAGGACCAAAAATGAGTGTTGCTTCCGTTGCGCACATGATGATTTGGGAAAGTATTGAAGTAATCCCAGTAGTAAAAGATGATTTAACATTAATTGGGATTGTGAGCAGACAAGATATTCTAAAATCAATGCAAATGATTCAAAAACAACCACAAGTTGGTGAGACCATTGATGACACGATTACGAATCAACTTTCCGAAAAAGCTGACACACATGTGGAGGCAGATTATGAATTTAAAGTGAGTCCGCAAATGACTAATTCTCTTGGTACATTATCATATGGTGTTTTCACGCAGATTGTATGTGAAGTTGTTCAGCAGAAATTATTTTCAATGAAAAAACGCAATGTGGCAATCGAAAATGTGACCATGTATTTCTTAAAACCTGTCCAAATGGATGCGACAATGGTGATTAAACCACGTATTTTGGAAATGGGACGTAAAGCAGGAAAATTAGATGTGGAACTATATTTAGAAGGAATATTAACCGGAAAAGCAATTGTGGCTTGTCAAATGATGGAACGTTAAACAGAAAATGAGGCGAAAAAATGAAAAATGAGATTTTACATGAAGTAAAACAATATGAAACGATTATTTTGCATCGGCATGTAAGACCAGATCCAGATGCTTATGGTTCGCAAATGGGACTTGCGGAAATTATTCATGCAAGTTTTCCTGAAAAAAAAGTCTATTCAGTAGGAAATGATGAAACTTCTTTACAATTTCTTGGCAAAGTAGAAGAGATTTCCGATGATACTTACAAAGAGGCACTTGTTATTGTATGTGATACTGCCAATCAAGAACGTGTTTCAGATCAACGTTTTCAATTAGGAAAAAAATTAATAAAAATAGATCATCACCCAAATGATGATGCTTACGGGGACATACTTTGGGTAAACACAAATGCTTCTTCTTGTAGTGAAATGATAGTTGATTTTTGGGAAACTTTTTCCGAAGAACTCGTATTAAATGAAAAAGCAGCTCGACTACTATATGCTGGAATTGTTGGGGATACAGGCAGATTTTTATATCCGAGTACGACTGAGGAGACGTTAAGATTATCAGCGAGTCTTGTTACTTTTCCATTTGATCGTCCAGCGCTTTACCGGCAACTATATGAATTGCCCAAAAATACAATAAAGCTTTCTGGTTATATTTTACAAAACTTTGTGATGGACGAAAATGGTGCAGCAACAGTTTATCTAAGTGATACACTATTAGCTGAATTTGATGTTAATCCGAGAGACGCTTCAGCACTTGTTTCCTCTATTGAGAATGTAGCGGGTATTAAAGCCTGGATTATGTATATTCAAGAGGGATCTGTTTTTAGAGCACGATTACGTTCAAAAGGACCTGTCATTAACGAACTAGCGAAAGAATATGGTGGCGGTGGTCATCCGCTTGCTTCTGGCGCGACCTTGCATAGTGAAGAAGAAATTAAAGAAATGACAGAAAAATTACAACTGATTTGTGCGACTAAATAGAAGGACGATAAGGTCAGATATCTATCTGGCTTTATTTTTACATAAAAACACGAACACACTTTCTTTTTTAGAATTTAACCGATATAATGGAAAAAGAGAGTTTTGAAAGGAGAGAGGATAGTGGGATTTGTTCATTTACAAGTTGCAAGCGCATATGATTTACTTTCAAGTACTGCATCAGTTGATTCGCTTGTCGCTAAAGCAAAAGAATACCATTATCCAGCCTTAGCAATTACGGATAAAAACGTGCTTTATGGAGCAATTGAATTTTACCAAAAATGTTTAGCGGCGGATATAAAACCAATTATTGGGATGACGGTAACGATACAAGGTTATGTAAATCCAATTAATTCCTACGAGTTAATATTAATTGCAAAAACAACTGCTGGATATCATGAGTTACTGAAAATCGCTAGTGCCATTCAAACACGCGAAGAAGGATTAGAGCTTCCGCAAAGCTGGCTACGTGCTTATAGTACTGACCTTATTGCAATTTCACCAGGAGCAAAAGGAGAAGTAGAGCGGCTTCTTATGGAAGATAATCAGGATGGATCATTAGAAGCTTACGAAAACTTAGTGACTATTTTTGGTAAAGATTCTGTTTATCTATCAGTGCAAAAAGAAAACCCACGTCTTTTCGCAAAAATTGAAACATTTTGCGCAGAAGAAAAAGTACGCGCAGTAGCGACTAAAGATGTGCAATATATTGAACCAAAAGATGCACAGGCAAGAGAAGTATTAACAGCCATTCGTGATAATCGGACGGTGGACTGGACGACACTTCCACTTGCGGGCTCTAATTATTTTACTTCGCAGGATGAGATGGAGCGAGTTTGGCAAACTGATTTTGAAAAAAAGGCATGCGAGGAGACTGGTAAATTAGCAGATCGATGTCAAGTTGAAATAGCATTAGATCAACATCTACTGCCAAGGTTTCCAATAGCTGATAATCAAAAGGCCTCTGATGTTTTACAACAAACAGCATATGCCGGATTAAAAGAACGCGGACTAATGGGGGCTGAATATCAAGAACGTTTAGATTATGAGTTAAAAGTAATTACCGAAATGGGATTTGCGGATTATTTTCTTATTGTATGGGATGTTATTCGCTATTCTAGAGAAGCAGGAATTTTAACGGGTCCTGGTCGTGGTTCCGCAGCAGGTTCGTTAGTTTCTTTTGCATTAAGAATTACAGATGTGGACCCAATTAAATACCATTTGTTATTTGAACGTTTTTTAAATCCAGAACGAATTACCATGCCCGATATTGACTTGGATTTTCCGGATAATCGTCGTGATGAAGTAATTTCTTATGTTGTATCAAAATACGGTGAAGCACATGTGGCACAAATTGGTACATTTGGTACACTTGCAGCAAAAGCAGCTATCCGTGATACTGCAAGAAGTTTTGGTTTAAATTCGGTTCTTTTATCTGAGTGGTCTAAATTAATTCCAAGCCAGTTAGGTATTACTTTACAGAAGGCGATTCAAGAAAATCCACGACTAGAAAATCATATAAAAAGCTCCAAAGTAAATGAAATGATTTGGGAAGTTGCATGTCAGCTAGAGGGCCTCCCACGACATATTTCAACGCATGCTGCTGGAATTGTAATAAGTGATAAACCGCTTGTTGAACAAGTTGCTCTACAATTAGGCAGTGGTGATGCACGTTTAACACAGTTTGCCATGGGAGAACTAGAAAAAATCGGTTTACTTAAAATGGATTTTCTTGGCCTTAGAAATCTAAGTTTACTTGATCGTGTGCTAAAATCAGTTAATTACACTCGTGAAAAACCATTAACTTTGGCTGATATTTCACTAGATGACGAAAAAACATTGAAGTTATTCCAAACAGGGGATACAACCGGTGTTTTTCAATTTGAATCGGACGGAATTCGTCGGGTGCTCAGGAAGTTAAAACCAACTTCTTTTGAAGATATCGTCGCAGTAGACGCCCTTTATCGCCCAGGTCCAATGGAACAAATTGATACATTTATTGCCAGAAAACATGGAAAAGAAGCGATTCAATATCCACATCCAGATTTAGCACCAATTTTAGAAGTGACTTATGGGGTGATTGTTTATCAAGAACAAATTATCCAAGTCGCTAACTTAATGGCAGGTTTTTCACTTGGCGAAGCGGATTTATTACGTCGTGCAGTAAGTAAGAAAAAAGCAGATGTGCTAAATGAAGAACGGATACATTTTGTAGATGGGGCGAGAAGTAAGGGCTATTCTGATAGTAGCGCCAATCAAGTGTATGACATGATTGTACAGTTTGCGAATTATGGATTTAACCGTAGTCATGCAGCGGCATATTCTAAAATTGCTTTTCAATTAGCCTACCTAAAGGCGAATTATCCAGCGGCATTTATGTCTTCTTTGCTTAGCTCTGTTTCTGGAAATGATGATAAGATTGCGCAATATATTACTGAAGCAAAAAACTATGGTATCCAAATGTTAGCGCCTAGTATTAATCATAGTCATTATTATTTTCAAATGGAAGGCGAAACGGCCATTCGTTATAGTTTTCGAGTCATTCGAAAAGTGCCAACCAAGTTTGTTCTCGAAATTATTAACGAACGAAAAAAAGCACCTTTCCAAGATTTCTTTGATTTTTGTGAACGTATGCCACATAAAATGTTATCAGAAACTGTCTTAGAAGCTTTAGTATTATCAGGTTGTTTTGATGAATTTGGTGAAGATAGAGCAACGATACTCGCGACGATTGATGCCGTATTGCAGTATATTTCTTTACTTGGTGAAGATTCTAAAGGGATGAACCTTTTTGCAGAAGATGATGATTTTTTAAAGAAAATGAAGCCGCGTTACCGAAAAACAGCACCTATTTCCATTGATGAAAAATTAGAAAAAGAAAAGCTCTATACTGGCCAATATGTCTCTGCGCATCCAGTAGCTTACTATCAAATTAAACTACAAAATATCGAAATTACTAGACTTGCGGAAATTAGTTCTGGGAAAAATTATCAAGTTGCAGTTTATGTTCATGAAGTTAAATCCATTAGAACGAAAAAAGGGGAGACAATGTGCTTTTTGACTGTTAGTGATGACACGAAAGAATTAAGTGCAGTGATGTTCCCTGAAAGTTATCGTAAATATGCTTCTTTCGCTCAAAAAGGAGAGATTCTGTTTTTACAAGTGAAAGCAGATAAGCGAAATGGCGAACTTCAGTTAATTGTAAATCAAGCAGAAGATTTAAAAGAAGTGAAAGCTCCAATGAGACTATTTATTCAACTAACTGAGCCGTCTCAAATGGAACGCATAAGACCCATTTTATTAAAATTTAAAGGGAGCTCTAAGGTTATTATCCATCAAGCATTAACTAAGCAAACAACAGAGTTAAAAAATATTCAAGTAGAGCCTTCAGAGAGATTACACGAGGCCTTAGTAACACTTCTTGGTAAAGAGAATGTTGTTTTTAAGTAATCTTAAACTTTCTATATTTAGCAAAAGTATGTTATAGTTTAACGTGGGAAACGATATTGCGCAGTCTGTCCAATGATTATTCGGACGGACTGGCATTTTGTCTTCTTATGGGAAAATGCGGTTAAAAATATGTTTCATGTCTTTATAATTTTTCATTTTATAGTATTTAAAAACCGTTATTACCACAATAGAAAGCGTAAATGGGGAGGGTTATCCTTGTTAGGAGACTTGTTTACAAAACCAAAAAAGAGAAAATATGCCACAATTCCTTCTGATGGGACGAAAGCAGATGTTCCAGAAGGTATTATGACAAAATGTCCAGAGTGTAAAAAAATAATGTATACTAAAGAATTGCAAAAAAACTTGATGGTATGCAGTTATTGCGGATTTCATCATCCAATTGGAGCAAAAGTAAGAATTGATATGCTTGTTGATCCGGATTCTTTTGAAGAACTTGATGCTAGCTTAACTACAGCAAACCCACTTGGTTTTGAAAATTATATGGATAGAATCGAAAAAGATAAACAAAAAACTGGATTGAACGAAGCTATTGTTACTGGTCATGCAACGATAGATGGAAATCCTTTAGTTATCGCAGTAATGGATTCTCGTTTTAGAATGGCAAGTATGGGATCTGTTGTAGGCGAAAAAATTCTTCGTGCAGTAGAAGAGGCAGATAAAACAAAGAAACCTTTTGTGATATTTACTGCTTCAGGTGGCGCTCGTATGCAAGAAGGAATGATTTCCCTTATGCAAATGGCGAAAACATCCGCTGCATTCAAGCGGTTTAGCAATCATGGCGGTTTAGCAATCACTGTGATGACACACCCGACAACAGGTGGAGTTTCTGCAAGTTTTGCTTCTTTAGGCGATTATAATTTTGCTGAGCCAGGAGCACTTATTGGCTTTGCTGGGCGTCGAGTGATTGAACAAACTGTCCGAGAAGAGCTGCCAGAAGACTTCCAAACAGCAGAATTTTTACTTAAGCATGGACAACTGGACGATTGCATTTCACGGCTTGATTTGCAAAATAAATTAAGTTTTATTTTAAAAATCCATGTAAAAACACCTGAATCAGGAGGTGAATCTGATGGCGAATGAAATGGAATTTGAAAAGCCTATATTAGAACTAAAAAGTAAAATTGCTGACTTAAAAGAATATAACGAAACATCAGATGTAGACTTATCTAGTGAAATCGAAAAGTTAGAAAAGCGTCTAGCTAAATTGGAAGAAAGTATCTATAGTAATATGACTGCTTGGGATAAATTTCAAGTCGCTCGTCATCCAGAACGACCTACAACACTTGACTATATTCCACTTTTATTTGAAGATTTTATGGAGCTTCATGGCGATCGTTCTTTTGGCGATGATGCAGCTATTGTTGGCGGGATTGCTACGTTTAAAGGTATTCCTGTGACTATTGTTGGACATCAACGAGGTAAGGATACAAAGGATAATTTGCATCGTAATTTTGGAATGCCACATCCAGAAGGTTTCCGAAAAGCGCTTCGGTTAATGAAACAAGCAGATAAATTTGGTAGACCAATTATTTGTTTCATTGATACAAAAGGAGCATATCCTGGTCGTGCTGCCGAAGAACGCGGACAAAGTGAGGCAATTGCTCGGAATCTTTATGAAATGAGCGATATGAAAGTACCTATCATTTCTATTGTTATTGGTGAAGGTGGTAGTGGAGGAGCGCTTGCTTTAGGTGTTGGAAATCAGATATTCATGCTTGAAAATGCGGTTTTCTCGGTTATTTCACCAGAAGGAGCGGCAGCCATTTTATGGAAAGATGCTGGGCAAGCAAAAAAAGCAGCGGAATCAATGCGTATCACTGCAGGCGATTTGTATGAACTTAATATTACGGATGGAATTATTCCAGAAGTAAAAGGAGGAGCACATCGCGACTTAGCTGCTCAAGCAGAAGAAATAAATAAAACAATTACCAAGTCGCTACATGCTTTAATGGCATTTTCTGAAGAACAATTAAAAGAGCAACGTTATGAAAAATTCAAGAAAATTGGTGCATATGAAACTTTATAAGCGATAATGAAAGATGATTTCCTGTTTTTTGGAAATCATCTTTTTGGTATGTACCAAAATAGATAAAGAAAGTTAAACACTTAACAAGTATAGACCGATTATATCTTTTTGTTGATATAATGCCGTTTGAACAGTTAATTGGAATAGACCGATATAAAAAAAGCTGAAATAGTGCTATTGCTGGCGAAAAAAGTGTTCTATTCGTGCTTTTCATTTAGCGGATTTTCATGTAGAATAAACACATGTGATGAAAAACAATATCATTGTCTGAGGTGGTAAGTAAAATGAAACGAATTGCAATTTTGACAAGTGGAGGAGACGCTCCAGGAATGAATGCAGCCACTCGTGCTGTTGTACGTAAAGCAATCTATGAAGGACTTGAAGTTTATGGTATTAACTATGGTTTTTTAGGTTTGGTTAATGGTGATATCCATAAATTAGAGTTAGGTTCTGTTGGTGATATACTTCATCGTGGAGGAACATTCCTTTATTCTGCAAGATATCCTGAATTTGCTACAGAAGAAGGACAACTTAAAGGAATCGAACAACTGAAAAAACATCAAATCGACGGCTTAGTTGTTATCGGTGGAGATGGCTCTTACCACGGAGCGGAAGCACTTACAAATCGTGGTTTTCCAACTATTGGTATTCCAGGAACGATTGATAATGATATTTCTGGTACTGATTTCACCATTGGTTTTGATACTGCGCTAAATACTGTTTTAGATGCATTAGATAAAATCCGTGATACAGCGACAAGTCATGAACGTACTTTTATTATTGAAGTAATGGGTCGTGATGCTGGGGATATCGCACTTTGGTCTGGTCTTGGTGGCGGCGCTGAAGCTATCATCGTACCTGAACAAGAATTCAATATGGATGATATCGTGGATCGTTTAAACAAAGGTCGTGAACGTGGTAAAAAACATAGCATTATTGTCGTTGCAGAAGGTGTTATGTCAGGAAATGAATTTGCTAAACAATTAGCTGAATATGGCGACTATCATGCACGTGTAACTGTTTTAGGACATGTTCAACGTGGTGGAAGCCCAACTGCATTTGATCGTGTGCTTGCAAGCCGTCTTGGCGCGCATGCGGTAGAATTATTATTAGAAAATCGTGGTGGATTAGCTGTAGGAATCCGCGAAAATCGTATTGTCGAAAATAATATTGGCGAAATTTTGAAAGAAAAACATGTATGTGATAAACAACTGTTTGATCTTGCTTCTATTTTGTCGATTTAAAACGGCTGAAGAGCTGGCTGCCATAACAACGCATGGTAGCCTTTCTTTGTGAAAAAATGTAGTTATAAACTTCTTTGAAACAAAAGAAGTAAATGTCTGAATAGGGATGCCGTAAAATCCTATAAAGCGTTTTCTTAATAACAGCACTATACTGGGTAAATGCATTTTTATTCACAAACTTACTTGTAATACATGGTTGTTACTGGTAAAATGTGAAAGATATGTTTATAATAAATACGAATGAATAGCTAAGTTCTAGGAGGAGTAATAACATGAAAAAAACGAAAATTGTTTGTACAATTGGTCCTGCAAGCGAGTCAGTTGACACATTAGTTCAACTAATTGAAGCAGGAATGAACGTAGCACGTCTTAATTTCTCACACGGAGATTTTGAAGAGCACGGTGCACGAATTGTGAACATCCGTGAAGCATCAAAAATTACTGGCAAACAAGTTGCTATTTTACTTGATACAAAAGGTCCAGAAATTCGTACAAATGACATGGTTGGCGGAAAATTAGAATTCCAAACAGGCGACGTTGTACGTGTTTCTATGACACCTGTTGAAGGAACAAAAGAAAAATTCTCTGTAACTTATGGAGAACTTTTTGACGATGTAGAAATTGGATCTTCCATTTTACTTGATGATGGTTTAATCGGTCTGGAAGTAATTGAAAAAGACGAAGCTAATCGTGAACTAGTAACAAAAGTACTTAACCCAGGTGTGCTTAAAAATAAAAAAGGCGTTAACGTACCAAACGTTTCTATCAACCTACCAGGAATCACAGAAAAAGACGCTGCAGATATCCGTTTTGGTTTAGAACAAGGTATCGATTTTATCGCGGCATCTTTTGTACGTCGAGCTACAGATGTTCTTGAAATTACTAAGATTTTAGAAGAATATAACGCAACTCACGTTCAAATTATTCCGAAAATCGAAAACCAAGAGGGCGTTGATAATATTGACGAAATCTTACAAGTATCACAAGGCTTAATGGTTGCTCGTGGAGACTTAGGTGTTGAAATTCCTGCTGAAGAAGTTCCGATTGTACAAAAAGAACTTATTAGAAAATGTAATAAACTTGGAAAACCTGTTATCACTGCAACACAAATGCTTGATTCCATGCAACGTAATCCACGTCCAACTCGCGCTGAAGCAAGTGACGTAGCGAATGCGATTTTTGACGGAACAGATGCAATTATGTTATCTGGTGAAACAGCTGCTGGGGACTATCCAATTGAAGCAGTTAAAATGATGGCGAAAATCGCTGTTCGTACAGAAGAAGTGCTAGTTGCTCAGGATAAATTTGCGCTTAAACTTCACGAAAATACAGATATGACAGAAGCTATTGGACAAGCAGTTGGTCATACTGCGAAAAACCTAAATGTACAAACAATCGTTGCTGCAACTCAAAGTGGTCACACAGCGCGTATGATTTCTAAATATCGTCCGAAATCTCATATCGTAGCAGTAACATTTAATGAGCATGTATACCGTGGTTTAGCTCTTTCATGGGGTGTTTATCCTCGCTTAGCTACTCCAGTTAGCAACACGGATGAAATGTTTGACCTTGCAGTGAAAGAATCACTTGCTTCAGGTGTTGCAAAACAAGGTGATCTTATCATTATTACTGCAGGTGTTCCAGTTGCAGAAAGCGGAACAACAAACGTAATGAAAATCCAATTAATTGGTGAAAAAGTAGTTAAAGGCCAAGGAATTGGTAGTAAATCTGTAATTGGTAAAGCAATTGTTGCAAAATCTAATGCAGAAGCGCTTCAAAAAGCAGAAGAAGGCGGAATCTTAATCATTAAAACAACAGATAAAGAAATCCTTCCTGCATTTGAGAAAAGTGCTGCAGTCGTTGTTGAAGAAGGTGGCTTAACTAGTCACGCAGCAGTCGTTGGAATTAATCTTGGTATTCCTGTTATCGTTGGTGCTAAAGATGCAACTTCTCTTGTAAAAGACGGTGAAATTATCACTGTTGATTCTCGTCAAGGTGTTGTTTATAACGGCAAAACAGCTACTCACTAAAATTTAACTTTCAAAAAAGCGTCTCGTTAGCGGGGCGCTTTTTTTATTTGCGCGCCTGTATTGTTTTTCGATTACAAAAAAATAGGTTATAATGGTTATTAAGTATTGGAGTTGATTGTATGAGAAAATTTATGCTTTATTGGGCTTTATATGGTTTAATAGAATTGATTATGTATGTTTGGTTATTCCAAGTAATCGGCTTTTTACCACTTCTTTTTATTCAAATAGCGTCCAGCGCTTTTGGTATTTTTATTTTCAAGCGTCTTGGTGGCAATCTTTTCCGAAATTTGCGAGATGGACGGACGGTAGCGCCGTATTTATTAGATAGTTTATGTTTTTTTATCGCCGGCTTTTTATTAATTATTCCTGGAATTATTACAACAATACTAGGATTACTTATTTTTATTCCATTTTCTCGCAAACTATTAAAACCTAAATTAACGAAATGGCTTGGAAATCAAAAGAAACATACACAATATTATTATTTTGATATGTAATAAAAACCTCTATGGGAAAATCTTTCTATAGAGGTTTAGTTAAAAAAAGGGCAATTCATTTTCCTTATGGCATTTTAGTATTACTATAAGGTATATTTATGATATAATAATTGTTATCTCGCTTCATAGATGCGCGATACTGAAAGGTGACTTAGTATGTTTACGGAAAGTATGTTGTTTTTACTTCTTTTTTTACTTCTCGGACTTATAGCAAAAAATAATTCGCTTATTATTGCGGTAGCGGTTGTCATTTTGTTGAAGTTATTTCACGCTGATGGCAAGATAATGGAAATGATTCAAGCAAAAGGAATAAATTGGGGTGTAACGATTATTACTGTTGCCATCTTAATTCCAATTGCAACTGGGCAAATCGGTTTTAAAGATTTAATTGACTCTTTTAAATCGGCCGCTGGGTGGATTGGTCTTGGAGCAGGAATTGCCGTTTCTATATTAGCTAAAAAAGGTGTTGGCTATATGGCTGTTGATCCACAAGTGACGGTTTCTCTAGTGTTTGGAACTATTTTAGCAGTGGTACTTTTTAGAGGGATAGCTGCTGGACCAGTAATTGCTGCTGGTATTGCGTACATGGCAATGCAGTTAGTTGCATTCATAAAATAAGTACATATGTAAAAAAGGATAAAAGGAGGAAAAGAAATGACGTTATCTAAAGGATTAGAAAATGTATATGTTGCTGAGACTTCGATTAGCTCTATCATTGATGATATGTTAACTTATGTTGGTTATGGTATTGATGATTTGATGGAAAACAATGCATCTTTTGAAGAAGTGATTTATTTATTATGGCATTTACGTTTGCCTAATAAAGATGAATTTAAAAAATTTAAATTAGAAATCCAAGAAAATATGGCTGTATCTGAAACAATTATTACAAGTTTAAGAATGCAAAATCATCAAAAATTACATCCAATGAGCGTTTTAAGAACAACTGTTTCTATGCTTGGTGTATTTGACACAGAAGCAGAATTGGATGACGGGGAAGCAGTTTATCGCAAAGGATTACGTCTACAAGCAAAAATGCCAACAATTGTCGCTGCATTTTCCAGAATTCGTCGTGGTCTTGATCCGATTCCGCCAAGAGAAGATTTAAATATGGCTGCGAATTTTCTTTATATGATTACTGGAGAAGAAGCAGATGAATTATCTGTAGAAGCGATGAATAAAGCACTTGTACTTCATGCAGACCACGAATTTAATGCATCTACTTTTACAGCGCGAGTTTGTGTAGCAACACTTTCTGATGTTTATTCTGGTGTTACGGCTGCAATTGGGGCATTAAAAGGACCACTTCATGGTGGGGCCAATGAACGTGTATTTGATATGTTAGAAGAAATCGATGAAGCTGGTGATGTGCGCAATTACATCCAAACAAAAATCGATACGAAACAAAAAATTATGGGCTTTGGTCACCGAGTTTATCGTGGTGGAGACCCACGTGCGCAACATCTACGTGAAATGTCTAGAAAGTTAACTACCGAAAAAGGCGAAGAAAAATGGTATGAAATTTCCATGCAAGTAGAAGAAGCTGTTTGGGAATTAAAGCATTTAAAACCAAATGTCGATTTTTATTCAGCTTCTGTTTATCATGCGCTTGGTATTGACCGAGATCTATTTACATTAGTATTCTCTGTAAGCCGTGTGTCAGGTTGGTTGGCGCATATTTTTGAACAATATCGTGATAATCGTCTTATTCGTCCACGTGCTATTTATGTTGGACCTGAAAATAGAAGTTATTTACCTGTAGAAGAACGAATTTAATAGAGGAGGAAGAAACTTTATGAGTCAAAAAATTCAAGTAGAAAATGGTGTACTAAAAACACCAAATAATCCAGTTATCCCTTTTATTGAAGGTGACGGAACTGGTCCAGATATTTGGGCTGCTGCAAAACGCGTTTTAGATGCAGCGGTAAAAAAAGCATATAATGGTGAAAAAGAAATTGCTTGGAAAGAAGTGCTTGCAGGTGAAAAAGCATTTAAACAAACAGGTGAATGGCTCCCGCAAGCGACTTTAGATACAATTGATGAATATTTAATTGCAATTAAAGGTCCACTTACAACCCCGATTGGTGGCGGTATTCGTTCGCTAAATGTTGCTTTACGTCAGGAATTGGATTTATATGTGTGTCTACGTCCAGTTCGTTACTTCAAAGGTGTTCCGTCACCAGTAAAACGTCCTGAAGACACAGATATGGTTATTTTCCGTGAAAACACAGAAGATATTTATGCTGGGATTGAATTTAAAGAAGGCAGCGAAGAATCAAAAAAATTAATAGCATTCTTAAAAGATGAATTTGGTGTCAATAAGATTCGCTTTCCGGAAACTTCTGGTATTGGTATTAAGCCGATTTCCAAAGAAGGTACAGAGCGTTTGGTTCGCTCAGCTATCGAATATGCGATAAAAGAAGGGCGTAAATCATTAACGCTCGTACACAAAGGTAATATCATGAAATTCACAGAAGGAGCTTTCAAAAATTGGGGCTATGACTTATGCGAACGTGAATATGGTGATAAAGTATTCACTTGGAACGAATACGATCGGATAAAAGAAGCAGAAGGTACAGAAGCTGCTAATACAAAACAAAACGAAGCACTTGCGGCAGGGAAAATTTTAGTGAAAGATTCTATTGCAGATATTTTCTTACAACAAATCCTGACACGTCCTGCTGAATTTGATGTAGTGGCTACGATGAATTTAAATGGGGATTACATTTCTGATGCGCTTGCTGCTCAAGTAGGTGGAATTGGTATTGCTCCAGGAGCGAATATTAATTATTTAACTGGTCATGCGATTTTTGAAGCGACACATGGTACTGCACCAAAATATGCTGGTCTTGATAAAGTTAATCCTTCATCCGTTATTTTATCTGGGACACTCTTACTGGAACATATTGGTTGGGGAGAAGCAGCTACATTAATTAATCGTTCGATGGAAAAAACTATTGCTGCAAAAACAGTAACATATGATTTTGCCAGATTAATGGATGGCGCAACAGAAGTTAAATGTTCGGAATTTGCGGATGAATTAATAAAAAACTTCTGATGAAGCCCGATCGCAACTCGTAAAACTAGTTCGTAATTTTATTATCGATAATAATTGTTCGCATTTAAAACAAACCATTTAACCCCATTCGGATAAGTGGTTTGTTTTTATGTTCCTATGGTAAAATAGACACAAGTGAATGATAATATAGAGGAGGATATCCCTGTGAATAAATTAGTATTAATTGATGGAAATAGTATTGCGAATCGCGCGTTTTATGCGTTACCGCTTTTAAATAACGATAAAGGTGTATATACAAATGCGGTGTATGGATTTGCAATGATGTTGATGAATGTGTTGGAAAAAGAAAAGCCTAGTCATGTACTAGTTGCTTTTGATGCCGGAAAAACAACTTTTCGCCATACTACATTTAAAGGTTACAAAGGAGGGCGCCAAAAAACGCCTAGTGAGTTATCCGAACAATTTCCATTTATTCGAGAGCTTTTAACTGCTTACGATATCCCGCAATATGAGCTTGCTAACTATGAGGCAGACGATATTATCGGCACATTAACAAAAAAAGCAGAAGCAGACGGTATGGAAGTAGCGATTATTACCGGAGATCGTGATTTAACACAATTAGCTTCTGAAAAAACAACCGTCTATATAACTAAAAAAGGTATAGCTGATATGGAAACAAATACTCCAGAAACACTAAAAGAAAAATATAATCTATCTCCTGCACAAATTATTGATATGAAGGGGTTAATGGGTGATCCATCAGATAATATTCCCGGAATCCCAGGTGTTGGTGAAAAAACTGCATTAAAACTATTACATGAATTTGGCGGAAGCGTAGAAAGTGTTTTAGAACATGCCGATGAAATTTCTGGAAAAAAATTAAAAGAAAAAGTCCAAGAAAATAAAGAACTTGCAATTTTGAGTAAAGAGCTTGCAACTATCAATGTGGATTCACCAATAGAATGTACCGTTGAAAGTACTAAATATGATGGATACCAAACAGAAAAAGTAATTCCGCTTTTGAAAGAAATGCAGTTTACAACATTATTAAAAAACTTGGAGGGCGAAACGAAAGAAGAAGCAAAACCATTAAAAGAACTCAAGTTTGAAGTAGTTTCAGCGTTAACGCAAAAACATTTTGGTGGGAAAACATCATTATATATTGAATTAGAAAATGAGAATTATCATACAGCAAACTTTATCGGGATTACAATTCATTCAAACAAAGGAACCTATTTTTTCACAAAAGAAACAGCGGAAAATAGCCCAGCATTTAAAGAATGGATTGAAAGCAATGATACAAAAGTAGTCTACGATGCGAAAAAAACAATGGTTGCAATGCAGCGATTAGGATATGTAGTGTCTGGTATCACATTCGACATTATGTTAGCCTCCTATCTATTGAATCCATCCGACTCGATAGATGATTTTATGAGTGTTGCTGCTCGTCATAATTATACAGAAGTGGAAACGGATGAAACGGTATATGGAAAAGGAGCGAAACGAAGCATCCCAGAGGAAAGTATTGTCGCACCACATCTTGCAAGAAAAGCTATCGCAATCGCTGTTTTGGAAAATGGTCTTATGGACGAATTAGAAAAAAACGAACAATTAGCTTTAATGGAAGATTTAGAATTACCGTTAACTTTTGTCCTTGCTCAAATGGAAATGCAAGGTGTAAGTGTTGATACTAAACGACTGGAGGATATGAAAGTAGAATTAGCTGGTCGACTAAAAACACTGGAAGAGTCCATTCATTCGCATGCGGGAGAAGATTTTAATATTAATTCGCCTAAACAATTAGGAGTGATTTTATTTGAAAAGTTAGGACTTCCGGCTGTAAAGAAAACAAAAACGGGTTATTCTACGGCCGCAGATGTTTTGGAAAGTTTATCAGGTAAACATGCCATTATTGATGAAATCTTGTTATATCGCCAACTTGGGAAAATCCAATCCACTTATATTGAAGGCCTTCTAAAAGTAACAGATAAAACATCACATAAAGTGCATACACGTTTTAATCAAACATTAACTCAAACAGGGCGACTTAGCTCCGTTGATCCGAATTTGCAAAATATTCCTATTCGATTAGAAGAAGGGCGCAAAATTAGACAAGTTTTTGTTCCAAGCAAACCTGGCTGGAAAATATTTTCAGCAGATTATTCACAAGTGGAATTGCGTGTTTTAGCGCATATTTCTGAAGATGAAAATCTGATTTATGCATTTAAACATGATTATGATATTCATACAAAAACAGCAATGGATGTTTTCCATGTTGAAAAAGAAGCGGTGGATTCACTCATGCGCCGTCAAGCAAAAGCCGTTAATTTTGGTATCGTTTATGGTATAAGTGATTACGGACTTTCGCAAAACCTTGGCATTACAAGAAAAGAAGCGAAAGATTTTATTGATCGTTACTTTGTCAGCTATCCAGCAGTAAAAGAATATATGCAAGATATTGTACGTTTTGCAAAAGAAAAAGGTTATGTAGAAACTATTTTGCATAGACGTCGTTATATTCCAGAGATTGTCAGCCGTAATTTTAATGTTCGCGGATTTGCAGAAAGAACTGCGATGAATACACCCATCCAAGGAAGTGCTGCAGATATTATCAAAAAAGCGATGATTCTAATGAGCGACCGCCTAAAATCCGAAAAATTAGAAGCTAAGTTATTACTTCAAGTACACGATGAACTTATTTTTGAAGCACCAGAAGCAGAAATTGCTAAATTAGAAGAAATTGTACCAGATGTTATGGAAAATGCTGTAGAACTATCTGTACCACTTAAGGTCGATAGCGCTTTTGGAGATACTTGGTATGATGCAAAATAAATAGAGAAACGGGGAGTTTAAATATGCCAGAAATGCCGGAAGTAGAAAATGTCCGCACCACTTTACAAGCGCTCGTTCCTGGTAAAAAAATTGATCAAGTGATTGTTCATGTTCCCAAAATGATAAAAAATACGCCACCAGATGAGTTTGTGCACATGCTTGTTGGGCAAGAAATTGAAGGAGTACGTCGTCGCGGAAAATTTTTACTTTTTGATTTAACGAATTGCACCATTTTGTCCCATTTGCGGATGGAAGGCAAGTTTAGATTAATGGATGAAAATGAAGAGGTAAGTAAGCATACGCATATTATTTTCCATTTTGAGGATCATACAGAACTGCGCTTTTTAGATGTGCGAAAATTTGGGACGATGGAAGTTACGAATAAATACGGTGAAAGTGAAACAAATTCCATTAAAAAGTTGGGACCGGAACCTCTTACACCAGCGTTTACGTTAACCGATTTTGCAGCTGGGGTGAAAAAAACTAGTCGTGCAATCAAAACAGCTTTATTAGACCAAAAATTAGTCGCAGGAATTGGTAATATATATGCGGATGAGATTTGTTTTGAAGCAAAAATTCGCCCTGAAAGACCAGCTAACTCACTTTCTAATAAAGAAATCAAGCGTATCTTTGAAGCAACCAAAAGTATAATGAAAGAAGCTGTAGCACTTGGCGGTTCGACTGTGAGAACGTATGTGAATTCGGAGGGGAAATTAGGACAGTATCAAGATAAGCTGAAAGTATACGGAAAAACGGAGGAACCATGTGTGATTTGCGGAACTCCAATTGAAAAAATAAAGCTAAATGGGCGAGGAACACATTTTTGTCCAAATTGTCAAAAGTAGAGAGTGGGACAAATCATGGGAAAAACAATTGGTTTAACAGGAAGCGTGGCAACAGGAAAATCTACTGTAAGCAAAATGATTCAGAAGGCTGGAATTCCTGTCATAGATGCAGATATTGCGGCAAGGAAAGTAGTTGAGCCAGGAACAGCAGGACTTAAGGAAATTATTAATTACTTTGGTGCGGATATATTGCTAGAAGATGGCACATTAAATCGGCCCAAGCTAGCAAATATTATTTTCAAAAACAAAGAAAAACGAGAAAAATTAAATGCAATCACCCATCCTCGCGTGAAAGAATATATGTTAGCGGAGCGAAAACGCTATTTTGCAGCCGGTGAACAAGTAGTTTTTTTTGATATTCCACTTTTATTTGAAAGTCATTTAGAATCACTTGTTGATCAAATTGTTGTCGTTTGGGTTACACCTGAAACTGAATTAAAACGCTTAATGAGGCGAAATCATTTGACCGAGGAGGCGGCTTTAGAACGTATAAATAGTCAAATCGGGATTGATGAAAAAGCAAAAAAAGCGGATCTAGTAATTAATAACGATGAAACGCTCGAAAAAACAGAGAAACAAGTTGCGGATTTTATTGATCAAATTATTAAGAACAAATAGCCACCCTTACTTTCACATGGTATAATGAGGCATACAAATAAACAGACAGAGATGTTTTAGGGATAGGAGTGAATTTTTGTGAGATGTCCTACTTGTAAATATAATGGAACACGTGTTGTAGACTCAAGACCGGCAGATGATGGCAATTCTATCAGACGTCGACGTGAATGTGAAAAATGTGGATTTCGCTTTACTACATTTGAAAAGGTAGAGGAAAGTCCTTTAATAGTTGTAAAAAAAGATGGCGCACGAGAAGAATTTGCTCGTGAAAAAGTTCGCCGTGGTTTAATTAGAGCATGTGAAAAACGGCCAGTTAGTGCAGAACAAATCGAGGAAATTGTTAATGAGGTGGAGCGCGAACTTAGAAACATTGGTGACAGTGAAATTGCCTCTGATTTAATCGGTGAAAAAGTAATGAATAAATTGGCTAATTTGGACGAGGTTGCTTATGTCCGATTTGCTTCGGTTTATCGTCAGTTCAAAGATATTAGTGTTTTTGTAGAAGAATTAAAAGATTTGATGGAAAAAAATAAAGATAGGTGAGTGTAAATTGACGGAATTTTGGATGGAACTTCAAGCGGTAGATAGTTATCAAGTGAAGGCAAGTGGTATTTTAACCGGTGCCGACCGAAAAATAATCACCATGTTATATCAACCGCTAATGGGGGCGGAATGTTTAGCTTTATATCAAACACTGTTTACTGAAGTAGAAGAAAACAGACTTTGGTCGAAAGCGCATTCCCACGTCCAACTTTTAAATATGCTCGATATTAGTTTAAAGGCACTATTTGAGGCAAGACTAAAACTCGAAGGCTTAGGTCTTTTAAAAAGTTATGTAAAAACGGAAAATGACACTCGTTTTTACATTTATGAAATCTTACCGCCTTTATCTCCAGAAAAATTCTTTTCAGACGGATTACTAAATATTTATTTATATAGCAAAATAGGTAATGCTCAGTTTCAACGGTTGCGTCGTTTTTTCTCTGATGATGCTATTGAAACAACTACATATAGCGAAATCACTAGATCTTTTCAAGATGTTTTTGAGCCATTTAAAGGTGGAACTATAGCAACTATCGACAAAACTAACCAAACCTTAATGGATAAAACTAAACCGAAAGAAATTGAATTTGATGATGCTAGTTTTGACTTCAATTTGTTTATAAGCTTGCTATCTCCAAGTATGATTTCACGTGATAAAATAACTAAAGAAGTGCGTCAAACGATTTTGAAATTGCACGGAATTTATCAAGTTTCTGAGAAAGACATGCCAAGTTATTTGTACCGAGCGCTGGATGCTAACGGGGACATAGATATTGTATT
This sequence comes from Listeria immobilis, assembly GCF_014322765.1. Taxonomy (GTDB): domain Bacteria; phylum Bacillota; class Bacilli; order Lactobacillales; family Listeriaceae; genus Listeria; species Listeria immobilis. Next base: position 50,601 of record NZ_JAASTZ010000004.1, on the reverse strand, counting down.
TTTACGCAAAATTGTTCGTGAAGGTTATTCAATTGAAAATGGCACCCCACCAAAGTTACAAATGAAACAAGAAATGCCGGATGTAGAAGAACAAAAGGAAGTGCTAAACGACGAAGAAGCACTTCAAGTGTATTTAGAAAGTATCACACCATTTCAATTGCTTGTCGATATTTCCGATGGGGCAGTGCCAGCCGAAACAGATTTACGTGTAGTTGAAGAAGTAATGAACCAACAAAATTTACCTGTTCCAGTCATGAATGTCTTAATCGAATATGTGATGCTTCGACTTGACCGGAAATTGGCCAAAAACTACATGATGACAATCGCTGCACACTGGAAACGAAAAAATGTTAAAACCGCTAAAGAAGCTATGGATTTAGCTTGGCAAGAGCATGAAAAATATAAACGACTACAAGAAGAACCAGCCACAGCTAAAAAATCAAATTACAATCGAAATTACCAAAAAACAACTAGAAAAGAAATTTTACCGGATTGGTTTGATAAAGAATCCGTCCCACCAGCTGATAACAAAATGACAGATAAAGAAAAACAAACATTGGAAGAACAAGTTCGCGAAATTAAAGAACGACTAAATAAAAGGTAGGTGAAGGACATGGATAACATCGAACGCACATTGGGGCAGCTTTTTGAAGGACGAGATTTTGAAAAAGAATATCAAGGGCTAAAGCAACAAGTACTTCATTATCAGCCAATCCAAGAATTTTTCAAGGCCCATAAAGCAGAAATAGACGAACAATTGATTAATCAAAATTTATCTAATTTATATGAGTTTATGACTCAACACAAAAAATTTATGGAACAAGAAGCCACTTTAATGCCTGGTTATGCGCCAAAATTGGTTTTAAATGGAGAATTTATTACTGTCAGCTATTATCCAACAAAGGAAAAAATAGAAGAAGATAAACGTCGTGCTGTGGAGAAACGTATTCGCTCTCTTTATATGCCAAAACAAGTAGTAGATGCTAGTTTAAGTGAGTTTTATACGGATGAAGAATCTAGACAACTAGCACTTGTTGAGGCGTATCAATTTTTAAAGGATTATCTTGCTAAAGACGGAGAACGTGTCAAAGCGCTTTATATTCACGGGAGCTTTGGAACTGGAAAATCTTACTTACTGGGGGCAATTGCGAAAGAACTTGCGCTTAAAGGAGTTTCAACAACTTTAGTATATCTTCCTGAATTTATGCGAGAAGTGAAGCAGTCGATTTCTGATAATACAGTGGGTGAAAAAATTCAATTCGCTAAAGAAACAGAAGTCCTAATGCTTGATGATATTGGTGCAGAATCAATGACTGCATGGACTCGTGATGAAGTTCTTGGTGCAATTTTACAGTTCCGAATGCAAGAAGAATTACCAACTTTTTTCTCATCCAATTACAATATGGATCAATTAGAAAATCATTTAATGTTCGCCCAAAATGGAAACGAAGAAAAACTTAAAGCACGTCGGATCATGGAACGTGTGCGCTATTTATCTAAAGAAGTACAGCTAGAAGGAAAAAATCGCCGTTTCTAAAAAAGCACTTGCAAATTAACGTAATCAGGATTATAATTTGTAGTAATATAAAACAAAGTGATGAAAAGGACAACCAATTTAACGGAAAATTCTAGAGAGGAAGGGCTAGCTGGAAACCTTCTATTCGAACTTAAATTTGGACCACCTTGGAACTTCTATTAGGAACGTTTTTTACTAGTAATAATAGACGGATCGCTCCGTTATAAGCGACAAGAGTGAAATAGCTATTGCTGGTTATTTCTGAATCTTGGGTGGAACCACGAGCATAAACTCGTCCCTTGACAACAGGAGGGATGGGTTTTTTATTTTGCCCTCCTAACCATATTTTAAAAAGAAAAGGAGAGATTAGTATGAAAATCACATTTCCAGATGGTGCAGTAAAAGAATTTGAGCCTGGCGTATCTACAGCCGATATTGCCGCTTCCATTAGTCCAGGGTTAAAAAAGAAAGCACTCGCAGGTAAATTAAACGGAGAATTACTTGATTTAGTAACTCCAATTCACGAAGATGGAGCAATTGAAATCGTAACACCAGATCACGAGGATGCGCTTGGTATATTGCGCCATAGTACAGCTCATTTAATGGCACAGGCGCTTAAACGACTTTATCCAGATGTAAAATTTGGTGTAGGCCCAGCAATTGATACTGGTTTTTACTATGATATTGATACAGAAGCAGTGATAAGCGATGAATCTTTAGCAGAAATTGAAAAAGAAATGCAAAAAATTGTTCGAGAAAATGTGCCAATTGAACGTGAAGTGGTTTCTCGTGAAGAAGCAATCAAACGTTTTAAAGCAATTGGTGATGAATATAAATTAGAACTTATTGAAGCAATACCGGAAGATGAAACAGTGACTATTTATACACAAGGAGAGTTTTTTGACCTTTGTCGTGGGGTTCATGTTCCTTCAACTGGTAAAATCCAAGTATTTAAACTATTAAGCGTGGCTGGGGCATACTGGCGTGGAGATAGTAATAATAAAATGTTACAACGTATTTACGGAACAGCATTCTTTGATAAAAATGGCTTAAAAGAATTTATCCAGATGCAAAAAGAAGCCAAAGAACGTGATCATCGTAAACTGGGTAAGGAGTTAGAATTATTTACTAATAGCATTGAAGTGGGTCAAGGTTTACCACTTTGGTTACCAAAAGGTGCAACTATTCGTCGTGTTATTGAACGATATATTGTGGATAAAGAAGAACGTCTTGGTTACAATCATGTTTATACTCCAATTATGGCCAATGTCGAACTATACAAAACTAGCGGACACTGGGATCATTATCATGAAGATATGTTCCCAACTATGAAAATGGATAATGAAGAACTTGTTTTACGTCCAATGAATTGTCCGCATCACATGATGATTTATAAAAATGATATTCATAGTTATCGTGAGTTGCCTATCCGTATTGCCGAACTTGGGATGATGCACCGCTATGAAATGAGTGGCGCTTTATCAGGACTTCAGCGTGTTCGTGGTATGACACTCAATGATGCACATGTGTTTGTTCGTCCAGATCAAATTAAAGATGAATTTAAACGAGTTGTTGAGTTAATACTTGAAGTGTATAAAGACTTTGACATTACAGATTATTCCTTCCGTTTAAGCTATCGTGATCCTAAAAATACAGAAAAATATTTTGATGATGACGCTATGTGGGAAAAGGCGCAAACAATGCTTAAATCAGCAATGGACGAAATGGAAATGGATTACTTTGAAGCAGGCGGAGAAGCGGCTTTTTATGGTCCTAAACTAGATGTTCAAGTAAAAACTGCCATTGGAAAAGAAGAAACACTTTCGACAGTTCAACTAGACTTCTTACTTCCAGAGCGTTTTGACTTAACTTACATTGGTGAAGATGGTGAAAAACATCGTCCAGTTGTCATTCATCGTGGTGTCGTATCTACTATGGAACGGTTTGTCGCTTATTTAATTGAAGAATATAAAGGCGCTTTCCCAACATGGCTCGCTCCTGTTCAAATGGAACTCATCCCTGTTAATGCTGATGCTCATTTAGAATATGCAAAAGGAGTACAAGATAAATTACAACGTGCAGGACTTCGTGCGGAAATAGATGACCGTAATGAAAAATTAGGCTACAAAATCCGCGAAGCACAGACAAAGAAAATCCCTTATGCATTAGTACTTGGTGATCAAGAAGCAGAATCTAGTACTGTAAATGTTCGTAGGTACGGTTCAAAGGAATCAGAAACAATAGAATTAGATACTTTCATTGCCCAAGTAATAGCAGAAGTAAGTAAATATTAATATTAAAATACTGTTCCGAAATGGGGCAGTATTTTTACTTGGTGCTTTTTTCCTCTTTTTCCGTTATACTAGTAAAAGATAATGAATAGAACAGGATGGAAAATAATGGATGTAAATAATGTAGAATTAATTATAAGTGCCGTTCGACCAGAGCAATATCCAGAAACAGACCTCCCGGAATATGCCCTTGCAGGTAGATCTAATGTCGGAAAATCATCATTTATTAATACGATGATTCGCCGTAAAAGTATGGCAAGAATTTCACAAAAACCCGGCAAAACACAAACGCTAAATTTTTATAAAATTGAAGAAGCGCTTTTCTTTGTAGATGTACCTGGTTACGGTTTTGCAAAAGTTTCAAAAACCGAGCGTGAAAAATGGGGCGTCATGATTGAAACGTATATTACATCTCGGGAGCAGTTGCGTGGCGTTATTCAAATTGTTGATTTACGACACAAGCCAACAGAAGATGATCGAATGATGTATGAATTTCTAAAGTATTATGAAATTCCAGTAATTGTCGTAGCTACCAAAGCAGACAAAATTCCACGTAGTAAATGGCACAAAAATGCCAAAATTGTTCGTGAAACACTTGATTTTGATCCGGATGACAAATTTGTGCTATTTTCCTCAGAAACAAAAATGGGAAAAGACGAAGCATGGCAGTATATCAAAGAAGGAATGGAATAATAGGAAGAGTTGGAATAAAAAATCCAGCTCTTTTTTTCATTCAAATGCACAAACGGACTATTTGGTGTACAAATAGAAAAGTGGTAGAATAGTTAAGAGTTCAATTTAATTTTAGGAGGATTATCGAATGTTTATTCTCACCATGGGGCTGAATCATCATACAGCACCAATCGACATCCGCGAAAAATTAGTTTTTAAAGAAACTGAAGAAGAAATGGCACTAGTAACATTGCTACAGGAAAAAAGCATTCTTGAAAATGTTATTATTTCGACGTGCAATCGAACAGAAATTGTGGCGGTTGTGGATCAATTACATACAGGTAGATATTATTTAAAACGCTTTATGGCAAACTGGTTTCAAATGGATATGGAAAAACTCGAGCCATATTTATTTTTTTATGAAGAAAACCTTGCTGTAAATCACTTATATAACGTAACAGCAGGACTTGATTCACTTGTTTTAGGAGAAACACAAATTCTCGGTCAAGTAAAACATGCCTTTGAAGTTGCAAAAAATACGCAAACAACAGGAACCCTTTTAAATAAACTTTTCCGTGAAGTCGTAACTTTTGCTAAAAAAGTACATCATTTTACTAAAATTAATGAAAATGCAGTTTCTGTCAGCTATGCGGCTGTGGAAGTTGCAAAAAAACTATATGGTACTTTAGAAAATAAAAAAATCGTCCTTATAGGTGCCGGAGAAATGAGCGAATTAGCACTTCGAAACCTTGCAGGAAGCGGTATTCAAGACATTACAGTAATTAATCGAACAAAAACAAAAGGAGAAACTCTTGCTAATCAATTTCAAGCAAAAGTAGGAAGATACGAAGAACTGAACAAGCATTTACTTTTAGCAGATATCGTACTTGTATCAACAAGTGCTCAAGAACCAATCATTAAACATATGGACATGCAATTGCTAATGGAACGAAAAACTGGCTCAATGCTTGTTATTGATATTGGTCTACCTAGAAATGTTGAACATGATTGTTCAGCTATTCCCAATTTTCATTTGTATGATATTGATGACTTAGCAGGGGTGATTACTGCCAATTCCACCAAACGTCAAAGAATTGTATCAGAATTAGAAGAAACAATCCATGCAGAGGTACAAACCTTTTTTGAATGGGAAAAACAACTTGGAGTAGTTCCTGTAATCCGCGAACTAAGAGAAAAGGCGTTAGATATGCAAGAAGTGACAATGGCCAGTCTCGAAAATAAGCTACCAGGTTTAACAGAAAGAGAATACGTACAAATCGGTAAACATATGAAAAGTATTATTAATCAAATGTTAAAACAACCAATCTCAGAGTTAAAAGAAATGTCTGTAGAAGCAGAAGCCGACGCAAGCATTGATCACTTCAAGCGTATCTTTGGCTTAACAGGTGAAACAAAAACACTAGAAAAAGAACAAGCTGAAACGAGGAGTAATGCATGAAACGTAAAATAATTGTTGGTTCCAGACGTAGTAAATTAGCATTGACGCAATCAGGTTGGGTCATAACGAAACTAAAAGAAAACTATCCAGAATTTGATTTTGAAATAAAAGAAATCGTAACAAAAGGAGACCGCATTCTAGATGTGACGCTTAGCAAAGTTGGTGGAAAAGGATTATTTGTATCCGAAGTTGAACAAGCATTGAGTGATGGAGCAATTGATTTTGCTGTCCATAGTATGAAAGATGTGCCTTCTAGCTTAAAAGAAGGTCTTACTATAGGTGCAATACCAAAACGTGAATCTCCACTTGATTGTTTTGTTTTTAATCGCGTAGAAACATGGAAAGACTTACCAACTGGCGCCGTTATTGGTACAAGTAGCTTAAGACGTGCAGCACAAATACTTAGGCATCGTCCAGATTTTGTTATAAAACCAATTCGTGGCAACATTGATACACGACTTCAAAAATTACACGATGAAAATTTTGATGCAATTATTTTAGCAAAAGCTGGATTAGCACGGATGGGCTGGCTAGAAAATACTACATTAAAATTAGAAGATATCTCTCCAGACATTTGTTTACCGGCAGTTGGTCAAGGAGCACTTGCAATTGAATGCCGAAGAAATGACCAACAAATTTGTGACATGCTAGCATCAATTCACCATGAAGAAACAGGTATTTGTGTGGAGGCTGAACGTGTTTTCTTAAAAGAATTAAATGGTGGTTGCGAGATTCCGATTGCTGGTTTTGCAACAAATAAAGGTGATGTAGTCCATTTTAAAGGTTTGGTTGGTAACGTTGATGGTTCTACGATTCTTTCATCTGAACAATCAGGCGAAAATCCAGTAACAGTTGGTAATCAGGTTGCGAAAGTGCTACTAAGTGAAGGTGCGGCAACGATTATCAAAGAGTTGAGAAATTCATGACTAAAAAAATTGTTTTAACAAGAGAAAAAACTAAAAGTAAACAATGGCAGGAATATTTTATCCAAAATGGCTTTGAAGTATATCAAATTCCTTTGATTGAAACAAGACCGAAAAAAGTAGTATTCACATCTAAACAACTAGAGGCAGAATGGTTATTTTTTACAAGCGTTAATGCTGTTGAATATTTTTTTGAGAAGCAACCTCTAAATTATACTTATAAATTTGCAGTGATAGGGGAAAAAACAAAAGAGAAGTTAGCAGAATACGGTATTTCACCAAATTTTATTCCTACACAATATCAAACAGAGGTTTTTCTTTCTGAATGGTTAAATCAATATCCAGAAAAAACGAGTATTTTGCTTCCTAAAAGTAATTTAAGTAGAACTATAATGGAAGATACGCTCACTACAAAAGGGCACAGTGTATTTCCAGTCGAACTTTATGAAACTACTGCACCAGCTAAATCTGAATCAGCTCTCATAACTCTTTTGAGGGGAAATGAAAAACAAATTATCATTTTCGCTAGCCCGTCTGCCTGGAAGAATTTTTATGCTGTTGCGAAAAAGTTTCCAAACCAAAAAGAAAACTGGCGAATTGCTTCCATCGGAAATATAACCACAAAAGCAATTGTTGCGGATGGATGGAAAGTGACTTATCAAGCCGAAAATTTCACTATGAAACATTTAGTTGATTTGATAATACAGGAGGAGTACAAATGAACAATCAATTTGATAGACATCGTCGTTTAAGAAAAACAAGTGCGATGCGAGACCTAGTTAGAGAAACAATCTTACATACTGATGATTTGATTTATCCTATTTTCGTAAAAGAAGGAAAAGAGCCAAAAACAGAAGTTGTATCAATGCCCGGAGTTTTTCAATTTCCATTACACGAACTAGAAGCAGAAATTCAGGCTGTTCAAGATATGGGAATTAAAGCCGTTATTTTATTTGGTATTCCAGCTGAAAAAGATGCAGTTGGTTTGCAAGCTTATCATAATCATGGCATCATCCAAGAAGCAACACGCTTAATCAAAACGAACTTTCCAGAGATGCTTGTAATTGCGGATACTTGTTTATGTGAATTCACAGATCATGGACATTGTGGAGTAATTCAAGAAGGGGAAATTTTAAACGATGAATCACTTGTATTGTTACAAAAAACGGCCATAAGTCAGGCTGCCGCAGGAGCAGATATTATTGCTCCTTCTAATATGATGGATGGTTTTGTACAAGTTATTCGGGAAGGGCTTGATGAAGCAGGTTTTCAAGATATTCCAATCATGTCCTATGCTGTTAAATATGCCTCTGCCTTTTATGGGCCGTTTCGTGATGCAGCTGGGAGCGCACCACAATTTGGTGATAGAAAATCTTATCAAATGGATCCAGCTAACAGAGAAGAGGCAATTCGTGAAGCAGTTTCTGATGAACAGGAAGGTGCTGACTTTTTAATTGTAAAACCATCTTTATCTTATTTGGATATTATGCGAGATGTTAAAAACAATACCCATTTACCCATTGTTGCCTATAATGTAAGTGGCGAGTATGCTATGGTAAAAGCTGCTGCGCAAAATGGTTGGATAGATGAAGAAAGAATTGTTTTAGAAATGTTAACAAGTATGAAACGTGCTGGGGCATCGCTTATCATTACTTATTTTGCTAAAGATGTATCCAAATACTTAAATAAATAGGAGGCCACTAATTTGCGAAATTATTCAAAATCCGAAAAAGCTTTTAAGGAAGCAAAAAAAGTTTTACCAGGAGGAGTAAATAGCCCAGTTCGTGCATTCCATTCGGTTGATGCTTCACCAATTTTTATGGATCATGGAAAAGGTGCTTATATTTCAGATATTGATGGAAATGATTATATTGATTATGTTTTATCTTGGGGTCCACTAATTCTAGGCCATGCAAACCCTGCTGTTGTTAGTGTAATTACATCAGCTGCGATGAAAGGAACTAGCTTTGGGACACCAACTGAAATAGAAACAGAGCTTGCTAAACTAGTTATTGAACGTGTGCCGTCAATTGAAATTGTTCGAATGGTCTCATCTGGTACAGAAGCAACTATGAGCGCTATTCGATTAGCTCGTGGTTATACTAAAAGAGACAAAATTTTAAAATTTGAAGGTAGTTATCATGGACATGGAGATTCTTTATTAATTAAAGCCGGTTCAGGTGTTGCAACTCTTGGATTACCAGATTCTCCAGGCGTAACCAAAGGACTTGCTTCAGACACTATTACTGTTCCATATAATGATATAGAAGGTGCAAGATTAGCCTTTGAAAAATTTGGCGAAGAAATTGCAGCTGTTATTGTAGAACCTGTTGCTGGTAATATGGGAGTCGTTCCTCCTGTTGAAGGTTTTTTAGAAGGATTACGAGAACTAACTACAAAATATGGTTCACTACTTATTTTTGATGAAGTGATGACAGGATTTCGAGTAGACTATTATTCTGCACAAGGATATTATGTTGTCACACCAGATATTACTTGTTTAGGAAAAGTAATTGGTGGAGGTCTTCCTGTCGGAGCATACGGTGGTAAAAAAGAAATCATGGAACAAATTGCTCCAGCCGGTTCTATTTATCAAGCAGGGACATTATCTGGAAATCCATTAGCAATGAATGCGGGATTCGAAACGGTTAGACAATTGACACCACAACATTATGATTACTTCCGTGAATTAATTAAACGGATGGAAGACGGTTTAAAAGAAATTTCTTCAAGAAGAGAGATTCCGTTAGCAATTAATAAAGCGGGTTCGATGTTTGGATTTTTCTTTACAGACCAAAAAGTTACTAATTTTGATACAGCTAAAACAAGCGATTTAGAATTTTTCAGAAATTATTATCGCGAAATGCTTGGACAAGGAATCTTTTTGCCTCCGTCTCAATTCGAAGGTGTATTTATTTCTACAATGCATACTAAAAAAGAAATTGATTTAACATTAGAAGCTTTTGATTATACTTGTAAGAAACTCCGCGCTAATTGACGAAACTAGGAAGATTTGTTAAAATTATTTTTAGTAAATAAAACTAAATGCGATGAAGAGGAAGAGTAAGGTATTTATTTTTCAAAGAGAGAAAGCGGTTGGTGTGAGCTTTCAAAAATAGTATCTGAAGGTAGCCTTGGAGCAGTTTTCCTGAAAGAGTAGTAGGGAACAACCGGTAGATAATCTCTATCGTTAACACAATGAAGTGCCTACATTTTTCTGTAGGTAAAAAGGTGGTACCGCGAATAATACTCTTTTCGTCCTTTTATTAGGATGAAGGGAGTTTTTTATTTTGCTTAAATAGGGAGGAATCGTTATGACAGAACAAAATGAAATAAATATGCCAACTAAATATGAGCCAAGTAATGTAGAAGCTGGTAAATATAAATGGTGGATTGAAAAAGAATTTTTTAAAGCAGAAGGAAATACTGAAAAGAAACCATATAGTGTTGTTATTCCACCACCCAATGTAACAGGAAAACTCCACTTAGGGCATGCTTGGGACACAACGCTTCAAGATATTATTACGCGAATGAAACGAATGCAAGGCTTCGATACTTTATATCTGCCTGGAATGGACCATGCAGGTATTGCAACTCAAGCAAAAGTTGAAGCAAAATTAAAGGAAGAAAATATTTCTCGCTATGATTTAGGTCGCGAAAATTTTATCGATAAAACTTGGGAGTGGAAAGAAGAATATGCTGCTTTCATCCGCGAACAATGGGAAAAACTTGGTCTTGGCTTAGATTATTCAAGAGAACGATTTACATTAGATGACGGTTTATCCGAAGCAGTAAAAAAAGTATTTGTGAAATTATATAATAAAGGTCTTATTTACCGTGGACAATATATTATAAATTGGGATCCAGAAGCAAAAACAGCACTTTCTGACATCGAAGTTATTCATAAAGATATTGAAGGAAGTTTTTATCATTTGAAATATCCACTTACAGATGGTTCAGGTTATTTAGAAGTTGCTACAACACGACCAGAAACTATTCCTGGTGATACTGCAGTTGCTGTACATCCAAGAGATGAGAGATACCAACATTTAATTGGTAAAACAATCATGCTACCTGTTATGAATAGAGAAATTCCAATAGTAGCTGATGAATATGTTGAAAGAGAATTTGGTTCTGGTGCTGTTAAAATTACACCTGCTCATGATCCAAATGATTTTGAAGTAGGAAACCGACACGATTTGCCACGTATCATAGTAATGCATGAAGATGGCACAATGAACGAAAATGCTGGGAAATATGATGGATTAGACAGATTTATAGCTCGAAAAGCAATTATCCAAGATTTTAAAGATTTAGGATTGTTCATTAAGCAAGAGCCTCATCTTCATTCTGTTGGTCATTCTGAAAGAACAGGTGCAGTTGTAGAACCTTATTTATCCTTACAATGGTTTGTTAAAATGGAGCCACTTGCTTCTGAAGCTCTTGCACTCCAAAAAACAGAAGATAAGGTGAATTTTGTGCCTGCAAGATTTGAAAAAACCTATGAAACTTGGATGGATAACATTCATGATTGGTGCATTTCACGTCAATTGTGGTGGGGACATAGAATTCCAGCGTGGTATCATAAAGAAACAGGTGAAATATATGTTGGTGAAAAAGCACCAGAAAATATTTCAGAATGGGAACAAGATGAAGATGTGTTAGATACATGGTTTAGCTCAGCGTTATGGCCATTTTCTACTATGGGCTGGCCTGATACAGAAAATCCAGATTATAAACACTTTTTCCCAACAAATACATTAGTAACAGGTTATGATATCATCTTTTTCTGGGTTTCTAGAATGATTTTTCAATCAGTTGAATTCACCGGAGAGAGACCATTCCAAGATACATTAATCCATGGGCTAGTACGTGATTCAGAAGGACGGAAAATGTCTAAATCACTTGGCAACGGAGTAGATCCAATTGAAGTTATTGATAAATATGGTGCAGATTCATTAAGATATACACTTGCAACAGGTTCTTCTCCAGGTCAAGATTTGAAATTCAGTTTTGAAAAAGTAGAATCCACTTGGAACTTCATTAACAAAATTTGGAATGCATCTCGTTTTGTATTAATGAACCTAAATGATATGAAATATAGCGAGATTGATTTAACTAACGTTACAGAGGTTAGTGACAAATGGATTTTGACAAGACTTAATGAAACTATCCAGTCTGTTACTGCTTTAGGTGAAAAATATGAATTTGGTGAAGTAGGTAGAACATTGTATAACTTCATTTGGGATGACTTTTGTGATTGGTATATCGAAATTGCTAAAATTTCTTTATACGGTGAAGATGAAGTTGCTAAACAAACCACTCGTTCTGTACTAGCACATTCTTTAAATGTAACAATGCAACTTTTACACCCATTCATGCCATTTGTAACGGAAGAAATCTGGCAAAACTTACCACACGAAGGGGAGTCCATCACTATTTCTGCATGGCCAAAAGTAAATGAGAGTCAGATAGATTCAAAAGCGTCTACATCTATGCAAATGCTTGTTGAAGTGATTCGTGCAGTGCGAAATATTCGTGCAGAAGTGAATACACCACTTAGTAAGAAAATTGTGTTAGAAATGAAACCTAAAAACGACATGTATAAAGAAATTCTTGAACAAAATATTTCATATATTGAACGTTTTTGTAATCCAGAACAAGTGACGATTTCGTTTGATATTACACCTTCGAAAACTGCGATGACAGCAGTCGTTTCAGGAGCAGAAATATTTATTCCGCTTGAGGCATTAATTGATTTAGAAGTAGAAATTGCTCGTCTTCAAAAAGAACTGGAAAAATGGGACAAAGAAGTGAAACGAGTACAAGGAAAACTTAATAATGAGCGATTTATTAGTAAAGCTCCTGAAAGCGTAGTTGCTGAAGAACGTATAAAGGAAAAAGACTATCTTGAGAAAAAAGCATCTGTACTTGAACGAATTGAAACTCTAAAAGAAGTATAATAATTGAAGGGACCTTATCATGAAACCGTATGGTAAGGTCTTTTTTTAAGGTGGTTAACTAAAATGATATTAAAGACGTATGAAGAAGCGTTAGAATGGATTCATGGTACGCTTCGTTTAGGCATTAAACCGGGTCTTTCACGAATGGATTATATAATGGAAAAATTAAACCATCCTGAAAAAGCCAACAAATGGATACATATAGCAGGTACAAATGGAAAAGGTTCAACACTGACTTTCATTAGAAATTGTTTAGAAGAAGCGGGATATAAAACAGGAACATTTACATCTCCTTATATAGAAGTTTTTAATGAAAGAATTAGTATAAATGGTGTTCCAATTAGTGATGACATGATGGTAGATTTAGCAAATAGAATTAAACCAATTGCTGAAGAATTAGAAAAAACAACTTATGGTCCACCTTCAGAATTTGAGATAATTACATCCATGATGTTTTTATGTTTTGCAGAGTATGAAAAGATTGATATTGGAATCATTGAAGTTGGCCTTGGTGGTAGATTAGACTCAACTAACATTCTAAATCCATTAGTTTCTGTAATTACAACTATTGGAATGGATCATATGGAATTTCTTGGTGATAGTATAGGTCAAATTGCTAGTGAAAAAGCAGGTATAATAAAACTAGGTATTCCAGTTGTATCTGGAGCTAGTCAGTTTGAAGCTCAAAAATCAATAGAAGAAATTGCTTTGAAAAATAAAGCTAGCGTAGCACAATTGAATAAAGATTTCTTTATGAAACAAAAAGAAGGAACAGCTGTATATAAAACATTGCATGGTGATAAAATGGAGAATCTTACTATAGGTCTTCAAGGACTTCATCAATTTGATAATGCTGCATTAGCAGTCAAAGTAATTCAATATTTAAATACATTTGCAGAGTTTTCTATTGATGAAAAAGCAGTGAAACGTGGTTTAAGAAATGCTTTTTGGCCAGGGAGGATGGAGCAAATTTCATTCGAACCATTCGTTATGCTTGATGGAGCACACAATCCAGAAGGTATGATGACACTTATTCGGTCCATAAAAAATTTTTCTGGGCATAAGAAAGTAATTGTTAGTATATTGGCAGACAAAAATTATCAAGAAATGATCCATTCTTTAAAAAACATACCTGATTGCGAGATATTGTTAACAACTTTTTCTTATCCTAGAGCAATGACAAAAGAACAAGTTACGCAGATTGGAAAAGAAGAGAATGTTTCTGTGAATAGCAACTGGCAACAGGAGTTAACATCAATAATTAATTCCAACACTGATACTAAATTTTTTATTACTGGGTCGCTTTATTTTATAGCGGAAGTACGAAAATATTTACTAAATAATCTATAAGATGTGCTTTAGAATAAAACGAGTATACTTTGGAAAAATAAAATGTGCAAATAGCTAAAAAAGTATTTTCATAGATTCAAAACCGGTGAAAACACCTATTTTCTTTAATTGAAAATGGGTGTTTTCTTTTTAAAAAATGCTTGAAAATATCATTTTCCATATGTGCAAAAATATTTCATTACTGTTACTCTTTTCTTATCAACTAGGAGGTGGCAGATGATTTATTTCTTGCTTATTGTTTATAGCGCTATTTTTATTTCTTTTATCCAAGTTGCAGCGGAATGTATACCAATTAATAGACCCTTTTTATTTCGCTTTTCTGAATGTAATAATTGCAAAAAAAACTTACCATTTCATCAAATAATACCAATTTATTCATTTTTGTTTTTGAAAGGGGTATCCAGTTGCTGTAAAACCGCTATTCCTATCAGCTATTTTTTGTTGGAAGTACTTACACCAATTTATATACTGGTTCTATATCATGAATTCTCCTTTTCTTATTATTTTTTTATTTGTGGAATTTGCTACTACTTTTTAGCCTTTTTCTTTATAACAGACATTTTGTACATGTATGTTCCTAACGCTATAATCATTTTGTTTAGTGTAATTATATTGTTTATATATTTTTTATTTCAGCAGCCACTATTTGTCTTAACTCGTTCTATTTTAATGAGTACTATTTTTTATTTACTATTCTTCTTCGTTTTTCGAAAAGGGATTGGATTAGGGGATATTAAATTATTTATTATTTTAAGTTCATTTTTAGGTTTTAAAATGGGTTACTATATATTCTTTTTGGCTATTTTAGCTGGAACAATTATTTTATTAATTGCAGTTGCTCTTAAGAAAATCAAGAAAAATAGACAAGTTCCGTTCGTTCCATTTATATTTATATCTTTTATCATAGTTAGTATATTGATGAAATAAGGAGGGGATTTAATGTTAACCAGCGAACTTTTGGAAAACGAGAGACCACGAGAAAAGTTGCAAAATTATGGAATAGAGGCGTTATCTACTTCAGAATTAGTCGCTATTATCATTGAAACAGGTACGAAAACGGAGTCGGTGTTAACAATAGCTAATCGGATTTTAATGAAATTCAAACATGTAGCTGAAATGCAATATGCTTCGTTGGAAGAATTTCAACTAATCAATGGAATTGGGATTGCGAAAGCTTCTAAAATTATGGCCGCAGTGGAATTAGGCAAGCGGATTAGCCTTGTAACCGAGCGTGAAGAAATTATAATAAGATGTCCAGATGATGCCGCAAAATTAGTTATGCCTGAGTTAGCTTTTCTTTTCCAAGAACATTTTCACTGTATGTTTCTAAATACTAAAAATCAGGTGCTGTTTAGACAAACAATTTTCGTTGGTGGACTGAATGCTTCTATTGTTCACCCTAGAGAAGTGTTTAGATTGGCACTAAGAAAATCTGCTGCATCTATTATGTGTTTTCATAACCATCCTTCAGGTGATCCAACTCCATCAAGTGAAGATTTACTTGTAACTAAAAGATTGGTAGAAGCTGGTAATATTATCGGAATCACACTACTAGACCATATTATTATTGGGAAAAATAAATATATAAGTTTAAAGGAGAAAGGCTATTTCTAAAAAATACAACTAGTCACAAAATATTCACAGATATTTTTTTAGTCTATGATTAAGTTATTAGTTAGAAGTTATTGGAATAGCTTATTTGTCGAAAAGCTGTCATATATAATATTTATGTCTTTTAAGTTATAGCGAGTAAGTTTATGTTCAATATATCTTTGTATAGGAAAATATTGTTTCATTTCACACGTTATAGCAATAAAATACAGAACTATTACATGATTTTTAAAGAAAAGTTAAAAATTTTTCCTTCTAATGAAAAATTAATGTCTGATAGTCTTAGTTATGTTATAATAAGATGGTTGTTTATGTGTTAGATAGAAACATTGACACAAAGGGATAAGGTAACATTAATTTAATGGATGAATAAGGAAACTTAATGTATCCTGTAGAATATTACGAAGGAAAAGGAGAATACAGATGTTTGGATTTGGTAATAAAGATATTGGAATTGACTTAGGAACTGCGAACACACTTGTCTATATGAAGGGAAAGGGTATCGTCCTTCGTGAGCCTTCTGTTGTTGCTATGAAAAAAGATACACAAGAAATTGTTGCAGTTGGTAGTGATGCAAAGAATATGATTGGGAGAACTCCAGGGAATATTGTTGCAATTCGACCTATGAAAGATGGAGTTATTGCTGATTATGATACAACGGCGGCAATGATGAAGTACTACATACAAAAAGCTGGTAAAAGCGTTAATGCTAGTAAACCACGTGTTATGATATGTGTACCATCTGGAATTACTGGTGTTGAAAAGCGTGCAGTAATTGATGCCACTCGTCAAGCAGGAGCTAAAGATGCATTTACAATTGAAGAGCCTTTTGCCGCAGCTATTGGTGCTGGTCTTCCAGTAGGAGAGCCAACAGGAAGTATGGTCGTTGATATCGGTGGTGGAACTACAGAAGTTGCAGTAATTTCATTAGGTGGAATTGTAACTAGTCGCTCTGTACGAACTGCTGGAGACGATTTAGATGAAGTTATTATTAACTATATTCGTAAAAAATATAATCTTTTAATTGGTGATCGTACTGCGGAAGCTATTAAAATGGAAATCGGTTCTGCTAGTCCAAAAGGGTTAGATTTATCGCCATTTAGCATTCGTGGTCGTGATTTAGTAACAGGATTACCAAAAACAATTGAAGTTACTCCGGAAGAAATCAGTGAAGCTTTAGCAGATACTGTTGCAGCAATTATTGATGCTGTTAAAGGGACACTTGAAAATACACCACCTGAGCTTTCTGCAGATATTATGGATAAAGGGATTGTCCTTACTGGTGGTGGTGCATTGTTACGTAACTTAGATACTGTTATTTCTGAAGAAACAAAAATGCCTGTTATTATTGCAGAAGAACCACTGGATTGTGTTGCAATTGGTACTGGTAAAGCTTTGGAAAATATGGATATGTATAAACGAAAAAAAATGAACTAAATGAACACACTCATTTAAGTCATATAACAAGATGAATTAGTTTCCAAAAAATGAAAAAAGAGTACTAACGAGATGAGGTGTCGTTATGCCACAATTTTTTCTGAATAAACGTTTGATTATCTTGTTAATATCTATTATTGTTCTTGTTGCGCTAGTTGGTTTTTCTTTACGTGATCGTGAGAATGCTTCGTGGCCGGAACAATTTGTGAAAGATGTTGTTGGATTTGGTGAAAATATGGTAGCTAAGCCTACTTCATTTGTCTCAGGTGTATTTGGTGGAGTTGCAGACTTGAAAAATACTTACACTGAAAATCAACATCTGAAAGAACGTTTAGAAGAATTGGCACAACTTGAAAGTGAAGTTGCAGACTTAAAAGAAGAGAATAAAGACTTAAAAGAAAATCTTGATATTACTGAAAGCATTCGTGACTATGATCCAGTTAGCGCTTCGGTTATTTCTAGAAACCCAACCAATTGGAATGATCAAGTAGAAATTGATAAAGGTTCTAGTGATGGAGTGAAACCAGATATGGCAGTAATAACACCAAAAGGACTTATTGGTAAAGTTACGACTACTGGTGCTAAATCAGCTACCGTTGAGTTATTAACTTCATCAGATGTGAAAAATCGTGTTTCTGCTAAAGTACAGGGGTCGGAAAACGCTTATGGAATTATCAATGGTTATGATAGTGATTCTAAGTTGCTTGAATTAAAACAATTACCATATGATATGAAATTTAAAAAAGGACAGAAGGTAGTTACTTCTGGACTTGGTGGGAAATTCCCAGCTGGTATTTTTATTGGCACAATCGACAAAGTGGAAACCGATAAAATGGGATTATCGCAAACGGCTTACATTAATCCAGGTGCCGATATTTATGATTTAAATCATGTTACTGTTTTGAAACGCTCAGCAGAGACAGGGACTTCAGTGGACGACTCAACTAGCTCCGACACGACTGGAGGAGAGTAATATATGAATTTAAAGAAATATATTGCTCTCCCTGCAATTCTGGTTGGCGCCTTTATACTAGAGGGCGTCTTAAGTCTTCAATTTGCTAACAGCCTTTTTACAGATAAACATCTTTTTATCCCGCATTTCTTACTTGTTATGTTAACGATAATGACTTGCTTTTATAAACGTAATACTACTTTAGTATATGCATTTATTTTGGGGATATTATTTGATATATATTACACTGGCATTATGGGGATTTATTTTGCTATTTTTCCTTTTACCGTGTATATCACGGATAAATTTATGAAAGTATTGCAAAATAATGTTTTCCTCGTTGGTTTAATAGCTATTTTTAATGTTATTCTTACCGAAAGTCTGGTTTATGCGTTTTATTATTTAATTGGTTCAACAACAATGAGTATTCCGATTTTTATTGATCAGCGTTTATGGACAACGATTTTATTTAATTTGGCTTTCTTTTTAATCGTTTTTTATCCATTCCGTCTTTTCTTAAGTCGACTGGTTAAATCGGAGCAATGATTTACTATATTAGCAGTTTGAATCCGCTATTACTTGAAAAAGTATCACTGTGAAAGCTCTTTTCATGGTTTGCGATTCAAGCTGTTTTTTTCAGAAAAAGTCTTTTTTTATTATCATTTAATTTGAGTTAGTGTATACTAAAGACTAGAGTATAAATGTTGCGGGGTGAAGTAGTATATGAAGAAGAACGTACAAATTAAAGGCACAAAAGATGGCATTAGTATTTTCCTTAGTGATAAAGCGAGTTTTCTTGAGTTGCAACAAGAATTATCGCAATTACTAGCTGATAAAAAGCAAAACCCATACTCTGGTGAAAAGTTAGAGGTACAAGTACAAATTGGTAACCGTCTGTTCACAGAGGATGAAGAAATGGAAATATCAACTATCATTCATAATAATAGTCAAATGAAAATTAGTGCATTTTATAGTAATGTAATGTCTAAGGATGATGCCAAAAAATGGAAAGAGCGCGACCAAATCTTCTCGATGGCAACTATTATTCGCTCTGGTCAAGTTATTCAAGTACCTGGTGATTTCCTGCTAATTGGTGATATTAATCCTGGTGGACAAGTTCGTTCAAATGGTAATGTTTTTGTTTTGGGTAATATTAAAGGAATTATTCATGCTGGCTTTGAAGGAGATAAAAATGCGATTGTAGCTGGAAAATTTCTTTATCCATCACAAGTTAGAATTGCTGATAAAGTATATGGATTTGATAATGAAGAATATAAAGAAGTTCAAGATACAGATTTATTTTCAGCATTTGTAGATAATTCTGGAGAAATTGTCATTGATGAGATACATAAGATAAGAAAAATTAGACCTGAAATTTCTAATTTTCAAGGAGGGCGTTAAACATGGGAGAAGCTATAGTCATTACTTCTGGGAAAGGTGGAGTAGGAAAAACGACTTCAACTGCTAACTTAGGAACGGCACTTGCTCTTCAAGGGAAGAAAGTGTGTTTGATTGATATGGATATCGGCCTGCGCAATTTAGATGTTGTTTTAGGTCTTGAAAATCGAATTATATATGATTTAGTAGATGTAGTTGAAGGGCGTTGTAAAATTCATCAAGCAATGATAAAAGATAAGCGGTTTGATGATTTATTATTCTTACTTCCTGCAGCACAAACTACAGATAAAAATGCGGTTTCGGCAGAACAGATGGTAGATTTAATTAACCAGTTACGTCCAGAATATGATTTTATTCTAATTGATTGCCCAGCAGGAATTGAAACTGGGTATAAAAATGCGGTTGCTGGAGCTGATAAAGCTATTGTTGTTACGACCCCAGAAATTTCTGCTGTACGTGATGCAGATAGAATTATTGGCTTGCTGGAAAAAGAGGATATTGAACCACCAAAACTCATTATTAATCGTATTCGTACACAAATGATGATGAATGGGGATGTCATGGATATTGATGAAATTACCACTCATTTATCTATTGAATTGTTAGGCATTATAATTGATGATGATGAGGTTATTCGTTCATCTAATAGTGGTGATCCAGTTGCTATGTTACCTAATAATCGAGCTTCACAAGGTTACCGAAATATTGCTCGTCGTATTCTTGGTGAATCTATTCCATTAATGTCCATTGAAGCGAAAAAACCTGGATTTTTTGCTCGTTTAAAGCAATTATTTGGCGGTAAATAAAAATTAAACCCTTTATCTTTTGAGATGAAGGGTTTTTATAAAAAGGTGATTGGATGAAAAAAGTAGTAGTCAGTGCAGCCTATGCAGAAAAGCGTGTTGCGGTTCTTGAAAACGAAAAATTGATAGATATGGAAATTGTTAGACCTTCTGAAAAGATTCAAGTGGGTGATATTTTTTATGGTTTTATTCAAAAAATTGACCGAAAAATAAATGCAGCCTTTGTTGATTTAGGAAATAAAAATAAAGGTTTTATCCACTTAAAAGATATTCCAGAAATTTATGAAAAAACGCAAGGTGCCAAATTACCAGTTCAAATTATTCGCGAAGGCAGTGCAACTAAGCTACCACTTTTAACAGCTGAGCTAACTTTTCCAGGAGATTTACTAGTTTATTTATATGGAAAAGAATATGTTTCAATTTCCAAAAGGATTGTAGATAAAGAGGTTTTGAAAGAAACAATGGAATCACTGTTAGAAGAAAATGAAGCGGTCATTATTCGCTCAAACGCTGAAAAAGCTACTAAACAACAGTTAGTGAACGCTTTAAATGAAGCGAGGGAACAATATAATCAACTGCTTCAAAATAGTAAAAAACGAAAAAAACCCGGTATGCTTTTATCTGCGGCGTATGGGATTTTTGCGAGTGCCAAACAATTTATTCAACGCTATCAACCGGAAGAAATTACTACAGATGATTTTGCTTTTTCAAAAGTGCTTGAGTCGAACTGGCCAGGCCAAGTGAACCTAACGAAAAGTACTGATTTATTTGCTGACCTAGGTATCAAAAAACAAATCGATCGTCTAAGCCGCCCGGTTGTTCATCTTTCCAATGGCTCCTCTTTATTTATTGAAAAAACAGAAGCAATGTGGGTTATTGATGTGAATTCTGGTCGCTATAAAGGGACTACTGAAAAAGAAAAGACAGTGGAGCTTATTAACCAAAAAGCTGTTCCAGAAATATTTAGGCAGATTCGTCTTCGTAATATGAGTGGAATGATTCTAGTAGACTTTATCGGTGGCATGTCAGGAATGGGCTATACAGAGCTATATGAAGTAATAGAACAACAATCACGAGAAGAGTATACTACAACTCAAATGGCAGCACTTTCGCAGTCAGGACTTCTTCAGCTTACGAGACGAAAGAAACAACAGTCCTTTTTAGAGGCGACAACAGTTCCTTGCCCAGTTTGTTATGGAACAGGACATGTCGCTTCCAAAGAAACCCTTGCCTATCAATTAGAACGGGAACTCACAGGAATTATGCAAAGCGACCCGGAAACTGTACAAGTCATTACAACGGAAAATGTGTTAGATACTTTCCTTGATTTAAATACTTTGAATGAGGCGCCAGTTAACTGGGAAATAGCAGATGAGCGGATACCATTTTATCAAATTCTAAGAGTAGAGAAGTAAAATGAATATTTAATTGACAGTAGTGACTTCTTTATGCTATCATTTTACTGTTATGTTTGTAGCGCACCAAGCTACAACCGCACAGAGCTGGGTTAAGTATTTACCATGTGTAAATCCCCTGTGATGGCGAGTCTTAGTATATGAGGAGGTGCAAGTATGTACGCAATTATTGAAACAGGTGGGAAACAAATCAAAGTAGAAGCAGGCCAAGAAATCTATGTTGAGAAATTAGCAGGTGAAGTTGGTGAAGTTGTTACTTTTGATAAAGTTCTATTCGTAGGCGGAGATTCCGCTAAAGTTGGCGTTCCATTCGTGGAAGGAGCAACTGTAACAGCTAAAGTTGAAAAACAAGGCCGTGCGAAGAAATTGACAGTTTATAAATATAAACCGAAAAAGAACTACCACAAAAAACAAGGTCATCGTCAACCTTACACAAAATTAACTATTGATGCTATCAATGCTTAATTTGAAAGGACGAAACAAATGATTCAAGTCGATGTTTTGCGAGAAAAAAACCAAATAATTTCTTTTACAATGAGTGGACATGCCGATTTTGCCGAACATGGTAGTGATTTGGTTTGTGCAGGAGCTTCGTCAATTGCTTTTGGAATGGTGAATGCTATTTCGGAAGTACGGGACTTTGAACCTGTGTTAGAAGAGTCAGAGGGTTACCTTTACTATTCTGTACCTGCTGATTATGTGAGCGATGAAGTGGTCCAAATCTTGCTTACAGGGATGGAAAATCAACTAAGGTCATTAGCGTACAGCTATCCTGATCATATAAAAATTAACTCCAAATAGGAGGTGGAATTTCATGTTAAAATTTGATATTCAACATTTTGCGCACAAAAAGGGTGGCGGTTCGACTTCTAACGGACGTGACTCTGAATCAAAACGATTAGGTGCAAAACGTGCGGACGGACAATTTGTTACTGGTGGATCTATCCTTTACCGTCAACGTGGTACTAAAATCTATCCAGGAACTAACGTAGGACGTGGAGGCGATGATACTTTATTCGCTAAAACTGACGGCGTTGTACGTTTTGAACGTATGGGACGCGACAAGAAAAAAGTGAGCGTTTATCCTGAAGTACAAGAAGCATAATATGAATTAAAAACCGTCACTTTGTGGCGGTTTTTTTGTAGGCTTTTCTTTGTGAAATTTTTTCTAATAATTGGGTTATAAATCTGTTGAATTGGGGTAAATGTAAAGAGGCAGATAAAGATACATACATTGTGAAAAATGGGACAAGTCGTTTGATTGACAGCGTTTTCTTGATATGGTTAAATAGACTCAAGTTAATTAACATGTCAGGAGAAGAGATGACAATCGAAACGATGCAAGGCACTAGTTTGCCTAAGTTTTGATTGTCATTTTTTGTTGAAGTTAATTGATAATCGGAATGTAAGGGGACTAGTAAAAGGAAATTCCGGTGCTACAAATAAGCAAGAAGAAGGAGTTGGAAAAGATGATTGACACAAGTTTGGCAACACAATTTTTAGGGGAATTAATTGGTACAGCAATCCTAATTATCTTAGGTGCAGGTGTTGTAGCAGGCGTATCGCTGAGAAAATCCAAAGCAGAGAACGCTGGCTGGGTCGTAGTTACTTTTGCTTGGGGGCTTGGTGTTACAATGGGTGTTTATGTTTCAGGATATATGAGTATGGGTCATCTTAACCCAGCTGTTACAGTTGGGATGGCGTTAGCAGGTGAATTCCCTTGGGATTATGTCTTGCCTTACATTATTGCTCAGTTTATTGGGGCATTTATTGGTGCAACACTGGTTTGGTTACATTACTATCCTCACTGGAAACAAACAGAAGACAAACCTACTAAACTAGGAGTATTTGCAACAGCACCAGCAATTCGCCATTTTACTTCTAATTTTTTTGGTGAAGCATTAGGTACTTTTGTATTAGTTTTTGGTTTACTTTCCCTTGGAGCAAATACTTTCTCAGATGGTTTAAATCCACTTGTTGTTGGTGCTTTAATTATTGCCATTGGTATGTCTTTAGGTGGAACAACAGGTTATGCCATCAATCCTGCACGTGACCTTGGACCAAGAATTGCGCATTTCGTTTGGCCGATTTCAGGTAAAGGTGGATCTGATTGGGAATACTCATGGGTTCCAGTTCTAGGACCAATCATGGGAGGCGCGTTAGGTGCTTTAGGTTATAATGCAATTGTTAATGGTGAATATGGCATGTGGCTTTGGGTGTTCGCTGTATTATTTATTTTAATCCTTATTCTAACCGCACAACTCGACAAGAAAAAAGATTTAGCATAAGCTAGCATTTTACTAGCTAAAAACGAGAGTCTCATGGCTTTCGTGTACTTAAAACTAGAGGAGGAATTTTACATGGAAAAGAAATATATTTTAGCACTTGATCAAGGGACAACAAGTTCAAGAGCGATGATTATTGATGAAGAAGGAGAAGTAATTGGCGTTGCACAAGAAGAATTTGATCAGATTTTTCCTAAACCAGGTTGGGTAGAACATAGTGCCAATGAAATTTGGGCCTCCATTTTAGCTGTAATTGCTGGTGTTTTATTAAAAACAAATATTTCATCCAAAGAAATTGCAGGTATTGGTATTACAAACCAACGTGAAACAACTGTTATTTGGGACAAAGAAAGCGGAAATCCAATTTATAATGCCATTGTTTGGCAATCTCGTCAAACAGAGGATATTTGTAAACAACTTCGTAAAGATGGTTATGAAGATACCATTCGTTCTAAAACAGGGCTTTTAATTGATCCATATTTTGCTGGGACAAAAGCTCGATGGATTTTAGATAAAGTGGACGGGGCACAAGAACGCGCAGAAAAAGGTGAATTACTTTTTGGAACGATTGATACTTGGTTAGTTTGGAAATTAACTGGTGGTCGTGCTCATATTACGGACTATTCCAATGCTTCTCGTACACTACTTTATAATATTTACGATTTAGAATGGGATGATGAACTTCTAGAAATGCTTAATATTCCGAAAGCAATGTTACCAGAAGTTCGCCCATCTTCAGAAGTGTATGCGAATACGGTTCCTTATCACTTCTTTGGTGAGGAAGTTCCGGTAGCTGGTATTGCTGGTGACCAACAAGCTGCATTATTTGGTCAAGGTTGTTTTGAAAAAGGGATGGCTAAAAATACTTATGGAACTGGTTGTTTCTTATTAATGAATACAGGAGAAAAAGCAGTACGTTCCGAAAACGGTTTACTTACAACACTTGCTTGGGGAATTGACGGCAAAGTAGAATATGCATTAGAAGGTAGTATTTTTGTTGCCGGTTCTGCAATTCAGTGGTTACGTGATGGCTTACGAATGGTTCGACAATCAAGTGACTCTGAAAACTATGCTAGTCGTATTGAGTCTACAGATGGTGTTTATGTTGTGCCAGCATTTGTTGGCCTTGGTGCGCCGTACTGGGATTCAGATGTTCGTGGTGCAGTATTTGGTTTAACTCGTGGTACCGAAAAAGAACAATTTATTCGTGCGACATTAGAATCACTTGCATATCAAACAAGAGATGTACTTTATGCCATGGAACAAGATTCTGGTATAAAATTAAAAACATTACGTGTAGACGGTGGAGCATCTGCTAATAATTTCTTAATGCAATTCCAATCTGATATTCTAGGTGTTCCAGTGGAGCGTCCAGAAAATAAAGAAACAACAGTACTAGGAGCTGCTTTCTTAGCAGGACTTGCAGTAGGTGTTTGGAAAGATAAAAACGAAATCAAAAAACATTGGAAACTGGATAATCGTTTTGAAGTAGAAATGAAGGAAGAAGAACGAGAAGGTTTATATGAAGGCTGGCATAAAGCAGTTAAAGCAGCGCAAGCCTTTAAATAATACGTTGAAAGTGTGCCAAATGAGACTGTTCATTAGGCACACTTTTTTTATGCTTCAAAAAATAAAAATAAATATAGTGACAGATGTATAGTTTATTCGTTATAATGAAAGATAAGACTTTTAAGGAACGGGAGAATATAAAATTATGTTTGTAGATCAGGTAAAGATTTATGTGAAAGCTGGTAATGGTGGGGACGGTATGGTGGCATTCCGTCGCGAGAAATTTGTACCAAACGGTGGTCCTGCTGGAGGCGACGGTGGTAAAGGTGCAGATGTTGTATTTGTTGTAGATGAAGGTTTACGAACATTAGTAGATTTTCGCTTTAAACGAATTTTTAAAGCAGAACATGGTGAACATGGCATGAGTAAAAGTATGCATGGACGCGGGGCACAAGATTTAGTCGTGAAAGTACCACAAGGAACGATTGTAAAAGATATAGATACAGGAGAAATTATTGCTGATTTAGTTGCGCATGGTCAGCGTGCAGTTATTGCCAAAGCTGGTCGTGGCGGACGCGGAAACAAACGATTTGCAACACCAGCAAACCCAGCTCCTGAACTCTCCGAAAATGGTGAACCAGGGCAAGAAAGAAATGTTCAATTAGAACTTAAAGTATTAGCAGATGTTGGTTTAGTAGGATTCCCAAGTGTTGGTAAATCGACTTTACTATCAGTAGTATCCGCAGCAAGACCCAAAATTGCGGCATATCACTTTACTACGATTGTTCCTAATCTAGGTATGGTAGATGCTGGTGATGGGCGTAGTTTTGTTATGGCCGATTTACCAGGACTTATTGAAGGAGCAAGTCAAGGTGTTGGCTTAGGTCATCAATTCCTACGCCATATTGAAAGAACACGTGTTATTGTGCATGTAATCGATATGTCTGGTTCAGAAGGACGAGTACCATTTGAAGACTATGTGGCAATAAATAATGAACTAGAACAGTATAATTTACGTTTAATGGAGCGTCCACAAATCATTGTAGCAAACAAAATGGATATGCCGGATGCAGAAGAAAATTTAAAAGAATTTAAAACTAAAATAGCGGAAGATATTCCAGTATTCCCAATTTCAGCTGTAACGAAAACAGGGCTTCGCGAATTACTGCTTGCTATTGCAGATAAATTAGAAACAACATCAGAATTTCCTCTTAACGAAATTTTGGAACAAGAAGATGAAGATACGGTTCTTTATAAGTATGTTGCGGAAGAACCTGATTTTGAAATTACAAGAGAACCTGATGGTACATTTGTCTTAAGTGGAACGAAAATTGAACGCTTATTCACAATGACCAACTTTGAAAGAGATGCTTCTATTAGTCGTTTTGCGCGTCAACTTCGTGCGATGGGCGTAGATGAATCACTTAGAAAACGTGGTGCCAAAGACGGCGATATTGTTCGCCTGCTTGACTATGAATTTGAATTTATGGATTAAACAAAGTGCTGCGCCATTCATTTGGTGCACGCTTTTTTCCTAGCTACACTAAAAAGGAGAGTTGAAAATGAAAATTGCTTATTTAGGTCCTGCTGCTTCTTTTACACATGCAGCAGCAGCAAAAGCTTTTCCAAAAGAGGAAATGATTGCAAAAAGTACAATTCCTGATTGTATTATGTCGATTGAAAAAGAAGAAGTAGATGTGGCAGTTGTTCCAATTGAAAATACAATTGAGGGAAGTGTCAATATTACACTAGATTACTTATTTCATTTTTCAAGTGTTCCTGTAGTAGCAGAAATTGTTTTACCAATTGCGCAACATTTAATGGTACACCCTGCGCATGCGGGAGCTTGGAAGTCAGTTCAAAAAGTGATGTCGCATCCGCAAGCCTTAGCACAATGCCATACTTTTTTACAAGCTGAATTGTATGGGGTAGAGCGAGAAGTAACGCCTTCTACTGCCTATGCTGCAAAGTGGGTCAGTAACAATCCTAGCGAGCTTGTTGCAGCCATTGCTCCACGTATGGCAGCCACTGAATATGGACTTGAAATTGTTAAGGAGGACGCACAAGACTTAGAATTAAATCAAACCAGATTTTTTGTTTTAAGTCGAAAAGCAGTCAACTTGTTGTTACCAAAAGAAGAAGAAAAAACATCTATTTCAGTTATCTTACCTAATAATTTACCAGGAGCACTACATAAAGTATTATCCACTTTTGCTTGGCGGAATATTGATTTAAGCAAAATTGAATCAAGACCTCTTAAAACCTCACTTGGCGAATACTTTTTCTTAATTGATGTGCTTTCTGATGAAAAGGAAGTACTAGTTATGAATGCTTTGGAGGAAATTACTCTTTTAGGTGGAACAGCAAACAAATTAGGAACGTATCATGTTCACCGATTACAAACAACCTAAATCAACTGTTATCACACTTGTTGTGGTAACTTTTTTTGTTGCGAATAGTTATCTTTTACGTTAGAATTTTAATAGAAAAACTTTATCTTTACTAAAAGGAGTGAAACAGATGTCAGGTCATTCAAAATGGAATAATATTCAAGGTCGTAAAAATGCGCAAGATTCTAAGCGTTCCAAAGTATTTCAAAAGTTAGCAAGAGAAATTTTTGTTGCAGCAAAAAAAGGGCCCGACCCGAATCTGAATCCGTCACTACGGTTAGTCATGGATAAAGCAAAGGCTGTCAATATGCCTAATGATAATATTAAACGTGCGATTGATAAAGCTGCGGGCAATACAAATGGAGAAAATTATGATGAAGTAACATACGAAGGTTATGCACCAGGCGGAATTGCCGTTTTAGTTCATACACTTACAGATAATAAAAATCGAACAAGTACAAACGTTCGTGTGGCTTTTAATAAGAACGGAGGTAGTTTGGGAGAGACTGGAAGCGTTAGTTATATGTTCGATCGTAAAGGATACTTAGTGATTTTACGAGAGGGATTAACTGTAGATGAAGAAGAATTTATGCTTGAGGCGATTGAAGCTGGTGCAGATGATGTAGAAGTTAATGATGATGTTTTTGAAATTTTTACTGATCCTGGAGCATTTTCAGAAGTCAAAGATGCCTTACAACTGGCTGGATATACTTTTGCAACAGCAGAACTATCTATGTTTCCAACCGTATATAATGAAATTGCGGAAACGAACAAAACACAATTTGATAAAATGATGGAAGCATTAGAAGATGATGATGATGTACAAGAAGTTTATACCAACGCTGAAATAAATTAAGCGCTAAACAAACACACCCCTTTCCGAAAAAATCCGAATAGGGGTGTTTTAAATGAATAAGTAGGAGGAACAAAAAATGAAATCACGTAAAGTTATGATAATTGGTGCGGGGAATGTAGGAACTGCAGCAGCACATGCTTTTGTTAATCAAAAATTTATAGAAGAGTTAATTCTAGTTGACTTAAATAAAGATCGAGCTGAAGGAAATAGGAAAGATTTGGCGGATGCAGCAGCGTTTATGCCTGGGAAAATGGATATTTCTGTACGTGAAGCAAGTGATTGTGCGGATGTTGATATTGCTGTAATTACCGTAACAGCTGGTCCGCTTAAAGAAGGGCAAACTAGATTGGATGAGCTAAAGAGTACTTCTAGAATCGTTAGTAGTATCATTCCTGAAATGATGAAAGGCGGATTTAAAGGGATTTTCTTAGTTGCAACGAATCCTTGCGATATTATTACATATCAAGTGTGGAAACTTTCAGGGTTACCAAGAGAACGAGTGCTTGGGACTGGGGTTTGGCTTGATACGACCAGATTACGACGTTTATTAGCAGAGAAATTAGACATTGCTGCTCAAAGTATTGATGCGTTTATTCTTGGAGAACACGGAGATTCTCAGTTCCCAGTATGGTCACATTCATCGATTTATGGAAAACCAGTGAATGAGTATAGCATGGAAAAACTAGAATATGCACTTGATTTAAAACAAATAGGTGAAGCTGCTCGTGATACTGGCTTTGAGATTTATCATCAAAAAGGTTGTACAGAATACGGAATTGCTGGAACAATTGTGGAGATTTGTCGTCATATATTTAGTGGTAGCCAGCGTGCGCTCACAGTATCTTGTATTTTAGATGGAGAATATGGGCAGAGTAATTTAGCAATCGGCGTACCAGCAGTTTTAAATCAAAATGGTGTGAAGGAAATAATATCCTTAAAACTAAATAAGGAAGAACAAAAAGCATGGAATCATTCTATCGAGGTTATTAAAGAAAGTATTCAATCCTTATAAGACGACAATAATAATATTATGTAAACAAAAACCAATTTCTTTTATTAACAAAAACTAGTACAGATGTTCCATTTTATGCTATCATATAATGTATGACGTGAAACGAAAAGGGGACGAAAAAATTGTACGATTACATAAAAGGAATTATCACCACAATTACACCAGAATATATCGTTGTCGAAACTGGGCAAATTGGCTATCAAATTATTACAGGAAATCCGTTTTCCTTTCAACGCCTTGAAGGAACAGAGGCACAGGTATTTTTATATCAGCATGTTCGTGAAGATAATATTTCGCTTTTTGGTTTTCAATCAACAGAAGAACGTTACTTATTTAAAAAATTACTAAGTGTTTCTGGTATTGGACCTAAAAGTGCGCTTGCTATTATTGCTTCTGGGGACGTGGTACCTTTAATTACTGCGATAGAGTCAGAAGATGATGTTTATCTAACGAAATTCCCAAGTGTTGGCAAAAAAACAGCACGCCAAATTATCCTCGATTTAAAAGGTAAATTAGCGGATGTTGTAACAAATGAGATTGTTTATAATGCACCAGAAAATGATATGGTTGCAGGACTAACACCATCGTTAGAAGAAGCTGTTTTAGCTTTAGAGGCACTTGGTTACAGTTCAAGAGAATTAAAAAAAGTAATACCAAAATTAGCTAAAGAAGAAAACTTAACGAGTGACGCATATATTAAGTTAGCACTCAGATTAATGACAAAATAGAGAGGAGCTTGTGGCATGGATGAACGAATTATTTCAAGTGAAACGGTAGATTCAGAAGAAGTATCTTTTGAAACTAGTTTGCGGCCACAAACCCTTTCACAATATATCGGACAAGACAAAGTGAAAAATAATTTAACTGTCTTTATTGAAGCGGCTACACTCCGAAATGAAGCATTAGATCATGTTCTCTTATATGGACCACCAGGACTTGGTAAAACGACTTTAGCAATGGTGATTGCTTCTGAAATGGGCAGCCAAATTAAAACAACAAGTGGACCAGCGATTGAGCGACCAGGTGATCTCGCAACCATTCTAACAAGTTTAGAGCCAGGTGATGTTTTATTTATTGATGAAATTCATCGTTTATCACGAGCAATTGAAGAAGTGTTATATCCGGCAATGGAAGATTATTGTCTTGATATAGTCATTGGAACTGGTCCGACAGCGCGATCAGTACGACTTGATTTGCCTCCGTTTACACTAATTGGTGCAACTACTCGTGCTGGTTTGTTATCAGCGCCACTTCGAGATAGATTTGGTGTGATTGACCATTTAGAGTTTTATACAGAAGAACAATTAACCGAAATAGTCTTAAGAACAGCGAATATTTTAGATACAAAAATAGACGATTTAGGCGCTCGAGAAATTGCCAGACGTTCAAGAGGAACCCCGCGGATCGCCAACCGGTTATTAAAGCGTGTTCGAGATTTTGCGCAAGTTAGAGGAAATGGAACCGTTACAGAAAAATTAGCAAAAGAAGCACTTACTTTACTTCAAGTGGATCCACGAGGACTAGATACAATTGACCAAAAATTACTTCATACAATCATTCAGTCATTTCGAGGTGGGCCTGTTGGACTTGATACAATTGCAGCAAGTATTGGTGAAGAACGTGAAACCATTGAAGATATGCAAGAACCCTATTTACTCCAAATTGGCTTTTTACAAAGAACGCCAAGAGGACGTATTGCGACGGAAATTGCCTATAAACATTTAGGAATAAGTTATGAAAAAGAGGTATAAAGCATGAGAGTAGAAGATTTTGATTTTGATTTACCAGAGGAATTAATTGCACAAACCCCATTACTTGATCGAACAGCTAGCCGACTAATGGTGTTAGATAAAGTATCCGGTGAAATAGAAGATCAGCATTTCACAGATATATTAAGCTATTTGAATGAAGGAGATGCACTAGTACTAAATGATACTCGTGTCCTTCCAGCAAGACTTCATGGTATAAAAGAGGAGACAGGTGCGCATATCGAAGTGCTACTACTTAAACAAAAAGCAGGAAATACTTGGGAAACTTTAGTAAAACCAGCGAAAAGAATTCGTCAAGGCGCGACAATTACTTTTGGAAATGGCGCATTAACAGCCACATGTCTAGAAGAATTAGAACATGGCGGACGAATTTTAGAGTTCTCTTATGAAGGGATATTTTATGAAGTTTTAGAACAGCTTGGAGAAATGCCACTACCGCCATACATTAAAGAACAACTGGCGGATCAAGATCGTTATCAAACCGTTTATGCAAAAGAAAATGGCTCTGCTGCGGCACCTACAGCAGGACTTCATTTTACAGAAGATTTACTGGATAAAATTAAAGCAAAAGGCGTTGAAATTATTTTTGTAACACTCCATGTTGGGCTAGGGACTTTCCGACCGGTGGATGTGGAAGATACGGAAAATCATAAAATGCATTCCGAATTTTATCGCTTAACAGAAGAAGCGGCAGAGCGAATTAATACGATAAAAGAAAATGGTGGGGAAGTAGTGGCAGTTGGAACTACTTCAATAAGAACTATAGAAACTATTGCAAGCCGTCATAACGGAAAGTTAGTAGCTGAATCTGGGTGGACAGAGATTTTTATCTCCCCAGGTTATACTTTTAAGGCAGTAGATGCTTTAATTACTAATTTTCACTTACCAAAGTCTACATTAATTATGCTTGTATCAGCTTTATCAGATCGGAATAAAATTTTAACAGCCTATAACCATGCTGTAGAGCAACAATATCGCTTCTTTAGTTTTGGCGATGCGATGTTTATTCATTAAATTGCGAAAAAATAATATAAAAGCTTGTTTTCGTACGCATTTTTCGTTATGCTAGTGAATAGAGTAAATAAGAAAGAGGTAACACATGTCTGCCATTCGTTATGAACTAATAAAAACAGATAAACAAACAGGTGCTCGTCTCGGTAAAATCCATACACCGCACGGCACATTTGATACTCCTATGTTTATGCCAGTTGGAACACTTGCAACGGTAAAAACAATGTCGCCTGAAGAGTTAAAAGCGATGGGCGCAGGAATTATTTTAAGCAACACCTATCACTTATGGTTACGTCCTGGTGAAGAGCTAATTAGGGAAGCAGGCGGACTACATAAATTTATGAACTGGGATCAACCAATCTTAACCGATTCAGGTGGTTTTCAGGTGTTTAGTTTGAGTAAAATGCGTGATATCAAAGAAGAGGGCGTTCATTTCCGTAATCACTTAAATGGAGACA
Organism: Listeria immobilis; assembly: GCF_014322765.1. Taxonomy (GTDB): domain Bacteria; phylum Bacillota; class Bacilli; order Lactobacillales; family Listeriaceae; genus Listeria; species Listeria immobilis. The sequence goes on along the minus strand of NZ_JAASTZ010000004.1, from coordinate 17,521 downwards.
AACTTTTCTTATCACCAGAAAAAGCAATTCAAATTCAAAATGCACTTGGGTCAGACATTATGATGAGCTTTGATGAATGCCCACCATATCCAGCTTCACATGAATATATGAAAAAATCAGTAGAGCGAACATCTCGCTGGGCTGAACGTGGCTTAAAAGCACATGCAAGACCAGAAGACCAAGGTTTGTTTGGTATCGTCCAAGGTGGAGCTTATGAAGATTTAAGAGCTCAAAGTGCCAAAGACTTGGTTTCGCTAGACTTTCCTGGATATTCAATCGGCGGTTTATCGGTCGGTGAGCCAAAAGATGTTATGAATCGTGTTTTGGAACATACTACACCGCTATTGCCAGCTAATAAACCACGTTATTTAATGGGCGTAGGTTCACCTGACTCATTAATTGATGGTGTGATTCGTGGGATTGACATGTTTGATTGTGTTCTACCTACTCGTATAGCACGTAATGGTACTTGTATGACATCCAATGGGCGCTTGGTAATTAAAAATGCTAAGTTTACACATGATTTCCGTCCAATTGATGAAAATTGTGATTGTTATACTTGTAAGAATTACTCCCGTGCATACATTCGACATTTGATTCGTTGTGAAGAAACTTTTGGAATTAGACTTACAACTTATCATAATCTTCATTTTCTGTTAAACTTAATGAAGCAAGTTCGTTCCGCTATTATGGAAGATCGTCTTGCTGATTTTAGGGAAGAATTTTTTGAGCAATACGGATTTAATCGTCCTGATGCAAAAAATTTCTAATATATATAAAGTATCGAAAGGAGTTGGAAAATATGGGCGGTATTGTAACATTTATACCAATTATTTTGATGATTGTTCTGTTTTATTTCCTATTAATCAGACCTCAACAAAAACGTCAAAAAGAAGTACAAAATATGCAAAGTAGTTTAGCGAAAGGTGATAAAATTATCACTATTGGTGGACTTCATGGTGTTGTAGAAGCAATTGAAGATGGCACAGTTATTTTAAAATGCGGAAATTGCAAATTAACATTTGACCGTAATGCAGTAAGAACTGTACTTGAAAAAGGCAGCGCGGTTTCTACTCCAGCTGTTGCAGAAACAACTTCTGATGACACTGAAGTTACTGAAGACAACAAATAATAAGCAAACTAAAAATGCCATTTCCCTTTAAACGGTGAAATGGCATTTTTTAATCATCATATTTTAGAGCTTATACTTCCCATTTAGCTGATTTTTAGATAAAATGGGAATATGCTTATTGTTTAAGAAAGGGGATGACTTGATGACGGATTCATTTTCAGCTTGGTATGAGGATTTAGAACCAGCGATTTTAATCAAAGTGGAGGATTTTCACATATTAGGCTACCGAGAAATCAAGGCCAGCCACATTTGGGCATTTTTAACAGAAGAAAAATGGAAAAATAGACCTGCCCCAGCTTTGCATGAAAGAATAAATGATGTTATGCAAATGAAAATTGGACAATTAATGCAATTTATTACGAAGACAGCTGAACAACAATCAAATAGCCATATTTCAACTGTAGAAAGCGAGCTTCAACCGAATATGGAAGATGAACAGTCTGCTGACAAATGAGTTCATAAAAGCGTAACAATTTGTTAATAGACTGGATTTGTTATGGTTTAGATGAGGGAGGAACGAAACAAAAATGGTAAAAAAGAGTAAGATAATTATATTCTTTCTAGTAGTTGCAATTATCTTTGGTGCTGTATTTGGCACCGCAAAAATGGTTATGCAAAACATAAACCTTGGTCTAGATCTTCAAGGTGGTTTTGAAGTTCTTTATGAAGTTTCACCTGCTGATGGAGAAGGAACTGTATCTAAGCAAACGCTAACAGATACTGTAACAGCACTCGATAAACGGGTTAACTCATTAGGAGTGGCGGAACCAAGTATTCAAATCGAGGGAGATAACCGTATTCGAGTTCAACTTGCAGGGGTAACTGACCAGGCAGAAGCAAGAAAAATGTTATCCACCACCGCCCAGTTATCATTTAGAGATGCAAATGACAAAATGATGATGAATGGTAGTGACCTTGTTGCAGGAGGAGCAAAACAAGCATTTGATTCAAATAACAATGCAATCGTTACCTTAAAACTAAAAAGTGCAGATAAATTTGCTGATGTAACCAAAACCATTTTAGCAGAAGCGCCTGATAATCAATTAGTTATTTGGCTAGATTGGAAAGAAGGACAAAAATATAAAGTCGAACGTGAAAAGGAAAATCCAGCATACTTATCGGCACCAAATGTAAGTAGTGTTCTTGATACAGATAAAGTGGAGATTTCTGGTAATTTTACAACAGAAGAAGCGAAAGATTTAGCAGATCTTCTTAATGCTGGGGCACTTCCTGTTCAAATGAAAGAAGTGTATTCTACTTCTGTTGGCGCACAATTCGGACAAGATGCATTACAAGAAACTATTTTAGCTGGTATTATTGGTGTTATTGCAATCTTTATTTTCATGATGGCTGTATATCGTTTACCAGGTGTGATTGCTTCAGTGACACTTATTGCATACACTTATTTAGTTCTACTAATACTAAGTTTACTTCATGCCACACTAACTCTTCCGGGGATTGCAGGATTGATTCTGGGGATAGGTATGGCTGTTGACGCGAACGTAATCACTTACGAGCGGATAAAAGAGGAAATCAAAGTCGGAAGGTCGACAAAAGCTGCCTTTGAAGTTGGTGGAAAAGAAGCGTTCCGTGCAATTTTGGATGGGAACTTAACAACATTAATTGTAGCCGGAGTACTATTCTATTTTGGTACAAGCTCGATTAAAGGTTTTGCAACAGTGCTGATTATTAGTATTTTAGTGAGTTTCTTGACTGCGGTATGGGGATCAAGATTCCTTCTTGGACTACTAGTGAAAAGTAACTGGCTTAATAATAAACCTGCTTTCTTTGCAGTTAGACGTAAAGATATTCATAATTTACATGAAGGCATTAACAGCTTTAACTTAAAAACACATTTTGATCGTTTTGATTTTGTTAAACATCACCGATTATTCTTATCTATTTTCGCTGGAATAGTCATTATTGGGATCGTTATACTCTCTGTGTTCCGACTGAATTTGGGTATTGATTTTGCCAGTGGGACTCGAGCAGAAGTCACTGCTGACCATACTTTAACAGAAACACAAATTAAAAAAGACCTAGATAATATTGGCATGCCATCTGATGATATTGTTTTTCAAGGCTCTGGTTCAAAAACAGCCGTTGTTTCTTATAAAGGAACGTTATCACAAGATGAAGTAGCTAAATTTAAAAATTATTTTGAGGACAAATATAAGCATGAACCAAGTATTAGCACCGTGTCGCCAACTGTCGGAAAAGAACTTGCAAAAAATGGTTTCTTAGCGCTTGGAATTGCTTCGATATTAATCGTTATTTACATTGCAATCCGCTTTGAGTTTTATATGGGAATTGCTGCGATTTTATCCTTACTATTTGATGCATTTATTATCTTTATCTTCTTCAGTATAACAAGGCTGGAGGTGGATTTAACCTTTATCGCTGCGGTTCTAACAGTTATCGGTTATTCGATAAATGATACAATAGTCACCGCTGACCGAGTACGGGATATTAGTATGAAAATGCAGCGTTTCAAAACGAAAGAAGAAATTGCTAATGCTGTTAATAAGGCATTACGTCAAACCTTCACTCGTTCGATTAATACTATTCTAACAGTTGTTTTCACAGTTCTTGCGCTAGTATTATTCGGTAGTGAATCCATACTAAACTTCTCGATTGCTTTACTTGTTGGACTTGTATCTAGTGTATTCTCCTCGATATTTATGGCGATGCAACTTTGGTACGTATTTAAAGCAAGACAACTACGCAAAAAAGGTCCAATTAGTACAGTTAAAAAGAAAAAACAACGTAATAATGGACAACCTGTAATTTAAAAAAGATGGCCGAATTTCAAAGAAGGGAATTCGGCTGTTTTTATTAGGATGGAAACGGGTAAATACTAAGATAATCATGGCGAGGAGGAGAAAAAGATGAAAGAAAACAAAATTCAATGGCAAGTGATTGTCGGAATTATTTTAGCACTTATTATTGCGATATTCGCTGTTATTAATGTAGATCCAGTAGAAGTTAATTTCTTATTTCTTCAAGCAGATTGGCCACTTATTTTAATTATTTTAGGCTCAGTGCTTTGTGGTTGTTTGATTATTTTCTTCTTAAATATTACTAAATCACGCAGTATGAAGAAAAAATTAAAACAATTAACGACAGAAAAAACAGAATTAGAGCGCCAACTAGCAGCTGCAAAGGCAATGAAAACTCATTCGTCCCAAGTAGAAAAACGCGAACCGGATAAAAATGCAAATACGACTAAATAAATAGTAAAACGTCAACTTTTAATGTTGGCGTTTTTTGTTTTGTAGATTCCTCTTGGTTTTTCGAGTGATTTTCGATATAATAGGAAGGTTGAGAGGTGGGGTAATGTGATTGATTCAAAATACTTATGGAATATCGAGGAAGCTGAAGAAGAGAAAGCTATTCAATTAGCTGAACAACTAAAAATTTCACTTCCACTTGCAAAATTACTTTGGAAAAGAAAGATTACAACGCAAGGACAATTCGATAAATTTTTCCACCCAGAAAAATATCAAAGTTACGATCCATTCTTATTTGCTGAAATGGATTTGGCAGTTGCTCGAATTAAGAAAGCAATCGAATTAAATGAACAAATGCTTATTTACGGTGATTACGATGCGGATGGTGTTACAAGTATTGCAGTACTTATGAAAACATTGCGGCATTTAGGTGCGAATGTAGATTTTTATATTCCCAATCGATTTACAGAAGGTTATGGTCCTAATATCGCGGCTTTTGATATGGCGAAAAATCAAGGTGTGGATTTAATCATTACAGTAGATAATGGTATCGCCGCACTCGAGGTAATGTCGCATGCTAAGGAAATTGGATTAGATGTTATTGTAACGGATCATCATGAGCCAAGAGAAGTGATGCCAGAAGCAGTCGCTGTTATTCATCCAAAACATCCTAAATCAGCTTATCCATTTGACGAACTAGCTGGTGTGGGGGTGTCTTATAAATTATCTCATGCGCTTCTTGGGGAAGAACCTAAAGAATTGCTCGATTTAGTTGCAGTTGGTACGGTTGCCGACTTGGTTTCCTTAACAGATGAAAATCGAATGTTTGTGCAACAAGGTTTGCGTCAATTGCGTGAAGGCGCGAACATCGGCTTAGCTGTTTTAGCTAAAAAAGCTAGTTTGAAATTAGAAGAAGCGACAGAAGAAACTATTGGCTTTGGACTTGCTCCAAGACTGAATGCAGTTGGACGGCTTGGCCCAGCTGATCCAGCAGCCGACTTGCTGTTAACAGAAGATCCTGAAGAAGCCCTTTTTCTAGCAGAAGAAATTGATGATGCCAATAATGAACGCAAACAAATTGTGGTAGATACTACAAAACTAGCGATTGAAGCCATTGAAGCAAAGGACAATCTTGGGAAAATTTTAGTAGTTAGTGGTGAAGATTGGAATACTGGAATTTTAGGGATTGTTGCCTCTAAATTAGTGAATATTTATTCAAGACCGGCAATTGTGTTAGGGATAGATTCGCTTACTGGAGTTGCAAAAGGTTCTGGTCGTAGTATTGCCTCTTTTCACTTATATCAAGCGCTTAATAATCATAGAGAGCTAATGACTGCTTTTGGTGGTCACCCGATGGCTGCTGGGCTTACTTTGCCAGTAGAAAACTTAAGTGAGCTAGAAATGAAGTTAGAAGAGGAAGCAAATCTTCTTAAAGAGGAAGATTTTCGTCAGGCACTACAAATAGAAGAGCGTATCCATTTAGCTGATGTTTCAGTTTCTTTCATTACTCAATTAGAAAAACTAGCACCCTTTGGTATGGACAACCCAAAACCAATATTTCTACTAGAAGGCATGCATTTAAAAGGGACAAAACGAATTGGTGCGGATAAAACACATTTAAAAACAATGCTTGGTAGTAAGGAAAGCGATGTTACCCTTGATGCAATTGGTTTTGGTGTAGGTGACTTAGTAGAAAAAATTGCTCCTTCAGCAGAAGTGGATGTTGTCGGTGAGCTATCTATAAATGAATGGAATAATATTAAAAAACCGCAACTTAGAATGATGGATGTTCGTATTCCACACTGGCAACTTTTTGATGTGCGAAACAAGGCTGAGTGGTCACGAATTCTCCAAGAAAAAACAGATTCACGTATATATATTTGTTTTAAAGAGCGAACAACGGTAACACTAAAGGATCAAAACTACCTTTTAGTCGATGAAAATACGGATTTCAAATTAGCGATTCAAGCGGATGAACTTGTTTTTGCAGATATTCCAGCAAACATCGAAATAATTGAAGAAATTGTACGCGAGATAAAACCGGCGCGCATCTTTGTTCATTTTGACGCGGTTGAAGGGAATCAAATCCCGGCAATCCCGGATCGTACAGCATTTGCTGAGTTATATAGCTTAATAAAAAAATTCCAACCATTTTCTATTGAAAAATACACCCCTCGTTTAATGCAAAAATTTGGTTGGAACAAAGAACAAATCGATTTTATGTCAAACGTGTTTTTTGATTTAGAATTTGCTAAAATGGAAAGTGGTCAGATTATCGTCAATCAAGTAGTTGGAAAACGTAATCTGGATGAGTCACTTGTATATCAACAAAAAGTAGCAGAAATTACTACTCGTAAAAAATTGTTATACTCTAACTACAACGAAATTCATAGTTGGATGAAATCAATGATGGAAACATCAATTTACCCGAATGCGGAGGAACTTGAAAATGGAAATTAAAGATTTAGAGAATTACGTAGCGATTGTCAATGATTGGCCGAAAAAAGGAATTGTTTTTAAAGATATTACTCCTTTAATGAATGATGGAGAGGCTTATCGATTTGCTACAGATAAAATTGTTGAATATGCCAAAGAATTAAAAATCGATATTATTGTTGGACCAGAAGCACGTGGATTTATTATTGGCTGTCCAGTTGCTTATGCGCTTGGAATCGGTTTTGCACCAGTTCGTAAACCTGGCAAATTACCACGTGAAACAATTGAAATGGAATATGATTTAGAATATGGTACTAATAAATTATCAATGCATAGTGATGCTATCAAACCGGGTCAACGAGTGTTAATTACAGATGATTTACTTGCAACAGGTGGAACCATTGAAGCAACTATAAAATTAGTAGAAGAACTGGGTGGAATTGTTGCAGGTTGTGCATTTTTAATTGAGCTAAAAGAATTAGAAGGCCATAAAAAATTAAATGGTTATGATCGCTTAATCTTAATGAAATTATAAAATTTAAACTACTCCTGATATTTTAGGGGTAGTTTTTTTAAGAAAAATACCAAATCAATTAGAAATTGTGAAAAAGCAAGGAAAAGTGCTTTATAAATAAAGTAGCCTCATGCTATAATATTAGACAAGAATCTTTTTCGAACACTCAATTATGGGTGTTTTTAAGTTGTGTACATGACAAGTAGATAAGAGGGTGAATGTAAATGGCGAAAGAACAAAATCTGACAGCTGAGCAAGTCATTGATTTGGCTTCTCATTATATGAATCAGGAACATCTTGCGCTTGTAAAAAAAGCGTATGAATTTGCGCGCGATTCTCATAAAGAACAATTTCGTAAATCAGGTGAGCCGTATATTATTCATCCAATTCAAGTTGCCGGCATTTTAGTAGAATTAAGAATGGACCCCTCCACAGTAGCATCTGGTTTTTTACATGATGTGGTTGAAGATACTCCAGTCACACTTGCTGATTTGGAAGAAGCATTCGGTAGCGAAGTGGCCATGCTTGTAGATGGGGTTACTAAACTTGGTAAAATAAAATATAAATCGCATGAAGAGCAACAGGCTGAGAATCACCGAAAAATGTTTATTGCAATGGCACAAGACATTCGTGTTATTCTCATTAAACTAGCTGATCGTCTACACAATATGCGCACATTAAAGCATTTACCAGTCGAAAAGCAGCGTAGAATTGCGAATGAAACTTTAGAAATTTTTGCACCACTTGCACATCGCTTAGGGATTTCTCGCGTAAAATGGGAACTGGAAGATACAGCGCTGCGTTATTTAAATCCACAGCAATATTATCGTATCGTTCACTTGATGAAACAAAAGCGAGATGCAAGAGAGCGTTATTTGAATGATGTTATTGATGGTGTTAATGAAAACCTCGATGAACTTAATATTCAAGCAGACATTTCTGGACGACCAAAACATATTTATTCCATTTACCGAAAAATGACGGAACAAAATAAACAATTTAATGAAATTTATGATTTATTAGCCGTTCGGATTGTTGTTAGCAGCATTAAGGACTGTTATGCGGTGCTTGGAATCATTCATACACGTTGGAAACCAATGCCAGGTCGCTTTAAAGATTATGTTGCGATGCCTAAATCAAATATGTATCAATCAATTCATACGACTGTAATTGGCCCTCAAGGCGAACCACTCGAAGTACAAATTCGAACACATGAAATGCATCAAATCGCTGAATATGGGGTTGCAGCACATTGGGCTTATAAAGAAGGAAAAGTAGTTAATTCAAAAACTTCTTTTGATAATAAATTAACTTGGTTCCGAGAAATATTAGAATATCAAAATGAATCAGATAATGCAGAAGAATTTATGGAAAGTTTAAAACTCGATTTATTTTCAGATGTTGTGTATGTGTTTACACCCAAAGGAGATGTGTATGAGCTGCCAAATGGCTCTGTACCACTTGATTTTGCTTACCGCGTGCATACGGAAATTGGGAATAAGACAATTGGCGCAAAAATTAACGGTAAAATTGTCACTTTAGATTATAAGCTAAAAACAGGCGATATTATTGATATTTTAACTTCCAAACATTCGTATGGACCAAGCCGTGATTGGTTGAAACTCGTCCAGACATCTCAAGCTAGAAATAAAATTAAACAGTTCTTTAAACGACAAGCTAAAGAAGAAAATGTCGAAAAGGGACGTGACTTAGTAGAAAAAGAAATTAGACAACTTGGATTTGAGCCTAAAAAAATTATGTTACCAGAAAATCTTCGTAAGCTTGCAGATAAGCTGAATTTTTCTCATGAAGATGATCTTTTTGCGGCTGTTGGATATAACGGTATTACTGCATTGCAAGTTGCTAACCGATTAACTGAAAAGCTTCGAAAAGAACGTGAACTTGAGGCGGAAACAGAGAAACTACTCACTCAAACCGAAAACAAACCTTCTAATTCAGACGCCAATAATGAAAAATTGAAAATCAAACATAATGCAGGTGTTGTCGTCCAAGGTGTGGGTAATTTACTCATTCGACTTTCGCGTTGTTGTAATCCCGTACCAGGAGATGAGATAGTTGGTTATATTACTAAAGGTCGTGGGATTTCTATTCATCGCCAAGATTGTCCCAATGTCCAAACAATTGAAGCAGAACGGTTAATAGAAGTAGATTGGGAAGACACAGATTCTCAAGCGAAAAATGATTATAACGTGGATATCGAAATTTTTGGATATAATCGTAATGGTCTACTAAATGATATTCTGCAAGTTATTAATAGCTTAACTTCGAATATTAATGGCGTTAATGCCAAGGTAGATAATAATAAAATGGCGACACTAGTCGTTACGCTTCAAATTCATAATATCAATCATCTGCAACGAGTGGTAGATAAAATCAAACAAATTCCAGATGTCTATACAGTGAGACGTTTAATGAATTAAAGGAGTGAAAGAGATGCGCGTGCTACTGCAAAGGTGTTATGAGGCTTCCGTAAGTGTGGAAGAAGAAGTAATTAGTGAGATTGCTGGAGGGCTTTGTTTGCTAGTTGGATTTACACATAGTGATACTCCAGAAACCGTTGATTATATGGCGAAAAAAGTGACTGGATTACGAATCTTTGAAGATGATTCAGAGAAGATGAATATCTCTTTAGCAGAACAAGGTGGGGCGATTTTAAGCGTCTCTCAGTTTACCTTATATGCCGATGTAAGTAAGGGGAAACGTCCTAGCTTTACAAAATCAGCTCCAGGAGAGAAAGCAGAAGCACTTTATGACTTATTTAATACGAAACTTGCAGAAGCGGGGTTCGTCGTTGAGACAGGCGTATTCGGCGCTTTTATGGATGTAAAAATTATCAATCACGGGCCAGTTACGATTTTGCTCGATTCAGAAGAAATGGGTAAATGAAAAAGCAATCATTTAGAAGAAACAAATCTTCTAAATGATTGCTTTTTTTAGTTAGAGAAATAATCGGATAAGCCGTCTACTACTGCATCTGCAATTTTACTTCTATAAGAGACGGAATTAATATTTCGTTCATCTTTTGTAGAACTTAGATAACCAAGTTCTAGAAGTACAGCAGGTTGAGAGTTTTCTCTTAAAACATAATAATCGCCAACCCTTGCCCCACGGTTAGAAGTAGGGAGTTCTTTACCAAGGCTTGTATTAATGCTTTTAGCGAGCGCTTTATCATTATTATCATAATAATAAGTCGTTTGACCGCTTACACCAGATTTGTTGTCTTCTAAACTATCAAAATGAAGGCTAATAAATACGTCGGCATTATTTTTAGCCGCTTTATTTGTGCGTGATTTTAAAGAAATGTATTCATCGCTATCTCTAGTTAAAATTACTTTCGCACCATTAGCTTCGAGTTTGGACTTCACTTTGTTGGCTGTTTTTAACGTCATTTCTTTTTCAATGGTTCCTGCTGCGCCTTTTGCACCGGGATCATTACCTCCGTGACCAGGATCAATCACAATAGTTGCTTCGGATAATTTGGTCGTTTTACTTTTTGGCGTAGCTGTTTGTCCTTTATTCGAGACATCGACAACCCAGTTAGCGACATAACCGGTTGTGCCACTTGTTGTTCTGATTTGATACCAGTCACCTTGAACTCCTTGAATAGCAAAACTTTGACCGGAATTAGCTTTTTCAAGGACAGCACTATTTCGGCTTGCATCGCTTCGAATATTAGTGGAGTTTTCACGAATTGTAACAGTTTGCAGATTACTATCATCTACTTTTGTTACAGATTCACGAATATCTAAGTAGGTGGAACTAGCCCAAGCACTTTTTCCTTGATATTGGATTTGTGCCCAACCATTTTGTTGACTTGTAACGGTTACTTGATCACCGTTATTAAGTAAGCCGAGTGATTTACTTGAGGTACTTGGTTTTTCACGTACATTTAAACCGCCATCCGAATTGACAATAGCGACACTGTTACTTGCTGCACTGACTTCTGTATTTTCAACTAACCAGCTTGCAACCCAACCACTGTTACCATTATCTAATTGGACCTTGTACCACTGATTTTCTTCACCGACTACCCGGAGTACTTCATTTTTTCTGGCTTGGCTTGTTACATCATAGGCCAATCCAGGACCGCTGCGGACATTTATGACTTCTGCTTTTACGACGACAGAATTTGCGTTCGCCATAGCAATTGTGGTAACAATACCTGCTGCAATCAATAAAATGGAGACAACGGTAATAAAAATGAATTTATTCTTCATTTAAAGCTGACACCACCTATATACTCATTAACTTTTATCTGACAGTAAAATGTTACCATAAAATGCGCTTTCATGGAACTAGAAAGTAAGTTTTTATAAAAATTTTGACAAAATGTTGACTTTTCTATGTGTTTTTAGTAATCTTAGAATAATTCATATTTAAAACTAGCGACAGAGAAAAGTAAGGAAATCCCTGCTATAAAGAGAATTTATCCCATTTGGCTGAAAGGATAAAGATAGTCATATTTTCTGAAAAGACACTCTCGAGGTTTCTTGTTGAATAAAAGTAAACAAGAACGTATTCAGGCGTTAACTGACTTAAGTGAGGACTTTTTTAGTTCTAATTAGGGTGGTACCACGGGTGTAAATAAACTCTCGTCCCTTGTTTTTATAACAAGGGGCGGGGGTTTTTCTTTATATGTTGAAGTAAATAAGGAGGGAAAGAATTATGCAATTACCAAGAGGGACACGTGATATTTTACCAGAAGAGATAGCAAAATGGCATTTTCTAGAGCGTGAATTTGCAACAGTTTGTGAAAACTACCAATATCAAGAAATTCGAACACCTATTTTTGAACATACTGAGCTGTTTGAACGAGGAGTTGGCGATTCTACTGATATTGTCTCAAAAGAAATGTACACTTTTCAAGATAAAGGCGGTAGAAGCCTCACTTTACGACCAGAAGGAACTGCTTCGGTTGTTCGTGCTTTCGTTGAGCATAAATTATACGGTGATGTGAGCCAGCCAATCAAAATGTATTATAATGAACCAATGTTCCGCTATGAACGCCCACAAGGAGGTAGACAACGCCAATTTACTCAAATGGGAATAGAGGCAATTGGTAGTGATGATGCCTCAATTGATGTAGAAGTTATCTCCCTAGCGATGGAGTTTATTACTCGCATTGGTTTGCAAAATATCAAATTGGTCATTAATAGTCTAGGCGATAAAGAAAGCCGCTTAAAACATCGTGAGGCATTAGTAAGTCATTTTGAGCCTCATATAGATGAATTTTGTTCTGAATGCCAAGTGCGATTACACAAAAATCCACTGCGTATTTTAGATTGTAAAAAGGATCATGACAATCCACTTATCCAAACAGCACCCTCTATTTTAGATTATTTAAATGAAGCATCCACTTCTTATTTTAATAAAGTCCAAACATATTTGCATGCGCTAGAGATTCCATTTGAAATTGATCCAACAATGGTTCGCGGACTTGATTATTATAACCATACTACTTTCGAAATTATGAGTGAGGAAGAAGGATTTGGTGCTAAGACAACCCTTTGTGGCGGCGGGAGATACCACGGCTTAGTGAAAGAATTTGGTGGTCCGGATACACCAGGAATTGGGTTTGGTCTGGGTGTAGAACGTATTTTATTAGCTCTTGAGAAAGCAAATATCCAAACTCCAGCGAAAAAACCATTAGAAGTTTATGTTATTACTGCACAACCAGAAGCAGAATTAAAAGCAGTCACACTTGTAAATAAACTTCGAAAAAATGGAATTAGTGCAGAAAAAGACTATTTAAAACGAAAATTAAAGGCGCAACTCAAAGATGCAAACCGAAAAAATGCTGTTTATACGATTATTCTTGGTGAGGAAGAACTGCAAACCGGTAAATACCAATTGAAGAACATGGAAACTGGTGAACAAGAATCTATTTTTGAAGATAATTTAGATATAGTAATACAAAAGAAGCTAATAGATACCAAGGAGGAGAAGTAAATGGAGAAACGTACAAGTTACTGCGGAGAGTTAAATGAAGCTCATATTGGGCAAAGCGTCATCCTTCATGGTTGGGTACAAAAACGCCGTGATCTAGGAGGATTGATTTTCATTGATTTGCGTGACCGAGAAGGCATTGTACAGGTGGTCTTCAATCCAGAAGCATCTAAAGAAGCGCTCGCGATTGCAGATAGTGTAAGAAATGAATTTGTGGTTACAATTAAAGGGAAGGTTAGTGCCCGTGCTGAAAATGCCATTAACGAAAAATTAGCTACTGGGAGAATTGAAATTTTTGCAGAAGAAATTACTATTTTAAATACATCGAAAACGCCACCATTTTATATAGAAGATGGCGTGAATGTTTCAGATGAACTTCGCTTAAAATATCGTTATTTAGATTTACGTCGTCCTGAAATGAATAATATTTTCAAAATGCGTCATACCGTTACTAGAACATTTAGAAATAAATTAGATGCGCTTGGTTTCTTTGATATTGAAACCCCTTATTTAACCAAAAGTACTCCAGAAGGGGCGCGCGACTATCTTGTACCAAGCCGAGTTTATCCAGGTAATTTCTATGCATTGCCACAATCACCACAAATTTTAAAACAATTGTTAATGACTGCTGGATTTGATAAATATTACCAAATCGTTCGTTGCTTCCGAGATGAAGATTTACGTGGGGACCGCCAGCCGGAATTTACCCAAATAGATTTAGAGACAAGCTTTTTAACAAAAGAAGAAATCCAAGCTATCACGGAAGATATGCTTATTGAAGTAGTGAAAGAAGCAAAAGGTATTCAAATTCAAAAACCTTTCCCACGAATGACTTATAAAGAAGCAATGGATCGTTTCGGAAGCGATAAACCTGATATACGATTTGATATGGAATTACAAAATGTTTCAGAGGTTGTAAAAGACGTTGATTTTAAAGTATTCCAATCAGCGGTAGAGAGTGGTGGCGAGGTAAAAGCCATTAATGCTAAAGGAGCTGCAACTAATTTTTCTCGTAAGGATTTAGATGCGCTAGGTGTATTCGTTGCTAGCCACGGTGCTAAAGGTCTTGCGTGGCTTAAAGTGGAAGCTGGAGAATTAAAAGGCCCGATCGCTAAGTTCTTTCAAGCGGAAAAAGCGCAAGAATTAATGAAAGTTTTACAAGCAGAAGACGGAGATTTATTGCTATTTGCTGCTGATAAAGCAGATATTGTTGCTGCTTCTCTTGGCGCATTACGTAATAAACTCGGAAAAGAGTTACATTTAATTAATGAAGAAGAATTAGCCTTTTTATGGGTAACTGATTGGCCATTATTTGAATACGATGAAGAAGCGGGACGTTATGTTTCGGCACACCATCCGTTCACATTGCCAAAAGAAGAAGATATTCCATTGCTTGAAACCGATTCTTCCAAAGTGATGGCAGAGGCCTATGATATTGTGTTAAATGGTTATGAAATTGGTGGCGGTTCGCTTCGTATTTATAAAAAAGATGTGCAAGAATCAATGTTTCGCGCGCTTGGTTTCACAGATGAAGCGGCAAGGGAACAATTTGGCTTCTTAATGGAAGCGTTGGAGTATGGTACACCTCCGCATGGTGGCATCGCACTTGGCTTAGATCGTATTGTGATGATTTTAGCCGGAAGAAACAACTTGAGAGATACAATCGCCTTTCCTAAAACAGGAAGTGCAGTAGATCCTCTTACTAATGCGCCGGGTGAGGTTAGTGCAGCTCAACTTGCTGAGTTAAAACTGGAGACAGTAAAAAAAGAATCTAACTAAAAAAGAATCCGAGTTCACCACTCGGATTCTTTTTTATTAAAAATCATCACTTAATGCTTGAATATTTTCCACTTGAACTTTATTTACTAATAATCCTTGATTGGAATTATTGGACCAAAAAGGACCGTCCAGTTCTTTCGCTTCATCGGAGCTGATTTTATTTTTATTATAAAAAGTGGCTTCCACATTGTAGCGATTCCCTTTTTTTACAGCATTCCAGCTCTCCTTAGAAAGTGGTAGCGTAACTGCTTTGTTTCCAGCGCCATCAATTGTGCCTGTGACAGTATTGTCTGTTCCTTTATCATCCACAACGAAATTGAAGGTAATATCTACTTTAGACGATGCATGTTGATAAAGATAATAACCGCCAAAAAGAAGTATGGCTGCTAGAAGGGTGAAAATGGGGATTTTACGCATAGGGAAATTTGCGCCTCCTTATCTGTACTTAACGTTCTTCCTTTTTCATTATAAGTGTAAAAACCTAGAAGGGGAAGTGGTAAATGCCATTTCTCATTGATTTTTTAGAAAAGAGGCCCCATTTTTAATTAATTCACCATTTTAACTATTTTATTTTTGTGGTTTATCTTGTAATGCATCCACACCTGTTTCGCCAGTGCTAATTTTTACAACTTCAGAAAGTGGGTAAATAAATACTTTTCCATCGCCAGGTTCGCCGGTTCGAAGTGTTTCTTTTACAACTCGAAGTACATCCTCTACAGGTACGGTAGATACAACAATTTCAATTTTCATTCGTTCATGAATGTTACTTTCTTTTTTTGTACCACGGTAGAGCTCGATAAATCCTTTTTCCAGACCAGTTCCAAGTGCTTTTGTCACGGTTAAACCACTGACGCCGATTTTAGCAAGTTCTTTTTGGAAAAGGTTAAAACGGTTTGGACGTGTAATAATTTCGATTTTAGTTAATCCTAACATATTGTTACCTCCCTTATTCTTGATACGCTTTTTCACCATGTAATGTTAAATCAAGTCCTCTATATTCTTGCTCCTCATTTACACGGATTGGCAAGAATAATTTGATTACTACAACAATTAAGGCGGTTATAATAGCTACATAAGCCACTGTGGAACCAATCGCGATGAATTGCTTTACTAGTAAAGAAGCGTTGCCGTAAAATAGACCGTCTGCACCAGCTTCATTTATTTTAGTGGTAGCAAATAGCCCAGTTGCAATACCTCCCCAAATACCACCAATTCCGTGCAATCCAAACGCATCAAGCGCATCATCATATTTCACTTTTCCTTTTAGCCAAAATACTGCCCAGAAGCAAAGTGCGCCACCAAGAAAACCGATAATTAGTGAACTTGGAACCGTGACAAATCCGGCAGCAGGTGTGATTGAAACTAAACCAGCGATTGCACCTGAAATAGTACCAAGCATGGTTGGTTTTTTGTTAGTTAACCACTCGACTAGTCCCCAGCCAATGATACCGGCTGCAGCTGCCGTATTAGTATTGACAAAAGCCGTCATCGCTATATTATCAATTGTTAAGGCGCTACCAACATTAAATCCATACCAACCAAACCATACGAGAATTCCACCGATTAAAGCAAGAGGTAAATTATGAGGAGAAGCAGAATCCGCTTCTTTACGACGTCCTATCATAATTGCAAGAACTAAACCAGTAACCCCAGAACTTATATGAACCACATTACCACCAGCAAAATCTAGTGCGCCAAGTTCTCTTAACCAACCGCCATCGCCCCAAACCCAATGAGCAACAGGGGAGTAAACGAGTAATGACCATAAAATGATAAATAGTAAATAAGCGGAGAAGTTCATCCGCTCTGCAAATGCCCCAGAAATGATAGCTACCGTTAAAATAGCAAAAGTCATTTGAAACATCATAAATAAAATGTGTGGAATAGCATCTGAGTAAGTATCATTTGCGGCAAATCCGACATTATGAAGGAAAGTCCAATCAAAACTACCGATAAAACCATTTCCTGGTGCAAATGCCAAGGAGTAACCAACTATAACCCAAAGGATGGAAATAAGTGCCATCGAGCTAAAACTATACATTGCTGTACTTAACACATTTTTGCGTCTAACCATCCCACCATAAAATAAAGCAATTCCTGGTGTCATTAACCAAACCAATAAAGTACAAAAGAACATAAATACTGATTCCATACTCAACTCTCCTTTTGTTAGATAAGCTAACATAAAATATTTTATTTATGCGTTTATAATACACTATTTTTAAATAAAGGCAAGAATTATTGATCGATTCAGTTAAGTTGGTTAGATAATCTAACATAAAACGATTTCGTTTGTTTGGTTTGGGTGATTTATTCAGAATAATCAGATATATAGATACACTAAATTCCACTTTGATGACAGATAAAAGAGCCTATCCGAATGTAGTGACCCCCAAAAGTTGGACCTGAAAATCTAACTTTTGGAGGTTTTTTTGTATGGCAAAATACAGTTTGGAATTTAAG